>JBAOIB010000001.1:0-448152 GCA_037045195.1 Chitinophagaceae bacterium
TAACGGTTAGTAAAAATGAAGTTTTCAAAAACATATTATCAAATACAAGGATAAACTTGATACTCTCATTTCAAAGAATTGGAATTGGCGATTTATTTCAGAAGAAATCAATCTTAATTTTCTTCACAAAAACATTTCAGCATTTGCAAGTAAATTAAATTGGCACATTGTTTTAAATCGCTTCTTCAATAACGCTGAAATAATTGCCAAATGCTTGAAGGAAGAATCTTTTAAGTCACTTTTAAAACAGTATTTGCCCGACAACTTCGTTGTTGCTCACCAAAAATATCTATGGACAACAAGCCTAATTGATTTCTTTGAACAGCAAAATCTGATACAATGGGAAAGTAAAGCATACATCAATGGTTTTGATACCAACGAAAATGTAAAATGGGATAATACAAGTTTTGTAAAATATAATAGCCGTATAACAACAGAAGTAGGCTTTTTAAATGTAAGCAAACAAATTTCAGATTACAGTTTGATTGAAGAATTTCCTGATTTTGCTTGGAATTGGGAAGGAGTGTCAAAAAACAAGAATCTAATTGACAACCTGCCTTTTATTGAAAGGGCTTTTGTTGGCGAGTTTTCTTTTTCAAACAATCTACTCTGGTCAGAAATTTTATCGCAATCAACCTTTGATGTTTCGTTTTGGAACAAAAACTTGGAGGCGTTTAACAATGTAACGAACAACGAAAAACAATCTCAGTTTTGGGTTTCTCTAACACAAAAAGAAAAACAAGAATACATTTTTACAAATAGCCATTTTCCTTGGGATTGGACATTCATTACAGAGAATAGCACAGAAGAGACAATTCTTGATAGTTTTGATGATATAGATTTGTTTGAAAAATGGGATTGGAAAATTGCAACCCGTAAACTTGACAAAGAAACAGTTCTTGACATTTTAGAGGATTTAGCCCGTTTTATTGATTGGAAATTTCTGATTACGGAAGTGTTTACAATAGAAAACGAGCTTGCAATGGATAAACAGCTTCCAAGAATTGCGGCTTGTTTATCTGTTGTAAATAACGAATTACGTAAAGATATTTGGAGAGCCTTAACTATTAAATTTCCTTTTGAAATACTATTCCCTATTGTAAAAGCAACGCATAGCTTAGATTTATTTGAATGGGATTGGGATTACATTTCAAATCATAAATTTTTCCCAACAGACATTGCTACACTTAACCTTTTCCAGAAAAAAATTAATTGGTCTATTTTATCTGAAAGTAATGCTATTCAACAAAAATTTAATCCTAAAAGCTGGAATACTGGCAAAGAATGGTTTAGCAATATTGACCGCTACCTGCAAAAGTTTGACAACAACTGGGATTGGAAAGTTTTATCTCAAAACAGAAATATAAATTACAACAGACTACTATTACAGAAGTATAAAGGTGAAAATTGGGATTGGGATTACTTAACCGAGTTTGGCGGTTTTCTTTTGCAGCAAAAAAGGGACAACGAAAAGTATTTGGAACAAATTTTAAAACAGTTTCAAAAAATCAAATTTGATATACTATCAAATAGGAAAGACATCAATATTGATAGTGATTTAATTCTTTCAACAAAAGACAAAAACTGGGATTGGCAAATTTTATCGGAAAATAAGAAAGCTGAAATTTCAATTGAACTTATACTTGAACTTAAAAACAAAAATTGGAATTGGAAAGCTATCTCTCAACGAAAAAAGATTGATTTTACAAATGAAACGTTTCTACAATTATTAGATAAAGATTGGGATTGGGAATATTTATCCAATGATACCAATATTGAATTTAATGCTGAATTTATTGAAAGAACCAAATCAAAACCTTGGAATTGGAAAAATGTATCCCGGCACAAATCTTTTGTGCCAACTATTGAGCTATTATCACTAACTAAAGATTTTGATTTAGATTGGGAATACCTTTCAAAACATTCTGGTTTAAATCCAACCAAAGAACTACTTGCCAAATTTGAAAACAAATGGGATTGGCATAGCATTACGGAAAATCCCCAAATCAATTTTACTGATATTGCTTTCATTGAACGTTTTGCAGACAAATGGAATTGGCGTTTTATTTGTGAATCGGGTAAACTTCTATTAAACAGCCAGGTATTAAATCAATTCAAAGAGCATTTAGAATGGGATTTGATTTCATCGAACAATAATATAGATTTTACGGTAGAAATTATTCAAGAATTTAAGCCATTTTGGAATTGGACAGCACTTAAAAACAATAAACGAGTTGATGAACTATTAGGCAATTATGTTAGCAATGAAATAAATAATTCCTCAACATTGAATTTTATTCACAGAATTGAGCAACAATGGTCAAGATGGAAAGGAAGTATCTATCACTTTTCACATATTGACAATGCTGTTGAAATAATTAAAAACAGAAAAATACAAAGCAGAAACAAAGCAACTATAAAAGGTGATGCAGCTGGAAACGTAGTGCATTTGAGAAATGATGCTCACGATTATGCCAGATTCTATTTCAGACCACATACACCAACTCAGTTTTATAATGAATTTTTAGGTAAAAACACATCAGATGGTTATGATAGTAAAACCTACG
This sequence comes from Chitinophagaceae bacterium, assembly GCA_037045195.1. Classification (GTDB taxonomy): domain Bacteria; phylum Bacteroidota; class Bacteroidia; order Chitinophagales; family Chitinophagaceae; genus JJ008. Next base: position 2,568 of record JBAOIB010000001.1, read on the forward strand.
GCTGGGTTTCTTGGTATGAAAAAGCAAGAGGTTTAGGATTTCCGAAATGTCCTATCCCAATCTTTTTCAGATTTTCACTTCAAGATGTTTTGTTTAAAAATGAAGAGCAATGTTGTATCAGCAATGGAAATATGCAAACTGGTTCAACGCAATTTGGTAGTATAGCAAAAATGATAAATAAATTCGGTTTTGAGGATTTGTATTATACCCCACAACAGTATGCAACAAAAGAAGACTACAATAAATACAGAAACTATGCTCAACAGGAATTTTTAGTTAAAGATGAGTTTTCTTTTAATGATCTGAGCGATTTTCAAATAGTTTGTCCGTCTGAATCAGATAGAGCTTTGCTGATAAATTTATTAGGCCGTGAGCATAAAGATATTTTTACAAATATTGTAGTTGATACCAGTTATTACAACAATGAAAATCCAAGAGTAAGAATTGAGAAGAAGAAACGGAATTACACATTAGCACAACCTTTAAAGGAAGCGGTTATTTTGTTTTGAATGGCACATCTGACCTTAGAGAAATGGAAATACTTTCAGGTGATGTCAATAAAATAGATAAAGACAAAATTGTTTTCAACTCTTACGTATCGCTTGGTAATTTAAAACAGAACATTAGTTTAGATTTCATAGATGAATCAAATAGAAGGTGGTTAATTTATGAGAAGCTGACAAACATAACAGCAATTAAAAGTATTAAAAGTCATTTAGTGTTTTGGAATAACCTGAGCATTGATTGGAAAATTATATTTTATTTGAATTGGAAGGAGTCATTGAATCGTGAAAGTGCCCTTTATGCTATGATTGAAGATGTTTATGCCTTTTACAATTACAATACAATAAGTATACGGGAAAACTCTATTCCACTTTTAAATGAAAACGAGATTCAAGATATCTTGAACCTAAAACAAATTCATATTTTGAAATAAATGAAGTTTCAAATATTGCTGATTTAAATCCATTATCTGAGTTAAAGAATTTAGAAGTCGTAAGAATAATTGATGTATTTGATGGCTTATCGCCTTTATATTCTCTTAACTTAAAACTTTTCTGTTTCGGGTCAGGTGAAATGCCATATTCTGCAACTAATATTGATAAAGTTGAATACCGGTGGAACAACGGAAAGCATTTATAAAAGAATTAAGGTGTTATATTCCTAATTGTAATACAAATCCAAATAGAGCCGACTTTTTTGAATATTACTATGGTGAGCTTGGGATTCTGCTTGATGGTGGAGCTTATTCAAAAGAAACAGACTTTGAAGGAGTAATCAATTATTTATCCAGTTTAAATGACCAAATAGAGCTTGCATATAATTCCAAAGTGCGTCATTATTTGCTAAAAACACATACAATTATTGTAGCTAAAAATTATTACAAATATTTCTTTGATAAGAAGTTATGTGTTGACAGTTACTTTTTTTATTTCTTTTTATTTGTACACGATTTAGGAAAGCCTTCGGCCTTCTTTAATGGAAATAAAAACAATCAATATTCTTTTACAAAGCAGATAATAATAGATATATGGGCGAAGTTACCGTTTACTGATAGTGAACTAAGTGTTTTAATTTCATTATTGACTGGTGACTGTATAGGAGAATACTTCCAAAACAAATTATCTATTCAGGAAACAAAGAATGTAATCTTGGATTTAGCTAAACGCTGTAATATGAATACATCTGCTTTTTTTGGATTATTTATGATTTATTACCAGTGCGATATAGCATCATATACAGCAGATGCAGGTGGTATAAAATTTCTTGAACATTTGTTTGATTATCAAAACGGAGAAAAAGTATTTGATGAGGAGGAAGGATTAATAAAAATGTCACCAAAATATTGGGAAATGTATAGACAACTTAAAAGCGAAATAGAAAATGGCGATTAAACATTTTAGAGGGAATATATTCAATAGCAAGTGCCAGACCATAGTTAACACTGTAAACTGTGTTGGAGTAATGGGAAAGGGAATAGCCTTAGTTCATAAACTTAGGTATCCACAAATGTATTTAGAGTACAAAGAACATTGTAAAAATAAACTAATCAGGCTTGGCTCATTGTGGCTTTACACAAAACAAGAAAATGCTCCTTGGATTTTAAGTTTTCCAACAAAGTTTCATTGGAAATATCCAAGTAAGATGGAGTGGATTGAGCAAGGTTTACAAAAGTTTGTCGATACCTACGAAACAAAAGGGATCACTTCAATTGCTTTTCCTTTACTCGGAACACACAATGGCGGTTTAGACACAAACGAAGTTAAATTACTAATGGACCATTATTTAAATAGATGCTCAATTGATATTGAAATTTATGACTATGATCCAAATGCTCAAGACGATTTGTTTGCTTCATTTAAAGCAAAATGGTTATCATTAGACGAAAAGACAATTAAAATAGAAACAGGCATACAACCTCAATACGCAAGAAAAATATCTGAGATTATCCAAAACGGAGAAGCAAATTCAATGATTGCTTTAGCAAATTATGATGGCATTGGTGAAAAGACATTAGAAAAGGCTTTTGGTTTTATTTTAAACAATTCGCTACCTAAATAACTTCAACTCCCCCCCGACCCACCGCACAGAAAAGACGGCTTAGTGCTTTGCCAACACACAAGGCAAACGCTTCAAAGCACTCTATGGTATTGCAGTCAGTTTTTAACTGTCATATTTTTTGTGGCTATGCTCCCCAAGCATTTGGCACATTGCCTGTTCCGCTTTGCTCCACAGCCAAAGAGCCAAGCCAACACACAGCATAGCAACAAAAAAACGCTACACTCCAACCACCACCACCGTTCCGCTTATGCCAGTATAAAAACTGCCTGAAGCTAAATAACATAATGTGGCATTATGTGTTCGCTACGCACAGCCTTTTGCCATCGCTTATGCAAGCATCCAACCGCACAGGCTGTCACATAATAACATTATGTTAAATAGCCAATACCATAGCCATTTTGATAAAATGGAAGCCGTCTTTTCTCCCAACGCACAGCCCCCCAAAGCCACACACCCCAACCACCCTTTTCAGCGGTGCAGAAAAAAATAAAGCATTAGTTGTTGATGGCAATGTGCAATAAAAGGTTCATTCATTCCAGTTCCATTTCGTTACAGCGTTTCGCTTCGCTACACTACCTTCCACTACATTACACTTCCATTCATTTCACCATTTATTTTGCACCGCACAGCAAGAGTATTCCCTCATTCCATATTGCAAAACCAACCCTTTGCTTTCCGTGTCTTGGCTTTTGCTTTGCCAACGCTACAATGTTTTTTGTGTTGAAATAATTTACAAAAAACGCAATCACACACAAGCAAAAGCTACAAGCCACTCCAAGCACCTCCGCACTTTTTGCAACATTCCATTCAGTCATACACTTGCTTTTTCCCTACGCTACCACAGTATGGTATGCTTTATTTTTTCTGCGACATATAGCCCCAATCCAACGCACTAAAGACATTTCGTTTTTTGATTATTGATTTTGATTTAAGCCAATCGGTTTTTATCAGTGGAATTTTTATTGAAATCCTGAATACAGTTTTGAAAAGAGGATAAAAAAATAAAAATAAAAAGTGCAGCAAAATTAGGTGGCTCACACAAGCCCACGCTGATAAAAAAACCAAAAGACTACGGCATAATGAAAGGCAAATAATCTTTTATTTTTTATTGGTATTTGCCTTTCACCCTTCGGGACTTATTCCGTTTCCTTTTGGTTTTTTAGCCACGCCACCTATCAGAATGCTTTCTTTTTTTTTCTGTTTTTTTTCTTTGTCAAATTATATATGTGTTGCGGAGCGTAAGCGAAGCACAGCACAGGCAAGGGCAAAAGCAGATACAAACTTTAAAGCAAGTATTATGCACAGTCCAAAAATTCACACATTCAATCCAAAAAATCAAACAAGCGATTTTGATGTTTACATTTTATGCAAAGGTTTAAATAGTGGCAAACCACTTGAAAAGCCTTGCCCCAATTGCTTTGTAATTTCCTGCAAAAATTCAGATGATATGGATTTTTACAAAACCCTTTCTTTCGGCTTATGGAAGGCAAAGCATTTTCATCAGTTCCTTACTGGTTCAGTTATTCCATTTATCCGCATCAGTGATTTTAAAAGCACCATTAAGGCACAAGCCGAAGCAGTCAGCAAAGATAAATATGCCTTTGTGCAAGATGTCCATAAAGTAAAGCTGATAGAACGAAAAGAAAAACAGATGTACGAAACATTGGCACTCTTAGCCGATGTAAAAAAAGCAATGATGTACAGGCACTTTAAAAGGTAGCCGTATTGGCTGCCATAACCTGGGGAAATGCTTTTGCACCATAAAAAATTTATATGCAAAAATAGCAAGGGGGGCAGACGCACAAAGCCAACACTAAAAAAACCAAAAGACTACGGCATAAACACAGACCCACCGCACAAGGCTATCATTTATTCCGTTTCCTTTTGGTTTTTTTATCCCCCTTGCTGTGAGAAGCATATAAATTATTTCATTATGCAAAATCATCCACGTATTTCAGCAGGCAGCCAGTTAGGCATTTGTCCTTTTACTCCGCAGGTTCTCCATCAGCACTTGCAGCTTTCACCTTTTGCTTATCAGCGTTACATCCGCAGGTCTCGGTTAGCCCATCAGCCAGTTTTTGGCATCAAGGTTTATCAGCTTCCTTGTGGTTGTTTCGTTTGGTGCTATCCATCAGGTGTTCGTGAGCTTTCAGCATTGCCCTTTTAGGGCTTTGCTATTGCTTTAAAACAAGAAGCCCCACCACAAGGGCAGGGCTTCTATTTAACCGATAAGAAAGAAAGCTATTAGGCTAATTCAACAATGTTTAACACGTTGTAAGCACCATTTTTTAACGAGTATTGAATACCGTTTACCTCTTGGAAAAATTCAATCGTCAAGAAATAAAGTTTTGTACCTGCACCTGCTGGAACACCGGCAGGAAGTAAATTGAATGGTGTGTTAGTGCCATCAATTGGCAAATTTTGCACAGGGCTGTATTCAATTGCACTCACGTTGTTTACAAAATCCACATCAGCAAACGCAGATTTAAAACTAACGTGGGTTGCTCCAGTAGGGTAGTAAATATCATTGATAGGAGTGAATGCAGGGAAAGCAATATCACCAGTACCAGTGTTTACAGTGAACGGAGCAAATACAACACTACCCAAAGTTGCACTATCATTGAAATCAAAACCTTTCAATAAGGCTTGTGCCATTGGGTCCGCAATTCCGATACCTACATTCCTTTCACCTCTTGGAGAAGTGGCATCGTAGTTTTTAATCTGTGTCATTATTTGCGTTAAACGACTTGTAACACGGTTGTCACTTGCGTTCATCATCAAATTACGAACAGCATTGCGGAGTAATTTTCCAGCACTTGCAGAGCTTCCAAATTCGCTACCGTTTTCACGGGTACGCTGAAAGTTAGGATCATTGGCTATTCTGTCACCAGATACACCACTTTTTGTTTTCACAAGATGTCCATCCTGTGTTTTGTAGAAGGTAAGGTTATCCAATGTACCTTCTATTTTTAGTAAGCCTTTTAATCTTGCCATTTTGTTATTTATTTAAATTGTTAGTAATTACTTTTTTGTTGCGATACAGCCTTTACAAAACCTGTATCTGTTTCTTGCATTATACTTTCTGAATAGCCAGGGCGGACAAACTTTTTCAGCCCCACATTCCCAAAGTCCTTTTCTTTCGCTTGATGCTTTCCGCATCAAATCTTCAAGCCTTGCATCAGTATCAAAATTGATGTAGTGCCAAGCCCAACCATTTGCAATAAGTATTTCATCCAGTCTTTGCCCATCCACATATACCATTGCCAATTCTCTACCGTACACATCAGTTTTCAATACTTCAAACTTTACCACTTTACCAAGTATCAAGGCTTTTACATTGAGCCAAGAGTTAAAACCCCAGTGTTGATTTAGTTCGGGAGCATCAACATTTAATAACCTTATTGTATGCTCCTTTGCAGTCGTTTTAAGAACGTATGTATCGCCATCCTTAACTTTCATCACCCTTGCTTCTTCTTGCGAAAAAGCGGCTGTAAAAGCCGTTAAAAACAAAACCGATACAATTATTTTCTTCATCACGATACAAAACTATAATGCTTTATAAGGCTCTACAAATAACCACTTCCGACATTTCCGTTATTGCCACATTATTCCAACAAACACACTTTTACCACTCACAAAAACATATTATCTTTGCAATGTTTACTTTATACCTGATGTATGGATAGAGTATGAAAAGAGTAATTTAAAAATGAATAGACTGTGTATTTATCCGAAAGACATTCAGATAATCACAGGCAAAAGCGACAGATATGGTAGATACCTTATTAAGAGGATTAAAGAGTACTTCAACAAGCAGCAACACCAAGTTGTTACCGTTGAAGAGTTCTGCCAGTATATGGGCTTACAATTGGAAGCAGTTGTTAGTCAATTAAGATAGTGTAAAAACTTATCTTCGCTTATTGCTTATGATAAGGACAAACACACTCTACACTAAACAACATTTTTTCTTTTCTTTGTGCTGTACTTGCACTTGTTTTAGTGGGTTTTGTTGCCCAGTTGTTGCCCAAATAAATACGCAACCTCTGAAACCCTTTATTGATAGGGCTTTACATTTTAGCTTAACAATTTGTATCGGAAAGCTTCAACAATTAAGAGGTTACCTTCTTATTTTGTTTTAAAACCCGGCGGGTTATCTATCAGCGATTTTTTTATATCCCTTGATTTGTAACGAAATTCTTGTACACCTGTTTTGTCTCCATCCTTTCCTTCACGTTCAGTAGGTTTTGAGGTTTTTAGTAGAAGGGTTATTTCATCATTTCCTTCGTACTGAGCGAAATCAAATGTATAAGTTGTTTTTTCTAATTTATAGTTAGCTGAAGCCCTTGCCTAGTTTGCCCCATGCTTTTGTATTGTTGGGCACTTTGCTCCACCATTCTCCTTTTCCCTTTTTGGGTGTAAGTGTTATTTGATTGCCATTGATGGCATAGGTGCCGGATTCATATACAAATAAAATGTCTTTTACATACACCAACCAATCTTTGGCTCTGAACATATAAGTGCCGTCCTGATAAAAAACATATTCTCTTCTCATATAGCCGCCGGTTAATTGCGGAATGCCGTTGCTAATGCCACTTGATTCTGTATTGTAAAATACCCACATGCCGGTAATGGATGCGTTCTTGGTATTTGAATTATTTGCTGAGTTTTGATTTGCGTTTGTATTAGCTGATAGCGATAAGGAATTTACAAAGGCCAGCATTTCATTTTGATATTTATCAGTATTGGTCATTAATACCACACTAGCCGTTTGCCCGCCACCGGTGGCGGTTATTAAAGTGGCCACCCCTTTTTGTTCGCCATCGGTATAGTTGGCTGTGCCCGAAATAATATCCCAGCCATTATTTTGCACAGGGTCTTGCATTGCTGGCGCATCTTTTGCCTGCACCGCCCCTTTAATAAGTTTGTCCCATTCTATACTAAAATTTTCATTGGCGGCGGCAGTAGTTGCGGTGGCTTTAGTAATAAGGGCTATTACATAATCACCAGTTGCTTTATCTGTTTTCGTAAGCTGAATACCGCCTTCAAATGGTTGTTGCTGCCAGCCTTTTGGTGAAATATATGAAACCACATCAAAGTTTTTCTTCTGTGCCGTGGTTGTATAATGTAGTAACATCAGCAAAAGAAAAAATGAGATACTTCTAATTGATTTCATTTGTTTTATTTTGACGTAAAACTATTTTTTTTATTCTATAAACGCATATCATTTAAAAAAATGATTTCTGATTTTCCAGATATTTTAATCCAACAGTTTCAACTGCGTGGCAATACGCACTAAGGAAGCTGTATTCCGGGCATCCATCTTTGTTAATAAATTTTTTCAATGTGTGTCCACTGTGGTAACGCTTATGAATAATTTTTGAGCTATTTCATTGTTGGTCATTCCCCCAGCTATCAGCTCCAATACTTCCCTTTCACGACGTGTAAGTATTACTTTGGTGGTATCTTCTTTTCTCAAGGTTTGAGAAACCTCATCGCTAAGATATGTTTTCCCTTTTGCAACCATGGTAAGCGCTTCCAGCAATTCATCCTGTGTCGCATTTTTGAGCACATAGCCCGAAGCACCGTTATCCATCATTTTCTGAATAAAACTTTGTTGATTAAAAGTGCTGAGACCAATTACAAATACTGCCGGATATTTTTCCCTTACTTCTTTGCAAAGTTCTATTCCGCTTTGGCCGGGCATGCTAATATCCATCAATATCACATCAGGTTGCTGGTTTTTTAAAAAGGCCAGGCAGCTCTCGGCATTCATGGCATGGCCCAGCCATTCAATGGCTTTTTCGTTTTGTAGTAAAGAACGGATGCCTTCTATAACCATGTAATGATCGTCAACAATAAATATTTTTATCGTGCTGCTACCCATTAGAAAAATTGATTTTGAAAGTGATATTACATATTAATTTCTATATGTACCGATGTGCCTTTGCCGGGAGATGAATCTACATCCATTTTAGCTTTTAAAAATTCTACCCGATTTTGAATATTATCCCAGCCAATGCCTCTTGTTTGTTTTAAAATAGCTGTATCAAAACCTTTTCCATCATCTTCCACTGTTACCGATAAAATACCATCTGTTTTGCTCAATTGTACTATTGCATTTTTTGCTGCCGCATGTTTAATGGTATTGTTCAGCAGTTCCTGCACAATACGATAAATGGTACTAGCAGTTACTGAATTTATTTGTACTTGCTGCATCCCTATAGATTGATAGTTTACCTGTAAAGCACCACTTTGATTAATATCGGTACAAACATCTTTTAACGCTGTATCTAAACCAAATTTTACTAATGCTTCGGGCATCATATTATGTGCTACCCGGCGCATTTCTTTAATAGAACTGTCCAGCATATCCATACTACGTTCAAATGCCTGAGCATTTTCAGGCGTCATTACTAAGTTTCCTTTCATGGTGTTTAATGAGAATTTTATACCTGATAACATCCCACCCAATCCATCGTGCAGGTCTTTGGCCAGGCGGGTTCTTTCCTGTTCTTCGCCTTTTAGTACAGCTTCTGTGGCGGCTAATTTTTTTTCAGTTTCTAATTCATTGATGCGTTGCTGCTGCAATTTTTGTTTGCTTCTAAAGTTTATCCAGGACAATATTGAGATTAAAAATAAAGCACCCGCGCCTCCAATGAGTAAATAGTTGAGTGTGTTTTTTTGTTTGATGTAGGATTGTTGCAATTTTATTTGTGCATCTTTTTTCTCCGACTGGTATTTTGCCTCCCTGTCTGAAAATTGTTTAGATCTTTCACTTTTCAAAATTCTATCGTTTAATTCATGATAGGTTTCGTAATAACTATACGCTTCTTTATACCTGCCGGTAGCAAACATCAGGCGACGCATCATATCAGCAAAACTTCGTTTCTCGTGTGGATCATTACTTTGAGTAAAATAAGCTGTACATTTTTTCAGATAATCTTCGGCCAGATTGTATTGTTTTTCTTTTAAAGCAATTTCACCCAATTGCATATAAGAATGGGCCATTGCATCGGGCACTTCTAATTCAGAGGCTGTTTGCAAACTTTTTTGTGCAAATAATTTCGCAGAATCTGTTTTATCAAGTTCAAAATATTCATTAGAAATTTTAAGGTAAAAGGTCTGTAAAAAAGATTTTTGTATAGCCCCATTTTCAAGTGTTGCAATTGTTTTTAACCGCAGTCGCAATGCTCGTTCGATTTGCCCATTTTCATAAAAGTTATCTGCTTTTTGCTGTGTATAAAAAGCAATCACTTTATCGTTTTTGTAGCTTTCGGCAATGGCCAGTGCTTTATCAATGTATTCATCTGCCCTGGGCAAATTTTTTAAAGTATTAAACACACTGCTCATATTGGAGTATAGGTCCGATTTCTTTTTATCCAGGATGCGCTGGGTGAGGGTTTTGTATTCAAAAATTTTGGGGTTTTCAAATAGCTCCTGTGTTTTCAGACTATAATCTATACAACTATCATACTCGCCGAGTTCGTATTTGATATTGCTGATTTCAAAATTAGCCCCGGCCATCAGGTAGAGTAGCTCATGCTTGGTGGCTACCTGAAGCGAAGCCCAGTAATATATCAAAGCAGTATCTGGTTTGCCCATGTCTTTGTACCACAGCCCCAGCATACGATACGTATTGGCTATGGCAGTGCCATCTTTTATTTGTAAACTTTTCTGCAATGCCTCATTCAGTAACTGACGAGATAATGTACTATCGCTTTCGCCAATTTCATAAGCGAGATCTCTCAATTGTCTGATATGCCCAGTATCCAATTTTGTTTTGCGAATTTGTTCAACTACTCCTGTCACACTATCCCGGTTGTAAGACTGTGCCCAAATATGGATGGTAAGAGTGCAGGCTATTGTAGCAAAAAACGCATATCTCATTTTACAAACATAATTTCTATAAAAATAAGTTGTATCCCTGTTTTACAGGATATTTTGTTTAAGAAATATATCCTGTTTTTCAGGGATAGAAATAGTATTAGGAGTTTACCATTTTTGTTTTGTCAACTAAAATATTTGTAAAATGAAAAGCACAACTATTCTGTTTTTTGTAATGTTCTCCTTTCTTTCTACTGGTTTATTGGCACAAACCAAACCAAAGCCCAAACAAAAACAACCATCGCAGGCAGAGATGAACAAAATGATGGAAGATGCCATGAAGGCAGAGGGCATGAGCAAAGAAGAACAGGAAGAAATGAAAAAGTTGATGAAAGATGTGATGCCTGTATTGATGGAGCAAAATGCAAAAACAGTAGATTATGCAGTGTTTACAGATAATAAGCAATTAATCCCCAAAAGAGATGCTGCAAGAATCAATGCTATCGCAAAAAAAACATTTACCAATGCTGATGTAACAGCTACTACTGCGGCTTTATATAATAAGCTGATGCTAAAAGCAGCAGCAGATGAAAAAGCGATTATAGTAAAAATATTTGCAAAAGAAAAGACCGGAGGCTCCCTAATGGCTGCTTCCATTATTGCTTTTTTACAGGGCCATTTTCAGGCTGCCATGGGTTTGGCTATGAAAGCTGTGGTTGCTGATCCTAAAAACATAAACTACCAGAATAATCTGGCTGCCATTCTATCACAAAGCGGCTATCCTGAAAAAGCGATCCCTTATCTTAAAAAATTACAGCAACAACTTCCAGGTAACAGCAGTATTAATAACAATCTTGGTTTTGCATGGCTTAATCTTGGTGAAGTGGATAGCGCTAAACGATTCTATGGAATGGCAGCATTGCGTAATCCAGCAAATCCAGAAACGAAATTGTGCGCTGGCCTTTTTAATGAAATAAAAGGTGATCCCATAAAGGCAGTCAAAGATTATGTTGAAGCATTTGAAGAAATTCCCAATCCTTTTACCGAAAACATGATCAACAATCAGAAAGCAGGTAAACGAATAGAAAAAATGGATTTTGAAAAATTGAAGCAGCGCATCAGTATTCACGAGTTCTTCACAAAAAAATGGATTGAACTTCCACAGTTCTCTAATTCTGTAACTGGATTTAATAATGATGAATCCATCAAAAAAGGATACGACATTATGCACGAGAGATTGGAGAAAAAATTGGAAGAACTACAAGAAGCCGCCGCCGCCGAATTGGATGCATTGATGGATAAAGGCCAGGATGAATTTGTAAAAACAATGGCCAAAGAAAATATCAAAGGAGTAAACATGATGAGTAAACCGGCTTTGTATATCACCAAAATGCTGGCAACTTATCAATACGAAATGATGCAAAAGCATACACAGGAATATGCAATGCTGGAAAATTATATTGATGAACAAAGAAAAATAAAAAACAAAACAGGTAAGAATGATAAATGCCCTGATTTCAACCGTAAGGCCAATGAATTTATGCAGGCTGTCAACCCCAGAATAAAAGAGTTTCATCAGAAAAGATTGGATGAGTTTCGTACCTGGTTGAATGCATGGTGCACCTGGAGATGGTATCTCACAGGCAATGTTAAAAACGTAGTGATCAATGAATATGTTGGCTGGGTTCGTGCTATGGCTGATTTGCATCAGCATGCAGTTGAAGATTTGAAAATTGAAAAGGCCTCCTGCGTGGAGTCGAAAAGAAAATAGCCCGAATAATATAGCTGAACTCCCCATTCCTTCCTTCAATTGCCCGGTTGTAGTAAGCATGCCAGTTGGCCTGGAAGTATTAAGGCTGAGTGCTGAAGCTTCAGCTTTAAATGAAAATAATTTTGGAATCAAACAGAATGGAGGTGCTATGCCTAATGTCAGCATTTCATTTGGTGTTGGCAAAACTGTTATTACCGAGCCGGGTCTGTATGGCAATCCTTATATAAAAACTGCCAATGGCAGCATTAATCAATCAGGGTACAATTATGCTGACAACAGTGATGATGAATTAGTGCCCCTCCCCAAAATACCACCCGTAGATGAGTTAACACCGCTTGATCCAAAACTTTTAGATAATAATAAAAATCAAAAAGTAAACAAAGAAGATGCTCAGAAACTGCAACAGGCGAAACTGGCCCGTCAATTATTAAATAAAATGATGACTGCTGATTGTTCGGGTAAAAAGGAAAAAGAGAAATTTACAGTAGGGCTTGGGGAATTAGTGCTTGAGCCAGTGTTTGAAGTAGGCCTTGGTGAATTAGAATTATGGGATGATGAAATGAAAGCATGGGTTAATTCAAAAGATGAATACAGGTTTGAAGATGGCTTTACAGTAGGATTAGGGAAACTGGAACTTCTTGAGATAGAAACAAATGGCCTTCAAACTACCATTACTAATGGACTGGAAGCAATAGGGACTTCAAAAAATTTTATCAAAGGGTTATTTGACTAATAAAATTATCTAATGAAATACTTTCAATTATTCTCCATCATTCTTTTTCCCATTTGCTCAACAGCACAGGATTGTACAAAAGAATTATTGGCTCAAAAACCCGGCACATGGAAAGCGGGCATGAAAGGGCAAATTGTAAATGTAAAGCCGGCAGATTTAGTAAAAGAAAAGGCGGTTATTGCAAGCATCCACAAAATGATTACTGCAAAATATAAACCAGCCGGATGCCAGATAACTTATGCCTCAGTGTTTGGAAAAGGATTAAATGCTGCCAGCAATTGGATAGCGGATCCCTATTACTATTCAATGTATATCCTCAGGTATTTATGCGATGAGCAGAGTAAAGACAAATCAAAATATTATGTGGATGCTGCAACTCCCACTACTGTAAATATTACAGCAAATGTAATATACTCATTGAATAACCTCTACGCTGCAAACTTTGCGCCTGATGATTTTAGGGGATATTTAAAATTGACAAAACGACCCGTAAATAAAGATGGTTATTATTTTATGGGTGAAGAAAAAGTAGATTACAACTCACCAATTTTTGAGTACCGTTGGCTGATCACTTACAACGACACACTGCCGTTTTCCTATATCAGCCGCAAAGAATATTTGTTGATACAAAAGAAACGCCTGGAAAAAATGGTACAAGAAAGCCCCGGCGAAAAAGCCTACCTGGATCAGTATTTTAAAAACATTAACGCCTATCTGGCAAAACCTGAATCTTTCTTAAATGAGCCTGCTATTTGTATGTGGAACGAAGAAGAGCGTTTTGAAAAATTTGTTGATGAAGGCACCAATGGTTCTTTTCTTGCCATAAAGCCAAATCTGGCCTATTATAGAAAAAACTTGTCCATGTCATCGCCCCAGTTTTTTACGGTAGTGTATAAAATTTCAAAAAACGATCCGGTATTTGAAAAAAATATGGAAGCAATAAAAGAAACAATTGATTTTGCGGTATTTAAAAATATGCTGGGGAAAAAATAAGCTACCTACAAAACTTAATAAAATGAAGAAACTACTTATTATCGCACTTGCTGCGGTTACATTTAATGCAAAAGCACAGCCGGTTTATGTAGATCGTATTGGCTTTAAGCTTGAAAGTATTGCCGATATAGATATTGGCTGGATGGAAATTCGCAAACACAATACAGCACCCAAAGGCAAGCAACTGGGTAATAGGAAGTATAGTGCAAAGCAAATTGGAAATTGCCAGCAGTTTATAGAATGGATGCAGCAATCATACACACCCAGGGGTTGCCTGGGCAATGCTACTTATCATCAAAACTATATTCCAACATTCAGCGGAACTAATAGCCTGCTGGGCAATGCAATTAATACACATGCCCATGCCCTGCCACTTATGTATGGTGCGCAGACCAAAATTCACATGTTTTTAAAAAAAGATGCAAAGGGAAAATTTGTACCGCAAACTAGCCACGGTGATTTCTGGTTTATTGAAGCTAATCAACTCAGGCAAATCAGCAAACCCATTTCCTTTATTTCAAGTACCGAAGCGTATTATTTTTTACTGCCAAATTTTAGGGATAATATAAATGGATATAATGATGCTGATAAAGCCCGAAGCGATTTACTGGGTTTTGATAAACATAAAAACATTGCTAAGTATCAGCACTTTTTTTTACCAAGCTCGCAATATGTTGTTATAATGACCAAAGACAATAAAGCGCTTCCGTTTGAGAAAATAACAATCGGCGAATTTTTTACAGAAGCCGAAAAGAAGTTTCCTGTCTGGCAAAAAATAGTTCCTGTATCGGCAGAAAATTATGTAATTGCCCAAAAAAATATTGCCCGGCTAAAAGAAAAATATAAACCCAAATGGAACGACTACGCAGAGTTGCGTTTTGATGGACCGGATATTTCGCTTCAGTATTTTGTAAATGCAACCGAAGGATACGATGATATATTTGATAAAAAGGCAACACAGGCTACGTTTGCCATTTTAAAAGTAAAGCAGTCGGCACTTGAACTATGCAAAACAGACCCACCCCAATGGCTTGTTATCAGGTGGACCTGGGGAATGGAGAACCAGGCCTATTTTCTGCACTTTCACGAATCAATACTGAATAATTTCAATTTTGATTATGCCTATAACTATTTTTTTGAACCTGAAAAAATTAAAGGCCAAGCTTACAAACCCCTGCGTTCACCATCGTTCAAAGAAGCGGTGGTAGTTTCGGGAGCATCGGAAGCAAGTAAGAAAATCAGCACCGATAAAAGCATTTTTTTCTTTGAAGATTTTTCAACAACAAGTATTGGAAAAAAGCCCATTGGCTGGGAGGCGAAATTTGCGAATGGTGGAACTACAGCCGTGGTAAGCAAGCCAGATGGATTGGATGGAAATTGGGTGGCATTGAGAGGCCACAAAATAAATGCTAGCAGTCTAAAAAAACCTTTGCCTCAAAACTTTACGTTGAGTTACGACCTGGTAGCAACACAAAATTTTACCTGGGGCGCCAAAGGCTTATCCATGCTATTATCAAAAGAAATCTCAGCCGGTAATGCAGAATCATTTATTATAGTAAAACTTCGGCCCGGCTTTGATGGCAGGGATGGAGAAGCCGAGTTGGAAACAAAATTTACAACCCCACCGGGTTATTTAACCGGTAGTAAATGGTACACTGCCAAAGGCTTTTCCAACAATAATAAAAATAATCGCATCAGCATAACTATAAAAAAGACCGGAGAAATGCTACAGGTGTTTATTAATAAAATTAAGATTGCGGAATATGAAAAAGCATTACCTGATGCTCATCTGTTTAATGCGCTATCCTTTGATTGTGCGGGCAACAGTGCAGAAAACGATACCTATTATATCAGCAATATCAAAATCACAAAAGACTAAAATTCCCTGTTTTACAGGATAGCGCCAAACTATTATGGGTACTACTTTTATTTCAAAAAAATAACATCATGAAGAAAATATTTTTGTTCATTGCTTGTTGTGCTGTTGCTTTACTATCCGTTGCACAAAAAGAAAGCTTTGATTTAGCAACATACAATGCACCCACGACCTGGAAAAAAGAAAAGTCGGCCGATGCCATACAGTTTTCAAAAGAAGATGCAGCCACTGGTGCCTATTGTCTTATTACGTTGTATAAAGCAGTGCCAGGCACAACTAATCACAAAGAAAATTTTGATTTGGCCTGGGAATCTTTGGTAAAAGAAATGGTAAAAGTGAGTGCAGCACCCGAAATGCAAGCACCAACTTCTGAAAACGGCTGGGAGACACATAGCGGCTATGCCCCGTTTGAAAGCGATGGTAATAAAGGCGTAGTGATGCTGGTAACAGCAAGCGCCGTTGAAAAAATGGTCAATCTTATCGTTCTTACCAATACCGATGTGTATGAAAAAGAAATGCCGGCATTTTTTGAATCAATTACATTAAAAAAACTATCGGGCAACACTGCCCTACTACAACCATCCGAATCCGATACAAAAACAGAAACCACCCATCAGCAATCATCATCCGCAATAGTTGACGGCTACGCATTTAACATTACCAACTTTGATGATGGCTGGAACGCTGTAGTAAAAGAAGATTGGGTAGAAGTAACAAAAGGAGATATAAAAGTGTTGCTTCATTATCCCAAAGAAGGCACCATTTTTCCTGCCGATCCCGAGCCACTTACCAATGCGGCATGGAATATACTGGTAGCGCCCCGCTACTCCAATCTTAATGAATACCGCACTACCTACATCTCTTCGTACAACAGGCCTTATCTTGGTTTTGGCAGCGCAACAAATAATGAGGATGGGAAAGGAGTATTTATTGTGCTGTTCAGACAAGGCGAAAGCGGATGGATTGAATTTATATGTCCAAACAAGAATGCCTTTATTCAAAATTTTGAGTTTGACCCCTACACTATTAAATGGGATAGCGAAACTGACCTGATGAATCCTCTTTCGGCTATGAAATTCCGAAACAAGTTTGCTATTGCAACTGCTGATTTCAACGGCAAATGGACAAGCGATTTTACCGGTGTGCAACAGCTTTATCAAGTTTATACCGGCAACTATGCAGGCATGAATATTCATCAGTCAAATCAAATGTTTCAATTTGGCGCTGGCAATACATACAAATGGAAACTGATGGTGGTAAGCGGAATGGTAGGCAATACCAAGTATCAGCAAGTGTAGTCAGCAGGTACATTTACAGTTATCAACAACTGGCAAATAAAATTTTCAAAAATTGAGAGCAAAGCAAAAACCTATAATGCATACTGGTCGTGCATTAAAGGTGCCAGGTTGCTCAACCTGCTTGATGCAGAAAATCCCGGCTCTGGTATATATGATCAATATGGATTGGCAAAATGATTAGACATAAGTGTAAAAAATTGAGAAGCTAAATCCTGACTTAAAAAAATTTTAGTAGTCTGAAAAGCAGGTATGGTAAATCCGCTACAACAGTAGCGATGATTCATGAATTTCTTTTCTTGTTGATGAACTTTCAAATTTGCAATTGTCTTTGCAATTGTAAAAAAATGAATATCTGATTTTGGTAGCTAAAGGCCGCGACACATAATATTTCAACTGTTTAAGCAATGGAATATTTTACTATTGTTCCTGCGAAGTAATTCTACAAAGACACTATTTGTTTTTGCATCACCAAAATTTCTTACTGAGTTTGATGCTGTTTTCAAAGCGAAAACATATTGTGATGATACATTGAATGCATTTGATTGAGCAAAACTTACTTGCCCTATTTATATCAACCAATTGTATTTTCATGTTGTAATTAATCGCATTATTATTTCAGCTAGAATAATTTATTCAATAATGATAAATATATTCATTAAAAATCGTTCAATTCTTTTTTTTAACATTCAATATTGATTATTTTTTTTCTATTGTCCTATTTTTGAAATAACCATTTATTTTCCTTTCACTGCATTTATTTGTTTTTTTCTTCGGAAAATCATCATTCGCAATCCTATTTGTTTACTTAAAACTTTTTCCATGCAATTATCCAAAAAAGCAGAAGGTTTTTCTTATCAGTCATTTGCTCAACACAATTTTAGAATGATACCACAGGTATCAAACCTAAGCGATGAACAAATCAGAGATATTGAAATTGTAAGTCAAGTGTTGCCTTTTAAATCTAACAACTATGTAGTAGATCAGTTAATCAATTGGAATAAGGTACCCGATGATCCTATTTATACTTTAACTTTTCCAAGAAAAGAAATGCTCACTGATGAACATTATCAGTTGATGAGAAAGACAATGGATGCAGGTGCTTCTAAAGATGAAATAAAAAAAGTGGCACATGCTATCAGGTTACAACTTAATCCTCATCCTGCAGGTCAGTTGGAACATAATGTGCCTATGATTGATGATCACAAACTTGCCGGTATGCAACATAAGTACCGGGAAACGGTTTTGTTTTTTCCAAGTCAGGGGCAAACCTGTCATGCCTATTGCAGCTTTTGTTTTCGGTGGCCACAGTTTGTAGGAATGGATGAATGGAAATTTGCTATGCGGGAAACGGAGTTGCTTATAAAATATTTGCAGGAACATACAGAAGTAACTGACCTGCTTTTTACGGGTGGCGATCCGATGATTATGAAAAATAAAATTTTTTCAACTTATATTGACGCATTGCTGGAAGCAGACATACCTAATTTGCAAACAATAAGAATTGGGACAAAAGTTTTGGGTTACTGGCCCTATAAATTTATTTCGGATGATGATGCTGACGACACTTTAAGAACTTTTGAAAAAATAGTAAAAAGCGGAAAAAATCTTGCCATCATGGCGCATTTCAATCATCCAGTTGAGTTGTCAACAGAAGCGGTTAAAACAGCCATAAAAAGAGTGTTACAAACAGGGGCGCAAATAAGAACACAATCACCCGTGATGAGAAATATTAATGCTGACCCTGATATTTGGGCTGCCATGTGGCGTCAACAGGTTAATTTAAATTGTATTCCTTATTATATGTTTGTAGCCAGAGATACAGGTGCACAACATTATTTTAAAGTGCCATTAGTAGAAGCCTGGGATATTTTCAGAAAAGCGTATCAGCAAGTAAGCGGTGTATGCCGAACTGTAAGGGGCCCCAGTATGAGTGCAATGCCTGGAAAAATTCAGGTTTTGGGTATTGGAGAAACAGGAGGCAAAAAAATTATGACATTACGATTTTTGCAGGGAAGAAATCCGGATTGGGCAGCCAGACCATTTTTTGCTGAATATGATGATCAGGCAGTTTGGCTAACGGATTTGAAACCGGCATTTGGAGATAAGCAATTCTTTTTCGAAGAAGAATTAAATTTATACTAATGATAGAGCTATCAGAATCATCAATGTCATCTAAGGAAGATAAACCTGAATCTCAAAATAATAATCAGTATTATCGGCTGAACCCAAACTTAGCGGGCCTCAAGTTATCTCCAACATTAAAAATTAATCAGCTTTGTAAAGAAATGGCTGCAAATGGAAAGAGGGTGTATAAGCTGGGCTTAGGACAGTCGCCATTTCCCATTCCGGATGCAGTTGTAAATGCATTAAAACTGTTTGCAACACAAAAAGAGTATCAACATGTTCAGGGCTTGCCCGAATTAAGACAGGCCGTAGCGGATTTTCATCAGAAAAAAGATGGCATCAGTTTTCATCCTGATAATATAATTATTGGTCCGGGTTCCAAAGAACTATTGTTTTTACTTCAAATGGTATTTGATGGTGAAGTATTAATTCCAAGTCCAAGTTGGGTTTCTTATTTGCCACAAGCACAAATTATTGGCAATATTGTACACATCATTCATACAAATAAAGAAGCACATTGGCGGCTTTCGCCTCAATTGTTGAATGATTTCTGTAAGTCACGAAAAAAAGAATACAGTGGTTCCTATCTTTTAATATTAAACTATCCTGGTAATCCGGATGGGATTACTTACAAACCAGAAGATATAAAAGCATTGGCAAAAGCAGCAGCCGAAAACAATATTTATATTTTATCAGATGAAATTTATGGTCAGTTGCATCATCAGGGAAATCATGTATCTATTGCGAAATATTATCCCGAAGGAACCATTGTCAGTTCAGGTTTATCAAAATGGTGTGGCGCTGGAGGTTGGCGATTAGGTACTTTTTCATTTCCACTTGCATTGCGATGGTTGCTGGAAGCAATGACTGTTGTAGCAAGCGAAACATTTACTGCTGTAAGTGCCCCAATTCAGTTTGCAGCAATTCAAGCATTTCATGGAAGTGCAGAAATTGAAAATTATTTAAGCCATGCCCGTCAAATATTATCGGGATTAGGTGTTAAAGTTTCAGAAATTCTCAGGAATGGCAATATTGATGTTAACGATCCCTCTGGTGCATTCTATTTATTTCTTGATTTTAGCAAGCTGGAATCAGGTTTAAAAAAACGAGGCATTATAAATAGTAATATTTTATGCAATAAGTTATTGGAAGAAACAGGTGTAGCTATTTTACCAGGCGTAGATTTTAACCGGCCTGAAGAAGAGTTGACAGCAAGACTGGCTTATGTGGATTTTGATGGAGCCAAAGCGCTTACTGCAAGTTATTCCATTCCATTGCACGAGTCTTTACCTCAAGATTTTATAAACAGATATTGTTTTTCAATTATTGAAGCTGCTCATATCATTACTTCCTGGGCAAATCAAAAATAAAACCCTTTAATAAACAGACTCCATCTGCTTTTCTTTAGATTTTTTTGCTTCACGATTATTTGCGCCGTTATAGAAGATACTTAGTTTTTTCAATAAGAAAATTGCTAATGAAGTAAAGACCAGTAATATTAAAACCGATACTTCCTGACGCAGATCTTTTAGCCAGAAAACCTGTAATAATATCATTGCATGCAAAAAACAAATAACCCTCGCTGCAAAGCCATGACTAAAACCCTGATTGGTAAGCAAGTGATGGATGTGTGTTTTATCAGCCACAAAGGGAGAACCGCCTTTAATGGTTCTTGTTATGAAAACACGCAATGTATCAAACACCGGAATCAACACAACTGCCAATACAAAAACAGGTGCATTTGCCAACGCCGGTTGTTCAGCATCTGCATTTACCTGCATCAGTCTGATGCATAAAACAGATATTACAAATCCCAAAACCAGTGAACCCGTATCACCCATAAAAATTTTAGCTGGGTTCAGATTGAAATATAAGAAAGCGAGAATACCTCCTGCTAATGCAAAAGCGATAAGGGCAGTATTGGCATCGCCATTGGTAGTTAGAAACAAACCCAACACCATCAAACTCATAAAACCCAATCCGCCTGCAAGCCCATCAATGCCATCTATCAGATTGAATGCATTGGTAATGCCCACTATTGCCAATATGGTAAATGTGTATTGCGTGTAAACAGGCAATTCATAAATTCCTAAGAACCCTTCAAATGAAGTAATGCGAATACCGGATAATGCAATCAATATGGCAACTGCGGTTTGTACAAAAAATTTATATTTAGCTGAAAGATCTTTCAGATCGTCTAAAATTCCCAAAGCCAGTAAAATAAGAACTGAAAAGAAAAAACTGATAGTGGGTGCGTTGGCACTAAACGGAAACCATAATATTAAGGCCATTAACATTCCGGCTACTATTGCAAATCCACCCATGGTAGGTATAGGCATGGTGTGTTCTTTTCTTGCATTGGGCTTATCAAACAACCGGTACTTATTTATAAAGCTGATTAAAGGAGGGATGACAATAAGCGTTACAACAAATGCACTGAAAAATGAAAGCAACGCAATTTTAAAATCATCAAACTGCAGAAAAGTCTGCAAAAGGTGGAAATGGTTCTTCATGATACCTGTTTAGGTTCAAGTTATTGGATTGGTAGCACTAAAATAGAAACCGCAGCTACGAATGGCAAGCGTTTTGCCCTTTATGCCTGAAGAATGGGCAGTTTTTCTTTATTTGTTTCGTTGAAATACAATACTTACTGGGAAATTTGCGAAGTTAGCTTCGTAATTTCCGAATACAGATGAAAGAAATATTACAAATACTTTTTTGGCTAAGCCTTGGAATTCTTTTCTATTGTTATATAGGATATGGGTTGATGTTGTGGCTTTTCAATAACATCAATGTGCTGCTGCAAAAGGATAAACAAAAAAACAGTACAGAAACGCCACCTGTTACTATCATCATTGCTGCATACAATGAAGCCGACATTCTGGAAAAAAAAATTCGTAATACACTGGCTATAGATTATCCTGTGGAAATGGTGAAGTTGGTGGTAGTTACTGATGGATCTGTAGATAAATCAGAAACAATAGTTAAACAATTTCCTGAAATAAAATTATTACATCAAACAGAAAGACAAGGAAAGTATGCGGCAATTAAAAGGGCAATGCAAACAGTAACAACGCCTTTCGTTGTGTTTAGTGATGCCAATTCCATGCTCAATCCCGAATGTTTGAAGAAAATAATGCCTCATTACCAAAATGAAAACATTGGTGGTGTGGCAGGCGAAAAAAGAATTTTACAAAACCAAGTTGAATCGGTGGTAGGCGAGGCGGAGGGGCTTTACTGGCAATATGAATCTTTCTTAAAGAAAATGGATGCATCTTTTTACTCAATTGTAGGTGCAGCGGGTGAATTGTTTTCCATTCGCACACATTTGTTTTCACCAATAGACGATCAGGTTATTCTGGATGATTTTGTTATTTCTATGCAGGTGTGTTTAAGAGGTTATCGTTTTGCTTATGAGCCTGATGCTTTTGCTACCGAAACGGCTTCTGCTTCGCTGGTTGAAGAAGCCAAAAGAAAAATCAGGATTGCTGCTGGTGCTTATCAATCGGTAAATATGCTCAAAGCCGTTTTCAATATTTTCAAATATCCATTACTGGCGTTTCAATACCTATCCCGTCGTTTGTTTCGCTGGGCTTTATGTCCGCTGTCTTTGATCTTAGTTTTTGCTACTAATTTTCTTTTGGTTATTTTTTTCAATGACGGATTGTATAGCAGTTTGCTCATTATGCAATCTATTTTTTATGCATTTGCTTTTTTGGGTTGGGGATATGTAAGTGCCGGCAAAAAAGCAGGCATCTTTACCATTCCATTTTATTTTGTATTTATGAATTTTTGTTTGGTTAAAGGTTTTTTGCGATTTGTAAATGGTCGTCAGTCGGTGCTTTGGGAAAAATCTGTTCGGAGGGTTTGATGATTTGATGTAATCGTAATACCTCAATCTTCTAATGATTATTTTTGTAAAAAAGCAACAGTCATCTCCACTTCATTAAACATATTAGCTACACCCATTGAATACCTGAAAGGGGTAGGTCCCCTGCGTGCAGATCTTTTAAAAAAGGAACTAAGCATTTTTACTTTTGGTGATTTGCTTTCGCATTTCCCTTTTCGGCATATTGACAGAACACAGCTAAATACTGTGAAAGAAATTAATACTGCAACAGAGTTTGTACAAATTGCAGGTGTATTACTCAGTTTTGAAACCATTGGTCAAAAACAGGGAAAGCGAATAGTGGCTGAGTTGAAAGATAAAACAGGCGTTATTGAACTCACCTGGTTTCAGGGATTGAGCTGGGTTCAAAAACTTTTACAAACCGGGCAATCTTATCTGGTGTATGGTCGTGTATCATATTTTAATAACCAGCCACAAATTGTGCACCCCGAAATAGAATTATTACAGCCAGAGCAATCTATTGCAAAAAAATTTCTGGAACCCGTTTATACCACTACCGAAAAGCTAAAAGCAAAAGGACTGGGTGGCAGACAAATTGCCAAACTTACAATGGCTTTGCTACAACAAATTCGTGAAAAAGATATTGAAGAAAATTTTCCCGAAAATATTTTGAAACAACTAAAATTGATTAATCGGTTTCAGGCCTTTTGTAAAATTCATTTTCCTGAAAATAAAGATGGGTATGATGCGGCTGTTAATCGTTTAAAATTTGAAGAACTTTTTTTTGCACAATTGCGCATGCAGTTAATAAAGAGCAAACGACATCGCTCCTCAAAAGGAGTGGTGTTCGATAAAGTGGGCGCTTTGTTTAATACATTTTACCATTCACATTTGCCTTTTGAACTTACATCAGCACAAAAAAGAGTGATTAAAGAAATACGCAATGATACTGCTACCGGCAGACAAATGAACCGATTATTGCAGGGGGATGTAGGAAGTGGCAAAACAATTGTTGCGGTTTTAATAATGTTGCTTGCAGCAGATAATCAATTTCAATCTTGCCTGATGGCACCTACCGAAATTTTGGCGCAACAACATTACAACACAATTGCTTCATTGCTGGAGCAAATGGATGTAAAGGTGCATTTGCTTACAGGATCAACAAAAGCAGCAGCAAGAAAAAAAATACTGGCTGAACTGGCTGACGGAGAATTGCAAATATTAATAGGGACACATGCAGTTATTGAAGATGTAGTAAAGTTTAAAAATCTGGGGCTGGTTATTATAGATGAACAACACCGTTTTGGCGTAGCACAAAGAGCAAAGCTTTGGGAAAAAGCTACCATACCGCCTCATATATTGGTGATGACAGCGACACCCATTCCCCGAACTTTGGCAATGACAGCCTATGGAGATTTAGATTACAGCATTATAGATGAATTACCACCGGGCAGAATACCCATTACCACCGTACATCGCAATGAATCGCAAAGAAGCAAGGTGATGGATTTTATCAAAGCCGAAATATTAAAAGGCCGGCAGATTTATATTATTTTTCCTTTGATTGAAGAAAGCGCAAAGCTGGATTATGAAAACCTGATGAAAGGGTATGAAAACGTAAAAGCTTATTTTCCCGAACCTAAATACTGGATAAGTATGGTGCATGGGAAGCAGCCAACTGAGCAAAAAGAAATCAATATGAAAAGATTTGTAACCCACGACACACAAATCATGGTTTCTACCACAGTAATAGAAGTAGGTGTAAATGTGCCCAATGCTTCAGTAATGATTATTGAAAGCTCCGAAAAATTTGGTCTATCACAACTGCATCAGTTGCGTGGTAGGGTAGGCCGGGGTGCCGATAAAAGCTATTGTATATTAATAACAGGCTCCAAATTGGGTAATGATGCCCGGGAACGCATCAATACTATGGTAACAACGGCCAGCGGATTTGAAATAGCCGAAAAAGATTTGCAGTTAAGAGGACCGGGAGAAATTGATGGAACGAAACAGAGTGGTGCTTTAAACTTCAAATTGGCATCCATAGTCCAAGATCGGGAAATTCTTGAAACAGCAAAAAATATTGCTGCAACAATATTAGAATTGGATCCCGAGTTAAGTTCGGCCGGAAATTTGCCGTTAAAGAATTTCCTGAATCAATCAGGAAAAAGAGTAATCTGGAGTAAAATTTCATAATACTTCCAATTGTTTCCGCTTTTGGAAAATATTTTGAATTGTACAATAGATTTACACTTTAAAACAAACTTCTTAACAGAAAGTTTCGTTTATAAATTAAAAGGAATTAGTTATTTTACTGAAAATATGAATACCCTGAAAAAACTAATTTTATTTGCTTCTGTCATTTTTTGTTCAGTAAAATTGCTGGCACAGGGCAATATTGAGTTTATAGAGAATAAAGGTCAGTGGGATTCCCGTGTATTATATAGGGGTGCTGTAAATAACGGCGATTTTTATATCCGCAAAGGTGGCATTACAATGGTGCAATATGATGCGTCAGATATGTCCAATGTTCGCCAATTGATTCATGATGGCCGTCACGATTTACCTGAAGAAAAATTTATGGTAAGAAGTCATGCTTTTACCGTTGATTTTTTGGGAAATACATTTGATAACAAAACAAAAGCCGAAAAGCCACTTACAACCGTCAATAATTATTTCAAGGGAAACGATCCTTCAAAATGGGGAAGCGATTGTGGGATTTTTCAAACAATAACACTGCAGGAGGTTTATCCTAATATTGATGTAAGATATTATACCAATTACGGTTATTTAAAATACGATATCATTGTAAAGCCGGGAGGCGATGTTTCAAAGATTGCTTTGAAGTACAGCGGGGTAGATCATTTGCAAACAAAAAATAAAGAATTGCTGATTAAGACTTCCTTGGGCGAATTAAAAGAATCATCTCCTTATACTTATCAGGCCGACCTCAATGGAAAAAAAGAAATTAATTGTAAGTATTCAGTAAAAGATAATATTGTAAGATTTGATGTAAAGGATTATGATCCCAAAGCTACATTGGTTATAGACCCTGTCATTGTGTTTTGTTCTTTCTCTGGAAGCAGTGGCGACAACTGGGGTTTTACAGCTACTTATGGCCCCGATGGCAGTATGTTTGGCGGCGGTTATAATCTGGAACCCGGCTACCCGGTTACTACAGGGGCTTTTCAAACAAATTTTAGCGGTGCGACAGATATTAGTATTATTAAGCTTACACCCAATGGTGCCAATCGTGTATATGCAACTTATATTGGTGGCAGTAGTGATGAGCAGGTGCATAGTCTTGTTGTGGACCCTCAGGGAAATCTAGTTTTGGCCGGTCGTACGAAATCTGCTTTATCGGGTCCTGCTAGTTTTCCATTGAAGAATGGTGCTGCAGATATTGTTGGCCCTTGTGGAGGTTGGGATATTATATTAATGAAACTTTCTGCAAATGGATCCAGCCTGATAGGTTCTAAAAGAATTGGTGGCACAGGAAGCGATGGTGTGAATATTAATGATACCCGAAGCGGTACTAATTCGTTGCAACGAAACTATGGTGATGATGGAAGAAGTGAAGTAATACTTGATGGAGCCGGCAATGTATATCTCGCATCCTGCACACAATCGTCTAGTGATTTTCCTGTTTCACCAGCCGCATTTAGAACAACATTTGGCGGCGGACAGGATGGTGTGGTATTGAAATATAATACCGATTTAAGTGTAAGACAATTTATTGGTTTATTGGGTGGTAGTTTGAATGACGCAGCTTATGTACTTTCATTAGCTCCCAATGGAGATATCTATGTAGGCGGCGGTACCGAAAGCAGCGATTTTCCCGGCAACCATGCAGGTACTTTGGGCACTGCTATTAATACCGGAGGAAGCGGTACACCTATTGACGGTTTTGTAGCGCAAATAAATAATAGCGGTACTACATTAATTCGCTCCACTTTTATTGGCACCACTGGTGCCGATCAGGTTTTTGGAATACAGTTTGATTTAAATGGATTCCCTTATATCATGGGACAAACAACTGGCAACTGGCAAGTAGTAAATGCTCCATATAGTATGCCTGGAGGAAAACAGTTTATTGCAAAATTGCAGCCTGATTTATCTGCCTATGTTTATGCTACCTGTTTTGGAAAGGGAGCTCCCACGCCAGATATATCATTAGTTGCATTTTTGGTTGACAGATGCGAGAATGTTTACATTTCAGGCTGGGGTGGCTTTTATACTACAGCAAATCCTTATGCCAGTGCAGGCACTTCCGGATTACCAGTAACGCCTGATGCATTAAAAACAACAACCGACGGAAAAGATTTTTACTTCTTTGTATTAAGGAAAGATGCAGCGGGTCAGTTATTCGGAAGTTTTTTTGGTGAAAATAATAGACCTGCTTTTGGAGCCGATCATGTAGATGGTGGTACCAGCCGTTTTGATAAAAATGGAGTAATCTATCAAGCCATTTGTGGCAATTGCAATTTGGACCCCAATGGAAGACCTCCATACCCTACTACGCCTGGCGCCTGGTCAACAGTAAATAATGCTGGTAGTGCCGGATGCAATCTCACAATGGTAAAGATTGCAATGAATCTATCGGGTGTACAAGCAGGTTTAAAATCAGCAATAAATGGGGAGCCCAGAACTTATGGATGTATTCCAATGACAGTAGATTTTTCTGACACAGTTGCTAATGCACAATCATATGAATGGCATTTTGGGGACGGTTCTCCAGTGTTAACTACAGCCACTCCATCAGCATCTCATACATATAATGCTGTTGGATTATATAATGTAATGTTGATTGCGATTGATCCCTCTACTTGTAATGTGCGAGATACATCAAGGCTTACCATCCGAGCTGGTGATATAAAAGCCAATCTTGCAATGACGCCTATAAAACTGCCGCCTTGTACCTCATTTAATTATCAGTTTGATAATTTATCAACTGCACCCCCTGCCAACCCATTCGGTGCCAGCTCATTTACATGGGATTTTGGCGATGGTACTCCTAAAGTAACAACTGGACTTGTTTCGGTAAATCATAGTTATGCGAGTCCGGGTACTTATAATGTAAAACTGTTGTTGAATGATCTTACTTATTGCAATGCGCCAGATTCATTAATAGTACAGCTGAATGTAGCGGCAAATGTGAAAGCAGCTTTTTCAACACCGGAATTGGGATGTATTCCATATAATGCTGTTTTTACCAATAACTCAGTTGCGGGTGAAACTTTCATCTGGGATTTTGGTGATGGCAGTCCTTTGTCAACAGCATCCAACCCTACTCATCTTTATCCTGCACCTGGCATATTTAATGTTATGCTGGTTGCCAATAATCCGAGTACCTGTAATCTTACCGACACAGCCCGATTTACGATTACTGTAATGGATGCACCTATTGCAGATTTTAGCTGGAGCCCAAGTCCTCCTTTGGAAAATACACCTACAATATTTGCCAATTTATCTTCTTTAGATGCTGTAAATTTTAAATGGGTTTTTGGTGATGGTGATTCGCTACTTACTAGCTCCAGACTTCCTGTAACACATCAATACAATAAAACCGCTACTTTCAATGCATGCCTTACTGCATACAATGCTGCCGGATGTCCTGCTACAGTATGTAAACCTGTTGGGGCACTCATCACACCTGTTGTAGGTGTGCCAAATGCATTTACACCTTTAAGTGGAGATCAAAACAGTGTGGTGTATGTAAGAGGTTTTGGAATTGGTAAAATGACTTTCATTATCTGGAACAGATGGGGGCAAAAAGTATTTGAGTCTAACACCATTTCAAAAGGATGGGATGGAAAAGTAAAAGGAGTGGTACAGCCTATGGATGTTTATGTTTATACATTGAGTGTGGAATTTACTGATGGTGCCAAGTTGACTAAGAAAGGTGATATAACTTTAATCAGATAAAAACGGTATTCAAATTAAGAGAAGTCAATGAATAAAATACGAAGGATAGCAATTGTGTTGATTTGCATTGTGACGATGATGAAATATTCATTTGCACAGGATCTTCATTTTTCTCAGTTTTTTAATGCCCCCTTATTAACCAATCCGGCCAATACGGGTTTTATTCCCGAAGGTGATTATAGAATTGGATTCAACATTAGAAATCAATGGGCTTCTGTTTCTGCTTTTCCTTATAAAACAATAAGTGCGTATGGTGATGTGCAGGTAATGCCCAATAGTGATAATACTGGATGGTTGGGTCTGGGTGGTCAAATATTAAGAGATGTAGCAGGTACCAGTGTACTTACTTCAACTAAAATGTATGGCTCGGTAGCCTATCATCAAATGTTGAATTTGGGAAGCCTGCTTAGCCTTGGTTTTAATGTAGGCTGGGCAAATAAAAGAATCAATACCTCCAATCTTACATTTCCCAGTCAGTGGAATGGAAAATTTTTTGACGCACACAATACTTCAGATGCACCTGTGTTGGCTGCCAATAATATCAATTATCTGGATATGCAGGTAGGATTGAACTACGCTTACTTTACAGAAGGAACACTTTATCTGAATGCCGGATTTTCGGCCATGCATGTAAACAGACCCAAAGAAACTTTTTTTAGCGTCAAGGATAATGAAAGCAGAGTACCGGTAAGATACACAGCATTTATGAATGGTAGTTTTATGCCTAATGATCGCTGGATTGTCAATCCAAATATTTATGCATCATTTCAGGCAAAATCTTATGAAATAGTGGGAGGGTTGAATGCCCGATATAATCTTTCGGGCGATGGTGATAAAACACTTATGGCAGGATTATATTATCGATATCGGGATGCCTTTATTCCTATGGTGGGCCTGGGTGTCAAAGACTTTAATTTTACTTTTAGTTATGATGCTACAACATCTTCCTTAAAAAATTTCAACAATACACGTGGTGCTTTTGAAATTTCCATTGTAAAAACAGGGCTGAAAGATAAATATAGCGGCAATAAGCGAGATTTTATTTGCCCATCATTTAAGAGTGGCTATTGATTTTATTCTGTTTTTCTTTCTTTTATTCCGATTTTTACGGCCACATTTATTTTTTTGAGAAATGAAAAACGCCACAGCTTTACTTACATCACAGCATATTCAGGAGTTTAAAAAAATTGCAGGCGATGCATTTGTTTTGGCCGATGAAGAATCGCTGAATCATTATGGGCACGATGAAACTGAAAACTTGCTCTACCCACCCGAAGTTGTAATAAGACCCAGAACGGCTGAAGAGATAAGTGCCATCATGAAAATCTGTAATAGAGATAAAATCCCGGTTACACCACGTGGTGCCGGTACAGGTTTAAGCGGAGGCGCATTGCCTCATCTGGGTGGTGTATTAATTTCTACCGATCGAATGAATTCCATATTGGAAATAGATGAAAGAAATTTACAGGTAACCACCGAGCCGGGTGTGATAACAGAGGTACTGATGAACGCTGTAAAAGAGAAAAAGCTTTTTTATCCGCCCGATCCCAGTAGTCGTGGTTCCTGCTTTATTGGCGGCAATATTGCAGAGAACAGTGGTGGACCCAAAGCAGTAAAATATGGAGTGGTAAAAGATTATGTTTTGAATTTGGAAATGGTATTGCCTACCGGCGAAATAATATGGACAGGAGCCAATGTGTTGAAAAATTCTACCGGTTATAATCTTACACAACTTACAGTTGGCAGCGAGGGCACTTTGGGAATTGTTACGAGAATTGTATTGAAACTCATTCCGCTGCCTCAGTACGATTTATTAATGCTGGTGCCGTTCAAAAGTCTGGATGAAGCAGCCGAAGCAGTCAGCGCCATTTTCAGAGCAGGCTTTGTGCCCAGTGCAATGGAACTGGTTGAAATTGATGCACTGAAAATCGTGAGCAGTTTTGTTGATAGTAATGCTGTTCCTGTTACTGAAGATACAGCCGCACACCTCATCATTGAAGTAGATGGCAATAATATGGATGTGCTGATGCAGGAAATGGAAGCTATTAGCAACCTGTTAACGCAATATGATATTGGAGAAGTTTATTTTGCAGAAGATGCAACGCAGAAAGCTGAATTGTGGAAATTGAGAAGAAGAGTTGCGGAGGCAGTAAAACTAATCGGTTATACTATTGAAGAAGATACAGTAGTTCCTCGGGCTGAGTTACCTGCATTGATAAGAGGTGTAAAAGAATTGGGGCGCAAGCATGATTTTGAAGTGGTATGTTATGGACATGCGGGTGATGGCAATTTACATATTCGCATACGGAAAGAAGGAATACCTAACAGTCATGGTAACGAAGAAATGACAATGGCACTGCGTGAGTTATTTGAACTGGTGCATCAGTTGGGGGGCACCATCAGTGGCGAACATGGGGTAGGGCTGATACAAAAACCATATATGGATATTGTTTTTAAAGAAACTAATCTGCGATTGATGCGTGAAATAAAAAAAGCATTTGATCCAAATAATATTTTAAACCCCGGTAAAATTTTTGATCTAAATAATTAAAGTAACAAAAATGAAGAGAATATTTGCATCCTTATTATTAACGACCGTTTTGTCTGCCAATCTTTTTGCGCAAAAAGAGAAAGAGGAGGAAGAGGTAAAGAAGGGCTTTAATAAAGAAAATTTTTTTACAGGAGGCACAGTCTCATTGGGTTTTTACAATAATACATTTTTAATTGGAGCCAGTCCGGTTTTTGGTTATAGCCTTACCAACTGGCTGGATGCAGGCATCGTTGTGAATTATAATTATTCATCATACAGAGATTATAATGGCATATTTGACGCCAAACTGCGTCAGAATGTCTTTGGTGGTGGTGGATTTATCAAGTTGTATCCAGTACGTTTTCTTTTTGCACAGGCGCAAATTGAACACAATTTTATCAGACAAAAGTATATACCACCAACCCGTACTCCCATTGATAAAGCAAAAGCAGATGCAGGAAGTTTCTTAATTGGAGGTGGATATACTCAGGGGCGCTTTGGTCGCGGCGGCGGCCCATTTTATTATCTCTCGGTTTTGTTTGATGTAAGCAATAATGTCAACTCACCATATACCGATGGGTATGGTTGATCTATTCCTATTATTAATGGAGGATTACAAATTCCTTTATTTCAGGGAGACAGAAAATTCAAAGAAAATAAAAATGACGATTAAGACAGTTTAGAGATATGAAATAAATTCCTCTGGCTGATTAATTACAGTTAAATTTTGAATGGCTTCTTCGTATAAAAAATTTTCCGATTTCATGACCTCTATATGTTGAATCAGATGGTTATAAAATCCGCCTGAATTCAGAATAAAAATATGCTTATCGTGAATGGAAAGCTGATTCCATGTTACGGTTTCAAAAAGTTCATCTAAAGTGCCAAATCCTCCAGGCAAAATAATTGCAGCATCGCAACGGGAATATATAATTTTCTTTCTGTCGTGCATATCTTCTGTAATGATAAGCTCAGTAATACTATCGTGTTTTCTTTCCCAATCTACCAGTACTTTGGGAATAATGCCGGTCACATTTCCGCCATGACTCATTACAGCATCAGCAATCATTCCCATAATACCTACATTGGCGCCACCATAAATTAATTTAATTTTATTTTCAGCCAGAATTTTACCAAGTTGTGTTGCATGTTTTGCAAAGAGTGGATTTACTCCGGTTTTTGAGCCGCAAAAAACGGCAACAGATTGAATGATCATTTGTTTATTATTAATGAAACAAAGAAAAGTAAAATTCTTTATCTTGAACCGCTCTTAATATTAAATAACGATTATGAATTCTACTCTATTACTTGCCATTATCGCCGGTTATTTTGTTTTACTATTGGGTGTAGCCTGGGTTACTTCCCGAAACTCAAATAACGAATCATTTTTTATTGGTAACCGAAACAGTAACTGGATGCTGGTGGCATTCGGTATGATAGGTACCTCTTTAAGTGGCGTTACATTTGTAAGCGTACCAGGTGGCGTAGGCAGTAGTGGCTTTTATTATTTTCAGGTAGTAATAGGTTATCTGTTCGGCTATGCAGTTATCGCTTTCATCCTATTGCCGCTTTTTTATAAAATGAACCTCACCAGTATTTACACTTATCTTGAAAAACGATTTGGCATTAATGCGCATAAAGCCGGTGCCTTCTTTTTTATTTTATCAAGAGTAGTGGGTGCTACTGCAAGACTTTATCTGGTAATAAGTGTATTGCAGATTTTCGTTTTTGACCGTTTGGAAGGTATGCACATTCCATTTTGGGCTACTACTTTAATTATTCTCACATTAATATTATTATACACTTTTGAAGGGGGCGTAAAAACAATTGTTTATACTGATACGCTGCAAACTACCGGAATGTTAGTTGGATTGGTAGTTTGTGTAATTGCTATCATCAAAGCATTGGGCACCGATTTTGGTGGCGCATGGCAAATGATGAGCGACAACAATTATAACCGCATTTTTAACTGGGATATTAAAGCCGGGTCATTTGCACTCAAGCATATATTAGGAGGTATGTTTATCGCTATTGCTATGACAGGTCTCGATCAGGAAATGATGCAGAAAAACATCAGCGTAAAAACCTTAAGGGGGTCACAAAAGAATATAATGACCTTCTCTATCATTTTATTGATTGTGAATTTTTTGTTTCTGATGTTGGGTGGCGTATTGTATCTCTACGCTTCGCAAAATGGAATACAGACTGCACCAGACGATTTGTTTCCTACCATTGCACTAAGTGGTAATTTCAGCAATGCCATCGCTATCATATTTGTAATTGCTTTAATTTCTGCGTTATTTCCAAGTGTAGATGGCGCTATTACATCGCTTACTTCCTGTTTTTGTATTGATATACTGGGGCTGAACAAAAAGGAAGGAACAGAAAAAGAAAAAAAGCGAACGAGGCTGAAAGTACACTTTGCCTTTGCAGTTGTGTTTTTAATCATGGTTATCATTTTTAAATGGATGAATGATAAACTAATTATAGATTTCATCTTGAAATTTGCCGGCGTCACCTATGGTCCTCTTCTGGGTTTGTTTGCATTTGGCATTTTAACCAAGCGAAAACTGAACGATTCCAAAGTCTGGCAGGTATGCATCATTGCACCGTTGATTGCTTTGTTTTTGGATATGTTGAGCAACCCTGCCTGGTACGAGGCCAAATTGCACATTAGCTTGGGACTGCACAATATTTCAAAAACCATTTTTAATGGTTATATAATCGGCAACGAATTGATTTTAATAAATGGCATTTTGACTTTTGCTGGCTTATGGCTTATTTCTAAGCCCGGCGAAAGCAAAGAGCTTGTACAGGCATAATAGTTTCAAAAATTGTTGCACCTGATTTAGGGTTAATAAGTTCTGCAACAAGTGCATTGAGTTTATCTTTGCACAATGGAACTTATAAATGAGCTGGTGCAGCAATATGCCGAGTTGCATACTTCTTCGGAAGATGAGTTATTACAAGCCGTATCTGTATTTACCAATACACAACACGCCGATCCACAAATGCTTAGTGGTCATTTACAAGGAAAAGTGTTGGAAATGATAAGTTATATGTTGCGTCCGCGACGTATTTTGGAAATAGGAACTTTTACTGGTTATAGTGCTTTATGTCTGGCAAAAGGATTAGCAACGGACGGCCTTTTGCATACAATTGATATAAGAGAAGCAGATGTACAATTGGCAAAATCTTTTTTTGATAAATCTGAAATGCGTGATAAAATCATAGCACATTGTGGTGAAGCAAATAAAGTCATTCCTACCTTGAATGAAGAGTGGGATTTAGTTTTTATTGATGCTGATAAACCTGCATATATAGATTATTTTAACCTTGTTTTTCCTCGTGTTAGGAAAAACGGTATTATTTTAGCAGATAATGTTTTTTTTCACGGGCAGGTGTTGGAAAACCCGGTTTCCGGAAAGAGTGCGAAAGGAATAGCCGCATTTAATAAATTTGTAAATAAAAGGAATGATATTGAGAAAGTCATGCTCACGATCAGAGATGGCTTGTATTTAATCAGGAAACTGTAACAACTTTCTTATGTTAAAAATTAAAACAGGTATTTTACTGGTTTCTATTTTTTCATCGGTGAGCTTATTTGCGCAGAAAAAAGAATCGGTAAAAAATTATATTACTCAGTATAAAGATATTGCCGTAGAGGAAATGAAAAGAACGGGAGTGCCCGCAGCTATTACATTAGCACAGGGCATTCATGAATCGGGTGTAGGGCAAAGTAAACTGGCACTGATTGCCAATAATCATTTTGGAATAAAATGTAAGACGAACTGGACAGGAGAAACCATCACACATACGGATGATGCCCACAACGAGTGTTTTAGAAAATATACTTCTGCAAACGAATCTTATATAGACCATTCCAATTTTTTAAAAAACGGCCAGCGTTATGCTTCTTTGTTTTCATTGGCACCTACTGATTATGTTGGCTGGGCAAATGGACTTAAACAGGCAGGATATGCTACCAATCCAAAATATGCACCTGTTTTAATAAAGTTGATAGAAGATTATAATTTACAGGAATACACAATGTTTGCTTTAGGCAAAGAAAATCTGAATACTTCTACGGCATTAACACCAATGCCAGATTCAAACTTTACAAATAATATAAATGATGACGCTAGCAAGAACGCATTATTGCAAATTAATTCCCCTGTTTACCCAACCGGTACATTTAAGATAAATGAAACAAAAGTGGTGATGATGAAGAGAGGAGAGAGCTATCTGTCAATGGCACATCAATATAATATTGACTTATATAAATTATTTGAAATAAATGATATGGAGGCTGCGGAAGTAAGCAGCAGGGATCAACTTTTATACTTACAGCGAAAAAGAACAAAAGGGAAAAATAAATTTTATACTGTACAAGTTGGAGAATCATTGCATGACATAGCACAGGCTGAAGCCATAAGGTTAAATAGTTTGATGGAGCTCAACTGGCTGGAGACGGGCATGCAGCCAGCACCCGGCGAAACACTTTCGTTACAGGAAAAATCAAAATCAATTCCTAAATTGGTTTTGAAAACAAATTATTCACTGGAGCCACACATCATTTCAAAAGCCACACATTAAATTATTAATAATGTCATTAGTAAAAATTCACGATAAATCATTTGAAACATATCTTTCAGAAGAAACCATCCGCAAAAGAGTAGAAGAACTTGCCGCTGATATCAATAAAGATTATGAAGGCAATCGCCCGCTTTTCATAGCCATTCTTAACGGTTCTTTTATGTTTGCCGCCGATCTGTTTAAAAGGCTTTCAATTGAGGCCGAACTTTGTTTTATTAAACTAGTATCGTATAAGGGCATGAAATCAACCGGCAAGGTAGTTACCTCGATAGGGCTGGAAGAAGATATTTTTGGAAAGGACATTATTATTGTTGAAGACATTGTAGATACCGGTAAAACGCTTCACGATTTTTTACCACAACTGCTGCACCAACAACCAAAGTCGTTAAAAATTGCTTCTCTTTTGCATAAGTCAGAAGCTACCATTTATCCGCTTACTCTTGACTATGTTGGGTTTGATATTCCCAATAAGTTTGTGGTGGGTTATGGACTTGATTATGACGGGCTAGGACGCAATCTTAAAGAAATTTACCAGTTGGTCTAAAATCAGCTAACACTCTCAGGTTTTTTTTGTACTTTATCGGGTTATTAGCACCCGTTTGAAGACCTTATTCTTCATATTAATATTTAACAGTTTTCAGATTTTTGTATCTGCACAGAAATTTTATTTTCGGGGCGAGGTACAGGATGAGGCAGGTAATCTATTGCCAAATGTTACAGTTCAGCCACAAAGAACCGGTTATCTTTTTAAGACAGGAGCTTCAGGAACTTTTGGAATTGTATTAGATGCCAACTCAGATACTTTGTCTTTTTCATTAGAAGGCTATTGTAAAAAAAAGATACTGGCCAGTGCTGATAATTATATTCGTATCAAACTTAAGAAACTGGCAACTTCAGCAGTAAGAAAAGATAAACTACTATCTCTTACGAAAGATTTGGGAAGAGAGGATCAAAAAGAATGGTACACCGGAAACGAAACTTATGCGAGCCTTTTGGAAAATCATTTTGTTAACGCAAAGCGATTTCCCAATACAGGAATGTCGCTCAATGTAGACAGAGCATCTTATAGTAATATTCGCAGGTTTATATCATTAAAATCATTTGTGCCACCCGATGCTGTTCGAATCGAAGAGATGTTGAATTATTTTAACCTGAACTATAAAGAACCGGATAATGGACAGTTGTTTAATGCCCGCACCAAAATAAGCTCCTGCCCCTGGAATCCCGAAAGCCAGTTATTTTTTGTCAACCTATCTTCAGCAAAATTGGATTTAGATTCATTGCCACCAAGCCATTTGGTTTTTTTGATTGATGTATCAGGCTCTATGGATATGCCCAACCGATTGCCACTATTGAAATCTGCATTTCGTTTATTAGTAAATAATCTTCGTGATAAAGATTCTGTTGCCATTGTTGTATATGGTGGACTCACAGGTGTAATGCTCAATACAACCAGCGGTGCAGAAAAAGAAAAAATATTCAAAGCGATAGATGAACTGGAACCCGGTGGTGCTACACCTGGCGAATCAGGCATTAAACTGGCTTATAGCGTGGCCCGCAATCATTTTATAAAAGGTGGAAATAACAGAGTGATATTGGCAACCGATGGTGATTTTAATGTGGGATTAAAAACTGAAAATGAATTAGATTCATTAATTACCGCACAAAAGGAAACAGGCATTTATCTTACTTGCCTGGGTGTAGGCATGGGAAATTATAAAGACTCAAAAATTCAAACACTAGCCCAAAACGGAAATGGTAATTTTTCTTATTTGGATAATTACAACGAAGCAGAAAAAGTGTTGTTGAAAGAATTTACCCAAACATTATATTCTGTAGCAGATGGTGTTTATATGAATGTGGAATTTAATCCGGATTATGTAAAAGAATACCGCTTGATTGGGTTTGATAACAAGGTAGGTGCACTGCGAGATTCCTTATTGATGGTAGAAGGAGGCGAAATTGGGTCTGGACATTCTATGATGGCAATGTTTGAAATCATTCCAACTGAAAAAAATATTGCAACAATTAAAAATGAATCTAATGATGTTACTGTAGCAAATATAAAGTTGACCTATAACTTGCCAAGGCAACCCCAAGAATATGTATTTAACTATCGTTGTTTGCTCAATTTTTCTTCCTTTGACCAGTTAGATAAATCGTATCGGTTTTCAACTGCGGTTTCGATGTTTGGAGCTTTGTTGCGTGAGTCTAAATTTATCAGGAATACCAGTTTTGATGATATACTCAAAATAGGGACGACCGCCATCAATACAAATGATTTATCGCAAAAGGAATTTCTCAATCTGGTAGATCAGGCAAAAAAGCTCTATTCAAAAACGAAAAAGAAAAAGGAAAAAGAGAAGAAAGACAGACAAAGCTATTAAGAAAACATCTCTTTTATTTTATCAAAAAAACTTTTATCACTTTTGTCCGGCTGTGGTTTAAAATTGGGTGAAGCACCCAGTTTTTCCAACATGGCTTTTTCTTCACTACTAATATGCTGTGGCGTCCAGATGTTGATATGTATCAACTGATCACCTTTTTGATATGAGTTTACTGCAGGAAATCCCTTTCCTTTCAATCTTAATATTTTCCCACTTTGTGTACCGGCGGGTATTTTTATTTTAGCCTTACCATCAATAGTAGGCACTTCTACTTGTGTGCCAAACACTGCTTCGGAAAATGTAATATGAAGATCATAAGCTACATTCAGCCCATCGCGGTGCAATTCTTTATGTGCTTCTTCTTCAATTAATACAATTAAATCGCCGGGAGGGCCGCCTCTTTCGCCTGCATTTCCTCTGCCACTTACATTCATTTGCATTCCTTCCTGTACGCCTGCAGGTATGTCTATGCTTACTGTCTCTTCTGCATATACACGACCTTCTCCTTTACAGTTACTACATTTTGCTGTTACTGTACTGCCTTCTCCATTACAAGTGGGACAAGTGGTTACAGTTTGCATTTGCCCTAGAAAAGTATTGGTTACTTTTCTTACCTGCCCGCTGCCACCACAGGTGCCGCAGGATTGAACACTTCCTTTATCCTTTGCGCCGTTACCCCCACAAGTGTTGCATCCTACATATTTTTTTACTTTAATATTTTTTGTAACGCCTTTCGCTATTTCTTCATAAGTTAGTTTCAGTTTTACACGCAGGTTACTTCCTCTTGTACCACGGCTTCGCTGTCCCCCACGGCCTCGTTGACCACCACCAAAAATATTTCCAAAAAAATCTTCACCAAATACATCACCAAACTGGCTGAAGATGTCTTCCATATTCATACCGCCACCACCACCAAAGCCACCACGTCCATTGTTGCCTACACCTGCATGGCCATATCGGTCATACTGTGCTCTTTTATCTGCATCGCTCAATATTTCATATGCTTCTGCTGCTTCTTTAAATTTTTCTTCAGCAGCTTTATCGCCCGGATTTCTGTCGGGGTGATATTGCATAGCCACTTTTTGATAGGCTTTTTTTATTTCATCAGCCGAAGCACTTTTGCTTACGCCCAATATTTCGTAAAAATCTCTTTTTGACATATAAATCTGCAGTTATCAGTTTGAAGATACTATTTACCTACCACCACTTTTGCGTGACGAATAATTTTATCATTCAGATAATATCCTTTGATGATTTCATCAACAACCTTTCCTTTTAATTCATCAGTTGCAGCAGGTATCTCAGTTATGGCTTCATGCAAATCGGGATTAAAATCTGTTTGTACTGATTCCATTACTTTCAACCCCCGTGCTTGCAATGTATTTCTTATTTTATTAAATACTAATAAAACACCTTCTTTCACGCCAACGTTATTTTCAGTTGTTTCAATTTGTTTTTGCGCTCTTTCACAATCATCCAATACATTGAGTAAGTCGGTAATAATATCACGACCTGCCGTTTGTATCAATTCAATTTTTTCTTTTGCATTTCTGCGTTTAAAATTATTGAACTCGGCTGCCAGACGCAGGTATTTATCTTTCGATTCTTCCAGTTCTGCATTTATTTTTTCAAGGGCAGATGTCTCTGCTACCGGATCATTCAAGTGGGTGGTACCACTTATGTTTTCATCGGTATTGATGTCCATATTCTGATTTTCGGCTTTGTTGTTGTTTGCTTTTTCGTTCATGTCTAAAATATTCAGTTATAAGTTTTCTAGGCATTCCCTTTTGCAGGGGCTGGCAAAGGTAGGCTTGTCAATAATACTGCCAATTGAAGAAATGGGACATTTTGGCTTTTGATTTCATGCATAACTGACAAGAGCAGCTGTAAATCAGGTCATTATTGTACCTTGCCGCCATGAATAAGGTCGCATTAAAGAGAAAAATTTCACCTCGTGTAGCTAATGGGCACCCCTGGATTTTTGGAAATGAAATAGAAAAATCAGATGGTGACTGTAAAGCAGGTGATGTAGTGGAAGTGTATAGTCACGATGGTAAGTTTATTGGCACCGGTTATTATAATCCTCAGTCGCAAATAATGGTTCGGTTGCTTAGCCGGAAAAAAAATGAAGCGATCAATGAACAGTTCTTTTTTGACAAAATCAAATATTGCTGGGAGTATAGAAAGCGATTGGGATATATGGAAAACTGCCGCCTTGTATTTGGCGAAGCCGATTCAATGCCTCAACTAATCATTGATAAATTCAACGATTATTTTGTGATACAAACATTGGCATTGGGTATTGATGTATGGAAGCCGGCAATCGTAAATGCCATTCAAAAAATATTTTCGCCCAAAGGAATTTATGAAAGAAATGATGTGCCGGTAAGAGAGTTGGAGGGACTGCCACAACAGAAAGGTTTTTTATCGGAACCTTTTGATACTAAAATAATCATAAATGAAAATGGTTTACAATTTCAAGTAGATGTAGAGAATGGGCAGAAGACAGGTTATTTTCTTGATCAACAGGATAATCGTCGTGCCATTCAGAATATTGTAAAAGGGGCAGATGTTTTAGGCGCTTTTACATACACTGGCACTTTTGAAATTCATGCTGCACATTACGGAGCAAAATCCGTTTTGGGATTAGATATTTCTGAACAGGCTGTGAAGCAAGCAAATGAAAATGCTAAATTAAATGGGCTGGAAAAAATTTGTCGGTTTGAAACTGCAAATGCATTTGATGTACTAAAGCAATGGGGGAAGGATGGCAAGAGTTATGATGTGGTCATGCTCGATCCGCCTGCATTTACTAAGAGCAGGGCCACCATTCAAAAAGCTATTACGGGTTATAAAGAAATTAATCTGAGAGGTATGAAATTGGTAAAGCCAGGAGGATTTCTGGTTACTTCATCATGTACCAATCTGGTACAGGCTGATTTGTTTTTACAAATTATTGAAATGGCAGCAAAGGATGCCAGAAGAAAATTAAGACAGGTTGTTTTTCAAACCCAATCAGCAGATCATCCCATTATTATGGGCATGGAAAACACACATTACCTTAAATTCTTGATAGTGCAAGTTGAATGAAATGAAGATTATTTGGAAACCTGAAACTTGCCTGATTTTACAACCTTGCCAGTAGCATCAACTAAATGATACATATAAATACCGCGGTTAAAATCGGATAAATCAACAGTTTGCTTTATGGAAAGCCCTGGGCTTTCGTACATTTTCTTTCCTAAGAAACTATAAATCTGAATGGTAAGTCCTTTATCATATCCTTTTTGCAAATCAAAGGTGATATAAGATGTAGCAGGGTTGGGATAAATTTTAACAACAGGATCTTCGGTACCAGTTCCCGGTGCCGGTCTCGTTGATTGAGCCTGCGACTGCATGGCAATCAACAGGATAAATGATAATATGGTTAGAATTTTTCGCAACGAAACAAATCTACATTTAGTATTCTAAAAGTAGGCCTAATTTTTTAAAATACCATAGTATTTTTACTTAGTATTTTAATGTTTTGATTATCAGGTTATTATAGGTTGTCAGGTATTTGAAATTAACGATTACTTAAGCTAACGAGTCCAATATTTTTCTAATTTTTTCAAAATCAGGCACATCCGCAGCGTTTTCCAAGACTTCGGCATCTTTATCAATCCCTCTTTGTCAATAATAAATGCTGAACGTTTTGAAACTCCTTTCATACCATAACCAAACTGTTCATAAATGGAATTATACAATCTTGAAACTTCTTTATTAAAGTCGCTTAGCAAAGTAAAATTGAAACCTTGTTCTTTTTTGAAATGAGCTAAAGTATGCAATGAATCTACCGAAATGCCAAATACAGTTGCATTCACTTTTTTATACCAACTGATATTATCACGAACGCTACAAAGCTCTGCAGTACACACACTGGTAAAAGCTAATGGAAAAAATAACAACAAAACGTTCTTGCCTTTTTGATCTGATAATTTTATTTCCGTTTTATCACTGTTTAATAACGTAAAATCGGGAGCAGCTTGACCAATAGTTAATGACATAAATATGTGGTTGAAGTATATTTATTAAAAAATATGAAATAGTTATTCTAGCCTAAAAAAATGTTGTTGCCAAATTTTGATAATTGAATTCTTCAGCTAACTCAATGTAATTATAATTTGTCCAAACGCATTGTCTTAGAATCAGTGCCAATGGTTTGAGAGGATTCAACATAAATCCAACTGTTTCGATCAATATGCCAGCTGCCATTTATAAGATTAAGAGGATAAGACGCACCTGTGAAATTTGCCCAGGTTGTCATTGTGCTGGCATTCCCATCCCAGGTACCGGTTTTCTCTACAATTCCATTTTTTATAGCATCAACAGTTTTATTGCTATAATATTTGAATTTATATCCCGTAAAGTCGGTGGAAATATCAACACCGTTCATTGTAAATTTTGTTAGTGTCCATTCACCATCGGTCATAGCCTGTATTACCAGATCTGTTTTTATATTGTCCACCGTTTTTTTGCAAGACGCAAAAAGAAATATTGTAAAACAAACTAAAATGCTCCTTTTCATAATATGCACAAAATAGAGTTATTTGATTGTTTTTGCAACACAAATTTCCCCAATTTTAATTTGACAATTGAAGTCTGTAATCGCTTGCAAACATTTGATAACTTTATAGTCATCCAAAATATATTAAGTATGAACAAGCCTTTGTATCAGTTTTTTACAAAAGATCATCGACGTATAGAAGCACTTTTGGATATGGCCTGTGAAAATGCAGACAGCATACAAATGAATTATTATCACCAGTTTCGTACAGGAATTTTGAAGCATATAAAGATGGAGGAGAAAATACTTTTTCCTGCGGCTCAAAAAGCAAATGGAGGCGTGCCAATTCCACTTGCAGCAAAGCTTAGATTAGATCATGGAGCCATTACATCATTAATGGTGCTTCCACCTACTTCGGATGTGATTAATGTAGTTCGTTATATTTTAGATAAACATGATCTGTTGGAAGAAGAACCAGGCGGTATGTACGATATATGTGAACAGTTGACTGTTGATGAAACGGAAATTATTATATCACAATTAGAAACCGTAACCGAAGTGCCGGTGCACCCGCACAATGAAGCGGCTTATGCATTACAAGCGGCAAAAAATGCTTTAAAAAGAGCCGGATTTGATTATGATGAGTTGAAGCGTTTATGAAAATACTTTTATCTGAATATGGGTTGAGGAGTTGAGTATAATGCATTATTTACGCCACCTAATAAGTGTATTTTTTTATCACCTCCGTTTACTCCATCACAACTTGCAATGGAAAATGTTGTACCCAGTCCAAGTGTATGAAAATAAACTCTTTTATCATCAGGTGTAAAATAGGGGACTCCATTTGAGAGATTGTCATCCAGCAAAATCTTTTTATCTGAACCATCAGGTTTCACTCGAACTATATCACTATTGAATGGAGTCATAAAAAAGGGGCAAGTTGTAAAAGTAATGAATGAGCCATTGTTACTCCAGTCGGGGTTGAAGCAATAGAGATTATCATTAGTTAATCTTATTTCATTACTCATTTCATGAGAAGTAGAGTTATAATTAGAAACGAAGATTTCAAAATCATCATTCCAGCCATTTAGTTTATCATTGGGTAACGATACATAAACGATTTTATTTCCATCGGGCGACCAGGCAGGATCTGCAAAAACTTTATTTTGAGTGGAGATAATAAATGGATTATTGCCATTTATATCTGTAACAACTAATCTCCATTCAAAGTTTGTAAAGCCTCTAGCAGAATCTGTGCAATATGCTGCCATTAATATCTTATTACCGTCGGGACTAAATTTTGCAACACCTTGTTTTTGCCAGCCATATTTTCCTTTGTAAATAAGAAGTTTGGGGTTACTTCCATCAATATTAAATACCATCAGTTCGGCATTATCATAATCGCTGGTAGAGTTGTCTGATTGTAGTGGCCCTTTTTTGATTGACCTATAGCAAAGAAATTTTGAATTGTCGTGTGACACCCTTGGCCACCAATAATTATATGCTAAATCATTTGTTAGATTTTTTTCTGTTTGCCCATCATAACTAAAAA
Organism: Chitinophagaceae bacterium; assembly: GCA_037045195.1. Taxonomy (GTDB): domain Bacteria; phylum Bacteroidota; class Bacteroidia; order Chitinophagales; family Chitinophagaceae; genus JJ008. The sequence continues at coordinate 47,135 of JBAOIB010000001.1, forward strand.
TTTGTACAACAGCCTGTGATGCATCACTTTTGTCATATAAGATTTTGATATTACTTACAGGAGGTTCTACGGGAACCTGATTACAGGAGTAAAAGAATGAAATCAGCAAAACAAATAGTAGGAGCTTCTTCATTAAAGTTGTTTTAGTGGTGCTTGAAAATGGCAAATACAATGCTGACTTGATTTTTTTTTGTTAAATGTTTTTAAAACTGTCTATTAGGACAGGTTTCAAATCAATTGGAGGTGAGATGTTGCTCTCTAAGCTAGCGTGCCAGTTAGATATTTTTTTCTGGAAATATCAGAGGCTATTTTCCAAACATTAATCAGTTCCAAACCTAATTCTAATCATATTTAAAACACTGGTTATGGCTAAACTTAGAGCTTCATTTCATTTAAAGAATCTATATAGTGACTGCGGTTTCTTTGCACAAATCTGAATGTTTTACATGTAAAGTCAGAAGTTGTTCAATTCTGGACGCTTGTGAAAATGAAACATTAGCTGCTGTAAGTAATTATAAGCTTTCAAAGTTCATTCGAAAAGGAGAGAAGTTGTTTTCGGAAGGAGACCCAATCAGAGGTATTTGTTTTATAAAGAAAGGATATTTAAAAATTGAGTTAAATGGCAAGCAAGGCCGGCCCTTGATATTGCGCATTGCCGGCAGGGGAGCAATTTTTGGTTATAGACTCAATTCAAAACATACTTGTTATTCCTTTTCTGCTACGGCAGCCACTGATGTGCAATATTGTTATATACCAAATGAATCATTTAATGTTATCCTTCAAAAAAGCCCTGATTTAAAACTGCAAATCCTCAACCAGATACTTGACGATCTTGAGATAACGGAAAAAAAAGCCATTTATCTGGCACATAAAACTGTAAGAGAAAAAATTGCAGAGGCCTTGTTGTTAATAGCTGATGCATATCATTATGAAGTCAGGAAGCAAAGTTTTAAAATCAATTTATGTCGGCAAGATATTGCCGATCTGGCGGGTACTACCAAAGAGCAGGTTTCAAAAATTCTGAAAGATTTTGAAAAAGATAAACTCATTAAATGCTCTGCAAAAAAATTCAATTATATCAACACGCAATTACTAAAAGCTGTTATTAGCTAATTCTATTTTTTCTTTTCCAAACAATAATGGTATAGAATTATAAAAAAATACGAAAGCGTATTTATTGCAATATTTATCGCTTTGCTAACGATTTCCAGAGTTTTATCGCAAGTAGCTTTATGTCAGAAATTTATTGTTGCAGTAAAACTTTTTATTATGGAAAACGAACAGCAACCCGAAAGCAAAAAAGTTCCTTTTTACAGAATGATAATGGATGATTTTATGCTCTTACTCTTTTTGGGCGTAACCATCTATGCTGTTTTTTATCTTTTATGGGGGGTGATGGAGCTATCCAATCTACCATCAATTCCGGAAGAGATAAAGAATAATCTGATTAAGTAAATTCTTTAAAAAAAATCATTTATGAGTTTATTAAGTCCCGTTGAAGGTTGGTACGAAAAAAAAGTATCTAAAGATGAAAAAATGTGGATGATTATTGCACTCATTCTTTGCTTATCCATGTTTGTATGGATGATAATGTGGCATGTTTATGGAAAACAAAACCCATCAAGCATTACTTACCGTACCAGCACTGCTGAGTTCGGAAAACTGAGTGAAGCATATATCAAAAAATATATGATAGGTGCCGACAATGGGGTACCTGTTGTAAGACCTGAAGCTAACAGTGAGGTATTTCTCCTTGCAGAGATGTGGCGTTGGAGTCCCGTTCTTGTATTGCAAAAAGATCAATCCTACAAATTTCATATTTCATCCAGAGACTTGGTACATGGCTTCTCCATTCAGCCAGTCAATATGAATTTTCAGGTTTACCCTACTTATGATTATGTACTTGAATTTAAACCTACCGAATCGGGCGAATTTAAAATCATCTGCAATGAGTTTTGTGGTATCGGTCATCATGCTATGATTGGGAAAATAGTAGTTATAGAAAAAGATGAAGATTTAAAATTGTATGGATATGAAAACTTTAAGAATGCAGCAACTACCGATTCAACAGTAAAAAATGAAGTGCCTTTAACTGATGCAGAAATGGCTTTGATGGGAGAGCAAGTATATACGCTTAAAGGATGTGGTGCCTGTCATAAAATTGATGGTAGCAGCCAGATAGCACCCAGCTGGAAAGGATTGTTTGGGAAAGAGGAACAGGTAATTGAGAATGGCAAAAAGCTAAGTGTGAAAGTTGATGAGGCCTATATCAGCGAATCTATTAAAGATCCTTCACTGAAAAAAACAGTTGGATTTGAAAATACACCAATGCCGGTTTTCCCTCTTACTGATGATGAAATAAAGCAGGTGATCGCTTATATAAAGACATTAAAAAACTAACCCGTAAAATCTTAAATTATGTTTCGTACTTGCGATATAACAGGATTTAAAGTTGACCTGCGGTCGGAAAAACTGATCAGGGCCAATGCCGTTTTTGCAGTTATTTCATTGTTACTGGCAGTAGTTGCTGCTATTCTTCTGGTATTTACCCGATATCAGCCTGTGCATTTGCTGGGTGCTGAGTGGTACTATCGGTTAGTTACTTTCCACGGTTTGAATGCGCTTATCTTTTGGATAATATTTTTTGAAGTTGCTGGTCTGTACTTTGGATCCACCGTTATACTCAATACAAGATTTTGTGCGCCTAAGCTTGGCTGGTTTGGCTTTGCTTTAATGGTTGCTGGGCTGGTGCTCTCCAATGTAATAATCTTAATGGGCAAGGCAGATGTGATGCTTACCTCATACACACCATTGAAAGCACATCCATTGTATTATCTCGGTATAATTTTATTTGCCGTAGGAGCTTTGATAGCTGTTATTTTATTTTTCGGAAATCTGATGATAGCCAGGCGTGAAAAAACCTACGGAGATTCTTTGCCACTGGTTGCGTATGGATTAATGACTGCTGCCATCATTGCAGTTATTACGCTGGCTACTGGCGCCATCATTTATATACCTACTTTTTTATGGTCATTAGGCTTAATACAAAATATTGATCCTGCTATGTATAAACTTATTTGGTGGGGATTGGGTCACTCATCTCAACAAATAAATGTTGCAGCAATGGTATCCATCTGGTACATGGTTTCATTCTTAAGTGTTGGGGGTACATCTATTAATGAACGAGTTTCCCGTTCAGCTTTTGTTTTATACATTCTTTTTATTTGCCTTGCTTCTGCACATCATTTATTGACTGATCCTGGAGTAAGCAGCGCATGGAAAGTTTGGAATACAAGTTATGCAATGTATCTGGCGGTACTGGCATCTATGATCCATGCTTTTGCTGTTCCTTCTTCATTTGAATCTGCACAAAGAAGGTGGGGTTATAATAAAGGATTGTTTCAATGGCTTTCAAAAGCTCCTTGGGGCAATCCGGCATTTTCATCAATCATACTGGCAGTAATCGGATTTGGATTTATTGGTGGCACTACTGGTGTAATTTTTGGTATGGAACAAACCAATATCATTGTGCATAATACCATCGCCATCCCCGGCCACTTTAAAGGCACAGTAGTAATTGGGACCACACTTACTTTTATGGGAATTACTTATTATTTAATACCACTCATTTTTAGAAGAAAAATTGTAGGATTTAAGTGGGCAAAAATGCAACCTTGGATGTTTTTTATTGGTATCGCATTGCTTTCTATCTCTATGATTGTTTTGGGCCAAATGGGAGTACCTCGCCGTCATTGGGATAATACTTTTTCGGGAGGCCCATTCACTTATAATTTTAATCCGGCAGTTGATTTCTTCTGGGCTCTAATGATGTTGGGAGGTGTACTTGCGTTTCTTGCTACTGTTATTTGGATTCTGATTGTTGTTGTTTCAGTATTTTTTGGACCCAAGGTCAATGGTCCGGCTGATATGCAACTTTCAATTTCTCCTCCTGCACCTGCTGCAAAAGCACACAAAGGATTTGAAGCACCCGGTACTCTTGTACTTACAATTATATTTTTATTGGTTTTCATGGCACTCTTCTTCCTTAACTGGAAATGGCTTGCCGCTACCTGGAATGTAAACTAAGACCAGTTGATTATATAAATCACATAATTCCTTAGCGTGCCGGGGCTGATTGAGCCCCGGTACTTTTAATCAGATTTTAATGAATTTTCGTAAATATTGGATATTGCTCTTTTGGATACTGCTAAGTGGATTTAATTTTCCTAATGAAAAGAAATTCCTCTCTCAAAAAGCTGAGAATATTTCTGTATTTGACTCAAAAGGGAATGTGTTTGATTTATTTAGTCTGCTTGGAAATAAACCTTTGGTTATTTCTCCTGTTTATACCAAATGTCCATCAGTATGTGGCATTATCAGTAACGGTGTACAAACTGTTGTAAATAAACTGGGAACATTAGGCAAGGATTTTAATATTGTTAGCTTTTCTTTTGATAGCAGTGATAAGAAAGAAGATCTTGCCTTTTATGAAAGTCGCTGGAAAATGGATGGTCTTCATTGGAAAACCATTTCTGCAAAAGCTGATCAGATTAAAAAATTAATGCAATCTTTCGATTACCAGTTTGAATATGATTCAACGAATAAAGAATTTAACCACCCTTCCATATTAATTGTACTTACCCCATCCGGTAAAATATTGAGATATATTTATGGAATAAATCCTTCTAAAAGAGATTTGAAACTTGCACTGATTGAAGCGATGGCTGAAAAGTCAAGACCCGGATTAATAAAAGGATTTTACTTACGTTGTTTTGGTTATGACCCTGTTTCCAAGACATATAAATTAGATTGGAGATTTCTCATTTCCACCTCAGCCGGTTTGTTAATGATTGGATTGATAAGCTGGATTTTTATTAAATCATTTATTGTTTCAAAAGATTAGTAATGGCTACAAAATCCGATACCCCCAAATATGTCAAGGAGAAAACTTTTGGACACCAGTTATTTCAAAAATTCGCATCCTTTTTTGGAAAGATATATGCTACCGGTTATAATCCTCTTTATTATCTTGGTAGTATAGCTGTGCTGCTTTTTATGGTGGCCTGTATATCGGGTATTTATATTTTTATTTTTTACAATGTGAATCCCCGTCATGCCTGGGAGTCGGTAGAAGCCATTTCTGCAAATGTATTTAACGGCTGGATGCGAAGCATTCATAGATATTCTTCTGATTTACTAGTCATTTTTATATTGATGCACTTATTGCATACTTTATTTACCTCAAAATTTAAACGACTGATTTCATGGATAAGCGGGATTGTCTCGTTTCTCATTGTTGTTTTAATCGGTGTTACGGGTTATATGCTGGTATGGGATCAGAAAGCGAAACTCACAGGCTATCTTACTGCTAAATTATTTTCTGCACTACCCATTTTTGATCCTTCAATTGCCGGTGCATTTTTGCTGAATGATCTTACAACTGTAGGAGGATTTTTTAAAGTTGCATTATTTGGACACATTGTCTTTTCATTGATTACTGTAATAGTTATTTGGGTACATGTACTTCGTATTTCAAAACCCAAAATTTTCCCTCCCAAAAAACTTATTTTTTATGTACTTATTGCGCTTGGTATTATTTCAATTGCTTTTCCTGTAGTAAGTGACCCGCCAGCTCAGTCTTCAAATCTTCCATTAAACACCACTTTTGACTGGTATTATTATTTTGGGTATTATCTCATGAAATTATTTACCGTGAATCAAAACTGGATAATACTGGTAGGTTCAGGGATAATTTTATGTTTCATTCCTTATATATTAAAAAGAAAGAATAATCCACCTGTAACTATTGATCTGGATAAATGCGATGCGTGTAATCTTTGTTCCTATGATTGCCCTTATGAAGCAATTGATATGCTAGATAGAAATGGCGAACGCAAAGCTATTTTGTCTGCGGATAAATGTGTTGGCTGCGGCATTTGTATTGGCTCCTGCGGAGAGCATGCTATCACACATCCATTCTTTCCCCAATTGAATTTTAATGCCCAGCAAAAATCTGATGTTACGATCTTTAGTTGCAGCTATTTTCCAAAGTTTGAATTACCCGATAATTTGAAAATTACTGCGTATCAGGTTCCCTGCACTGGAAGCATCATGCCCAAAGATGTTCAAAGAATACTGGAACAAAACAGTAACAAAGTGGCCATTCTTGGATGCGAAGACTGTTATTACAGATTGGGAAAAACATGGACAATCAATCGGTTTTTGAGAAGGAGAGCACCTTCGTTTTCCAGAAAATTTGATGCTTCGTGTGTCAGGCATTTTACCTTAACACAGTTTAATAAAGAAAAATTAGAAGCTTTTGCAACAGCGCCTACCAATGAAGATGTCAAGAAGCAGGAGTTTTCAATTGTTGATCATAAAAGAACAAATCCTTTATTCGCTGTATTAATTCTTGTTGCATTTTTTACAATGATGATTCCTCTAAGTCGTACGGTTGTTCATTTTTTTAATCCAAAGGAGAAAACACTGATTGTCAATTTTAAATACATTTTCAACACCACAGGAGTATGAAAAATCTTACTCAACTGCAAAACATATGCAATCAAAAAACCCTGTTGTAAAGAAGAGAAGCTCTGTATTATTAAAAGTGTATGCGTCTAAAGATCGTTCACTTATTTATGAAAAGGAGTTTAAACCTCGGGGATTAAGACAGGATATTGCGATGTTTATATTTACGCAAATATCTATTGTACCTGATCAGGTAGATGTAGAATTAACAGAAACTGCTTTCCCTGACAAGCAATTCAAACTAAATAATATCACCCTGAAAAAAGGTGACGGTACTTTTGTTGTTTTTAAAGATGGAAATTTATCGTTAGCAGGTATAAATTGATTTCAACTCCCAAAGGCGGGAAATGGTTCTTTGCCCAATTAGCAAAACGCCATATATCATAGCTTGCAATACAAGTGAGCATTTTTATTTGTAATTTTCTTTAAAAAATTATTGAAAATGAGAATCAATATTTCTAAAGTGGCTCCACAAGCCTATGATGCTATTCTTGGTTTAGAAAAATATTTATCTGGATCTGGATTAGATAAGAAACTTTTTCGAAACTTATTAAAATCAGAGCTTCTCAAATAAACGGATGTGCATATTGTATTAATATGCATGTGAGAGATGCGCAAAAAATTGGAGAGACATCACAAAGATTATTTTTATTAGATGTCTGGAGAGAAACCGATCTTTTTTCTGAAAAAGAGAGAGCTGTATTGGCACTTACAGAAGCGATTACATTAATTACAAATGGTCATGTACAAGATGAAATTTATAATGAAGCTGCTTCAAAAATGACAGAACAAGAACTTGCTGCAGTTATAATGTTGATTGTTACAATTAATGCCTGGAATCGTATTGCTATTACTTCCCGTACGCCTTTGGACTAAATCAAATGAGAAATGGAATTTTTTTACTGTCATAATTTTGAAAATAAAAGAACATGATTTAAAGGTTTGTAGATAACGTATGGGCTGTATTTGGGGCCAATTTTTTGTATGTTCATAATCAATGACTTATAAATAAATGAATGTTTTTACAAAAATTATCAATAACTCAAAAAAAAGCCGTTATTTTGTTCTGTCTTTGGTGTTCTTTACAGTTTCACAAGTCCTGAACGTTTGAAAAACCGTTGAATGTTCATTGGTTACTGTTTACTGTTGGCACTTTTTATTTTTTAAAACCTCTCAAAAATGAACATTTACGCAGGAAACCTTAGCTGGAACCTGAAGGATCAGGATCTCCAGAATCTCTTTGCCACGCATGGTGAAGTATCTTCAGCAAAAATTGTAACCGACAAATTCACTGGCCGTAGCAAAGGCTTTGGTTTTGTTGAAATGCCAAACGATGATCAAGCACAAGCTGCAATTGCAGCTTTAAACGGATCAGAAGTAGATGGCCGAAACATCGTTGTAAACGAAAGTCGTCCTAAGCAAGAAGGCGGCGGCGGCGGAGGCTTCAAGAAAAGAAGCTTTGGCGGCGGCGGCGGTGGCGGCGGCTACAAAGGTGGCGGTGGTGGCTACAAAAAAGGCGGTGGTGGATACCGTGACCGTGGAAACGGTGGCGGCTTTAATAGCGATTATTAATTTACACCTAAATAAAGATGCTTTAAAAGTCTGGTTCGAAAGATCCGGACTTTTTTTTAATGCAAAAAAATGCGAAACAAATTGTTCCGCATTTTTTCTGATTTAAATTATTTTATGGAATAATTTTCACAATTCCGGCTCCGTGGTATGAGTGATATTCACCATTATACATTGCATCTGCATTTACAGGTCCCATTTTATAATTTCCGGGTGATACTGCCCTTACAGCATAGTAAAAAGTCTGTTTCTGATTAAAGGCATCGCAAAAGAAATGAATTCGGTCATCTCGCACATCAAGAGCTACTGGCGTTGCAGCATCTTTTATCCAATCCATTCCTGGAATTTCTTTTGTTCTTGGATTTTCAATTTTCGAAACCGGCAGGTAGCAAATCAGTAATTACAATATTGTTGACAGGTGTGTTAAATGTTTTTTCTAATGTAACACCTACAACTATTAAATCATTCTGTTTGAAAGTAAGATTGGTTATCAGCTTGCCATTTCGGTCATAGAACTGTTTTCTTACTTTGAGGTAGCTGTCTTCTTCCTTATAGCTGCCGGTACTGCTTACACCAGCTGCCTGCCAGAAATAATACATCTTTCCATTTCCTTTTGTAAGGATCTCCACCTGATTATTTCCTAGTGCTTTCATATCTCCTGACCATTGGCCACCGTCCACTTTTGCAATCAGTTTCCCATTTACTTTTATTTCAGCAGTTGCTGTAGACTGATTAGCTGCTTTTGCATGTTTGCCTAAAGCTAGAAATGCAAAGGCTCTTTCCTGTGTACTCAGCCACTTTCTGCTCTTAAGTTTATCCGTTACATGCTTTACCATTGTACCTATCTGTGCATTGGCAGGGTCGGTGTCAATCAATGCATTTAAAGCAATTGCTTCATCTCTTACGTCCGAATAATAACTACCACCTGTTTGCGGCACTGATTCTTCTCCGGTAAATGCCGCAGGCAGCAGTGTAGCAAAAGATCTTTTATCTCCCGCTGTTGCATAAGTAGCTGCCAGTAAATAGCGACTATCAAGCGCCAGTATTCCCTGATTGGCTTTATAATAATTCATAGCAGGCACATTGGGCCTTCCAGCCTTGGCCAATACATAAAGGCTATATACCACTTCTTTTGGCGCAATCTTTTTTTGCTGAGTACGATTATAGAAATAAGTTATGGTTTCCCTGTTCCTCAGTTTATTATTAATATAATTGAGCATTGTTTCAAGCAGACTATTATCAACATCAAAACCTGCCTTTCTTGCTTCAAGTAAAAAATGAGCAGCATAGATTGTACTCCACCAATCTTCTTTATCCAGCCCGTCCCATAAGGTAATGGCACCATTGTATAACTGGCGCATTTTAATAATACGAATGGCCTCCATTATATTGCTATTCGCATTTAACTTGTTTTGTGATTTGTTTAATGACATCAAATCTGCAAGGTCGCCATAGTACAATTGCGGAAAAGCTGCAGATACAGTTTGCTCAGTACATCCATAAGGATATTGAACTAAGTACTGCAACTGAGATGAAAGTTCAAGAACAGGTGAACGACTTACAGTTAAACTATAACTGATAGTGCCGGGCATATAATCGTTTAAGCCAATATTAATTTTTTGTGTATTGCCCCCTGTAATTGAACCCGCTCCTGTTGTTTTTTGTAAAGTAGAGGGCGGTCTTACTGAAATTTCAGTAACATCAGAAAATTTTTCACCCAGCCCTGATACTGAAACTGAAACCTTTGCAATATTGATAGAAGGATCAGCCACGATTTTAAACTGCGCTTTATTCTCACTATTTCCAGCCAGGTTCACTGTTTGGCTGTTGTTACCCACTACTTTCAATGGCGCATCTACATTTATTGTTGCAGTTACTGTTGATGATTTTGAAGTTGTGTTTGTAAGAGTAACGGGCACACTCACCGTGTCGCCAGGGCTTAAAAATCTAGGTAGTGCTGTGCTGATAACTATTGGATCTGCAACAGTCATGGTATTATCAGCCGCTCCAAAACTTTGGCCTTTATAAGAAACAGCCATCAACCTCAATTCACCACTAAACTGCGGCACATCAAATTCAAATTCTGCCACCCCATTGCCATTTGCTTTTTTAATACCACCCCAATAGCTCATTACTTTCACTCTTTTTGATGGCATAGGGTTGTTTCTTTTAGTAGCATCTTCAAAACCATCGCCACCGGTACTGCTCATTTTAGCTCTTACTTCATCAAACAATAATGGGTAAAGATCAAAAGCGCTTACCTGTAATGCTTTTTTCTGATAGAAGTATTGATATGGGTCTGGTGTTTTAAAATCACTTACCTGCAATACTCCATTATCTACAGCAGAAAGTGTGACATAACTTCCCGGAACAGCTTTTACAGTTACTTTTTGATGAGTTTTGGAGCGAACATTTTTTTGTGACACAATGCTTAGTTCTTGCTTTCTGTTTTTTTCCTCTACAGGCACATTCTTAAATCCATGTGCTACTGTAAGCGGAATATCTGCAAGCTCGTGTGGTTTGATAAGTGTAGCAGTAATATAAACATTGGGAACATGCTCACTGCTAAGTTTCAAGTTCACCGATGCTTCTCGCTGGCTCACATCTACGTATTGGTAAGAGATAACATGATCTGTTTCCATTGTAACTAACATTCTTCCGCTAAATGGCGTAGTAAAATGTGCCTTAACCTGATCGCCAATCAGATATGTTTTCTTGTCAATCTCAATATTGATATTTCCTTCCTTATTTACTTCAAATGAGGTATTGGAACTGCCCCAGCTTCCATAGCTGTAAAATGATTTACTAACATAGCTATTGGCTCCTGCATTAAAAATTCTTACTTCATAATCGCCGGGTGTTTTAGGAATGTATACAAAAGAACCGGTTCCATTAATGGCAACCTCCTGTTCTATCATCATTTTATCTTCTTTCTGCGATTCATATCGAAAATAACTGCCACTTTTGGCAAGTACTGTTCTGTATTCATGTTTTATTACCTGAATGTTTGCATTCGCATTAATACCATTTCCATCTTTATTGGCGGCTGCAAGTTGAAATTTTACAGGCTGATTAAGGGGATAATAATAACTCCAATCCTGTTTGATTCCAAAGAAAGCAGATTGTGTATAAATTGAAGTATTGGCAAGGCGACTTACCGGACGTCCAGTTTCATCAAATACTGTAGTGTAAAATGAAGCCTGCAAAGCCCCCATATTGGAATAAATAGTTGGTACTTCATATTCTATTTGAGCATTTCCATTAGCATCGGTGGTTCCCTCTTTGATAGTTTTGTCAAAAAAAGTGGTTTGGTTGGTAAGCCCAAAATCAAATCCATCAAACTGCTTGGATGAAAAGTATTTCTGACTGACTTGTATTTCGGTTTCATATTTTCTATTGGCGGCAGGCGGTCCAAAAAAATTAACAGCATGTATGTCAAGCATTGATTTATCGCCTGCTTTCAAAAACTCTTTATCCAGTTTAGTAGTTACTTTAATTCTGTCAGGAACAAATTCCTCTACCATAAAATTCTGAGAAGTCAGCAATACATCATTACTGGTATAAACTTTGAGTGTATAGCTTCCGGTTATTGCGTTTAAAGACAAATCAATATTACCTTCAACAGCGCCTTCTTCATTCAGACTTTTGCGAAAAGATTTAAGCTCTTTTCCATTGGGCATCAAAAATTTAAATTTTATTGGAACATCCCCCGGATTTTTCCAATTACCATCTCTTACAATTACTGAAAAATTTATTTTTTCTCCCGGACGATACACATCTCTTTCAGCATATACAAATGCATCGAAGCCTGAAGCGTTATTTCGTTTGCCCCCCACATCAAATCGGGAGGTATTCACTCTTGTATTATTAAAAGGCAGGTAGTTAAAATCATCTGCTGTTTTTGCAATGATCATAGCTGGTTTAAAACCTGAAAAATCTTTTTTGACATAGGCAATTTCTGCCACACCATCATTATTGGTGGCTCCGGTTCCTATTAGCTGATTATTGGAGCTATAAACAGAAATATTAACACCCGAAACAGGTGAAGCAGATTTAATAGAATTTGTAAATACAAATATTTTGTCATTTCCTTCTTTAGAGATTAGACCCAAATCTGACAATGAAATAAAACGGCTATCTCTCACCCAATAATCATCCGCAGAGCGAATCATTATATGATATACGCCTTTAAAATCAGCGAGCCGATCTTCAAACTGTGAAAAATTTAATATTCGCCCACTACCGCTTTTTGGAAGGGAACGGGTATCTATTTCCTTTTCATAAATCACATCGCCCAATATACCATCATTGTTTTCATAGCTATCATAATATTCGCCAGCATATTCTTCTCCTTCATAACTGGCATACTGTGGCCCGCTTTGTGTTTCTTGTGGCTCATATCCATACCGTTGTGCCATCAATAAATTATTCTCATAAATTTTTGAGATGATGAGTTTTACTTTGGGCACATTTGTTATAGCGATTTCAATATTCTTTCCTCCTTTTTTGGATAAATAAACCGCTTTACTATTTGTAAAATTAATTCCAGCTTCCAGTTCTCCAAACCCAATGCCTCCGGTATATTCCTCCTTCATTGTGCCTCCTAATTTTCCGCGAGGTCCTTTAGATATAGTAAGTGCATAGCTTTTTTCAGTATCAAACTTATCGCTGCGAATATTAAATCCATAATCACTAGGTTCTACTGTAAAAGTAACAGCCGGATCAAATTTGATATACGAAGCAATACTTTCGCCATTGAGTTGCTGGCTGGTTGATACTTTTACCACACCATCTGTACCGTCGTGCTCAGCTTCTGTGTTTTGAATGCTCAACACATAAGGAGAAGGAATTGTAAGCGAGCTGGTAATTTTTTCGGCTGTGGTTGTATTTCCTTTTTCGGGTTTTAATCCTTTGTCCAAACTGATTTTTAGATCTACATCTTTATCCTCTGCCTTTATTCCGTTCATGCGAACGGTTATTTTATTGTCGGGTGAAATGGTTACCATATTAAAGTCAGCTTTCTTGCCACCGGCTACTATTGAAAGATTTTTTTTCACCATTTCCGGATTAATGATATAGTTAAATAAAAGATCAACCTGTGGAGTGGCTGTGGTGGTACTTTCTCCCACCCACATTACCTGGGCATTATTTAATTCTAGTAATGGTGTATGAAAACTGATTTTATCACCTCCGCTTACAGAGTTGAATTTACTGTACTTTAATACAGCGCCTTTAATTTTTGCTGTATATGCGGTTGCAGGGTTTAATGGTGCAGATGGTGAAAAAACTAATTCATCAGGGCCACTCCAGCGAAAACGACCATGTATCGCTGGCACAAAACTGATATAATCAGTAGAATCCCAAACATTCATCATTGAATCTTTCGCCAGAGAATGATTGAACCGGAAAACCAGATTTCCCAAGATTGGTACTTCACCTTTTGCGTTGGTGAAAGACAATGAAATGGAATTTTTTTTGCAGGAGGATAAAAAAATAGCACTTGTGGCCAGTAGCAGCACTACAAAAGTTTTGATACGCATATTTTGTGTGGTTGTGCCTGACCCTTAGGATTTGAAATCCTGGGTTTAGGATAAGGTCAGACGGGTTTAAGAAGGAAGTTAATTTAAAATATCAGGTTATAGAGTGATTGCGGTTTATTGTTTTGCACATATTTATAAACAATAAAAATTGTATTAAACTATGGAGGAGTTTCCGGTTCGGGGATTTCCGGTGTTATTCCTTCAAAACAATCTTGGCCAGGTTCCATGATGTAAATGGGTAAAATACAAACGAAAGATACAATGATTCAAAAGGAAGTTGCAAGTTTATTCCGATAAATATTTGTTAAGTACTTCGGTTCTAAAACTTTCTAAACTGTTCATTGCATCCATATGATTTACTACTGCATAACTTTACAAAGTGAAGCCAAAATTTTTCATTGCATTAAAGAAGTGGAGTTTAAAATTTCTCAAATGGACAGGGTTGGGCCTCTTAGGCCTTGTCTTTTTATTTTTTTTATTGAACTGGATTTTCCCATTTAAAATCAATATAGAATACGCTGCTGTTATTACTGATAATAAAGGAGAAGTAATAAACGCTTTTCTTACCAGCGACCAGCAATGGCGCATGAAAACCGAGTTGAACGAAATTTCTCCATTACTTCAAAAAACAATAATTGCAAAAGAGGACAAATATTTTTATTCTCACCCCGGCGTTAATCCATTGGCAATAGTGAGAGCTTTTTTTAGAAATATTACAGGCCATCATACATCTGGTGCCAGCACCATTACTATGCAGGTGGCAAAAATGTTGGAGCCGGGCAGGCGCAATTTGTTTACTAAAATCAGACAGTCTTTTCGTGCATTTCAATTGGAACTGAAATTTAGTAAAAAAGAAATCTTGCAATTATATCTGAATCTGGTTCCTTTTGGCGGAAATATACAAGGTGTAAAAGCGGCGTCTTTACTTTATTTTAATAAAAATCCTGATCATCTTTCTCTGGCGGAAATTACTTCATTAAGTATTATTCCTAACAATCCCGGGGCATTAGTGATAGGAAGAAATAATGACCTGATTGTAAAGCAAAGGAACAAATGGCTTCATCGCTTTGCCGCAGATAATGTTTTTTCTCAAAAAGAAATTGAAGACGCATTAGAAGAACCTCTTAATGCCCGGCGAGGAGTTGTGCCACATTATTTGCCACATCTTTCATACAAACTAAGAAAAAAGGGTGGAGATGTAATTAAAACCAATATCAGTTTAAACACACAACTGAAAACAGAAAAACTGGTTGAAGATTATGTGCGCATACAACGTTTAAAGAATATTAAAAATGCCGCTGTAATTATTATTGACAACCGCACGCATAAAATAATAACTTATGTAGGCTCTTCAAATTTTAAAGATACAGCTGATGGTGGACAGGTAAACGGGGCACAAGCTATAAGACAGCCTGGCAGTACATTAAAACCACTTTTATATGGAATGTGTTTTGATGAAGGATTACTGACACCCAAAACAGTGATTACCGATGTACCTATAAACTATGAAGGTTATGCGCCTGAAAACTATGATGAAAAATTTAATGGATATGTTAGCGTTGAAAAGGCATTGGAACATTCACTAAATATTCCTGCGGTAAAATGTTTACGCTTGCTGGGATATGAGCAAATGATAAACAAATTATCCATCATCAACTTTCGGCAGATTCAAAAAGATAGAAGAAAATTGGGATTATCAATGATACTTGGTGGCTGTGGCACCAGTTTAGAAGAGTTGACTGGTTTATTTGCTTCATTTGCAAACGAAGGAGTGTATTTTTCTCCTGCTTATTTGCAATCAGATACAATTTTGACTAGAGTAAGAGTTCTTAGTCCGGCATCAGCATTTATGATAAATGAAATTCTTTCAAAAATAAATCGCCCAGACTTTCCACTTAGCTGGACCTCAACTGAAAGAATGCCAAAAATTGCCTGGAAGACAGGCACCAGCTATGGTCGTCGTGATGCCTGGAGTATTGGATATAATAAAAATTATACGGTGGGGGTTTGGTGCGGCAATTTCTCAGGTGTAGGAATAGCAGATTTAAGCGGTGCGAATACAGCAACACCATTGTTATTCAAAATATTTAATACTATTGATTATGATAGCGATGAGCAATGGTTTCAGCAGCCATCGGATTGTGATATCAGGCAAGTGTGCAGTGAAACTGGATTAGCGCCTTCATCACATTGTACCAATTTAACATCCGATTATTTCATTCCACTAATTTCTTCTACTCAAATATGTAATAACTGGGAAGAATTGATGATAAGCCCAGATGAAAAAATTTCCTATTGCAAAACATGTGCTCCGGCTTCTGGGTTTAAGAAAAGATGGTATAAAATTGTTGAACCTGATATGCAAACCTGGTTTCAAGAACATCAAATCGCTTACCAGAAAATTCCGACACATAATCCCGATTGTGAATTGATCTTTAAAGGGGCTGCTCCCTCTATTTTATTTCCGGTAAATGGAATGGAGTATATTATTAATAAGAATGACCCCCAGCCGTTACAACTAATTAGCAAAACAACCAATGATGTAAGCAAGGTTTTCTGGTATATTAACAATAAATTTTACAAAAGTAGCAATGCGGGCGAAAAGCAGTTTTTTGTTCCGGAAGAAGGCCCTGTAAAAATTTCATGCACCGATGATAAAGGTTGAAACAAAAACATTAAGATAATAGTAAAATATGTGAATTTGTAGTCATTGAATCAGCCGGCTTATTATCTTACACTGAAGCCCTTTCTTTATCTTCGCACCACTTTTTTATCTTATTCTACATATAAGAAGCAACTGAAAAACTCAGGTATTCCGATGACAGAAAAAATATTAATTCTTGATTTTGGTTCTCAGTACACTCAGCTCATTGCCCGTGCAGTGCGTGAGGCTAATGTATATTGTGAAATTATTCCATTTTATCAATCATTTACAATTGATTCTGGTTTAATGGGTATTATACTTTCGGGCTCTCCCAGTTCAGTAAATGTAGAAAATGCACCTGATGTGGATATTCAATTCCTCATTCAACACGTTCCGGTGTTTGGTATTTGCTATGGCGCACAGCTTACGGCAAAAAGATTTGGTGGTACAGTAGCCAAAAGCAACAAAAGAGAGTATGGCAGGGCAATGCTTCAAAAGATAACTGATGATCAGATTTTTCATGGGGTTACAGCTACTTCGCAGGTTTGGATGAGTCATGGAGATTCAATTCTAAAACTTCCTGAAGGGTTTCAACTCATGGCGACAACAGAAAGCATACCTGTTGCTGCTTTTAAGAAAAATGACGACAGCACAAAACCTTTGTACGGAGTTCAGTTTCACCCTGAAGTTTATCATTCTGCTGAAGGAAAAAAAATACTAAGGAATTTTATTGTGCAAGTATGTGGTTGCAAACAAAATTGGACGCCTGCGCATTTTATTACGGATACAGTAGCAGCTTTAAAAAATCAAATTGGTAATAGAAAAGTAATTATGGCATTGAGTGGTGGTGTTGACTCTACCGTAGCTGCCATGCTTATTCATCAGGCAATAGGGGAGAATTTGTATGGCATATTTGTTGACAATGGCGTATTGAGAAAAAATGAATTTCAAAATGTTTTGGACACTTATGCGCAATTAGGTTTGAATGTCAAAGGTGTTGATGCCAAAAATAAATTTTATACAAAACTGGCTGGCGTCTCTGAGCCTGAAGCAAAAAGAAAGATCATCGGCAGTTTATTTATAGATGTTTTTCAGGAAGAGTCAAGATTGATAGAAGGAGTGGAATTGCTAGGACAGGGAACCATTTATCCCGATGTAATTGAAAGTGTTTCCGTTCATGGCCCATCTGTAACTATTAAATCGCATCACAATGTAGGTGGTTTACCCGACCATCTGCATTTGGAATTGGTAGAGCCTTTGCGTTCATTGTTCAAAGATGAAGTGAGAAAAGTAGGCAGAGAAATGGGCATACCTGCAGAGATGATTGATCGGCATCCGTTTCCCGGACCGGGCCTTGCTATTCGTATCTTGGGAGAGGTTACTGAAGAAAAAGTAAGATTATTACAAGATGCAGATAATATTTATATTCAGGGACTGAAACAGGCAGGATTGTATGCAACGGTATGGCAGGCAGGAACAATCTTATTGCCAGTAAAAAGTGTTGGAGTAATGGGTGATGAAAGAACTTATGAATTTACAGTTGCATTAAGAGCTGTAACAAGTGTAGATGGTATGACGGCAGATTGGGCGCATTTACCTTATGATTTTCTGGCAAATATTTCAAATGAAATCATTAATCAGGTACGTGGAATTAACAGGGTGGTTTATGATATCAGTAGCAAACCGCCCGCAACAATTGAATGGGAATAAAATTGAAAATCTACTATGAGAATAACGAAATATATTTTTTCTGTTTCAATACTGCTGGCGACATTGTTTCATACAGCAACATTAAGTGCACAAGAGCGTCCGCCTCATCGAATGGCCGTTTTTGCACCATTGTATATCGATTCGGCATTTGTAGGAGACAGCTCATATAGGTATGCCAAATATGTATTTCCTAAATTTATAAATCCAGGTCTTGAGTTTTATGAAGGGGTTCAGCTTGCATTGGATTCATTGAATATTGAAAAATTACCAATTGAGGTGTATGTCTATGATACACGATCTGCAACTGAAACGCTGGAGCAACAACTCTTACGATGTGAAGCGGATAGTGTAGAATTAATACTTGCTTATAGTAGTGTTTCCGAACTTAGAACATTTGCAGATGCAGGGCTTCAAAGAAACATCCCGGTAGTGAATGTAAATCTGCCTAATGATGGCGGTGTTACCGGCAATCCATTTTTTGTGATGATCAATTCCACCTTGCGTACACAATGCGAGGCCACTTATAAATTCATGCAGAAAAATTTTGCATTAAATGAAATTGTTGTATTCAGGAAAAAAAGCCAATGGGGTGATCGTATCAAAAACTATTTTGATGATTATGAAAAGAGCAGCGGCACTGCCTCTTTAAAATTAAAGTATGTTGATTTAAATGATAGTTTTACTACTTCTAGCCTTACGCCACATCTGGATACTGTAAAACAATTCTTGTGTGTCAGTGGAAGTCTTGATGAAAATTTTGGAAAACGTCTTGCCAAACAATTGGCTGTATTGAAGAAAAAATATAAGGTATCTGTATTAGGAATGCCCACCTGGGACAATATTAAAGATTTTAGTAAAGCTGAATACAAAGGGATAGATATTATGTACGGAACCCCATTTTACAATCCAAAAATGGATAAAGTTAGCCTGAGTATAATCAATTATTTCAATCAGATCATGTATTCCCGTCCAAGTGATATGGTTTTCAGAGGATATGAAGTTACCTGGAAATTTGCTAAATTATTATCGCAGTATGGAGCTAATGTTTCTTCAAATCTTAGTTCAAAGCAAAATAAATTAATAACTGAATACGATATTCAACCTACATTAAATAGGCAATCGATGACCCTTGACTATTTTGAAAATAAGAAGCTATATTTTCTTAAATGGCAAAATGGTGTACTGAAGTTGGTAAATTAATGCTAATTGCTTTCTGCTTTATTAGTGTGAATCATGAATAGAGTCGTCTGAAAATCCTACTCCATAAGCCGGCAATTTTTCTGCAAGGGATAAGAGGTAAAATAAGTCTGTATTATCAAATGTATTAATGGCCTCCTTCTGGGGAGTTTTATTATCATAATTACTATTGCAAATCAAATGCTCGTTTAGATATGCTGTAAATAATTTTTGCTTTAACGATTTATTGCTTTTAGTTGCATTATAATTTTCTCTGATACCCTGAATGTTGTTTGAATAATTGTCCATACTGGTTTTTTGAAATGAAAAATAGAGTTAACCAGTTTTCGTAGTCAAAAGGATTTTTAAACACGGAATTTCAGGATTATTGGAGATAGCGATTTTCGCAGAGGAATTGGACTTGAGAATTTCAGAGATGAAGGAAATGCTAAAGTAACATCTACATTTGAATATTACAAGCCTTTCGTAGATTTACTATTCAACTTTTTATGAAATTAAGTTTTAAGATGAAATGAAGAATAGTTCAGGCCTAAATGAAACTCTAAAATGGTTGCGCCAAACAAATCGCAGTGCATTTAAATTTCAAATTGAAACCTGGCAGCATATTTATAATAATGAAAGCGGTTTGGTAAATGCGCCAACGGGGTGTGGCAAAACCTATTCAGTTTTTTTGGGGTCAATTATCAAATTTATTAATAATAATCCGGCAGATTTCCAAACAATTTGCAATAGTGGTCTGCAGGTATTATGGGTCACACCACTTCGGGCTTTGGCAACTGATATTGCCCGGGCTATGGAAGAAGTAATTGAAGGAATAGGACTAAAGTGGAAAGTTGGTATAAGAAATGGAGATACCAGCATTTCTGAAAGGAAAAGACAAAAATCGCAAATGCCCGAAGTGCTCATCATCACTCCTGAAAGTCTTCATCTCTTATTAGCTCAAAAAGGAAGCCTTTATTTTTTTACTAATTTAAGTGTTTTGGTCGTAGATGAATGGCATGCACTGTTGGGTAGTAAAAGAGGGGTTCAGGTTGAACTTGCCATTTCCAGAATTTTGGGAAACGTAAAAGTGAATAACAAAATTTGTATTTGGGGATTATCAGCTACGATTGGTAATCTTACAGAAGCAAAATCAGTTTTGTTGAAGCCGACTGGAAGAAATGGTGAGATTGTAAAAGCCAATATGGAAAAACAAGTTGAGATTATTTCTGTTTTTCCTGATGAGATTGAAAATTTTCCCTGGTCAGGACATTTGGGATTAAATCTGGTCTCCAAAATAATCCCTATCATTAAAAAATACAGAACAACTTTAGTTTTTATCAACACCAGAGGGATGGCCGAAGTGTGGTATCAGGCTTTGTTAAATCACTGTCCTGATCTGGCAGGAGTAATAGCACTGCATCATGGCTCAATAGACAGTGAACTTAGGAGTTGGATTGAAGAAAATCTAAATTCAGGCAGTTTGAAAGTTGTAGTATGCACTTCTTCACTGGATCTTGGAGTTGATTTTCGTCCTGTAGAAACTGTCATTCAGGTTGGATCACCAAAAGGTGTTGCCCGTTTTCTGCAAAGAGCCGGTCGCAGCGGACATCAACCGGATGCTGTAAGCCGTATTTATTTTCTCCCCACTCATTCACTGGAGTTATTAGAGGCTGCTGCTTTAAAAGCTGCTATCAGCGAAAATATGATGGAAAGCCGGGAGCCAAAATTAATGTGTTTTGATGTGCTGATTCAGTATTTAAATACATTGGCTGTTGGTGATGGTTTTATACCTGATTTGGTTTTTGAAGAGGTAAAAAGCACATTCAGTTTTGGCGAAATTACCCGTCAGGAGTTTGATGATGTTATTTACTTTATTTCACAAGGAGGAAAGGCATTTCAGGAATATGATGCGTTTAGGAAGGTAGAAAAGGAGGGTGAGTTATATAAAATCAACAGTAGAAAAATTGCAATGAGGCACCTTTTGCATATTGGCACTATTGTAAGTGACTCTATGCTTAAAGTAAAACTCATTTCGGGAGGTTATGTAGGAGTAATAGAAGAATATTTTATATCCCGGCTGGAGCCGGGCGATGTGTTTTCTTTAGCTGGCTTTCATCTGGAATATGTAATGATAAAGGAGATGACAGTTTTGGTTAGAAAGAGTAAAATAAAAAAAGCAAAAGTGCCAAGTTGGAATGGAGGCAGAATGTCTTTGAGCGCAAATCTTGGAAAAGTACTGCGACATCAATTAAATTTAGTTACAGATGTAAAGAGTGTTCTTTCAGAAGAATTAAAAATACTGAGTCCCTTGTTTGAAATTCAAAAACAATTATCTCATGTTCCCAACGAAAATGAATTACTCATTGAGCACATTGAAACAAAAGACGGGTTTCATCTTTTTGTTTATCCTTTTGAAGGACGGCTGGTACATGAAGCTATGGCAGCAATACTTGCTTTTCGCATTAGTCGTATTCGCCCTATTACTTTTTCTTTAGCGATGAACGATTATGGATTCGAGTTGCTAAGTGACCAACCCATACCAGTTGACGACACCAATATTTATGAACTGTTTTCACTCAAAAATTTGTTGAATGATATACAAAGAAGTGTAAACAGTTCAGAAATGGCCAGAAGAAAATTCAGAGATATCGCTGTTATAGGAGGCCTTATTTTTCAGGGAATGCCCGGCGAAAAAAAGAAAGCCAGACATTTACAAGCATCTGCTTCTTTGCTTTTTAATGTATTGAGTGAGTATGATTCAGGTCATTTGCTACTACGTCAGGCTTTTAGTGAAGTAATGGAGCAGCAAATGGAAGAGCAGCGATTAAGAGAAATGTTAGAACGAGTGCAGCAGTCAAAAATTATTATTACTTATCCTGCAAAGCTTACTCCTTTTTGTTTTCCAATAAAAGTAGATAGTATGCGAGAAGATTTGTCATCAGAAAAATTGGAAGACAGGGTAAGAAAGATGCAGGTTGAACTGGGAGCATAGCTGCTTTATATTTGCCAAAGATGTTTAATCCAATCCCCCATAAGATAGAAGGAAATACTTTTTGGATTTCCCAGGAGCGATGCCTTTATTGGGAAGATCAAAATGCATTGATATTGGCAGATATGCACCTGGGCAAGGCCGGCCATTTTCGAAGTAAGGGAGTATCAGTTCCTCAAAAGGCTGGAGTCGCCGATCTGCAACGTCTTATTGCACAGCTTTTTCTTTTCAAAGCAGACAGGGTAATTATTGTTGGAGATTTTACACACAGCGTTTATAATAAGGAGTTATCCTTATTTAACAAATGGAGACATGATTTTCCATTGTTTCAGTTTGATTTGATAAGAGGTAATCATGATATACTTGAGGATCATTGGTATGTAGAAACACAGATTCAAATTCATAAAAAGGAACTAAGAATTGACAATTTCTGTTTTCGGCATGAGTTTATGGAAGACGACCCTTTAAAAGATACAAGAGATAGCGCTTTTGTTTTTTCGGGCCATGTGCACCCAGCTATAAGAATGAGTGGAAAAGGCAGACAGACAATTAGTTTACCTTGCTTTTATTTTACAGAAAAACACTGCATTTTACCTGCATTTAGCAAATTCACAGGTATGTACAAAGTGCAACCGAAGCAAGGTGATATCGTTTATGCAATTACTGACAATGAAATAATCAGAAAGACTTAGTGTTTTTTACGCAACTGATTATAGTCTAAGAAATAGATAAACCTTACAGTAAATTCATTGCCATGTTGAAGATTAAATACCTGTTTTAAATTATTAAAGTATGAATTTTTCCCAGTGATAACCGCCATTTCTTCATCACCTAACCAGTTTTTATAACCTAAAATCAGACGGCTGCCTAATCTGAAATCCCAGGTGAGGAATGCATCTAAATTAAAGAAATTGACGTTTTCATCCAGACCTGAAATAAATGGTTGAGATAATAATTTTCCTTTCAAATCAACATTGTATAAACTCAGGTAGTTTACTTTATTCCAATAATGTCTAGCACGCATTGTAAGATTTAAACGAGAATTGAAATTGTAAATTCCTGACAATACAGAAGTATAGTCCTTATTATCACGAAAAGCTACAATAGGTTCTCCATTGCTTTCTCTCATAAAAGCAAAGCCCAGTTGATTTTTTTCAAGTGTGGATGTTGTTTGTAAATCAAGACTGAATTTGTTACTGAATCTGTACCGGAACCCTAAGCCTAAAGAAGTATAAACGTTGTCAGTTTTGGGAGCAATTGCATAGTTTCCAGAGTAATTAACAAAAAACTTTTTGCGACTGTCAGTACTACCTTCGGCAGAGAAATAAAAATTGGAAGGGTAGCTGAGATAACGATCTGCAGTTCTCAGTTCAAAATAGTTGTGTTCCTCTCCGGGTGTAATGTTGGTAACCAATGTCAGGTCCCAGAAGTTATTAAATACCCAAAATGCAGAACCGGTAATATCAAATTTTGAATAAGCGTAGGGTTTGTATAAATACATCAATCTGGGTGCAATGCTATAGTTGTAGGTGATGAAATTTTTTGTTGGCTTAAACTGTCTATATCCAAAGTTGCCGCTATAAGTTACTTCATTTGGAGCATTAAGAATGCCTAAATCGTTGGGGTCGTATCTTTTTCGATTCTACATTTCCACTAAAATTATATTGCCAGTTTCCACTCACTTTGCCATAACTCAGGCTTGTATTATACCCATCATGAGGATCGGTACCCCACACCTTGCTGTATCTTAATTTTCCTCTTAGCAGGTGCATATTTTTTTTGTCGTATAAAGCAAGGTCAAATGCTGATACATTTCCATCTCTTGCATTTGCATTGCGCATTACATTTGTGTTTGTAAATGTTACAAATGATCTGCCTTTGAGAGCCTGATCAAATACTACAATATTGTAATTGGCAAGTTCAGATGTTCTGATAACAGAATCTTTACCAGTTAAAGAATTTCTTATTTTGGCATCCATAGGAGATGCTACGGCATTAAAAATCCCAATGCCAAGTTTCTTTTGTGTACGTCCCGAAAATTTTGTGGCATTAATCAATTGAGTAATTGAAGGATTTTTTACTATTTCCCAATCAGGATGTGAGGCTACAAAATTCCTGACTGAATTATATTTGGCAGGTGTTGCGCCAACTCTTCTTGAATAAAACAATCCGGCTTTATTAAAAATTTCTGTACCCTCTGTAAAAAATTGTCTGTTTTCTGTAAACTTTATTTCGTAAGGCGAAAGGTTATTGACTACATTATCGGAAACTACTTGTCCAAAATCGGGTATCAAGGTGGCATCAACGGTAAAGCTTTCATTGATCCCCCATTTTACATCCATACCTCCATTTCTTAACCATTCTCCACGAAAGCCATCTGGATATTGTGGTGTGCTTCTATATCCAGTGGTAATGTAGGGCGAAAAACTTAAGCGTAAGGGAGGCATTATGTTTTTTAAATCCTTCAATTCTCCAAACTGATTTACAAAGCCATTTTCTTTTGGATCTACTGGATTCCAATAACTGCTTTCATTATTTCTTCTGAAGAAGCGCAATAATTGTAGGCCCCAGTGTTGTACATCTTTTTTTGCAAAACGAAGAGAACTGTATGGAATACGGATTTCTGCAACCCATCCGTCAGCTTTCATACTCACCTTGCTTTCCCAAACTGCATCCCATGTTTTATCGCCAAATGAATTAAAATCGGATGTCGAATTTGGGCTTAGCCTTGCATCTGTTTGCACATTGGCCGTTGTAACCAGAAACTGAAACCCATTTTGATGATCATTGTAGGTATCTAGAAAAATTGAAAAATAATCTACATCACTTTGTGATTCTCCATCTCTCGCAGTTATTTGTTTTCTTATCAGAGCTGGATCATCGTATAAATAAGCACCAACGTAAATTGCTGCATTATCATATAATATTTTTACTTCTGTTTGTTTTGAGACAGGTAAACCATAAGTTGGAAAATTTTGAATAAAATTATTTAGCACAGGTGCTTCTTGCCAAACAGCATCATTTAAGTTACCATCAATTTTTGGAGCTTGCTTTGTTTTTATAGCGTTAAACTCTCTTTTTTGAGCGAAAGAATTAAAACAAAATAATAAGGTAAAGAGGGGTAAAAATAATTTATACACTTGCAGGTTTTTGCGGTGTGCAAATATAGAAATTCCTTTAATTGGTCATCTTGACAAATGTCAATTTTTGTAAAAAAAACAAAAAAAAATTTCCTAATTCATACGTTTTTTAAGGGAAACTACTTGTTCCTGTAAGTCGTTTACGACATTAGCTAATTTACCCATATCCCATTGTTGCTGGTGACTGGCTTTTGAAATAACCATTTGAGCTTGCCACATTTCCAAAACTTCTTCTGCATTTACGGTATAAGGATGAAATGTGGGGTTGTCACTAATTAAGGTAAGCTTATTTTTTTGACGACCATTTTTTTGAACCCGCTTATATACAATGCCTTCGTTTTTTGATACCAAGATGCAGGCTGTATTGTTTTTCAACGATTCTAAATCATCTACTTTTTCACCTACAATGACAGAGCCGCTTGGTGTGGGTAACATGGAGTCACCTATAATTTCAAAAGCACGATAATTACCACCGGTAAGCATAGGTAGTGTAAAAGTGTTTAATTCATCAATAAACTCAGGATCGCCGTAACTGTTTAAATATCCTGCGGCTGCTTTTAAAGGAACAAATTGTATTTCGGGTCTGTCAGATGCCATCTTCATAGCTCTGCGGCGGGCTAAATAATTTCCTTTGTTGTTACTAAGGTCTTTTCGTAATACATCATCCAGTGTTAACTTGAACATATTACAAACAATTTCCAATACATCAATTCGTGGATCAGCTCTTTCTTCTTCGTATGCACCTAACAGGGATCTTTTAATTCCCAACTTTTGAGAAAACTCTTCCTGTGTCCATCCGCGAAGCTTGCGTAGATACTTCATGTTTTGATTAGCAACTGACATATTAACTAATTTAATTAGCTGCAAAATACTAATTATTTTGGTTTTTCAAAATCTTTTTTATAACTGTGTTTGGCAGGCCGGATAAAAACAAAGATTTTTGTACAGTATGGCAAAAAAAATGAAAACCACCACTAAGAAAAATACAAAGACCAATGTTTTAAAAGAACCACCTGTTATTCTTGTTACTAATGATGATGGTGTTACTGCTCCCGGAATTAAAAATCTCGTGGAAGCTGTAAAAGATTTGGGGAAAGTGGTGGTGGTAGCGCCTGATAAACCACAATCAGGAATGGGACACGCAATTACTATTGGCCAGCCTTTACGATTACATCATTTAAGTACAAATGATAATGTAGAAATATGGAGCTGCACAGGTACACCTGTTGATTGTGTGAAGCTGGCAGTGGACAAAGTATTGCATCGTAAACCTGATATTTGCCTTAGTGGTATTAATCATGGCGCTAATCACAGTATAAACGTTATTTATTCCGGCACGATGTCTGCCGCAATGGAAGCTGCAATTGAAAGTATTCCTTCTGTTGGTTTTTCGCTGCTTGACTTCAGTATAGAAGCCGATTTTTCAGGAGCCAGAAAATATGCCCGCATCATTACAGAAAAAATGCTGCATTCCAAACTTGATAAACACACGGTTCTAAATGTAAATGTGCCTGCTGTGCCGGCTTCATTATTAAAGGGAATGAAAATTTGCCGGCAGGCCTATGCAAAATATGAGGAAGATTTTATTGACAGAGAAGACCCTCATGGACGCCATTACTATTGGCTTACAGGTGAGTTTGTTAATTTTGATAAAGGCAAAGACACTGATGTGTGGGCATTGGCACATCAATATGTAAGTATTGTTCCGGTTCAATTTGATTTGACTAATTATACACTGAAATCAAAACTTGAAAAGACCTGGAAATAAACCTTAAATCCTCAATATGTTTTTAAAAAAAGATAACCTGCGATTGGGTTTAATTATGGGGCTGCTAGGGCCATTACTGGGTCTGGTAGCAGTTTATTTTATCAAATTTCCTTCCTATTCTTTTAGTGATTTTCTTTCTTATTTTATGAATGACAGTAAGATGATCACTTCTGTTGGTTCTTTAAGCTTATTGGCCAATGTAGTGCTGTTTACCATATATGTAAATACACACCGTGATGATACAGCAAAAGGAATTTTTATTATGACACTGATTTATGGAATTGGTATTCTGGTGCTAAAAATCATCTGATACTCA
This sequence comes from Chitinophagaceae bacterium, assembly GCA_037045195.1. Classification (GTDB taxonomy): domain Bacteria; phylum Bacteroidota; class Bacteroidia; order Chitinophagales; family Chitinophagaceae; genus JJ008. Next base: position 74,518 of record JBAOIB010000001.1, read on the forward strand.
TAGATTGAACTTCATTAACTTTATTGTGCACCATTAAGGTTAAACACAACTAATTTGAATTACTGCCTTATACGAACAGGAATATTTTTTTAATTTTTTACTTTATTCTTGATTTATAAGGACAAGTTGTGGTAATACAAAAGAAAATATGTAATGAAAAAACATCTAACTGGCTTCTTGCTTGCTTTAAGTTTTTCCTGTACACTTTTTGCTCAAAGCGATAGTATCCTGTTTTATACAAAGTCTGAAGTGAAAATTACAATGCGTGATGGCGTTAAATTACACACCGTAATTTTTTCACCTGTACATCCAAAACATGACTACCCGATATTAATCCAACGAACGCCTTATGGTGCTGACCCAGGATTTAAAAATGACAGCGCATTTAGTGTTTTTAGTTTAAGATCCTATTATAGCAGCTTGCTGATTGATGGTTATTTTTTAGTATTTCAAGATATACGAGGGAAGTACAAAAGTGAAGGTGCTATGCAAATACACCAACCCATTATTCACCTGAAACAAAAAGGGGCTATTGATGAAAGCACTGATACCTGGGATACGATAGACTGGTTGGTTAAAAACCTAAAAGGTAATAATGGAAAAGCCGGAATTTTTGGTATTTCCTATCCGGGATGGCTTGCACTTGTTGGAGCCATTGATCCACATCCTGCCCTTAAAGCTTCCAGTGAACAAGCCTGTATGGGTGATTTATTTCTAGGTGATGATTTTCATCACAATGGAGCATTTCGATTAAGTTATGGAATGGAATATACTTATGAAGTTGAGTTTGATAATACTACCGACAGTGATTTTCCTTTTCCACAATACGATTTGTATGATTGGTATTTAAATCTCGGATCATTAAAAAATGTAAATGAAAAATATTTTAAAGGAAAAATACCTACTTGGAACAATTTTGTAAAACATCCTAATTACGATACTTTTTGGCAAAGAAACTCACCGTTAACTTATGTGAAGAAAGCTGAAATTCCTCAACTACACGTAGGTGGCTATTATGATCAGGAAGATATAAACGGACCGCAACTCATGTATAGCCATATGGAGAAAAACGATCAATCAGGCAATAATCATATTGTACTGGGGCCATGGAATCACGGTCAGTGGGCAAGAGGAAATGGTGACAGCCTTGGAAAAATTTCCTTTGAAGCAGCAACTTCTCCCTGGTTTCAGGAGTTACAAAAAAAGTGGTTTGATTTCTGGCTTAAAGGCATTGGTGATGGCAAATTTGATGAAGCATATTGTTTTCAAACTGGAAGCAATCAATGGAAGACATATAACAACTGGCCACCAAAAGAAACGATAAATAAAAAACTCTATGCGGGACCTGGCAATAAAGCCACATTTATTAAACCTCGTTTAAAAGGATTTTCCAGATATATTAGCGATCCTGCATCGCCTGTACCTTATCGTTTACCACCAATAGAAGCTACTTATGGAACCGGAAGCAGGTGGAAGCCCTGGCAGGTAGAAGATCAACGATTTGTTTATTCACGACCAGACGTAGTAAGTTTTAAAACGGATACACTTGAGGAAGATCTGATTGTTACTGGCAAGATTCTGGCACATCTTTTTGCAAGTACAAGTGGCACTGATGCTGACTGGGTTGTAAAGTTGATTGATGTATATCCGGATTTTGACAGAAAAAATTTAACAATGAGTGGCTTTCAATTTCCAGTTGCTATGGAAGTATTCAGAGGTCGTTATCGTAAAAGTTTTTCAAATCCTACTCCTTTAATTCCAAATAAAGAAGAAGAGTTTATAATCGATCTACATGATATTAACCATGTGTTTAAAAAAGGGCATAGGCTGATGATACAGGTGCAAAGTACATGGTTCCCTGTTATTGACCGAAACCCTCAAAAATATATTTCAAATATTTTTGAAGCCAAAGAATCAGATTTTATAAAGGCAGAGCAAAGAATTTTTTACAGTTCGTATATTGATTTGCCTGTTTTGAAGAATTAAGCATTGAAAATCGCAAATTCGGGAATTTTATTTATTTAAAGAGGTTAAAAAATTTTTTTAAAATCTGTAAAAATGAGAAAACTAATTAATCCAAATACTAATCAAAATCTTAAGAATTTTTCGCTCTTGTTGTTAAGAATAGTTATAGGCCTTTTGTTAATTACTCATGGATTTCCAAAACTTCAGAAATTGCTTTCAGGAAACGAAATAAAGTTTACATCAGTATTTGGATTAAGTCCAACAATTTCTATGACAATGGCTATGCTAGCCGAATTTTTTTGTGCAGCATTTGTATTAATTGGCCTTTTTACAAGATTGGCTACAATTCCAGTTATCATTACCATGTTGGTTATTCTACTTCAAATTCATGCAAGTGACTCACTGTCGGTAAAAGAACTGCCACTCTTATACTTGATTTCTTATACCACTGTTTTTTTATGCGGACCTGGAAAATATTCGTTTGATTATTATTTATATCAAAAAGCGGGAAAAAAATAGTACGTTGGTAAATAAGCAATTCATTTCATACACATGAAATATTACATCATAGCAGGTGAGGCTTCAGGCGATTTACACGGAAGCAATCTGATGTCTTCAATCCGAAAGCTCGATACTAATGCTGTTTTTCGTTGCTGGGGTGGCGATAGAATGCAAGCAGCAGGTGGCGAGTTGGTGAAGCATTATCGTGAATTGGCTTTTATGGGTTTTGCGGAAGTGTTGATGAACCTGAGAACAATTTTCCGGAATCTCCATTTTTGCAAAGAAGATATTCTGAGTAATATACCTGATGTACTGATTTTAATTGATTACCCCGGTTTCAATCTACGCATAGCCGAATGGGCTAAAAAACGAAATATAAAAATCGTTTACTATATATCACCACAAGTATGGGCATGGAAATCGGGTCGTGTGAAGATGATGAAGCAATGTATAGATAAGATGCTGGTAATATTGCCATTTGAAAAAGATTATTTTAAAAACGAATGGAACTGGGATGTGGAATACGTAGGTCATCCCTTAATAGAAGAACTGGAAAATAGAAAATTATTAGATGAAAAAATTTCTTTATCCGATAAGCCTGTTGTTGCATTGCTTCCCGGAAGCCGTAAACAGGAAATTTTGAAAAAACTTCCAGTGATGCTTGAGGTAGCTAAATCTTTTCTAAATTATCAGTTTGTAGTAGCAAAAGCCCCTGGAGTGGAAGAAAATTTTTATGATGAAATGCTGAAACCATATCCCAATGTTTCTTATGTTGCCAATCGTACCTATGAATTATTAGGTCAGTCTGTAGCCGCATTGGTAACTTCTGGAACGGCAACTTTGGAAACAGCTTTATTAAACGTACCGCAGGTTGTATGTTATAAAGGGTCAGCCATTTCTTATCAGATTGGAAAACGATTAGTCAAAGTAAAATTTATTTCTTTAGTTAATATCATAATGGATAAGCCTGTTGTAACAGAACTGATACAAAATGACTTGACGGTTGAAAATCTTAAAAGAGAACTTGATTCAATATTACATCATCCTGAAAAAAGAAGTAAGGTAATAGCAGAATATGCAAACTTAAAAGCAAAACTCAGTAGCAATGGTAATGCGTCAGCGCAAGCTGCAAATTCCATTCTGAAATTTCTGCAGTACCAGTAAATGATAAAATCAACAAATGAAAATTTAGCTTAAAAGTTTTATTGCAAGAATAATGAGGCAAATAATAAAAATAATTAAGCTTAAACGGTTGATACCATGCATATAGCCAATCCATTTACTCTTTGGTCTGTTAGGGTCTTTCTTTCTTAGAAAAAGATATTCTGAAATTTGTTTGATTACTCCCATGATATTGATTGCACTGCTAAGTTGAGACAGTCTGCACAAAAAAAGTTCCATATTTGGAACTTTTTTTTAAGAGAGTGAAATATTGTGGAGGTTACCGGAGTCGAACCGGTGACCTTTTGCATGCCATGCAAACGCTCTAGCCAGCTGAGCTAAACCCCCAAACGGGGAGCAAAAATAGGGGTTTCAATTTTAGAATGCAACGAGTTTTACCGCCGTTTTATACTGTCTTGTTTCCATTTGTAAAAAATAAACACCACTTTGTAATGCAGGATAAGAAAGGTTGATAAAAGAACCTGCAGGAACAAGGCTATAATTCTTTTTATTGATGACCTGTCCTTGTATATTTATCAGTTGCATATTTACATTGGTAAGTGTTTTTGTAGCTTTAATGTAAAAGTTCTCTTTAAATGGATTTGGATAAACTACAACACCCATTTCATTTGCTGATACGTTGGTAACTCCTGTAACCACTCCAGATAAATTGTATTGAGAAAAAACAGGATAATGATCTGAAGTATTGTGAGCAGTAACATAATCAGAAATAATAGATGTTACATCCGTTTTAATTTTAACAGAACCTGGAACATAAAAGGGCTCCACTTCATTTGAGATTACATGATTATCAATAACATTTGGAAAATTGATCATTGTTGATTGTCCTGATGCACCTAATGGCAAAGTAATGGACTTGTAATGGTCAGCATCTGTGCTGTCTTTCACAATTTTGTCGTATGATGTAACGCTGGCACCTGTATATATACTGGCATTCAAAGCGTCATTAAAATCACCAATAATATAGACATTATCGGTGCTGAACTGAGCATCCAATGTATCTTTTAATTCAGTAGCGGCAGCATATCGTTTATTATAATCGTCTAAAGAACTTCCTGCTTTTCCATGTAACAAAATAAAGTTTACATTCTTACTCACACTATTTATGGTAGCTGTTGCAGAAAACATATATGGAAACCGACCGCTTGCCCAATTGGTATATGCAGGACCGCTGTTTCGCATTAATCCTCTCACACTTATATTTGAAAAAATTGATTTGCGATATATAAATGCCAGCTTTTGACCGCTGGTCCATCCTCCACCTGTACCTGTAGTATTGCCACTGCAAAAAGGGGCAATCACATATCCATATTCTGCATTTCCTAGAGAATCTACAACTCTTCTGAATCGCATGGTATCTACAACTTCTACCATACCATAAAGGTCTGCATTCAGCCACCTTAATACTTTTTTTACATTTACTTCCTGCAGGTCTTTATCAGTAGGGCCACTTGCAAATGGTGCCCCAAAAAATTCTACATTCCAACTTACAACATCTAGTGTATTGACACTGCTTTGTGCGTTTACTGAAAACAAATTAACGCATAACAGAAATAGGGTAACTAATAAAAATTTCTTCATTTTTTGGAGTTAAGCTAACAAAAATATTAATTGTAAATTAAATGTCGGTACTATGAAGGTCAATAATTTTCAATTGCAATGTTTTTTGATCGTTCCATTCATTTTCTTCAATCTTAAAAACTACATCAACTGGTTGTTTCTTTTTCAGTAGTTCATATTTGTCTGCCATCCAAAAACCAATGCCTGTAAGAACGGCATTGTTTTGCTTTAGTGAAACACGCAGATGTTCTTCTTTTACAATTTTGCTCCAACCTGTGTCAACCACATTTTTTGCAACAAACACAGGACATAAATTTTCGGGTCCAAATGGCTCCATTTGACATAGAATGTTGTACAAAGACTGTTTTATGTCACTAAATTGTATTTCTGCATCAATTACAATCTCGGGTACCAATTGTTCGGGTAAAATGGTTGCAGCCACTACTTCTTCAAATTTTTTTCTGAATGCATCTATTTCAGAAATTTCCAATGTCATTCCCGCAGCAGCAAAATGGCCACCATATCCTAATAAATGTTCACGACAGGCGTGTATTGCTTCATACAAATTAAAGCCTGGTACACTTCTGGCACTGCCCGCCGCATAGTTTCCTGAATTGGTTAATACAATCGTTGGTCTGAAATATGTTTCAATCAATCTTGAAGCAACAATTCCTACAACTCCTTTGTGCCAGTGTGGTTGATAAACCAGTGTTGATTTATTATTCTTCCAGATAATATTTTCTTCAATCATCGCCAATGCTTCTTCCGTTATATTTTTATCTGCTTCTTTTCTTTCCGTATTGTCTGTTTGCAGCATTTCTGCAAAGCGAAGAGCCTCTTCCATTGAGGGTGCTATGAACATTTGTACTGCTTTTCTTGCATCATCCATTCTGCCGGCGGCATTCACCCGCGGGGCAATCATAAATACCAGGTTGGTAATTTGAATTGCTCCCGTTAGGCTGCTCAGCTTGGTAAGTGCTTTTATACCATGGTTTGGATTATGGTTGACCTTTATCAACCCATGAAAAGCCATTACCCTGTTTTCACCCGTTATGGGCACAATATCTGCAGCAATAGCGGTAGTTAATAAATCTAAAAATTCGAATGGAGTTTCAGCAGGTAAATTTAATCTTTCAGAAAGTGCACAAATAAGTTTGAACCCAACGCCACAGCCACACAATTCTTTATATGGGTATTTACAATCATTTTGTTTGGGGTTAAGAATGGCAATTGCAGGGGGCAGTTCATCATCTGGCAGATGGTGGTCGCAAACAATAAAATCAATTCCCAGATTTTTTGCATAACTGATAAGATCAAAAGACTTAATTCCGCAGTCTAACGAAATGATTAGAGTGAATCCATTTTCTTTTGCAAAATCAATTCCGGCTTTACTTACTCCATAGCCTTCACGATATTGATGTGGAATATAAAAATCAAGCTCGGAATGAAATTTATTCAGAAATTGATACATGCAGGCCACTGCAGTAGTGCCATCCACATCATAATCCCCAAATACCAGAATTTTTTCATTTTTATTTAAAGCAATTTGTATTCTATCTACAGCCAAGTCCATGTCTTTCATCAGCCAGGGACTGTGTAATGTAGATAACTGAGGTCTAAAAAAATCTTTTGCTTGTTCGTAGGTTTCAATATTTCGTTGAACTAAAATTTTACAAAGCAACGGATGCGTCTGAAGCGATTGGTGCAATGATTTTATTTTTTCATCGTCTGCACTTTTTATTTTCCATCTTTTTTTCATCAAAAAATATATATCAGTCAACAAATTCGTTTGGGTTAATATTTGCGATCCGTAACAAATCGCACCATGTCTTCTAGTCCGTTTCTTATTTCATTTTCAGAAAAATATTTAAGCTGTTCAATTGCTTTATCTCTGAAGTCATTCATTTTTTCTTTTGCATAAGCAATACCGCCTGTTTTTTCCACCTGGTCGATTACCCATTTTACTTTTTCTTTATCGTTATTGTTATTTTTTACGATATAAATAATTTTTCGTCGTGTGGAAGCATCTGTATTATTCAGCGTATAAATTAAGGGCAGTGTTAATTTTTTCTCTTTAATATCGTTGCCAGTTGGTTTTCCAATATTCTCACTGGCATAATCAAAAAGGTCGTCTTTTATCTGAAAGGCCATTCCTGTTGTTTCTCCAAAAACACGCATTTTCTCAGTAATGACTTCATCCTGTGTGCTACTCCATGCACCAGCTGCACAAGCTGATGCGAGTAAAGAAGCTGTTTTATTGCGGATAATTTCAAAATATATTTCTTCTTTCAGGTTTAGTGTTCTTGCTTTTTGCATTTGCAATAGTTCTCCCTCACTAAGTTTACGTACCGCATCAGATAAAATATGGAGAATTTTATAATCGTTATGTGTGAGAGACAATAGTAATCCTTTTGACAATAGATAATCACCTATCAACACATTTGCTTTGGCTTTCCATAAAGCATATGTAGAGAAAAAGCCGCGGCGTTCCATAGAGTCGTCCACCACATCATCATGCACCAAAGTAGCAGTGTGTAAAATTTCAACCATTGATGCTGCCCTATAAGAAGAATCATTTAAAGGGCCACAAAGTTTGGCAGAAAGCAAAACAAACATAGGTTGAAGCTGTTTTCCTTTTCTTTTTACAATATATCGCATGATTCGGTCAAGCAGGGGAGCCTGGCTTTTAACTGCTTCTTTAAACCTGTTTTCAAAGATTTGCAGCTCAGTTTCTATTAAATGAATGGGTAGTGCCATTTAAGCCCGGCAATTTACGGTCAAAATATTTATTGATTGCTGAGCAGCATATTGATTCCATAAATTGACTAAGTGATTGAAAAATAATAAGCAAAGAGAAATAAATTTCACAAAAATTTGGTTATTAGCGTTCAATCTCTATTTTTGCGTATTATTTAGGACATTTTTAGGACATTGTTTTTCAAATCTTAATCCTCAGTTATGGCAAGCAAAAAGTATTTATTACTTATGGCAGTGGTGTGTTTTACTGCAATAAGTTCGTTTTCTCAAGTGAAAATTGGAACTACCTACGACTCTTCGCAAATTCCTGATGGCAGGATGAAGCAACATAATGAGTTTTTACAGGGTACTTATAATTTTCCAGCGAAACCCCGTAATCAATGGGAAATTGGTATTAAAGGTGGACTTTTCCAGGTTTCTGGAGATATTCCTGCTAAATTTCTTTCTCCTGGGTTTGGAATCCATGTGAGAAAGGCTTTTGGATATGTCTTTTCTCTTCGTTTAGAGTATATTTATGGAATTGGTAAAGGATATCATTTCCGTGCTACTAATAACTACGCTAAGAATCCAGCTTGGGGTGTAGGTATTACCGATCCTTCTCAAAGGTATAATGCACCTATGGCAATCACTGGAGCCGGTGGTGTTAGAACTATTGTATCTTCTGTAACTGGAGCACTTCCAACTACAGCATGGGATCAGGTTTATTATAACTATAAGACGAATGTACAAGACCTTAGTATAGAAGGTATTGTTACTTTAAACAATATTCGTTTTCACAAATTGAAAACTGGCTTTAACATCTATGGTATTGCTGGAGTAGGCGCATCAATTTATGACACTAAAGTGAATGCATTGGATGGTGCTTCTAAGTATGATTTTAATTCTATTAATGAAGCGGCATATAAAAACAGAAAATCATTTCTTAAGGACATGAGAAATAATGTTCTGGATAATACATTTGAAACTCCAGCTGAAAATCAGGGCGATCGTCGTCCTAAATTATTTGGAGATACTTTTAAACCATCAGGTACTGTTGGTATGGGTATCGCCTTTAAATTAGATAAGAAAAACAGAATTAATCTTGCGATAGAAGATCGTTGGACATTTATTAAGGATGACTTATTAGATGGTCAGCGTTGGCAAGAACATGCATGGGGTGATGCTGTGCTTACACGTGATTTTGATTCATACAACATGTTGAGTGTTGGTTTGAATATCAACTTAGGTTCAAAAGCTGTAGAACCTCTTTGGTGGCTGAATCCTTTGGATTATGCATATAGCGAAATTCGCAATCCTCGTTTAATGCGTTTACCAAAACCAGTTTTACCTGATTCTGATAATGACGGTGTAACTGATCAGTTTGACCAAGAACAAACTCCAGAAGGTTGCCCAGTTGACTCTCATGGTGTTACGAAAGATACAGATGGTGATGGTGTGCCAGATTGTAAGGATAAAGAGCTTATTACTCCTACATATTGCCAGCCTGTTGATGCAGATGGTAAAGGTAGCTGCCCTGTTCCTTGCCCAGATCCAGAGAAGTGTAACCTTTGTACTAAACCTTGTGGTACAGGTGGCAGCTCATGCGCTACTTCACTTGGTGCTTTGCCTACACTTTCTTTCAAATCAGGTTCAGTTAAGCTGAGTGATGATACTAAAGCTGCTCTTGCAACTGTAGCATCTAAAATGCGTAATAGCCCAGGTTGTCGTGTTGTAGTAGTAGGTTATTGCGCTTCTGATAAGAAAAAACAACAGATTAGCTGGGATCGTGTTAATGCAGTAATTAACTATATGGTAGATAAAGAGGGTATCAGTCAGGATCGTTTTGTATTCGTTTCTGGTCAGGATAACGAAAACTGCGATAATGTTGACATGCAGGTTGCTGCAGAAGGTGATGACAGACCAAGCAGAGTTGATCCTCCTCATCCTAATCTGATGAAGAAAAATTAATAAAGAATAAATCAATTATAAACCTCCCGAGATCCGGGAGGTTTTTTTGCTTTCAAGGCTTCAAAATCCTTTATAATAACCTTAACGCATAGGTTTTGGAGTCCCTAATTTTTTACTTAACATTTGCTTATATCTGTTAACTTTGCACTCCTTTATGAAATCTGTCTGGATAATAATTTTTTTGGCAACACTGGCCGGTTGTGGCAGTAGTAAGAACGCTACACAGCGAAACTCGGGTAAAAAAAGCCTCGCCAGAATACTTAAAAGCCATGATTATGAATATAAACGCAGAATGGCTGAACAGTTTTATGTAACAAAAAAGTATATCAAAGCTCAACAGGTTTATGAAGATATTTTTCCCTATTTTAAAACAGACAGAGCAGTCTTTGAAGATATTTATTATAAGTATGCTTACTGTGCTTATAATATGGGTGATTATATGAATGCAGAAAATCTGTTTAAAAGCTTTATGGAAACATTCCCTTCAAGCAAGAAATCGGAGGAAATTGATTACATGAGAGCATTTAGTTTTTATAAACAATCCCCCAAGCCAGAGTTAGATCAAACGCAAACGATTAAAGCGATAGGGACCATGCAGGTTTTTATTAATACACATCCAGGATCTCCAAGAATTCCTGAAGCCAATAAGATTATTGATGAATGCAGAGCAAAAATGGAGGTAAAAGATTTTAAAAGCGCTTTGCTATACTTTGATATGGGGCAGTTTAGAGCAGCAGGCGTTGCATTTACATCATTACTCAATAGCTTTCCAGAGTCCCAAAAGGCAGATGAGTATAAGCTTTTGGTTATTAAATCATATTACAAATATGCCGGTTTGAGTATTGAAGAAAAGCAGGTAGAAAGATACGAGCAGGTTATTACTGAGTGTAATGAATTTTCAGATCAGTTCCCCGAAAGTAAATTAAAAGGAGAAGCAGAAGATTATCTAAAATTATCAACAAACAATATTAAAAAATTAAGCAATGAGCAAATTAAGACGACACCTTAGTGTAGGCATTACGAATAACGTTGAAACCAAAAGCTTGGATGATATTAAAGCTAAAACTGGTAATCTGTATGAATCAATTGCTATAATTGGCAAAAGAGCTAACCAGATAAATATTTCATTAAAAGAAGAATTGCACAATAAATTAGAAGAATTTGCCAGTCATACAGACAGCCTGGAAGAAATTCATGAAAACAAAGAGCAAATTGAGATTTCCAGAGCTTATGAAAGAATGCCAAATCCGGCATTATTGGCAACGCAGGAGTTTCTGGATGATAAAGTATATTTCCGTAAAGCAGAGAACGATCTCTTTAGTTAAGATTCTTTAAACAATATATTTATGCGGTTGGTGAATACTAACCGCATTTGTTTTTATATGTATTTTTGAAATAATGTTGAAAGGAAAAAAAATAATCTTGGGAATATCAGGTAGTATTGCTGCCTATAAATCAGTTTTTCTTTTAAGACTATTGGTACAGGCAGGTGCCGAGGTAAAAGTAATAATGACACCTGCGGCTAAAGATTTTGTTACACCCCTCACAATATCTACGTTAAGTAAAAATCAGGTTCTAATTGATCTGTTTGACGAAGAAAGCTGGAGTAACCATGTAATGCTGGGCCGCTGGGCTGATCTATTTCTGATTGCCCCTTTGAGTTGTAATACGCTTGCAAAAATGGCTCATGGAAACTGTGATAACCTTTTGCTGGCTGTTTATTTATCTGCTACTTGTCCGGTTGCAGTAGCTCCTGCTATGGATGAGGATATGTGGAAACACCCCACTACTAAAGAAAATTTAAAAAGTCTAGAATCGTTTGGCAACTATATAATTCCTGTTGGAAATGGGGAGCTGGCCAGTGGTTTGTATGGGGAAGGTAGAATGGCTGAGCCGGAACAAGTCCTTGAATTTATTTATGAGCAATTTTTTGCTACCGGTCAGTTAAATGGAAAAAATATATTAGTCACAGCTGGCCCAACTTATGAGCCGATAGACCCAGTACGTTTTATAGGGAACCATTCATCTGGTAAAATGGGAATTGCACTTGCAAATGAATTAAACAAAAGAGGTGCTTCTGTTACATTAATATTAGGCCCCACAGAAGAAGTAGTTGAAGACAGTAAAATAAATTTAATAAAAGTGAATACAGCATTGGAAATGTATGAAGCTGTTGATGAGCGGTATGATAAAATTGATCTGGCAATAATGGCTGCAGCTGTAGCAGATTTTACGCCTGCGATGAAAGCTACACAGAAAATTAAAAAGAAAGAAGCAGGGTTCAATTTAGAACTGGTAAAAACCAAAGATATATTAAAGGCAATGGGGGAGCGAAAAAAGAAGGGTCAGGTTTTGGTTGGGTTTGCACTGGAGACAAATAATGAAAAAGAATTTGCAAAAGAAAAATTAATCAAAAAAAATGCTGATTTGATTGTATTAAATTCAATGAAGGATTCTGGCGCTGGTTTTAATCATGATACAAATAAAGTAACTATCTTCAGTAAGGATCAAGAGATTGAATTTGAAACAAAAACAAAAAGGGAAGTCGCAAAAGATATTGTTGACACTATAATCCGTCTTTATTATGCTTAAAAAAATTTTGATAGGATACTTATTTGCTTTTTGTGTTTCATCTGTAAAGTCGCAAGAGTTGCAAGCCAGGTTTACTGTAAACACAAGTAAAGTAAGTACCCAAGTAGATAAAAAGATATTTACAACTTTGCAAGGCTCTCTGGCTAATTTTTTAAATAACCGTCGTTGGACTAATGACGCTTATCAGACAAATGAAAAAATTCAATGCAATTTTCTGCTAGCTATTGAACAGGATCTTGGAAAAAATGTTTTTAAAGGAAAACTGACAGTGCAGGCAGCCAGACCTGTTTTCAATTCTTCATACGATTCTCCAATCCTAAATTTTCTGGATGATAATGTTACTTTTAAATACATAGAATTTCAACCTGTTGAATTTAATGAAAACAGGGTTCAAGGGAATGATCCTCTTGTAGCAAACTTAACTGCGGTAATTGCCTATTACGTCAATATCATTCTTGGTCTTGATTATGACTCTTATGCACTTAGAGGTGGAGACCAGTACTTTCAAAAAGCATGGAATATTGTAAACAATGCTCCTGAAAATGGAGATATTGGAGGCTGGAAATCCTTTGATGGTTTACGTAACCGATACTGGCTTGCAGAGAATTTGAATAGCAGTCGCTTTGCATTGATGCATGATGTATTGTATGCATATTATCGTTCGGGTATGGATTTGTTTTATGAAAATGAAGATGCTGGAAGAACAGGCATTTTGAACGGATTAAATTTTCTGAATACGATAAATTCAGAAAACCCTAATTCAATGGCTATGCAGGTTTTCTTTCAGGGGAAAAGCAATGAGCTGGTAAAAGTATTTAGCAAAGCTACGGATGAGCAGAAAAGCAGGGCCAGAGAGCTATTAGTAAAGCTGGATGTTACAAATACTGCGGCCTACAAAACTTTGAAATGAGGAAATCTCTATTCTTCATATATGTTTTAACAGCTTTCTCAGCCTGTAAGAATAGTGATAAAATACCAAAAGAGATTTTGCCTGTCTCCAAAATGAAAGAGATACTTAGAGATATGATGCAGGCTGATATTTTTGTAAACGACTATGTAATCAGTCGGAATCCTGCATTAAATAAAGATTCTATCCGTATTGCATACTATAGTGATATATTTTCTATTTATAATATTTCCAAAGAGGCATTTCAAAAAAATTTCAATTACTATAAAACTAATCCACAACAAATGAAAATTGTTATGGATTCCATCAGTATTAGTGGCGCACCTACTCAAATTGTAAGCCCATTGGATATTGCAGATACTATACAGAATACTGGAAAGCCTGTTAAACCTGCGATATCGGCAGATACTACGATATCAAAACCACTCAATCGTAAACAACTTCAGAAGCACAAATTCTAACTGCTCTGTATTTGTTTTGTAACTTTACTTTCTAATTTTAATTAGTATGAATAAAGTTGTAATCAATGCTGACGAAGCAGTAAGAGACATTGCTGATGGATCCATTATAATGATTGGTGGATTTGGGCTTTGTGGAATACCCGAAAATTGTATTGCAGCTTTAGTAAAGAAGGTCGTAAAAAATATTACTTGTATTTCCAATAACGCTGGAGTAGATGATTTTGGAATAGGGCTGATGCTTAAGAACAGGCAATTGAAAAAAATGATTGCATCTTATGTAGGTGAGAATGGTGAATTCGAAAGACAATTATTAAGTGGTGAATTGGATGTAGAATTAATACCTCAGGGCACATTAGCTACACGATGCATGGCTACGGGCTATGGAATGCCGGCTGTATTTACACTGGCAGGCGTAGGCACTGAAGTAGCAGCAGGGAAAGAAGTAAGAAATTTTAACGGACGAAATTATCTATTAGAAATGGCTTTCGACTCCGATTTCGCAATTGTAAAGGCATGGAAAGGGGATAAGGCTGGTAATCTTATTTATAAAGAAACGGCACGCAACTTCAACCCAATGATGGCGATGGCAGGAAGAATTACAATAGCAGAAGTGGAAGAGTTAGTAGAGCCAGGAGAGTTGGATCCCAATAGCATTCATACGCCAGGAATTTATGTACATCGTATTTTTCAGGGTACCGGTTATGAAAAAAGAATTGAAAACAGAACAGTCAGAAAAAGAAATTAGATTAGATAAAGTAGAAAAATTATTTAGATATTAATTTTATTGAGATGGCACTAACAAAGGAGCAAATAGCACAGCGAATTGCAAAAGAACTTCAAGATGGTTTTTATGTAAACCTCGGTATTGGGATTCCAACATTGGTAGCCAATTATATACCTAAAGGTATTAATGTGACTTTGCAAAGCGAAAATGGATTACTGGGTATGGGTCCGTTTCCATTTGAAGGGGATGAAGATCCCGATCTTATAAATGCAGGCAAACAGACAGTTACAACAATACCTGGATCCGCTTTTTTTGACTCTGCAATGAGTTTCGGAATGATCAGGGCCGGAAAAGTTGACCTAACTGTTTTAGGGGCTATGGAAGTAAGTGAGAATGGAGACATTGCTAACTGGAAAATCCCTGGAAAAATGGTAAAGGGAATGGGAGGTGCTATGGACCTTGTTGCTGCAGCAAAAAACATAATTGTAGCAATGATGCATACCAATCCAAAAGGTGAATCAAAACTATTGTCACAATGCACACTGCCACTTACGGGTGTAAAATGCATTAAAAAAATTGTTACTGACTTGGCAGTGATTGATGTAACCGAAAAAGGATTTAAACTAATTGAAAGGGCTCCAGGTGTAAGTACAGAAGAAATCAAAACTAAAACAGCAGGAACATTAATTGTTGAAGGTGAGATATCCGAAATGGTATTTTGATAGACACAAATTCATTATTCGATCAAATTGTTTTTAACTGCAAAGAATACCAGTCCGGCAGTGTTTTTACTTCCAAATCTTTCCATTAACCTGTCTTTGATGGCTTCAACAGTTCTGGCGCTTATCTCCATTTTTTTTGCTATTTCTGCTGCTGTAAACTCCATACAAATAAAACGTAATACATCTTTCTCTTTATCACTCAATGTGATTTCACTGTTAAGGGAAGGCATTACTTTTTGTCGTGCATGTGATTTTTTTAATAAAATGCGGTTTACAAAATTATTCAGATAATATCCTTTTTCATGCACTTCCATAATGGCTCTGCGTATTTCACTGGGTTCAGAGTTCTTTAATAAATAACCATTAGCGCCATTTTCCATCATGTGGTAAACAAATCTTTCATCTTCATACATACTTAAAACGAGCACTTTTATTTCAGGGTAAAGTTTGCTGATAGTTTTAGTCGCTTCTATTCCATCTTTGCCGGGCATTCGCAGATCCATTAACACCACATCAGGTTTGTTTTGTGCAATCTCATTAAGCAACTCTTCACCATTTTCTGCTTCTAGAATAAATTTGATGTTGGCAAAAGGGCGAAGAGATAGAATAACACCTTTTTCGAAATATTTTGTGGTCATCGGCTATAGCGACATTAATACTTCCCATAGTTATCAGATAGAAGACAAATCTAATCCAAATAATTCAGATCAAATAGTTTAGTTATTTAAGTGGGGAGTAAAATGTATATAAAAATCAGGCTAATTGCTTCTTCGTTTTTCTCGCGGCTTCAGGATCAATCTTTGGGAGTTCTATGGTCACTTTGAAATAAGTTTGAGATATATCTTTTTCAAAACTTATTTGGCCTTGCATGATTCGCATACGGCTGGATATATTTTTGAGACCCAAACCATCATAGGATTTATTTAGTCTGTCAAAGTCGGCCTGTAAAATACCACGACCGTCATGATGGATTCTGATGAAAATTTTTTCTTCCTGAAGGTTTTGCGTGAGGTGTATAAAACTTGATTTGCTGTGTTTTAGAATATTGTTGATCAGTTCCTGAACTACTCGGAAAACAATAAGCTCCCGTTCTTCATTCATCCTTTCTTTATAGTCATGAAAACGACTACTTGCATTTACAACACCTGAACCCGAAATTTTTTGAAATAAATCTGTGATGGCTGATTCCAGTCCGAAATTTTTTAGGGTTGGAGGCATTAGGTTATGACTAATATTGCGCACCAGCATAATAGTTTCATCAATAATCTGTCTGGTTTGCAAAATAGATTGAAGTAAAGAAGCTTTATCCTGGTTTATCAGATTTTCGTTGAGGTAAAGGCGGGCAGTAGCCAAAAGTGGGCCTGCATCATCGTGCAAATCAGCAGCAAGCCGTTGTCTTTCTTCCTCCTGGAGCCGTATGGAAGCGTTCAGTAAAATTTTTTGATGATCGGCTTCCATTTGTTCTATTTGTTTACTGTGCCCTTCTACCTTACGCTGATGAAGCAGCATAAAAATGATTATACCACCTACCAAAATAAACATACACAATGTACCCAATATGAGAACGATTGTAGGAGAAGGTGCGGTGGATTGCAAAAAAAACATAGAAAGGTTAGTTTCGGAGAGTTAGGTTATGTCTAAAAATGGTGCTGGCCTGATTTCCTGTTGTATTTCTTTTTTAAAGCCCGCTTTTGAATAAACAATTAAAGATAACCCAAACAAAACATTTTTAATTATTTCAGATATGTAAGTCATTTTACCAAACATTTCAATTTCGTTCCTTTTTAATGAGTCTATAAGTATATAAAAAAAGAAAGAGCCACATAAGTATATTAATATGCCAATTGAAATCCAAAAGCAATAGTTTTTTAAAATGGAAGTTTCCATATTTTTCGCAAGCTCAGATAGAAATACAACAATATAGAATACAATGAGGATTGTTTCAATACCGATTGGGATTGTGTCTAATCTAATAATAGTACCTAGTTGAACGTAAATTGCTTGAAATACAATAAATAGAAAAGATAAAATAACGATATAAGGTTTTATCCTTCTACTCTTAATGTTTTTAAATAATATGTATGTGAAAAATAAATATTCAAAAGTTGTGTATGCAGTTTGAAAATACTTTCTGTTTGAATTTGGGATTTCAAAATAATTCAATAAGAAAAAAAAGCATAAAAGGCTATAAAGTAGAATGATAATGGTATTGGATCCCATTTTTTATATAAGGAAGCTATAATAAAACATACCGCAATAATTAGGTATGAATAGGTGACCGCTAAATAAAAAAGTTTTTCTATCGCTTTGGATTTTGTCCAAATGTAGAAAAACTTTTAAAAAATTACAATACCAATGTTATCAGGAATTAATCTTCAGTTGTCAGAAGATCCCAGTCCCAATTCCAAGCTCTTGATACTTTTTTCATAACAGTAACATTTTAAAGGCCTTATAAATACTAATTCTGGTATAAATATTAAAAAGATGTTTGTTTACTACAATTTGTTTAAAAGCAAGACATTTTAAAATCCATCAATAAGTTGTTGAAAATTATGCAATTACAGCAAATTTTTTTAAAAATTATGGTAAAAAAACTAGTAAAATCACCCGCAGTATTACGTAAAAACACCAAAGATAAAAACGTAGTTTTTCTGCTAAACTTACTATTTATTAACAGGTGTGGATAAGCATCAATTTCAATGATTTGATGCAACAGTATTAAGGTTTCTGATTTGAACCAACTTTAAGAATTATCCATATTAATTGCAAAAAAAAAAGAATAAAAAAGTTGATTGACATAGGGTTCAGCCTGGTTTTTACATGGATTTGGAAATGTTGTTCAGGACGGTTAATGTAAGGACATTGGATGCAACGGGAGCCGTCTTCTGCCAATCAACTATTACCAAAAGTAGAAAGGGGCATAAGCATCTGCAAGAGCAATATTTCGCGGTTTTCATTCAATGGTATTTACCTGTTCAATCGTAGTCTTACTAATTCGATTTGATTATTTACGTATTCAAGTATGAATCTTTACCTGCCCCTCTTTTTTTTCAAGTTAATCTGAATTTTAATAAAATGTTGTTTGTTAATCAAATTTCTCTTCATTAATGTTTATTCAATACTTTTAGCGAAGTAGAATTTATATGAAATATTTTCAGACTAAAAATAATTTTAATTATGAAAATTGCATTTCACGGCGCTGCCAGAACGGTAACAGGGAGTAAACACTTACTTACTTTAAAAAACGGTAAAAAAATACTATTGGATTGTGGTATGTTTCAAGGACTGGGTCAGGAGACAGACAACCTGAACCGAAATTTTGGTTTTAATCCGCAGGAAATTGATGTAATGGTGCTTTCTCATGCACATATTGATCATTCGGGCCTCATACCAAGACTTGTTGCTGAAGGGTTTAAAGGGAAAATTTATTGTAATCCGGCTACCCGGGAATTGACAACAATTCTTTTGAAAGACTCTGCCGAAATACAGGAAGATGAAGCAAAATTTCTCAATAAGAAAAGAGCAAAAGAAGGAGCTTCGTATCTTAAGCCTTTGTACACGATGGAAGATGTAAACAAGGCTTTGCCACTTCTTACTGAAGTTGAATATAAAGACTGGTTTGAAATAATGGAGGGTGTACAGTTGATGTTTACTGATGCTGGACACATTATCGGCAGTACCTGTGTACATCTGAAGATTAATGAAAACGGAAAAGAAGAGATGCTTAGTTTTAGCGGTGATGTAGGACGTTACCGTGATGTTATTTTAAAATCACCAGAAGTTTTCCCTCAGTCAGATTTTATACTCATGGAATCGACCTATGGAAACAAACTTCATGACGATGCTACCACTACTCCTGATATGTTGCTGGAATGGATTGAGAAAACCTGTTTGAAGAAAAAGGGTAAGCTCATTATGCCGGCATTCAGCGTAGGAAGAACACAGGAGTTATTATTTTTTCTGAATCAACTGGAATTGGAAAATAGATTGCCTGAACTTTCATATTATGTTGATAGTCCGCTGAGTATTGAAGCTACAGAAGTAGTAAAAAGATTTCCCAAGTATTTCAATAAGAAAATTCAAAAAATTATGCAATCAGACAATGATCCTTTTGGATTTAAAGGATTAAGATATGTACAGTCTGTAGAGCAATCTAAAGAATTAAACTACATTAACGGGCCAATGGTTATTATATCAGCTAGTGGTATGGCTGATGCTGGTAGAGTTAAACATCACATTAGTAATAACATAGAAAACAGCAGAAATTCAATTTTACTTACCGGATATTGCGAACCACATTCACTGGGTGGTCGGCTGATGGCGGGCGCAAAAGAAGTAAACATTTTTGGTGTATTGCATGAAGTGAATGCAGAAATAGGTGCTATCAGAAGCATGAGTGCCCATGGAGATTATGAAGACCTCAGCCAATGGCTGGCCTGCCAAGATCCAAAAAAGGTGAAAAAATTATTCCTTGTACATGGTGAATATGATGTACAACTGGACTTTAAAAAATGGCTTGTTAAAAAGGGCTTTGCTGATATAGAAATTCCTGAACAGCATTTTGAAATTGGTCTTACCTAACCATTTTATCACATTACCTAATCTTCATTTTACAATTCATTAATAAACCAATCGCCTCCTTTTTGTTCATAGATGAGAATGTTTAAAAAAAGGAGGCGTTATGAATTCAAGATTTAAAATCTGGGCTTATTCATGCTTCATTTTCTTTTTTGCAGGATGCGGGCCCACAGCACATATTGAAAAAAATAAAACAACAGACTTTAATAGTTACAAAACTTTTGCATGGGCAACCAATAAGAAGAAAACAATTGACTTAACTGAACAAAAAATAAGAGCTGCAGTAAATGCTGAACTAGAAAAGGAAACAGGCTGGAAGCAGGTTACTCATAATCCGGATATTTTACTGAGTTATGATGTGATGGTAGAAAAATCAGTTCAGACAAATGCAAACCCTGTTTATTCTAGACCCTATACCAGATTAGTTTATAACCCATACAGTAAACATTATACTAACATTTATTTCCCCTCACAGTTCATCGGTTACGAGAAAGATTTTTATCCAATAAAAGAAGGGACATTAACCATTTCTATGCTGGATACCCGAGCCGATAAAATGATATGGCAGGCATGGGCTACTGATGAAGTGAATAACAGAAACCTTACTTCAAATGAAATTGAAAATATTGTTCGCAGTATTTTCAAAAAATTTGATGTCACAAATAAATAAAAACACAAAAGACGTTTTCGGACAGTCCCGGCGAAATAGTCGGGGCGTTTTTTCAATAAAAAAGCTCCCTAAAAAAGGAGCTAAAGTACCGGGGAGCAGACTTGAACTGCCGACCTCAGGGTTATGAATCCTGTGCTCTAACCAGCTGAGCTACCCCGGCATTTTGGGCGGCAAAAATAGCCATTTATGCCTTATGGCTGAAATCAAATTTTGAATTTCTGCACCTGAATTTTATCTTTTTTGAATACTTTATACAGAGGCGACTGCTGATAAAGTGGAGTCTTGCAAAACCTTACCCGGATAAGCCAATAAAGCTTGTTCCAGACAATCCATTGCTGCGTCAATTGCTTCTACATTCAATACATAGGCAAGCCTTACTTCGTTTTTACCCAATCCCGGTGTGCCATAAAACCCTGTAGCCGGAGCTAACATTACAGTTTGATTTTTGTATGAAAAATTTTCAAGCAACCATTGACAAAATATGTCTGCATCGTCAATCGGCAACTTAGCAATAGCATAAAATGCACCGCCCGGATTTGGACAAAATACGCCCTGCATTTTATTCAAACGACTCACTAATTTATCTCTTCTTTTCAGATATTCGGCCTTGGGTGCATCAAAATAGCTGGAAGGTAAATCTACCGCAGCTTCGCCCATTATTTGCGCAAGACCCGGAGGACTCAATCTTGCCTGAGCAAATTTCATAGCCGCATTATAGACTTCTTTGTTTTTGGTAACAAACGCTCCTAATCTTGCACCGCAGGCACTATACCTTTTTGAAATGGTATCCATCAATACTACATGCTCTTCAAGACCGCTTAGATGCAACGCACTTACATACTCGCCATCATAACAAAATTCACGATATGCTTCATCACTGAAGAGGTAGAGATGATGTTTTAAACAAATTTGTTTTAAAGCCTCCATTTCTTCGCGGCTGTATAAGTAGCCAGTTGGATTGTTGGGGCTACAAATAATAATTGCCTTTGTTTTACTGGTAATTACTTTTTCAAAATCTGAAATTGGAGGCAAGGCAAAACCATTTTCTATATGAGAAGTTATTGGAACAACTCTTACGCCTGCTACACAGGCAAATCCATTGTAGTTTGCATAAAATGGTTCAGGTATTATTACTTCATCACCCGGATTGAGACAGGTAAAAAAGCCAAACATAATGGCTTCACTACCTCCGGTGGTGATGATGATTTGATCGGAAGTTATGTCAATACCTACAGTTTTATAATATTGAACAAGTTTTTTGCGATAGCTTTCATTACCGGCACTGTGGCTGTATTCAAGCACTTTTATATCAGCATTACGAACCGCATCAAGTATAGCAGGCGGTGTTTCAATATCCGGCTGGCCGATATTGAGATGAAATATTTTAATGCCTTTTTGTTTGGCAGCTTCTGCAAAAGGCACCAGTTTTCTGATGGGCGAAGGTGGCATTAGTTGGCCACGTTGTGAAATGTTTAGCATGTGGCAAAGTTATTTGAGAATTGCCAATGTTAGCAACTTATTAAACAATTCATTTCTGCCAAAAAAGAGAAATTGAGGAATGCATATTTTCTATTTGTATATTGCTGGTATGAAATCAATTCTACTTTCTTTTTTGCTGTCATTTTCAGTAGTAATAAATGCACAAATCACACCTTTCAGATTTGCATTTGTATCTGATGTGCATATCGGCTCACCCAATGGTTCATCGGAGGAAGACCTGAGGAGAACAGTAAAAGATATTAATGAGTTAAAGGGGGTTTCATTTGTAGTACTTACGGGAGATATAACTGAATTTGGGACAAATAAAGAAGTAAAGTTGGCAAAGCAAATATTGGACAGCTTAAAAATTCCCTGGTACATCATTCCCGGCAATCATGATGTAGGCTGGAGCGAGAGCGGTGGTGTGATGTTTAAATCAGTTTTTGGAAATGATAAATTCAATTTTACATATAACGGAATCACCTTTTTGGGATGTGCATCGGGGCCTTATGTGAGAATGAGCGATGGCCATATACCCAGAGATGCAGTAAACTGGCTGGATACAACTTTAAGAAACCTAAAAAAAGGCCAACCAATTATTTTTTTAAATCATTATCCAATTGATAACAGTTTGGATAACTGGTATGAGGTAACAGACCGGCTGAGAAAATATAATACGCTGGCAATTCTTTGCGGGCATGGGCATGCCAACAAGGCATTTAATTTTGAAGACATTCCCGGTGTGATGGGCCGCTCAAATCTAAGAGCAAAGCAGGATGAAGGTGGATATAATTTAGTAGAAGTAACAAAGGATTCTATATTCTTTACTACCAGAAAACCGGTTTCGAAGCAGGAAAAAACCTGGACCACAATAAAAATTAAGAATGAGCAATATGAACAAGGAAAAAAATTTAGTCGGCCAGATTATTCCATCAATAAGAAATATAAGCGTGTAAAAGCAAGTTGGACATTTTCTTCTGATGCAAATATTATTTCAACTCCTGCGGCTAATAATGATAAAGTTTTTGTAGGAAATCAAAATGGGGCAATGTGTGCTTTTGATTTAAAGAAAGGGAAATTGTTATGGAAATTTCAGACAGCGGGTGCTATTTTTTCTTCTCCTGCCATAAGTGGTGATAAACTAGTCTTCGGCTCTGGCGATGCCAATGTTTATTGTCTTAATGTGGAGAATGGAGATTTGGTTTGGAAGTACAAAACGGATGCTTCAGTTTTAGGTTCTCCAGTAATGAATGGCGATACGGTTTTTATTGGAGGCAGCGATCATTCTTTTTTGGCATTGAATAAAAATACAGGAAACAAAATCTGGAAGTTTGAAGGATTGGAAGGGCCTGTAGTCAGCACTCCGGTATTGTATGAGGATAAACTCATCTTTGGAGCATGGGACAGAAACCTTTACGCAGTAAAACGTAATAGCGGTCAGTTAATCTGGAAATGGAATAACGGCTCCACAGTTAGAAATTTCTCTCCAGCCTCCTGTATTCCTGTTATTGCAAATGGCGCTGTCTTTATAATGGCACCCGACAGAGTTACGAGTTCTATTGATGTTGAAACAGGCCATACCCTTTGGAGAAGTAAAGACGGAAACATTCGTGAGTTGATAGGCATTTCTGAAGACAGGAAATGGATTTATGGGAAAAGTATGCAGGATTCCATAGTAGCATACGCTGCTGCCAGAGAGCCACAAACGGCTGCTTGGAAAATGAATGTTGGTTTTGGATACGAACATGTACCATCCATGTTGATTGAAAAAGATGGCTTTTTATTTTTCGGTACAAAAAACGGCGTCGTTTATTGTATCAATCCAGAAGAGAAAAAAATTATATGGGCGCATAAAATTGATAATTCTATGGTGAACACTGTACGTGTGCTTAGCAGTAAAAAATTATTAGTTGCAACTATGGATGGAAAATTATCGTTGCTACAAGTTGTGAAATAATTATTGCTAAGCTGATTGGATAGGATGTTTTATACTCTTATTTATTCCCTTTCTTTGTAGTATGATCTCTTCTATAAATGATTTTAAGAACCCTTTTTTTATTGGCATAGCCGGCAGTGGTATGAGTGCTATTGCACAATACCTGAAAGGAATAGGTAAAAACGTATCGGGCAGCGATCGTTTTTTTGTTCCAGGTGAATACAATGAAACAAAAGAAAAATTGGAACTGGAAGGAATTGACTGCTTTTTGCAAAACGGTGAAGGCATTCATGCAGATACTGATCTTATAGTAGCTTCCACTGCTATAGAAGATACTGTTGCTGAAGTGCAAAAGGCAAGGCAATTGGGTATTCCTATTTTGAAGCGGTCTGAATTGCTGGCCATCATTGCTGCAAGTAAAAAAACAATTGCAGTAGGAGGTACCAGTGGCAAAAGCACCACTAGCGCTATGGTGTATGAAATTTTAGAATATGCGGGACTAAACCCGGGCATCATCAGCGGTGCAGGACTTACAGGGTTGATAAGAAAAGGGAAAATTGGTAATGCAATAGCCGGCAGTGGTGATTGGCTGATAATAGAAGCCGATGAGAGCGATGGCTCTATTGTTCAATATAGACCCGAAATAGGTTTGTTGTTGAATATTGACAAGGACCATCAGGAGATAGATGAACTGATGCGGATTTTCGGAATTTTTAAGGACAACTCACGAATATTTGTTACAAATCAATGTCATCCGCTTGCAAAACAATTTTCCGATAATTTAAAATTGGATTTTTCAACCGATGAAAATATTAAATCAGGATTTGTAGCTACACATTTTTCTCAAAACGGATTTGCAATTCAATTTAAAGCGAATGGAGTTGATTTTACTTTGCAAAGCCCCGGAAGACACAATATGGAGAATGCATTAGCAGCTATTGCAGTAGCCTGCTACGTAGGTGTAAGCCTTGAAGATTGTGCAAACGCATTGAAAAACTATGAAGGAATTTATCGTCGCAATCAGATTTATGGGCAAAAGCATGGCGTTATTTTAATTGACGATTATGCACACAATCCGGTGAAATGTGCCGCTGCCATCAATGCTAATAAGCCAATGGCACCTAAGCTTGTTGCATGGTTTCAGCCACATGGATATAAACCAACTAAATTTTTAAGAGAAGATTTTGTAAACGAGATAACTGCTGCGCTGCGTGATAATGATGAAATATGGATGAGTGAAATTTTTTATGCTGGAGGTACTGCTGTTAAGGATATTTCGGCAGCAGATTTAATAAATGATATAAGAATTTTAGGGAAAAAGGCATTTTTTGTAGAAGACAGAAATGATTTTCTAAACTCAGTAAAGCCTCATTTGACTGATGATTGTGTTTTGCTGCTTATGGGAGCCAGAGATCCTTCATTGGAAAGTTTTGCAAAAACGGTATGGAAAAATTTGTAATTTTATTTTAGAAATTATTTTATGAATAACGAAAGGGATAAAAAATTTTTGGAAAGAGCGATTGCCCTTTCACGAAAAGGAATGAGTGGTGGCAAAGGCGGCCCTTTTGGTTGTGTAATAGTACAAGGAGATGAGATAGTAGGTGAGGGTTGCAATGAAGTAACATCTTCAAACGATCCTACGGCACATGCTGAAGTAGTGGCAATTCGCAATGCTTGCAATAAACTCAACAGTTTTCAATTGAACGATTGTGAAATTTTTACAAGCTGCGAGCCATGCCCAATGTGCCTGGGTGCTATTTACTGGGCTAGGCCCAAAAGAGTAGTGTACGCCAATACAAAAGACGATGCTGCCGCAATAGATTTTGATGATGATTTCATTTATACTGAGATTGCTACACCAATGACTGACAGGAAAATTCCATTTATACACGAACCGCATCCTGAGGCAAAAAAAGTTTTTGAAGATTGGAAGCTTTGGGAAGGCAAGGCGAAATACTGATTACTTGTTCAGTAATCGATTGATGACAATATAAGAAAGCACTATCAGTAGAATTATTATTAAAACAGAAATATAAAGCCAGGGCTGATCTTTAAGTTTCATTTTCTCCTTTAGCTTTTTCTTTTTCTCTGTTTTCTTTTTTAAATTGAGGTTGAGCATATCCACCATGTACTGAATCTGTTCTTTATCTTTAAAAGAATCAAGGCCTTCAACAGCGTCATTTTCAAAGTCATCATTCATCAACTTTGTTTCCACTTCATGCTTTTGCTCTTCTGAAAGCTTGCCTTGCAGGTAATGCAACAGTGTTTCCTGATCTATATCGGTTGATAAATTAGATAATATGTCTTTTAAATTTTGAGACATGTATTAGTTAGGGTCTTTTAATTTTCTTTCAATCAGTATTTTTAAATTTCTTTTTCCGTTTTGAATATGACTTTTTACCTGCAACATGCTATAGCCGGTAGCTTCACTCACTTGCTGATAGCTCATTTTTTGCAGGTAAAACAAAGTTACACATTGTTGTTGCTCGGCATTTAATTCCTTTAGCGATTCATTCATCAGCTCGTAGGCTTTGTCGTTTTGAAGCAATGAAGACTTATCGGTTTCTTCCATTTGGCTGGTGTCGGCAATGCGATCAGAAATGGAAGAGGTGGTTTTCCAGTGTTGATCACGCAGCCGCATCAGGCAATGATTTTTGGCCACCATATAAAGCCAGGATTTAAAATATTCCACTTTATATTTATGCAACTCCTGTATTACTTTTAAAAAAATTTGTTGCACACTATCTTTTGCTTCTTCTTCATTTTTTAAATACTTCATACAAACGCCCAATAGCAAAAGAGTATAGCGGTGCAATAAAATACCCAGCCATTCATTATTATGATCGCTGTAAAACCGGGCAAGCAGTTCCTGGTCTGGTATATGATCGTAAGCGTCCGACTTCACGGGTGAAAAATAATCAATTGTTATTAATCAGATGCAAAACAAGATGGATTCAATAAGTATTGGAATTATTTTTTATTTTGTCACAAATTTTTTGGAATGAAAAATGCAATGGTAGCAGTGGCTGCTGCTCCGGTAAGAAAAAAAGCATCGCATACTGCTGAAATGGTAAATCAGCTTTTATATGGAGAAGTGGTGCAAATTTTGAAATCAAAGGATGCTATATGGGTAAAAGTGCGCAGCATACACGATGCTTATGAAGGTTGGCTACAAAAATTGATGTTGACGGAGCAAATGCAAGTAGATTCAACAGACCAAGACATTTATGCTGTGGCCGATTTATTTACCAGTTTAAAAAATGAAGGGCAAGTTGTTCAAATCCCTGCCGGTTCACTTATATATAGCAATGCTGGTTCAGTAAAACTAAAACATGTGATGAAGGTAAAGGGCAAGTTGATCAATATCAGCAAACAAAATCCTTCAGTTGCTTTATTAAGAAAATTAACTTCGTCTTGGGTGAATGTTCCTTATCTCTGGGGTGGCCGTACGCCTATGGGTATTGATTGTAGCGGGCTGGTGCAGATAATTTATAGGCTGATGGGCATTGCGCTGCCCCGGGATGCATGGCAACAGGCACAGGCAGGCAGGCCCATTAGAAATGTTTCAGAAATAAGAGCCGGTGATCTTGCTTTTTTTGAACGAAATAAAAAGATAACGCATGTAGGAATTATTTTACCGGGAAAGAAAATGATTCATGCATCCGGAAAAGTGAAAGTGGATAAAGTAGAGGGAAGTAATATTATAGACGCAATAACCGGAGAAAAAATACTAAGGATTAAAAAAATTGTAAGATTGTTTTGATTAATCCATGATTATAAATGAGCTAAAAAGAAATCTGATGGAAAGACACCAACTGGCCTTGTCCTGGTAATATTTACCAAGCGATAAAACAAAATTCAGATAAGGTAAGTTCATCCTTTCGGGAATCGGAAATTTATTTTTAGCTATTGCCCGATTGATACGAAAAGGAGTGAATAATGAAAATTTCCTCAGGTCTTTTTTCTTCAAACTTGTTGTTGGCGATTCACTAAGACATTCTTTAAAATCAGATCTAAGCTGATTAAAAATTGTGAGAAGCTGTTTGTAGCTTTCTTTACTTCCTTCGCCCAATAATATTACTTCCATGGTAAGCGGAATATTTTGCTTCCGGTGTTCATGCCCTGTTCCCTTTTTGGGTTGACTTTCTCTTATTTGATATTCAACTTTTCCTGCCGCACCGCCAAAAGGATTAAAGGATGTGCTAAACCCTCTGAAATAAAATAAAGTATCTTTTGTTTTTGGAATAATGGTATCTATTGTGCAACCTGTGTATTCCACTAACTCATTGATTAAAACTTCCAAAGGTTTTGTGTCAGGTATTGTGCCGAAGAAATGATAAGGATACCGGGAAGCAATGCTGTCGCAATTAGATTGTGAAAAACCAGATGTTACAAACGAAAACAAGAAGAAAGCCAGCAGAAATTTTTTCATAGCGGTATTAGAAAATACTTTTAATCCATTTGAAGATGGCTGAATCCCATCCCATAATTTTAAAGCCGCTGTAAAATAAAATCACTACAAAAATTTTCTTCATTAAATTCTGGTCAATGACAATGGCAAGTTTGCCGCCAAAATAGGCGCCAATAAAAAAACTACTGCTGATGAGTCCTACAACTTTTAAATCAATAGGTGTTCCATCGTGTTTGCATTTATAATAATAAGTGAGGGCGGCTAAAATACCTGCCGGTAGTGTGAGAACTGCTAAAGAAGTGCCTTGTGCCTGATGTTGGGTATAACCCAAAAAGAATACAAGAGCAGGAACCAATATGATACCGCCACCAACGCCTACCAGTCCGCTTAGCATACCGGCAGCAAGCCCTATCAGCAGGGCTGCAATAATTATCTCTGTAGTCATAGATTTTTTTTGGAGTGGGTTCAAGGGGCTATTTTTTAAAAGTTTGCTTGTACAAATCTATTGCATCGTTAATAATCTGGCAGGCGGTTGCGCTGTCTTGAAAATTATCAATAACAACTTTTTTATTTTCCAATACTTTATATTGTTCAAAAAAATTTCTCAGTTCGGCCAAAAAATGTGCTGGCAATTCTTCCATTGTTTTAATATGATTGACCGATGGGTCGTTTACGGCTACTGCAATTATTTTATCATCCTGCTTGCCAGCGTCTATCATCTGCATATTTCCAATAACAACAGTTTCTATAAGACAAAGCGGCTGTATTGATTGTGAGCAAATGATAAGGATATCCAGCGGATCGCCATCATATCCCAAGGTTTGTGGTATAAAACCATAATTGACGGGATAATGAAAAGATGAATAGATAACACGATCTAATTTTAGTAACCCCGTGATTTTATCCACTTCATATTTAGCTCTTGAGCCCTGTGGTATTTCTACCAGTGCGTTGATTTGCTCAGGAGCTTTATCTCCATAAGAAGCACCATGCCAGGGATGTAATACAGCTGTCATATTTGTATCTACGTCGTTTTGGGATTCAGTATTTAAATTTATCTCATCAATTTCATACCTGCATAAGTAGCCAGTAATCCTGCCAACACACTACCTGCCAGATACAGAAAAAATAATCCGGTTCTTTGTTCTTTCAATAGTCCAATGCTTTCTAAAGTAAATGATGAAAATGTGGTAAACCCACCACAGATTCCAGTCATAAGGAATAGTTTCCATTGTTCATTACTGTCAAATGACGGAAAACTTAACCCCCAAAAAATTCCAATTAAAAGGCAGCCAACTATATTAACTGCAAATGTACCCCAGGGAAAATGATGTGGATGATAGATAATTAAAAATCGTTGGCAAGCATAACGTGCAATGCTTCCAAGGCCACCACCTAATCCAACTAATAATATATTTTTAATCATCAATTATTTCAAATTATCCGATTGGGGAATATTGTTTGTCAATGTATTCAAATCGTGTTGGTATAAATACTTCAAATCAACCAACCATATATTATTCTTTTTTACAATTTTTAGAGAATCATGATCGTTTTTATATGAATTTGAATAAATAAAAATAGTTGTTGAGTCGTTTACAGGTTGTACTTTAAATATATTGATAGACGCCATACGGTAACCTGCTTTTGTGTCAAGATCCAATCGTTGATAATTTCGCTCAGCTACATCTAGAAAATTTGTATTGGTAGAATCGGACAACATAAATTTTCTGGCTTCATTGTATTTTCCGTCCAGTGCTGCCCTAATAAATTTATTGGCCACATTTAAATCATCGTCTGCATCTGTAGATTTATTATTTCCGGAACAGGAAGATAAAACGAAGACGGACAGTAAGAGTATGAAATAAAATGGTTTATTCATTTTACAAAGTAAGTATTTTATTATTTAAGAGACCTAAACAAAAAGACCTGCTTTATAGGCAGGTCTTTTATTATCAATTGTTGAAGTCCATTATTGTTCTTTTGTTTTTTCCAGTTCTTTCATCAGTTCTTTTGCTTTTTCCAGATCTTCTGGCTTAATATTTTTCAACATCTCCTTTGCTTTTTCCATAGCATCAGTCAAAGAGTCCATGCTAGGCAGCTTATTCAAGTCAATATTGTTTCCGGTGCTGTCAGTTTGATCGCCATTTGTAGATGGGAAATTGTCAGAATCGCCGGCTTGATTCATTCCCATTTTCATTAAAGTACTCATGCTGAAATCTACTTTCCATTCGCCACCTTCTTTTACCAACGGAAACTCAAAAGGTTCTTTTCCTTTTGCAGGATTAGTAACGGCTACGGTTGCTTTATCGCCATCAATTTTGGCATCGCCAAATGTCATTTTCTTAAAATCTGCTGTTGGGTCTTTTTCTTCTGCGCCGCCCATCCCTTTCATTTTCTCGGCAGCTTCCATTCCTTTTTTCATCATATCCAATGTGCCTTTGCTGTCTTTTGTTGCCAGCTTAGCAGCACCATCAATATCTTTTTTAGACATTCTTTCAAAGAAGGTTGTAAGTATTACTTTAGGATCGTTGGCAACGCTATCCTTGCCTTTACATCCTATAAAAATTGGAGCAACAAATGCTACCACTAAGAAAAATCCAAAGATTTTTTTCATAATCATTTTTTTTGTTGAAGTATTGGTTTGAGGTGCAAAAGTATTATTTGCTTTTCTATTTATTGAAATTTTCTTTTGATACGATCATGGCTTTTTTATAAAGGAAAAGATCGTCGGTTGTTACACCAAAGGGTAAAGTGTCCATATTCACATATGGCACTAGATTGCCATTAGTTGCATTGTTAAGAGATTTATAAACAAACTCGGCACAGTACATACGGTCGTCCGATTTAAAATTGAAAAACAGATCAAATTTAATTCCGATATTATAATATTGTTGAACCACATTAGTGAGCCGGTGAATTTGTATACTGTCCAGCGGATATCGCCATGCACCTATTGCATTGTTCTCAGTTGGATTTGCAAAACTGTCAAGAGTCTGACGCATCAGCTTCTGGCTTGGATTGTAAACACCGCCAAGCGCATGATACACATAAGGAACGTTGTTTTCAATAAGCACAATTCCGCAATGAGAATAGGAAGTATCGGTTCGGTTAAAACTTCTTGCTGCCCTGCTTACTTCATCATTGCCGCTTCTAAAAATGAGGTCTCCACTGTGAAGCCGTTTTTTTAAACTGTCAATTTTATGAAAAGCGGATTTTAGATATGTATTATCTTTTGTTGAGGTATCTTGATTTTGGCGGCATGCTGCAAAAAATAAAAACAGGGATAAAAAGAACCATAATTTTCTTTTCATCCCTGCAAGGTAAAGATTTCTAAAATGCACCATACATTATTCAGGAAACAACTGGGCCAATACCAAATTATTTCTTCTCTTGCTCTCTGTTTTCCGATTCGTGTTCTTTGGTATATGCTCTTAGAATGTGCTTCACTAAGCGGTGGCGAACTACATCTTCTTCATCCAGTTCAATATGAGCAATACCTTCTATGTTTTTTAAAATTCTTACAGCTGTTACCAATCCGCTACGCTGGTGGCGGGGCAAATCTACCTGCGTCATATCGCCTGTAATTATTGCTTTTGCATTTGCACCAATTCTGGTAAGAAACATTTTTAATTGAAGGTGGGTAGCGTTTTGTGCTTCATCTAAAATGATAAAGGCATTGTCAAGTGTACGACCACGCATATAGGCCAATGGAGCAATTTCAATAGTGCGGGTGGTCATATAGTATCCAAGTTTGTCGGCAGGTATCATATCATCCAGCGCATCGTATAATGGACGCAGGTAGGGATCAATTTTTTCTTTAAGATCTCCGGGAAGGAAGCCTAGACTTTCTCCTGCCTCTACTGCGGGCCGGGTGAGTATTATTTTTTTGACCTGTTTATTTTTTAATGCTCTCACAGCCAGCGCAACAGCCGTATAAGTTTTACCTGTACCGGCAGGGCCAATTGCAAATACAATATCATTTTTTTCTGCTTCAGCAGCCAGCTTTTTTTGGTTGGCGGTACGAGCCCTTACCGATTTTCCGTTAGGGCCAAATACCAATACTTCACTTGGGTTGCGCTCTGTAAAATGGTCAACGGCTTCTGCATCATCTCCACCCAATACCTGCTCAAAATAGTTTTCACTCATGTGACCATTTCGTTCCAGATAAGAAACGATAAGTTCTATTTTTTCACGAGCTGATTGAATATGCTCGGGGGCGCCACTTAGTTTAAGCTGTGTGCCACGAGAAAGGATTTTAAGAAGGGGGAATTTCTTTTTTAAAATGTCAAGTTTGCCGTTGTTTACTCCAAAAAATTCAATAGGGTTTACGGTTTCGAGGTTAATAATTGTGTCTGTCAATTCACTAATGTTTGGTTTCAAAAAGCCGGCGAAGGGTGGTACCGGATTTATTTTCCGAAGAATTTCTTCGGAGCGTCATCCCTTTTAAATAGGGAAGCTTCACCCTCACTGTTCAATATTAATTATGAATTTGGATACTACCTAAAGTTAATTATTCACAGTTGTGGATACGATTTCTTAATCAGGAGAAGCAATGTGCCGATTTGGATATTGCGAAGAAATACATACATCAGCTTTAAAACCCGAATATCCTTCATTAATTATTGGACTTAAAAATATTTACCTCTTAAAGCTTCTATTATTAAATTATGATCTTCAAAATCGCGAAGCCCGGAAACTGTGATAGTGGCAATCATACCTGTGTTCTTTACAAAAATGGGGATAGAACCACCTTTTGCTATAAAGTCTTTTTCATCCAGACCAAATGGTTTTTCCAAAGTCATATTGCCTTGAATTAAGTCGTTTTTTACAGCTAATGAACTCTCTTCAAATTGTTTTGCAACATTTGCTTTTCTTCTTAGCCAATTGTGTTTATCTGCCGGCAGATTGTCGTCTATGAAAAAGAATACAGTTTGATTCAGCCTACAGACTTCTACAGCAATATGTTGATTTCGACTTTTTGCTAAGTCAACAATTGCCAATCCCATTTTAAGCGCAATGCTGTTTGAAAAGCTGTCAAGCTCAATCCTTTTTAATATGTCATTTTCTGTTTGATGCTGTTGTGCCATTATTTTACTACTTTATTTCTTAAAAAAAGTGAGAACGAAAAATCTTATGTCTTTTAAATTATTTGCCTATTGGATTGTAAGCAAATAAACAAAATTTTAGAATAGTGTTAGTATCATATATTGTTTTTTGATATTTGTCAATCATCACATTAAAGAAACTGCTCCTTGTTAAGTATTTCAAAAGATTGCAAAAAACATTATGTAAAACCATAAAGAAGTACAAATTTTGCTGCTGGTTTAGCCGCCTGACTAATTGATGAATAAACAATTTTTTCTTTTACTCCTTTTAATACTGTTGTCTGCCCTTTCGTATGGGCAGCTTTACAAACTTTCAGGAATTGTAACCGATAAAAATAAAGATCAGCTAGCCCTTGCCAGCGTTGAAATTAAAGAACTGAAAAAAGGTACTATCAGTAAAGATGATGGCAGCTTTAATTTTTTTCTTGAAAGAGGGAAATACACTCTCGTTGTAAGTATGATGGGTTACCAGCCTATTGTGCGTATTGTTTTTATTAATAATGAAGACGTAGTGGAAAATGTATTGATGGAAGAAAGCGAATCCTCCACTCTGGGCGAAGTTGTAGTAAAAGCTAAAATACGAGACAGGGCAGAGGAATTGATAAGAAACGTTGTTCGTTCGAAGGGAGTCATTTTAGATGCAATAGGTTCTTATTCTTTCAATGCATATATCAAAGCATTTCAATTAGATTCTGGTATTACCAAAAAGAAACTGGACGATACGTTGCTATCAAATACAGATTTTTCAGGAATGGGGCTTACTGAGATTGCGCTACATGTAGATAAAAACACAAATGGTGAAATGAAGGAAGAAAGAATGGGTGTAAGCAAAAGAGGGAAATCTGAAAATCTGTTTTATCTGACAGCAACTGATGGAGATTTTTATTTATATGGTAACCTGATAAACACACCACCGGTTTCAAAAATTCCATTTATCTCACCTCTCAGTAATGCAGGTTTGATAGCTTACCGATTTAAAACGTTGAGTATTGACCGAAACATCAAACCAAAAGTATATACCATAGCCATAAGACCTCGACAGTTGAGTAATGCCGTAATAGAAGGGGAAATAAAAATACAGGACAGCACCTGGAATGTGCTAAGTGCCGAATACCGACTTCCTCCGGCACACATGCCCGAGTATGATTATATGGAAGTAAAGCAACAGTACGAAAAAGTAGGTGATACTGCCCGAATGATCAGCAGACAGCAATTTATTTACTATACAAAAACCAAAAAAGGCAAACTGTATGGTGAAACTACAGTGAACTATTCAAACTATGAATTAAAGAAAAACTTTAAAAAAGGATTTTTTGGCAATGAAGTAAGTACGACAACTATTCAGGCTTATGAGAAAGATTCAGTTTTCTGGAAATCGGTAAGAAAAGAACCCTTGTCAAAACAACAAGAGTTATATGCCAAATATCAGGATAGCGTGTATGCCTATCAGCATAGCGAAGCGTATCTTGATTCTATTGACAGGGTATTGAATAAAATTACCTGGAAGAAAATGTTGCTTTTTGGTCAAATTTTTAATGACCATAAGAAAGAACGTATGTGGATACTGCCTCCCATTACTTCATTGATTCAGCCCATTTCATTTGGCGGTGCCCGTTTGCATCTTTCTGGTGCATATAGAAAAACCTATCCCAACAGGAAAACGCTTTCTTTAGAAGCGGATTTAAGTTATGGATTTCGAAATAAAGATGTAAATGGAATGGTAAGTGTGGAAAGGCTTTACAATCCATTTAACCGTGGAAAGTTTAAAATAAGTGCAGGCAGAAATTTTGAATTTATTTATGCTGGCGATGCCTGGGTGAATGTGTTGAAGCGAAGTAATATTTATTTAAATAATGTGGTAGAGATAGGACACGAGTTACAAATATTTAATGGTGTTCATTTGTTTAATAATCTGCAAGTAGCATTTCGCCGCTCGGTAGCACATTATAAAGTAGGTACTAATACCAACAGTATTTTTGGAATACACAATGAACCTGCTATTGATTTCGATTCTTACAACGCTACTTACAACGAAGTGAAATTATACCTCACACCCAAGTTGAAATATATTAGAGATGCTAAAGAAAAAATATTTTTGGGGTCCAAGTGGCCCACTTTTTATGGCATCTGGCGAAAAGGATTACCTAAGCTTTTTAAAAGTGAAATAGATTTTGACTATTTGGAATTTGGGCTGATACAAACCATCAATTTTGGAGTGTTAGGCAATACTTCCTATATCGTAAAGTCAGGCGATTTTCTGAACACGAAAGATTTGAGAGTGATAGACTACCGCTATATGCGTCGTGGTGATCCATTGTTGTTTCAAAATCCGCAGAAATCTTTTCAGGCTTTAGATTCTACTTTTCCTGTTTTCAAAAGATATTATCAGGGAAATATTGTGCATGAGTTCAATGGTTTTTTGGTAAACAAAATTCCGTTTATGAAAAAATTGAAGCTTACAGAAATCGCCGGTGGTGGTTTTTTGATAGCACCCGAAAGAAATTTGAAATATCTTGAATTTTTTACGGGACTTGAAAGAGTCTTTAAATGGCCATTCAATCCTCTGGCAAGGGTGAAGTTGGGTGTTTATATTGTAGGCTCAGTTGCAAATAAGTTTAATAATCCTGTGCAATTTAAAATTGGATTGACCACCTGGGACCGGTTTAAGAATGCGTGGCGTTGATCACAATTTTTTGCCTTAGATGTCTGTTAATTTATCACCACCTCGCTACAATTTTAAAATTAATTAATCTGGGTGTTAGCCGGTTGGGCAATAAATAAACAGTATTTGAAAAATCTTTTATAAAAAGATAAGATATGGTATTTGCACGGTCAATGATATTGAACACTTCCAGACTTGCCCAAATAGAATTAAAACTGCGGAAAGGAGAATGACTACGGCGTCGGCTTCGGTCTTCGTCTAATAGCAATGCACTAAAACCAACATCGCACCTAATGTAGGGTTCTATTACAGCTCCATTACGATACTTAACTGCATTGGGAATATTGTATGGCATATTCGTGCCATATAAAAGATTGATGTAGGCTTTAAAATTTTTATTGGTTGCTAAATAGTCGGAAGCATACAATCCGAATGTAATTCTTCTATCAGTAGGGCGGCGCAGCCAGCCTACATCATACCTTACACTATCCACAGGTATCTGGTCTGTACTTTGTGCTGTTATGAATTCGCCTGCGGCGTTTTTATAACGGAAATAATGATCGCCATTTAAATCTTCCGCAGTTTTCATAATGCCGATGCTAATCCAGCTTTCAGCATCCTGTACCAGCTCACCATGCAAACGCATTTCTACACCCGCTGCATAGGCCTTAGCCATATTTTCTCCAAAATACCTGATACGAACATTGTCAATATCATAAGGAACAACATCCGTCATATTCTTATAATAGGCTTCAGTAGTCCATCGCATAGGTCTACCGCCAATGCCTATAAAATTGTAATCAAAACCGGCAACAGCCTGCCAGCTTTTTTGAGATTTTAAATTAGTATTTACGGTGCCATCATATCTTCTCAACTCACGATAAAAAGGGGGTTGTATATACATGCCCGCTGCTGTACGAAAAACGATATCAGATTTCCATTTTGGTTTCCAACTAGCGCCAATACGTGGAGATATTACAAACTCCTTGTTCAATGCATTATAGTTGAAACGGGTGCCAATGGTAAGAGTAGCAGATCGGCTGGAGTCTTTGCCCATCAAAATATTGTCTTGAATAAATCCCGAAAATTTATTGACTTCGAGTAGTGCGTTTGATTTTATTACTTTACTCAGTTGCAGCATATTTGGCTGATAGGGAATTGCATAGCCAGCGGAATCCTGAAATTCCCATTCATTTAATTTGTCTTTAATGTGTGTATTATCAAATCCCACTCCCCATTGTATTGCATGTTTGCCTGCATCATAATATCCTTTGTGCGAAACATTCCAATTGGTAATGTTTAAATCATTTCTTGCCCAGTTTTGAAAAACACCTGCACCCAGTGGATTGATGATAAGCCCATAAGTGGCATTGCGTTTATCAAAATCTCTTTCCCCAAAAAGATATGCGCCGGTGATATCAATATTTTCCTCTTCGTTGTTTTCAAAACGGGAAACCAGCCATTTTAACTTCAAACGACGATTTACTGTATTTGTCAATGAAAAGCCAGCCATTCCTGTTTGATATGCATCTTTTTCGCGGCCATCAAAATTGATATCAACACCAATTGTTGCACTGAAAAAAGGAGAAAATACGGAAGTGGTTAACTGGCTATATTCAGGTATTAATGTAAATTTTGTTTTTGAAATATTTGCAAGCAATTCTGCATACCATTTTGGCGACAACTGATAAGTAAACAATGCCTGAAAGTCGGATGATGAAGGAACATAATTACCCTTTGTGTCCTGTTTGCTTAATAGATTTTTATTACTCCGGTTTCTGGCACCAACTAGATATGTAAACTTAGAATTTTTAGAAACGCCTTCTAAATGAACGCCTTGTTCCAAAATGCTGATATATGCTGAGCCGCCAAAGTTTTTTGGTTTCTTGTATTGAATATCCAATACGCTACTCATTTTATCGCCGTACTTCGCTTGAAAACCTCCATTGTAGAAATTAATATTTCTAACCATTTCGGGATTTATAAAACTCAACCCTTCCTGTTGTCCGCTTCTTACCAAATAAGGACGAAAAATTTCAAAATCATTTACATAAATCAGGTTCTCATCAAAACTACCGCCACGTACCGAATATTGAGAGGTGAGCTCGTTATTACTTCCTACAAAAATTTTAATTAAACTTTCTACTCCTGTTACAGCGGAAGGCAGGTTTAGAATGGTTTTTGGATTGGGTCGAATAAGGCCCGCTTCTCTTCTGTCACGCTGATCGGTAACAACCACTGGTGTCAAAGTTGTTTCGCCTTTTTCTAAACGAATGGTTACGCTTTCTTCTTCACCTTCGTTGAGTAGAAAATTTTTTTGCTCGCCCCTGCGCCCTGTGTAGGTAAACAGGAGTGCGAATGCTTTATTAGCAACTACGCTTATTCTGAAAAGCCCCGAATCGTTTGTTACAATTCCTTTTGACTGTCCTAATATAATTACTGATACACCTGATAATGGTTTTTCATTATCATCAACCACCTTGCCTGATACAAAAGCGATTTTTTTCTGAGCAATAGAAAAAATGGTAAACAGTAAGCTGCAGCTTAGTATTAGTATTTTCCGGTAGGTTGTCTTCATAAAAGGAATCCGGAACAAGATACGATTTATATGTTTTTCAATTTTGAAATTGTATCCTTTGGATTGGCAGATTTAAAAACTGTATTGCCTGCCACCAATACATCCGCACCGGCAGCAACAATAGATGAAGCATTTTCAAGCGTAACGCCGCCGTCAATTTCAATAAATACATTTAAATTTCTTTCGTTAATCAGGGTACGCAGTTGCTTTATTTTGGTCAATGTATGTTCAATAAATTTTTGTCCACCAAAACCCGGGTTTACGCTCATCATACATACAAGATCTATATCGCCCAATACATCGCTTAACTCACTTACTGGTGTATGTGGGTTGATGGCTACACCGGCTTTCATGCCCAACGATTTTATTTGTTGTATGTTTCTGTGCAAGTGCCGACAGGCTTCAATATGGACAGATAAGTGGTCGGCACCGGCGTTTTTAAATTGTTCAGCATATTTTTCAGGTTCTTCAATCATTAGATGAACATCGCAAACCTTTGAAGTTGCTTTTCTGAAATATTCCACAATCATGGATCCAAAACTGATGTTGGGTACAAAGCGGCCATCCATTACATCCAAATGATACCAATCTGCATCACTTTCATTTAACATGGCACAGTCGGATTGCAAGTTTAAAAAATTTGCAGAAAGCAGTGAAGGAGCTATCAGTGGCATTGTGAATAATTTTAAGTGCAATTTACAATGAGATTTATTTTATCTGGTGTTTTAATGTACAGATTATTATTTTGATAATCTATCCATAGCTTCTTTTGCCTCTGTAAATGTTTTATCAAGTTCAAATGCCCTGCGATAGTTTACCGATGCATTTGACAAATCGCCCATCGCCTCCCTGCACTTACCAATCCAGAAATAAGCATCAGGAAAAGTGGACTTGATTGAGGCGGCCAATTCTGCTGTTTTCAATGCGTCGTCATATTTTTTCTCTTTGTATTGAATTTTTGCTTTTTCAATATAGGCATTTAGAAATTGGTAATTTTTTTGGATTGATATATTAAACTGTTCAATGGCTTTTGAATTTTCATCACGATTGGAAAAATATATTCCCTTGAGATAATATGGCTCAGCATGCAAGCCAAGTGAGTCTTTCCTGATCAATGAATCACATAGTGCAAGCACTTTCGGGTTTTCGGTTTCGGCGTATTGATTGGCCAGTGCATAATTAAGCTCCAGATCAAATGGTGTAAGTGCATAAGCTTGTTCAAGTATTTTTATTGATTCAGTTGTATTATCATCATTAAAAAGCAAATCAGCTTTTAGCTTCAATACATCTACCTGACTGGGAGCCGTTGCCAAAATGCGATTACAAGCTTGAATGGCGGAATCGGTTTCGCCTTTGGCCTGATAGGCTTTGGCTAATGTGAGTTGCAACATCAGACTATTGGGAATTAGCTTTAAAGCATTATCTAAAAAAACTAAAGCAGAATCTGGTTTAGATTCTAAAAAAAGATTGCTGATGCCCAGTGCATATCGTTCTTCTTTTTTCAACGACCATGCCTTTTGAAAATCAGCTAGTGCAGGTTCGGGATAATTATTTGTATTTAACAACACTGCTCTTTTAAAATATAGGAAATCTTCATTTGGTTCATCCTTTATACTATCTGTAAGCCCTGAAAATGGCGGTTGACTTAGCAAATCAGCATAAGGTGACAGTACTGAATCGTTATCATTGCAACTGCTGATTAATGTCAGTAGAAAGAGTAGGGGTGTTAATATTTTTGCGTCTGTTTTAAGAGTAAATGTCATTTGACAAAATTAGAGCAAATAAAAATCGGAGAGATGACATTTGTCTGACAAAATAAGATTTTAACGAAAATATCTTTGCGCCACTTTATAAATCAGAAATATGAACCGTTTTTTAGTAACACTTTCGTCTTTAGTTTTTATTGCTACATTTTATTCCTGTACTACTCAGGCCTCAGCAAAGCAATCTACAGTTGCATCAAATGATACCATTCTTTATCCTGAAGAAAAACATTTGGCAAATGTGCAGCAGTTGACTTTTGGAGGAGATAATGCTGAAGCGTATTTTAGTTTTGATGGGAAATGGATCATCTTTCAAAGAACCAGTGCAAAAAACGGAATTCCCTGTGATCAGATGTTTATTGGTAAATTACCTAAGCCCGGTAAAAAATTTGAATATAAAATGGTGAGCACAGGTAAAGGCAGGGCCACTTGTGGCGCTTTTACCAAAGATGGAAAACATGTAATTTATGCTTCAACGCATTTGGGTGCCGATACCTGCCCGCCTGTTCCTGATAGAAAAAAATATGGTAATCGATATATCTGGCCTTTGTATAACTCGTATGATATTTTTATGGCTGATCTGAATGGTAAAATTGTAAAACAGCTTACACATTCAAAAGGATATGATGCGGAAGCAACACTGAGTCCTGATGGAAAAAAAATGATTTATACCAGTGATAAAGAGGGCGATTTAGAATTATACATCATGGATATTGAAACAGGAAAAGAAATAAGGGTAACTCATGAACTGGGTTATGATGGTGGGGCCTGGTTTAGCCCCGATGGCAAAAAAATCATTTGGAGAGCCAGCAGGCCAAAAACTGAAGCTGCGATAAAAGAATACAAAGAGTTATTAGCTGAAGATTTAGTGGCACCTACTAATATGGAAGTATATGTTGCAAATGCCGATGGCAGTAATGTAAAACAGGTAACGAGTTTTGGTCAGGCTAATTGGGCACCTAGCTTTTTCCCCGATAGTAAACGTATAATTTTTGCCAGCAATCAGGAATACAAGCGTGGATTTCCATTTAATCTTTATGCAATCAATGAAGATGGAAGCGGTTTTGAAAAAATAACACACGAAAAAATATTTGATGCCTTCCCTATGTTTTCTCCAAATGGGAAGAAAGTAATTTTTTGTAGCAACAGGAATAATGGAGGCACGCATGATACGAATATTTTTCTTGCCGATTGGTTAGAATAATAGTTGTAAATGAATATCAAGTTGTAGATTTGAGTTTTAAATAACTGATTATGGAAACCGGAATGCTGCATTTGCATAATATTCTAAGATGGGTCATTATTGTTTTATTGTTGGTTACAATTTATCAGGCATTTGCTAAGAAACAGGCCATTAAAAGCAGCAGCCTTTGGCTTATGATAGCTGCACATACGATGCTGCTAATTGGAATTTATCAGTTATTACTGGGACGATTTGGTATTTTAAATACAACATTGCCAGAGGGAGTAAGTCTTATGAAAAGTTCTTTCTTCCGTTTTTATTGGGTGGAGCATCCGCTATTGATGTTTGCTGCTATTGCTTTAATTACTGTTGCAAGAAGCAGAGCGAAAGTGCTTAACTATAAAAGCGCTGGTTGGTTGCTTCTTTCTGCACTAATTTTTATTATAGTTGCTATTCCCTGGCCTTTCAGAGGCGAAAGTATAGGCAGACATTTATTCCCTGGAATGTAAAATTGAGTTTTGGAATTTGATTTTCATCTCAACGAATTCTATACAGCGATTATCCTCTAATAAATATAGCTATCAGAGATTACACAATGTAAACTGCTCCTTCAAGTGCAAGTTCAGTGTTTGGGAAAATTTCTCTTGCTTCTTTTTCAAATGCTTCAAGTGTATCATATTTGCTACTGAAGTGACCGATAAGTAATTTTTTCACCTTTGCTTTTTGGGCAATCAGTGCTGCTTGTTTGGTGGTTGAGTGAAAACGACTTTCAGCCCTTTCTCTAAGATTATCAAGGTAGGTGGTTTCATGATAAATCATATCTGCATTTGTAATATGGGGGATTAATGATTCATCATATTTTGTATCAGCACAAAAAGCATATTTCTTTCCAACTTCATTCGCTTCCGTTACCCATTCGTTTTTAATTATATCCCCGGCTTTATTGGTATAATCATCACCTTTTTTCAGTCTTTCATAAAATGCCGTAGGAATTTCATAAGATCTGGCTTTCTCGGGAATTAATTTCCTGGAAATTTTTTTTTCTTCAAAGGAAAAACCGTAACACTCAATTCGGTGATTGGTTTTAAAACATTTAATAGTTAATTTATCTGTGTCAACTAACGTATCCGGTTTATTGATGGTATGTATGAATAAATTATAAGGTAGTGTTGTGTCAGCAACCTTTAGTTGTATTTCAATAATTTCTTTAAGAGGCGAAGGGCCATATATATGTAAATCCTGTTGATGGCTTAGCAAGCCAAAACTGTTTATAAGACCAATTAATCCGAAATAATGATCGCCGTGTAAATGTGAAATAAAAATATGTGAGATTTTGCTACGCCTGATTTTGTAATTAATCATTTGAATTTGGGTGCCTTCTCCACAATCGACCAGATAGTTGGCGCCATCAATAGTAAGAACCTGACTGGTGGGATGCCTGTCAAATGCAGGTACGGCAGAATTATTGCCCAAAATGGTAACAGCAAACATGAACCAGCCGGTTTTTGGTGAATGTGTTTTTTAAAGACTATTGCAAAATCAAAATAGCTGCATTGTTATTTATACTTATCCATTTGGGTCATCTTCTCCAAACATTTCTCTTTCCATCTCCTCCATTTGTACAATATCCCAGGCTTCACTTTCGGTTGGTGTTACATTCATTAGCTCTAGAAATTCGTTTTCGTCTAAAAATTGCTCGACTATTGGTTGCAGATTGCAAATGACAAATGAGGCGCCATTTTCATAAAACAATTGTTGAGTTTGCACTAATTTCTCTGCCGCTGTCAATTCAATTTCGGAAACTGCAGCTAAGTTCAAAACCACATTTTTAACTTCTTCTTTTAAGAAAGCAGGGATTTGAACGGCCATATCGTCAGCTATTGAGGCAGAAATTTGGGATTCGGATAGAGTAATGACATGAAATTTCTCTTTGGTATCTGATTTGATTATCATGTATTGCAGGTTTTGAAAGTTTTAATAGTTGTGTAAAAAAGTGAAAATTGAAATGCTATACAACTAAAATTATCAACAATCCGTTTATAATTGTGAGACGATTGAATCCAAATTTATTCATTAATATTGTGCTACAACCAATTATCTAATTATGGATAATAATTTTTCAACACAGGTAAAAGAAATTATATCGTTCAGCAGGGAAGAAGCCTTAAGGTTGGGTAATGATTTTATCGGCACCGAACATTTGTTACTGGGGCTTATCAGAGAAGGGGAAAATACTGCTATACGAATTTTGAAAAGTTTTAATGTGGACTTGTACGAGTTACGCAAAGAGGTAGAAAATGCCGTTAAAGATAAAACGGGAAAGAATATTGCCAATATAAACAGTTTGCCCCTTACAAAGCAGGCTGAAAAAGTTATACGTGTAACGGTACTT
Organism: Chitinophagaceae bacterium; assembly: GCA_037045195.1. Lineage (GTDB taxonomy): Bacteria > Bacteroidota > Bacteroidia > Chitinophagales > Chitinophagaceae > JJ008. Next base: position 118,596 of record JBAOIB010000001.1, read on the forward strand.
GAATCCAAAGCATTGAAAAGTGCTACTGTAGAAACTGAGCATCTATTGCTTTCTATTTTAAAGAACAAAGAAAATATTGCCACCCAGATTTTAAATCAATTTGATGTGGACTATGATTTATTCCGTCAAGAACTGGGGATTGCAAAACCAAATGACCCTCAAGCAGAGTTTACAGATGAAAATGATGATGATTTTGATGAAGAGAAAAAGTATGCTCAATCAAAAAGTGGCAGTAAGCAATCGGGTGCAGCAAAAAGCAAAACGCCTGTACTGGATAATTTTGGTAGAGATATTTCCAAACTTGCAGAAATGGGGGCACTGGATCCAATAGTGGGTCGTGAATCTGAGATCGAAAGAGTTTCACAAATACTTTCACGTCGCAAAAAGAACAACCCTATACTTATAGGTGAGCCCGGTGTGGGTAAAACCGCCATTGTTGAGGGGCTTGCATTGCGTATTGTTCAAAGAAAAGTATCAAGAGTATTGTTTGACAAAAGAGTTATTTCTCTTGATTTGGCTGCTTTGGTGGCAGGTACCAAATACCGTGGCCAGTTTGAAGAAAGAATGAAAGCGATCATGAATGAGCTTGAAAAAAACCGTGATGTCATTCTTTTTATAGATGAGTTGCATACCATTGTAGGTGCCGGTGGTGCCAGTGGTTCACTGGATGCCAGTAATATCTTTAAACCAGCACTGGCCCGTGGTGAATTGCAATGTATAGGTGCCTCCACTTTGGATGAATACCGTATGTATATTGAGAAAGATGGAGCACTTGATCGCCGTTTTCAAAAAGTAATTATAGATCCACCCAGCGTAGATGATACGATTCAAATCTTAAATAACATTAAATTGAAATATGAAGATTATCATAATGTGAATTATGATAATGAAGCTATTGATGCTTGTGTAAAACTGAGCGATCGCTATATTACAGATCGCTTGTTGCCAGATAAAGCGATTGATGTAATGGATGAAGTAGGTGCACGAGTACATTTAAAAAATATCAATGTACCGCAAAACATTGTTGACCTGGAGCAGAAGATTGAAGACGTAAAGAACGAAAAGAACAGGGTAGTAAAAAGTCAAAAGTTTGAAGAGGCCGCTTCCTTGCGAGATAAAGAGAAAAGATTTCAGGAAGACTTGGAAAAAGCAAAGGCACAATGGGAGGAAGAAAGTAAACATAAGCGTTTCCCGATTGGTGAAGAAGATATTGCTGAAGTAGTAAGTATGATGACTGGCATACCCGTAAAACGAATGGTGCAGGCCGAAACAGAGAAGCTACGCAAAATGGCTGTTGATATGAAGGAAATGGTAATTGGTCAGGATGAGGCTATTTCTAAAGTGGTAAAAGCAATTCAACGCAACCGAGTAGGATTGAAAGATCCCAAAAAACCAATTGGTAGTTTCATTTTTCTTGGCCCTACGGGAGTAGGAAAAACAGAGCTTGCCAGAGCTCTTGCTCGTTATATGTTTGATAGTGAAGATTCGCTCATTCGTATTGATATGAGTGAGTATATGGAAAAATTTACTGTGAGCCGTTTGATAGGAGCACCTCCGGGATATGTAGGATACGAAGAAGGCGGACAACTTACTGAAAGAGTACGACGCAAACCGTATAGTGTAATTCTGTTGGATGAAATTGAAAAAGCACATCCGGATATTTATAATATTTTGTTGCAGGTGTTGGATGATGGCCAGTTGACAGATGGACTTGGCAGAAAAGTAGATTTTAAAAATACTTTAATCATTATGACATCCAATATTGGGGTGAGACAGTTGAAAGATTTTGGAAGTGGCGTTGGATTTACAACTTCAGCACGACTTGAAAATGAAGATGAAGCAAACAAAGCTGTCATAGAAAAAGCATTGAAAAAAACTTTTTCACCAGAATTTTTGAACCGAATTGATGATGTAGTAATCTTTAATAGCCTTTCAAAAGAAGATATCTTCAATATTATTGATATTTTGATGAAAGGTGTAACTAAGCGATTGACTAATCTGGGTTTCAGTTTGGAACTTTCTGAATCTGCAAAATCATTTCTGGCCGATAAAGGCTATGATCAACAGTTTGGTGCTCGCCCATTGCACCGAGCCATTCAAAAATATCTGGAAGATCCATTGGCAGAAGAAATATTAAATATGAATGTAAAGCAGGGAGATGTATTGGTAGCAGATGCGGATGCCGAAAAAAATAAACTTTATTTCTCCTTGAAGTCAAAATCAGAAGAAAAGTCTCAAGCCTGAAATTAAAATAATAAATAGTGGAAAGGAGTGTTTGTAATCAAACACTCCTTTTACTTTTGCAAAAGGTATGAGTAAAAAAATTATCATTACGATTGATGGGTGGAGTAGCTGTGGTAAAAGTACTTTGGCAAAGCAGTTGGCAAAAGCGTTATTCTATTTATATGTGGACAGCGGTGCAATGTACCGTGCAATTACACTTTATTTTTTGCGAAATAATGTGGATCTGGATGAGAAAAAGGAGATAAAAGAAGCTTTAAAACAAATCAATCTTGAATTTATTGTAAATCTAAAGAGTCAGATAAGTGAAATGCACCTGAATGGCGAAAATGTTGAGTACCTGATAAGAGATTTGTTAGTGGCTGAAAAAGTTAGTGATGTAGCTGCTGTAAAGGAAGTAAGGGAATTTGCTGTAGCACAACAACAAAAAATGGGAGATAAAAAGGGGATTGTAATGGATGGACGAGATATTGGAACAACAGTATTTCCAAACGCAGAATTGAAAATTTTTATGACCGCAGATAGTGCTGTAAGGGTGGAAAGGAGATTTAAAGAATTATTTGAAAAAAATCCCAATATCACTATTGAGGAAGTGAAAAATAACCTTGAAATGAGGGATTATATTGACTCCAATAGAGAAGTTAGTCCTTTAAGAAAAGCAGCAGATGCCATGATTCTGGATAATACACAACTAACAGAGAAACAACAATTTGAAAAAGCTATGGAATGGGTAAGTTCTCTGCTCAATAATAAATATTCATAAATGCTTGCAAATTAGAAATTTCGAAATTAGTTTTGTCTTTTCGAATTCCTCAACGAATCGTCCACAATCCTTTAATAAGACCGGTTTCTATTATCCCTCATGAATGACTTTTTCTAAGTCCTTCCTATTTTGAATGCCACAAGGTCCTCACTATGGAATCACCAAAAAAATTTTTGGATGAATCCGTTCCTTATGTGTTGTTGTAACAAGCCAACACAATTGGAATATTTTTTAACATAAACCACCTTGAGCATGAAAAAATTTTCTTTACTTATCCTGATTGCTGTATTTATTACGGCATCAGCCGCTGCCCAAATAACATTTGGTAGCAGCAGTTCAAACACATCAACATCCGCTAGTTTAAACATTAGCAAACCCTCCGGCGTTTCGGAAGGTGATGTGATGATTGTTAATATAGTTCAACGCAATAACGGAACAACGGCTCCTTCTTTATCAGGATGGACGCCTATTTCAAATGGTGTTATTGATGGAGGCACTACTATGGGAGCTTTACTCTATAAAGTTGCCGGAGCCGCTGAGCCCTCAAGTTATACATTTGCTTTAGGTACAGGAGCCAACAATAATGTGGGAACAATTGCTTCATTTTCGGGAGTTGATGTGTCAGGCCCTACACCATTTGATACACCTCCTGGAAGTTTATCTTTAAGTAGTACTACTAGTCTTACTGCTACTGCGGCTGGAATTTCTACAAATTCTACTAATGCTGCCGTAGTCATGTTTGCAATGCTCAATGATAATAAGTCTATGTCTAGTTGGAGTACAACAAGCCCTGGTTCACTTACTGAAATATATGAAGATCAATACAATGGTTCTGGTAGCAATGATTTAACAGTAGGTGCTGCTATGGAAATAAAATCATCTAATGGAGCCACTGGTAATGGAACCGTTACACTTGGAGGTTTTTCGAGTATGCGATGGGGTGCAATGTTAATTGCGCTGAAACCTGCACCTTATGCAACATTATCTCCTTCTGCAACTCAAATAATTAATATTGGTGGTACAGTAAACTTTACAGCTGCAGCCAATGATTTTGGTGGTAGTGGCAATTATACTTATACATGGACGGCTACAGGGGCTACAATACCCGGGTCAAACCCTGATGCTATTGCAGGAGCAAGCAATTCAAAAACATTAAGCTTCCCTACTGCAGGTACCTATTCTGTTTTTGTTAGCATTGATCGCAGTGGTTCCGCATCAGCAACTACAAATGTTACTACCGTAGAAGTACTTCCTCCTCCAAACTCACCTGTTGGTTGTAATGGTCAATTTTTTATTAGTCATGGAAACGACGGAGATGCAAGCTCAACAACCTCAATGAAAAGTCTTTCATTTTCTGGAAGTACAATCACCGCAAATAATTTTAGTACAAACCCAACTGGCATTGGCTTTAATGCACTCGGACTGAATCCAATAGATGGATACATGTACGGTGTAAGATATGCTCCTGCACACCTGGTTAAAATTGGTATTGGCACCCCTGGAAATGTAAACGACCTGGGCACAATTACAAATGCCAATCTTTCTTCCAGTGATCAGGTATTTGCCGGTTGTTTTGAAGCAAACGGTACCTATTATTTTGCCTCTACTGCAAATGAATTTTATAAAATTTCAGGAATTAACTCACCTACAGTAGTACTAACTGCAACGTATATTGGGTCATTTTCCTTGGGCTCAGATTATTTTATTGATTTAGCTATTGACCCTACCGATGGACAGATGTATGGTATTAGCGGAACCGGAAGCACAAAAACTCTTTATAAGATAAATAAAACTACCGGTGTTTTAACATCTGTAGGTGCCATAACTGGAAGTAATTATGTAGCTGCAATGTTTTTTGATGAAGTAGGTAACTTATTTGGATATCGTGCTGATGGGACATTCCAAAAAATTAACAAAACGAATGCTGCTCAAGCCTCTGCAGGAACGGGCCCTTCTTATTCTTTTGCTGATGGTTGTAGTTGTAGCTTCGGTAGGGTTTTCCATGACTTGGATTTTACTGCAACACCTGCAAATGAAGTTTGTCCTACAGCGATCAATCCTAATCCTTCTTTCCCATTAGTAGTATCGGTAACCAATCAATCGGCTACTCAACATACAGGACTCTCCTATACTTTAAATATCGGTGATCCAAAAAAGCGTTTTCGGTTTACAGAATCTGCTGCTACAATCAAGGCAAACCTGATTACAGCAGGGGTAGCTACCGCTGGTTCAACAGTTACACTTAGTACAGTGGCACCTGCTACTGGTACCAATTATAATAAAATAGTAGTTACCAATTTCCAAACCGGATTGGCAACACAAATACTTTCATTTACACTTCAGGCACAGCTTTATACATTAGGTGGCCCTTATGATCCGGTTCCTTTGCAGTCTGTAATTTCCGGATTGCCAGCAACACTTGGTAATACAGATCTTTCAAATGATCCAAGTACAATAGCGCCGGATGATCCAACTACAATTTCATTTTGTCCAAACATTACACTTCCTGTTAATTTGCTTTCATTTAATGCAAAAAGAAATGGCACAAATGCTCAATTGAGTTGGGCAACCGCATCGGAGCAGAATAACAAGGGATTCTATATTGAGAGAATGAGTAATGTAAGTGATGGATGGGAAGAAATTGGTTTTGTTGCTTCAACTGCATTAAATGGCACCAGCTCACAGCAAATTTCTTACAGCTATAATGATCCAAATGATAGTAAGACTGTTACACAATACAGACTGCGTCAGGTTGATCTTGATACCAAATCAAAATATAGTGATGTTAGAACTGTTTTGGGTATGACACAGAGTAAAGGATTGCTTGTTTATCCTAATCCTTCTGAGAATGGTACTGTAAACATTGTCTTTAGCGAATCAAATGTGATCAGAGATATTGCAATTGTAGATATGAGCGGAAGAACGCTTAAGCAAATGAATGGCGTTGTAAACAATAATATTAGAATAGATAATTTGCAATCCGGTATGTACACACTACGAGTTTTTGTACCTGCAACCGGTGAACAAATGACGGAGAAACTGGTGGTGAACAAGCGTTAATGCTCAAGGTTTTTATTAACGAAAAAGGGGCAACTTAAATGTTGTCCCTTTTTTCTTTTTATATGAGGTTCTTATTATTGTCCACTCTCTGCTGCTTTCTTTTTTACATCTAACAATTCCAAATCAAAGATTAATGTAGAACCACCAGGAATAGCACCATTATCATAAATACCATAACCTAGCGTATAAGGAATATATAATTTATATTTTGAACCCACTGACATTAATTGCAATCCCTCTGTCCAGCCGGGTATTACCTGGTTTAATGCCATAGTTAAGGGAACACCTCTGTTTGCAGAAGCATCAAACTCAGTACCATTGATAAGTGTACCTCTGTAATTAGCAACGAAAGTATCTATGTTTGTAGGCTTGATTCCGGTTCCTTCTGTTATTACTTCGTATTGCAGACCACTAGCTGTTGTTTTCACTTCTTTTCGTTTTGCATTTTCAGCCAGAAAAACCCTTCCCGAATCAATTCTCTCTTTTGCTTTCAATTCCTGTAGCTTCATCACATACTGGTTCAGTATAGTATTAGCAGCTATATCAGTTATCAGTGTTTGTTTTTTGTTGATGATATCTGTAATTGCTCTTGAAAAAGCAGTTGTATTGATTTTTACATCGCCAAAACCTTGCTGAATAATATTGAATGCCGACATTTCGCCCAATACATAACTTATAGAGTCGTTGTAATTCTTTAGTACCGGTGCAACTTTGGGCACTGTTTTGACTTTTGGTTTGAGAGGTGTTTTAGTGGTCTTAACGCCGGGTTGGGCCGAGACTGTAAGGGCTCCTGCAGTCAAACAAAAGATTGTAATCGTTTTTCTCATTTTTTTGATTATTTAATCCCCAAAAATAGGGATGAATAAATAGTCATGAATAAAAATTAAAAGAACGAGTTGTTAAATGATTAAAGATTTAAAGACAAATTTTATCAGACGGGTTGTTTTGAGCCAAGCATTATTACATTTTTGGGAAATCTTGCGGCAAAACTAGCTACCAGTTTCCTGATTGTGCTGTTCTCTTTATACACGGTAAGAAATGGTTTTATAACTTCCGTGTTCTGGAAAATAAATTCTTCAGGCAGATAACCCATTCCATAAAATTTACCTTCATTTATCAGCACACAAGATTTGTCTTTTTCTTTTAATCCCTTATCAATAATAACATAGCTGGGTATTTTTTGTATTTCTTTGCATGCTTCCTGCACCCGAGTATTATACTTTGCTGGTTTTTCTTTTTTTTCACATGCACCTTTACAGGTATTGTCTTTTAATCCTTCGCAGGAAATATGGTCTTTTTGGATAAAACAAAGTTTGGGGCATAAATTAAAATCAAGAACTAATTTTCTAAGTATCGCATGACCATCTACGAGATTATGAAATGTAAAAATAGGGTGTAATCTTTTTCTGTTTTTATCAATACATAGACGCTGATATCCATTTTGATCTTCGTATAAAAAAATACCATAAACATCTTCCCATCTTTTTTGCGAAGCATTAAATGCTGGCCACCTGTGCTTTATTTCTGCCGACTCTAAAATAAATGCCATCAATTCAGTTGCACATTCCTGATAGCTGATACTGTAAACATGGCGCATAAAGTTTTGCTTCTGCCTGCTGTTGGCATTATTACTAAAATGACTATTTACCCGATAGCGTATGTTTGTTGCTTTACCTACATAAATTACTTTTCCCTTTTCATTTTGGAAATAATAAACCCCTGGTGAATACGGTAGTGCATCAAATTGTTCCTTGGGTACATTGGGTGGCAATATCCATTCTTTTGAATTGCGTTGTAAACTTTTGTCTATAAAACCTTCTGTATCATTTTTTATTAATAAATGAAAAATTTGTGCTGTGGCCGCAGCATCACCGCCTGCACGGTGCCGGTTTTCAATGTGTATGTTTAATGACCTGCTCAAGTTGCCCAAACTGTAAGAAGGTAACCCGTGAAATATTTTCTTACTAAGTCAAACGGTGCACAGTTTTTTGCAGTTGATAACATAACCGGCTGTTTTCAAATGACTAAGTACAAAAGAATAATCGAAACTTACATTGTGCGCAATAAATATTTTATCTTTTAATAAATTAAAAATGTGTTCGGCTACTTCATCAAACTTAGGGGCATCCGCCACCATATTGTTTGTAATTCCTGTCAAAGCAGTTATATATTGTGGAATAAGCTGACCGGGGTTGATAAGTGTTTCATATTTTCCCGTTATTTTTTCTCCATCAGTTATGAGGATGGAAATTTCTGTAATGCCATTTGCAGCGGCGTATCCGCCTGTGGTTTCTATATCAACAATGGCATACATGAAATAAATTTATTTTTTGATTTGCGAAGTACGAATTTCGCTATAATTTCTAAAAGAATGATGGCGACTGAAAAATTTCTAATGTTTCAAAACAGGCTGGAAAAAGTATTTCGGCATCTTCGTAAACAGGCAAAGCGACTTGGTGTGAATTGTTATCGTATTTATGATCATGATTTACCTGAATTTCCATTTTGTATTGAAATTTATAACGAAAAAATATATATAGCTGAGTACAAAAGAAATCATAGTTTAAATGAAGCTAATCATGAAGAATGGCTGTTGCACAGTTTAAAAGTTGTTGAGCAGGTACTTTCCCTAGCTCGTGAAAATATCTTTTTAAAACTAAGGCAGAGAAAACCCGGTAAACTTGGGCAATACCAAAAGCAAGATGTGAAGCTGCAGGAAATTATAGTTGAAGAAAATGGGTTAAAATTTATAGTCAATCTTAGCGACTATCTTGACACTGGTTTATTCTTAGATCACCGAATTACCCGGCAAATGGTGAAAGAAAAATCGGATGGGAAAAGAGTCTTAAATCTCTTTTCTTATACCGGTTCATTTTCTGTTTATGCTGCTGCAGGCGGAGCAACCGAGGTAATAACAGCTGATTTATCAAATACTTATTTAAAATGGGCAAAAAGAAATTTGGAACTAAATGGATTTATTGACGAGGATAAGTATAAGATTGTACAGGCAGATGTAATACAGTATCTAAAAACAATCCCCAAAGATTATTTTGATATCATTATAATGGATCCCCCCACATTCAGCAATAGCCAACGTATGAAAGGCGTTTTGGATATTCAAAGAGATCATTCGGTTTTAATAAATGATTGTCTTGAAGGATTAAAACCAGGAGGTCTTTTGTACTTCAGCACCAATAACCGGAGTTTCAAGTTGGAGCATGAAAAAGTTAAGTCAGATTTAGTTAAGGATATAACCAAGTCAACTACACCATTTGATTTTGAAGGAAAATTAAAACGCTGGTGCTATCTGATTCAGAAATAAAACCAATTTTCCACATTTTCACACTAGATAAAGGCAAACAATGGCTAAAGAGTTTTTTTTTCTATTTTTGCCCCCAATCAAACCCCTTTGAATGAGTCATCCTAAAGGAAAACTGATTGCCATTGGCGGCGCTGAAGACAAAGGCACCGATTTAGAGACAGGTGAAATAAACAGAAACAATCTCAATTTTTTTGAACTCGGCATTTTGCGTCGGGTTGTGGAAGAAGCGGGAGGTTCCGGTTCGCATATAGAAGTCATCACAACTGCTTCTACAATTCCTTATGAAGTAGGCGAAAATTATCTAAATGCATTTGGAAAAATCGGGTGTACCAATGTGCAGGTAATGCATATTCGTAACCGGCAGGACACGATGGAAACTGAATTTCTGGAAAGAATTAGAAACTGTGATGCAGTAATGTTTAGTGGCGGTAATCAATTGAGATTAAGCGTAACCGATGGCGGCACCGAATTTCTATCCATTTTGAAAAAAAGATATCAAGCTGATAAATTTTTAATTGCCGGCACTTCTGCTGGCGCAATGGCTATGAGCCAAACAATGATTTATGAAGGAAATGCAGCCCGTGCACATTTAAAAGGGGAAGTAAAAATGACTTCAGGCCTTGGTTTTATCAACTCCGTAATTATTGATTCACATTTTGAAAAAAGAGGGCGATTTGGCAGGCTAGCACAGGCAGTATCAACCAATCCATCTACAATAGGCATTGGACTGGGAGAAGATACCGGTATGTTGATAACAGAAGGAAACAAAATGGAGGCAATTGGTAGCGGATTAGTAGTAATAATTGATGGGCATGATATTTTACACTCCAATATAGCTGACATACCTGATGGCAATCCGGTGAGTATTGAAAATTTAAAAGTCCATTTCTGTGAAAAAGGAAATGGTTACCTGATAAAAGAACGAAAATTTTTGCCAGAGGCGAGCAAAGGCGCAGTAATTAAGAAGCAGGTGGATGTGGAATAATTCAGCATATATTCCTTGTATTTATTTTTTTTACAACCAAAGAGATTAACAGTTCATCCTTTTGCAATTGAGAATCATTTTTTAATTTTGGTTATGCAAAAACTATTATTGCTTCCTGTTGCTTTGATTGTTTTATTAGCTTTTAAAACACAAAATAAAACAAAGGTTATTTTTTTTGGAGACTCTATCACCAGGTTGGGGGTTGAAAAAGATAAGAGATCGGGTACGGGTTATATACTTCGGTTGGATAGTATGCTCAAGCGTGAAAAAAAGGCGGATCAGTTTGAACTTATTGGAGCTGGAATTGACGGCAATAAGGTTTATGATCTTTACTTGAGAATGGAGGATGATGTGTTATCAAAAAATCCTGATGTGGTTTTTGTTTATGTGGGTATCAATGATATTTGGCACAAAACATTATTAGGAACGGGCACCGACGCCGATAAGTTTGAAAAATTTTACCAGGCAATTATTGACAGACTCAAGTCAAGAAATATTAAAACTGTATTATGTACACCCGCGGTTATAGGCGAAAAAACGGATAATACCAATCAGCAGGATGGAGACCTGAACCGCTACAGCGACATCATTCGCGGGCTTGCAATAAAAAACAAATTGCATGTAGTAGATTTGCGAAAGGATATAATGCAAAGATTAAAAACCATTAATTCCGATAATAAAGAAAAAGAAGTGCTAACCTATGACAGGGTTCATATGAATAATACAGGCAATCAATTTCTGGCTGATGAAATGTGGAAAGCTTTGTTGCAAATTAAATAGCCTTGATTACAAAATGGTTTTTCTTTCCTTTCTGAGCAAGTAAGTATTGATGATGAAGCAAAAAATTGCTGTCAATTATTAAATCAATTTTTTCAACTTTATTTCTGTTTATGCTGATGCCTCCTGCCTGAACCATTTTACGGGCATCTCCTTTACTTTTTTCTATACCTGTTTCCGCAAGCAATGAAACAATATCGATTCCTTTATTAATTTTTTCTAATGCAAAATCAATTTGAGTAACTCCATGCATTGCTTCAATATCCTCAATCGTGAGGTCTTCAGCAGGTTTCTCTTTTTCTGCAAATGCTTTTGCGGTAGCCTGCAAAGCTTCTTCAAGTGCAGTGGCACCATGAACAAAATTTGTTACTTCGGTAGCCAATTTTTTTTGTAATATTCTTTTACCTGCATCTTTTTGATGTTCGGCAATCAATGTTTCAATTTCTGATTTTGGTAAAAATGTAAATATTTTAATCCATTTCCCTGCATCTGCATCGCTGGCATTGAGCCAAAACTGATAGAAGTGATATGGAGAGGTGCGGTTAGCATCAAGCCAAATATTCCCACCTTCGGTTTTACCGAATTTTCCACCATCAGCTTTTGTGATTAGTGGATTCGTAAATACAAAAGCTTCGGCACTGCATTTTCTTCGAATCAATTCAGATCCCGTTGTCATATTTCCCCATTGATCGCTGCCACCCATTTGCAGTTTACAGTTGTTATGAGTGTAGAGCCAATAAAAATCAAAACCCTGCATCAATTGATAAGCAAATTCAGTATAACTGATACCAGTTTCACCTTCAATCCTTTTCTTCACACTATCTTTTGCCATCATATAGTTCACTGTAATGTGTTTGCCGGTATCTCTCAAAAAATCAATAAATGAAATAGATTTGAACCAGTCGTAGTTATTGGTCATTTCGGCGGCATTGGGCAATGCAGGGTTAAAATCAAGAAACTTCTCTAGCTGTGCTTTTACACCCGCTACATTTTTTTTTAATACATCTTCATTTAATAGATTTCTTTCTTCGCTTTTTCCGCTGGGATCACCTATCATACCTGTAGCACCGCCCACCAATGCTATGGGCTTATGTCCGGCTTTTTGCAAATGCACTAATAATAAAATGGGAACCAGGCTTCCAATGTGCAGGCTATCTGCCGTAGGATCGAAGCCGATATAGCCCGCAGTCATTTCTTTATTAAGTTGCTCTTCTGTACCGGGCATTATATCATGTATCATGCCCCTCCATCGTAATTCTTCTATTAAATTCATTGCAAAACACTGATTTCCTGCAAAAATAAGACAGAAAGACGGTGCTTAGTAGCAATATTTTTCTAAACCATTCGTTTTCAGCAATTAATCTTTTGATTCATTATGTAATTAATAAACGAAAGATTAATTTTACAAGCAGCCCGTATATATGAAAGCGAGTCTTATTTAAACGCTTATCGAAAAACTATTTCGAATGAAACCTACCACTATCTGTCTTTTTCTGATGATGACTTTGTTTTCATTGTCAGCTTTTTCTCAATTCAGAAAATATTCAAATGAATTTCTAAATATTGGAGCAGGCGCAAGGGGTCTTTCCATGGGAGGCTCTCAGGTAGCTTCTGTATCAGATGGCACTTCCGGTTATTGGAATCCTGCGGGTTTAACTGGCATAAAAGATTACTCGCAAATCAATCTGATGCATGCTGAATATTTTGCGGGTATTGGTAAATATGATTATGCTAGTGTAGCAATACCTACTTCCAATAAGAAAAGAACATTGGGATTTACTGGTCTTAGATTTGCGGTTGACGATATCATGAATACATTATTTCTTGTAGAACCTGATGGTTCGCTCAATTATAATAATATTCAGTCTTTCTCATCTGCAGACTATGCTTTTATTTTTTCCATGGCTCAAAAACTTAAAGAGAGTGAAACAAAGAATATTCATTTTGGAGTAAATGCAAAAGTGATTCATCGCAGTGTAGGTAAGTTTGCAAAAGCCTGGGGATTTGGGTTGGATGCAGGGTTGCAGATATGGCATAATAAATGGAAATTTGGTATTGCAGGCAGAGACATCACTACTACTTTCAATGCCTGGTCTTTTTCTTTTACCGAAAAAGAAAAACAGGTACTCTACCTAACGAATAATGATATTCCTGTAAAATCAACTGAGTTAACCGCACCACGATTGGTATTGGGAGTGGCCCGCGATTTTCAAATAAGTAAAAAACTGAGTTTGCTTGCAGAAGCAAATGTTGATCTCACTTTTGATGGCAAAAGGAATACTTTATTAAGCGCAGATCCGGTTAGTGCCGATCCTAAATTGGGGTTGGAGTTAAACATTAGTAATGTTTTCTTCCTAAGAGGCGGCATCAATAACTTTCAACGAGCTTTAGCTGACGGCGATACTTTGAATCAAAAAAGAGTATGGATTTATCAGCCAAGTGCTGGTGCAGGTTTTAAGCTCAATAATGTGACAATAGATTACGCATATACCAATTTAGCAAATCAATCCAATCCTTTGTTTACTCATGTATTTTCATTGAGATTAAACCTGGTACCTGACAAAAGGAAAAACCAATAATAACCGCAACCAGTTAAACAGAAACTTATGAAAAGATTTTTACTCCCTTTGCTAATTTTTTCAAGCTTTGTTGCTCACTCGCAAGCATATAATAACGAATGGATAAACTATAATCTCACCTATTATAAATTTAAAGTGGGTGTAACCGGGCTGTTTAGAATCACGCAGCCTGCACTTGCATCAATTGGATTGGGAACGGCACCTGCAGAACAATTTCAATTGTGGAGAAACGGGCAGCAAATTCCGCTTTATACTACAGTACAAACAGGAGTGCTAAGCAGTACAGATTATATTGAATTTTGGGGTGAGGCAAATGATGGAAAGCCTGACTCTGCATTATATGTAGATCAAGATTATCAATTAAATGATAAATACAGTCTGGAAACAGATACAGCAGCTTTCTATCTTACAGTTAATCCTTCGAGTGCCAATTTACGTTTTACGCCTACACCCAATAATTTGCCAGCATCACAACCCGCCGATTCTTTTTTTGTATATACAAAAGGGAAATATTATAAAGACCAAATTAATCCAGGCAAGGCAAGTATAGTAGGCGAATACGTTTATTCTTCAGATTATGACAGTGGCGAAGGCTGGACTTCATTTAACTTATTTACCGGTTTGACTAAGCAAGAGCCATTTCCCAATCTTTATACATATACAGGCCCTGGAGCCACACCACCAGTACTTAAAGTAAATGCAAGTGGCAATCAACCTCTAAATCCAAGATCATTTGAAGTAAAAATTAATTCATCGGTCGTAGCTACGCAGCCTATGGATTTTACCGATTACGTGAAGGCTTCGTACCCTGTAAATCCAGCTGAAATAGCAACTGGTCAGGCAGATATCTTTATCAAGAACCTAAGCCCCATTCCAAATGACAGAATGGTTACAGCAACAATTGAATTAGTGTATCCACGTCAATTTAATTTTGGCGGCTTCAATAATTTTGAATTTGAGTTACCTGCAAATCCAGCAGGAAACTATTTGGAAATAGCCAACTTTAATCATGGTAACGTAAGCCCAGTATTATATGATTTTACCAATAAAAAAAGATATGTTGCTGATATTACAAATCCTTCTTTAATTAAAATTGCACTGCAGGGTTCTTCAGTTGCTCGCAAATTGCTATTAGTAAGTCAGGTAAATTCATTTCCAACTAACGTAACCACATTTGATCAAAGAAATTTTATCAATTTTGCAGCTTCTGGAAATCAAGGCGATTTTTTAATCATCTCACATCCTGCAATGACAACTGGAGAGGGTGGCTCTAACCCGGTAGAAGATTACAGAGTTTACAGAACATCAGCGGCAGGAGGAAGCCATATTGCCAAAATTTATATGATTGATCAGTTGATAGATCAGTTTGGATTGGGCATTAAAAACAATCCAATTTCTATTTTAAATTTTATCCGCTGGGCAAGAAACAGTTTTTCAGCTCCAGTAAAAAATGTTTTATTAATTGGGAAAGGATTAAATTATCCTGCGTTTCGTGAAAATGAAAGTAATGTAAACATTAATAAGCTTTCTTTTATTCCAACTTTTGGTTCTCCTGCTTCTGATAATATGCTTGCTACGGATCCCATTACATCTGTAATTCCACGTGTTTCTATTGGCCGGCTTTCAACCATTTCTCCTGATGAAGTTGCAGTTTATCTTGCTAAGATTAAAGAATATGAACAACAACAAGCTTTTCAATCCCCATTAATCAAGGATAAGGCCTGGATGAAAAACATAATTCATGCTGTTGGTTCAAGTGAAGAGAGCCTGGGAAATTTACTGTTGAACAGTATGAATAATTTTAAAAGCATTATTGCCGATACACTCTATGGTGCCAATGTAAATACATTTAGTAAAGTGACCCCCGATCCTGTAGATGAAAGTTCTAGTGAAGCAGTAAAATCTTTATTTCAGGAAGGATTAGGAATGTTGACTTACTTTGGACATTCATCAGCTTCTACTTTAGAATTTAATCTGGATAATCCTGACCAGTATAATAATCAGGGAAAATATCCTGTGATGATTGTTTTAGGATGTAATGCTGGTAACTTTTTCAACTTTAATACACAAAGATTACAGATTAAGGAAACTTTATCTGAAAGATTTGTTTTGGCTCCCAACAGAGGCTCAGTAGCTTATATAGCCAGTACACATTTGGGTATTGTACATTATCTGGATATTATGAATACGCATACTTACACAGAGATATCAAGCGACAGATACGGAAAAACTATTGGAGAAATATTACATGAGTCAATAGTGCAAACTATAGCACAACAGTCGCCTACAGATTTTTATGCACGGTTTCATTGCCAGCAGGCAACTATTCATGGTGATCCATCATTAAAACTGGACGTCTCCATGGATAAGCCTGATTATGTAATAGAAGATCAATTAATAAAAGTTACTCCCAGTTTTATTTCTGTTGCAGAAACCAGTTTCCATGTTGATTTGAAGATGATGAATATGGGAAAAGCAATCAATAGAGCAATTGTGATTGAAATAAAAAGAACTTTTCCCGATTTGACAACACAGGTTATAAGGAGAGATACAATTCCGGGTATCCGATATATAGATTCCCTATCTTTTGATGTTCCAATAGTACCTACAAGGGACAAAGGAGTAAATAAAATAAGCGTTTGTATAGATGCAGATAACGCAGTAGATGAAATTTTTGAAACCAATAACTGTATTTCAAAAGATGTGGTGATATATGAAGATGAAGCAAGGCCTGTTTATCCTTATAACTATGCAATTGTCAATAATCCTTCTCAAAAATTATTTGCTTCTACTGCCAATCCATTCAGCAATGGAAAGCAGTATAATATGGAAATTGATACAACCGAGTTTTTCAATTCACCTTTAAAAACTACTCGTAGCGTTACCTCAACGGGCGGCGTTATGGAGTTTAATCCGGGTATTACATTTACTGATAGTACAGTTTATTATTGGCGTGTGGCTCCTGTTCCAAACAGTGGCCAACCGGTTTGGAATAAATCATCATTTGTATATTTAAGTAATGGTGGACCAAACATGAGTGATCTGGGTTACAATCAATCACACTTTTATCAGCATACTAAATCTTCATATCAAAATGTATATCTTGACAGTAGTAGCAGGTCATTTAAGTTTCGACACTTTAACAAATAATGTTTTCATGCGTTTGAGTTCATGGATCACCGGTTGTTCTCAGGAAGGTTGTATGAATATTGCTATAAATGGTGTGCCTAATATTCGTTTGTGTAACTGGTTTCAGTCACTTGTATTCAATGTTATTAATCCTGTTTCATTCAAGGCAATTTCTAATCAACAGTTAGTCGCACCAGAATGTCCGCCAAGTAGTACATCGAATTTAGGTTTGGGACTCTACGGTAGTTCATCTCCAAATGATTGCTTTGGTAATGTTAGAGAATTTAGTTTTGAATTCAGGTACCTTGATGCAGCCAATAGGAAAAAGATGATGGACTTTATGAAAGATTCTATTCCTGATGGGTATTATGTATTGGTAAGGAATATGACACTTGATCCAGTTGTTTTCCCGACAGTAACACAACAATTTATTGCCGACTGGCAAGCAGATCAATCACTCTACGGTTCTGGAAATTCTCTTTATCATTCTTTGAAAAATGCCGGATTTACAGGCGTTGATTCGTTTTACAAAGCAAGGCCATGGGGCTTCGTTTATAAAAAGAATGATCCAGCTTTTTCTCCAAAATGGTTTGTTGGAGACAATACAGTTGGTCAATATACCTTCTCTGTTGATTGCCCCAGCCCCGATACTTTGGGATATATTACTTCTCCATTATTTGGACCTGCACGTGCATGGAAGCAACTCAAATGGAGAGGAAGCAGCGAACCCTTACCAGGAGATGATGCAACAATTGATGTTATTGGGGTATCAACTACAGGCTCTGAAACTACACTCTTTAACAACTTAAATACATCACAGCAGGATTTTGATATATCGGCTATTGATGCAGCTACTTATCCTTATGTGAAATTGAAGCTTAATACTATGGATACTGCACATTTTACACCTTATCAACTTAGATACTGGAGAGTTACCTATACTCCTGTTCCAGAGGGTGCCATAGCTCCAAATATTTATCTTAAAACAAAAGATTCAGTGGATGTAGGTGAGCCCGTTGATTATAAAATTGCATTTAAGAATATTAGTGATGCAGGGTTTCAACAGTCTTAAAGTGAAAATGGTAATAACGGATAGAAATAATGTGCCTCACATTATTCCCTTGCCAAGAAAAAGGCCATTGCCAGTAAATGACACTTTGCAGTTAGGAACACTTATTAATACCAGCACTTTACCAGGTTTAAATACAACCTATCTCGAGGCCAATCCGGATAATGATCAACTGGAGCAGTTTCATTTTAACAACTTTGCATATAGAAGCCTGTATGTAAAACCCGATAGCCTGAACCCGCTTTTAGATGTAACATTTGATGGTGTGCATATTTTGAACAAAGATATAGTAGCTTCAAAACCTGATATATTGATCAAGCTTAAAGACGAAGCCCGTTGGATGATACTTGATGATACTTCTTTATTAACACTTCAGGTAAGATTTCCTGATGGCTCAATGAGAAAATTTTATTTTAACAACGATACAGTTACTTTTACTCCAGCCGGACAAGCGCCTAATAGCGATAATACAGCTTCTATCAGTTTCAAGCCTTTCTTCCCTATTGATGGAGAATATGAAATGATTGTATCTGGAAAAGATAA
Organism: Chitinophagaceae bacterium; assembly: GCA_037045195.1. GTDB lineage: Bacteria > Bacteroidota > Bacteroidia > Chitinophagales > Chitinophagaceae > JJ008. The sequence continues at coordinate 137,064 of JBAOIB010000001.1, forward strand.
GAGTAATAACAGGGCAGGAGATGTGCAATATTGAGTGCTGTTTGAAGTGATAAATAAGCCGATGATTTCAAACATGCTGAATTATCCAAATCCATTTACTACTTCTACTGCTTTTGTCTTTACCATAACAGGAAGCGAAGTTCCTCAAAATATAAAAATTGAGATAATGACAATTACAGGGCACATCGTAAGAGAAATAACCAAAGATGAATTGGGGCCATTACATATCGGAAGAAATATTACCGAATTTAAATGGGATGGAACTGACCAGTACGGACAAAAACTAGCAAACGGTATCTATCTCTATCGTGTGGTAACTAACCTGAATGGTAAATCACTTGATAAATACAAAGCCGAAGGCGATAATACAGATAAGTATTTCAATAAAGGCTATGGAAAAATGTATTTAATGCGCTAATAAATTATTCCTGATTACGAAAGTCCCGTCAGTAACGGGACTTTTTTTTAAGACCTAAGTCAACGAATTTTGCAGCCTAATTATGTGGGGACTCAAACATTGGATAAAAATAAACTTTCACTCTTTTATCTATCGGAAAAAGCGAAATGATAAAAGCAGAAATGACATGGAAAATTTTTTAGACAACATAAAGCAGTCTTCTGAATTAAAACTGTCTGATACTTCGTATAACATATTCACTTATCACGGGGAGGATGGCATAATTGCTTATTTGCTACGAAACCTTGAAATGGGAATCAAAAGTTTTGTTGATATTGGCTCTGGTGATTGTATTACCGGCAATTGTGCTAGCCTGGCTGTTCACTATCACTGGGGTGGTGTGTTTTTAGATGCGAACCAAAATCAATTATTGATAGGAAAGCGATTTCATTATAAGAATAATAAGATAAAATTTGTTAAATCTTTTGTTGAACCTGAAACAATTAATAAGCTGTTGTCAGAACTGTGTATTGAAAAAGAAATTGGATTATTGTCTATTGATATTGATGGCAATGATTACTGGATATGGAAGGCTATTGAAGTAATAAAACCCGCAATTGTAGTTGTTGAAGCCAAGATTGAATTTGGAGTTATGGATGTAATTGTGCCTTATAGAAAAATGCATGGCAGGGAAAGCAATAGGATGTATAATGGTGCGTCAGTAAAAGCATTTGAGAAATTGGGGAAAAGAAAAGGTTATAAATTAGTAGGAGCAAACAAGCAGGGATATAATTTATTTTTTGTGAGAGCAGATGCCGTAGTTAATGCTTTGTCGGCTGAGGAATTACTTGCAGATAACAATATTCAGCAATGTTTTTACCCTAATTCATTTTTTAATCAATACGAATTTGTAACTGAGTAATATGGCAAAAATTGGAATTAATATCGCAACAGGAAGTTTGCAACAAAAGGAAATGATAGTGGGCATCGATTTGGGAACTACCAATAGTCTCGTTGCCATCATTCATCCGGAATCGGGAAAACCCGTTGTATTGAAAGAGCATGATGGGGCAGCCCTGGTGCCTTCTATCATCCATTTTGGAGATGCTGCTACTATTTCTGTTGGAGATAAAGCAAGGCAGTTTCTTGTTTCGGAACCACAAAATACAATCTTCTCAGTGAAAAGGCTGATGGGAAAATCGTATAACGATGTAAAAGAACAACGACCTTTTTTTACTTATAATATTATTGACGATCAGACCGAAAGCCTTGTAAAAATTCAAGTGGGGGATAAATTTTACACTCCATTAGATCTATCCTCATTTATTTTAAAAGAGTTGATAATACGAGCCGAGCATATTTTGAAAACTCCAGTTACCAAAGCAGTGATTACTGTCCCAGCTTATTTTAATGATGCACAAAGACAGGCCACCCGGGATGCAGGAAAGCTTGCTGGTCTTGATGTATTAAGAATCGTAAATGAACCTACTGCTGCCAGTTTGGCCTATGGATTGGGAATGGCTAAAGACCAATCGAAAACAATTGCAGTATATGATTTGGGCGGAGGCACTTTTGATATTTCAATACTAAGTATCAACGGTGGTATTTTTGAAGTGTTGGCAACAAATGGCGACACCTACCTCGGTGGCGATGATCTGGATAGATTTATTATTGAGTATTGGCAAAAGCAAACAGGAGTAACAATTGAAACATTAGAAAAAAACAAAAATCTGGCTCAGGCATTCCGGCTGAAAGCAGAAGAAGCCAAAATACATTTAAGTTCACATGATGTGTTCGAAAAGTAATTTGAATGGAAACAAAATAAGTATTTCTAAAATTATTTTTGAGCAACTGGCACAGCCTTTAATAGAGAAAACAATTAATTGTTGTAAGAATGCCTTAAAAGACGCTCAATTGACAATCGGAGATATTGATGAAGTTATTATGGTGGGAGGTTCTACCCGGGTTCCTATGGTCAAAAGAATGGTAAGTCAATTTTTTGGCAGACCGGTTCATGATTCCTTAAATCCGGATGAAGTGGTTGCATTAGGCGCTGCAGTACAGGCTGATATTCTTGCTGGAAATAATAAAGATTTTTTGCTTTTGGATATAACGCCTTTATCATTGGGAATAGAAACGATGGGAGGATTAATGGATGTTCTGTTGCCACGCAATTCAAAGATTCCATCCAGTGCAGGCAGGCAATACACTACACAAAAGGATGGGCAGGGCAGTATAAGAATATCAGTATATCAGGGTGAAAGAGATATGGTAAACGACAATAGGAAGCTGGCAGAATTTAACCTTACGGGTATTCCAGGAATGCCGGCAGGGTTGCCCAAAGTGGAAATTTCATTTATTGTAAATGCTGATGGGATATTGACAGTAAAAGCAAAAGAATTGCGAAGTGGTGTAGCTCAATCGGTAGAAGTGAAGCCCCAATATGGACTGAGTGATGCTGATGTTGAGAAAATGCTGATGGAATCAATTATGCATGCAAAGGAAGACATGGAAACAAGGGCACTGGTTGAAGCGCAAACGGAAGGAACACAATTGATCGAATCAACCCGACAGTTTATTAAAAAGAATAATTTATTTCTTTCGAAAACAGAAATTGTCGATACTGATGCAGCCATTTATATCCTTCAATCTCTATTGGAGAAGGGCGATAAAGATGAAATACATACTGCTATTGAAAAATTAAATGGGATTTCAAAACCATATGCAGAGCGAGTGATGGATATGGCAATTGGCAAAGCTATTCGAGGCAAGAATATTAAGGAGTAAAAATAACATAAGTACTATTTTCGAATTTCTTTTGGGTTTCAAGCGAAGGCAAAATCTTTAGTGAGTCTTTTTTATTTAGAAGTAATAATAAGTGGCGGTTTTGCCATTCCTTTGGTTTTACTCCTGTTTGAAAGTATTGACCCATTTCTGCATTCCTTTTTTCAATTTCCGGTGTATTAAAAGGGTGAGATACCCAGCTATTCGCTTTTGAATAAACATTTGCCAAATAGTTGACCAAATTGGCATTTCCAATAATCAAATCATTTGGGGTGGATGTTTTAGATAAAAACCTTAAGACTTGCTTTGTTTCTTTAGTTATGTGCCCTTCCCATTCTACATCATTCTTTCCACGCAATAAATTTGATGTCCAAAAAAGATTGTCCGAAAGAAATATGAAAATTGAAATGTAGAAAACCCATTTTAGCGATTTCTGTTTCTGAAAATAATTAATGTAATACAAAATAGAAGGTAATGAAAAAAGAAACAGCCCCGCCCATATATATCCCCTTGTAAAATGTATGGGTTGCATTGGTTTAATAAACCATTCATGTTTAGAAAGTAGAAATGCAATAACAGCCCAACCAAAGAATAATCGCTGATGTGATGAATCAAATGCTTTTGCAATTGAGTTATTAAGCTTCAAGTTCGCAATTGCAAAAAACGCAACAATGCAATAGGCTGGAATTGCAATAAATAAACTATAAGTCCACTCCAATGTGTACTGGCTAAACAATAGCTTATGTTCGGGAAATTTGTTTAAATAGATCAGGTAGTACCAGATATGAAATAATGTAATAATGAAAATACCAATCCAGAACCAAAAAGGTATTTTCCTGTTTCTAAAAATCAATTTTTCAATAAAAAGCCAGCCATTTAAAATTACCAAAAGTTCAATGCCGGTAAAAGGATGTGATATAGAAAGAAATAGGGAAGTACATAAAGTTGCAACCCATTTCTCTTTGAGGATAAATAGTATGCTTATCAAGAAAAGAAAATGATAATAGGCTTCTAACGGTAAAAATAAACTTCTTCCCCAATTGAGCCCCCACCATCCATTTGCAGGATCCGCAATATAAATTCCATCTGTCCATTGTGGTGTCGAATAGCTTGCAAATAAAAAACTTACCAGTAATCCAGTAATTGCTGTTATCCCGCCACCCCATGTAAATAGTAGAGCTATTAGATTAATATTTTTAGTTTTTGGTAAAAGGTGGTGTAGAAGTTTTACTCCTGTATAAATACACGCAAATGCCATCAATATCCCAAACAAAGTGAAATAGAGTCCAGGGTCTATCCCAAGTTTTACAAGAAAGGCAAACAAAAGATTTACAGGTTGAAAATAAATACTTGGCGAATTTGGATTGCCATCAAATGGATTTGAATATGTAACAAAATTTTCTTTATTGTCTAGATATTGATGTGCATATGATAGATAAAGGGTATTCTCATTGTTAGTAATCCCTGTTGGTGATAAACTAGCACTATGAATAAAATAATGGTGAAATACGAAAAACAGAATTGGTAAAGAAAGCAAAAATGAAATCTTTATAGCGTCTTTTGTTTTCAATTCTTATTTTTTAAAATAGTTGTATACAATCAGGCCAAGTAAAATAATAATATATCCAATCGATATCCAAATACAAATAATTGTATTGATTGGAAAGAAATTGAACTTTACTAGATGCTTCCCTGCGGGAACCAAAGTACTCATAAATGTAAAGTTTGTTTTATAAATAGTATTTTCTTTTCCGTCAATGGTTGCTATCCAGTAAGGATAATAATTTTGAGTTAGGGATAAATACGAGTCTTTATCTGATTCAGTTTCAATTACGATGCTATTGCTTGTTAGTTTTATTAATTTGGCGGTTGCCAATTTTGGCTGAGGCAATTCTTGTAACTCATCACTAATAATTATTCTTTTTTTATTTTTAAATAATGTGGTAGAGGTATCTTTCTTTTTTATCACCGTATCAGAAAAGTAAATTAAAGGATATGAGCTAATAAATTTATAAAGTGTTTTATTGTTGATAAAGGAGTCTAGGCTGGTAAAAGAAGCTGGGTTATATAAAACATGACTTATTGCAACGGTCTTTTTATAAAAATTTGGAGAACCCAAAGGAAATTCTCCTCGGTCATAAATGTTTTCAATATCAGCACTGTTCTCTTGTAGAGTGAGGCTTTGTTCTTTTTCTGAATATTTTTCTCCATTTTTCTTTATAAATGAATTTATCTGCGAAGCGGAATAGCTAGAGACAAAGGTGATAGGTAAAGTTAATTGAGCGAATATGAATAAGTTTAAAATCCAAATGGTTTTAAATGTAGTAGTATTTAATTTTTTCGAGTAAATCCAATATAGAAAAACAGTAAGTAGGATTAACTGAAATAATGAATTGAAAAATACTGCATCCATGAAAGTGTATTTATCAATAACATTTTTTATTGCATCCTTCCCATCCTGAAAATTTAAGAAAATATTTTTTAATAAATTTGTCTTGCTGAAAGACCATATCGCAGATATGAGAAAAAAGCCGCTTAATATTAGTGAATATAATTTGAATTTTTTGAACTGGGTAATTTGATTTCTGTTCTTTAGATCGTTTTCCAAACTATCTATACCAGGCACGATTAACAACAAAAGAGCTAACATGCCAAAGGTTTTGATAATAGCTGGATGTCTAAATGTGTTCATTAGGGGAAATAGCTCATATGCTATTCGTCTGACCGGAGTAAAAGACCCCATGCTAAATAAAAATGAAAACACAAATAAGATAGATAAAAGCAAATTTCTTCTGTGTAGCGTTGGTTTATAGGCAAAAAGAATTGGCAAAACATATATGCCCAGATAAATATTTCTACTTGTCATATCAGTTTCGCTATAATGTAATGGTGCCCCTATTTCAGATGGAAAGAAAAATGAAAGAAAATGTTGTGGTTCAAATGTATTGGCAAGGCTTTCAAAAAATGTCACACCATTTCCTCTCAAATAATATGGAAGAAAATCAATAAATGAAATTATTGTCGGTAATGAAAGAAGTAAAAAAGTTACTAATATTAAAAAATGGGATAATAAATATTTTTGAATGGGAACATTTTTTTTTTCTTTTGAATGACGAATCTGATCCCAAATTGAAATCAGAAATAATCCAATTAAAATATAACAGGTGAAAATAAACAGTGAAGGATATCCACACACAAGTAATAGCCAAAGATGTATTCCTGTTACAATTGCTGGCTTAAAATTGCCAGTTCGTTTTGTAGTGAGATAGCTAAGAAAAATATGTGGGATAATTGCGGCTGATGCCGCCCATGTAATTACTTGACCTGACAACATTACACCACCCAATATATACGAGGCTGCAATCAATAATCCTGCAGATTGGCCTTTTGATATATATATAGCAAGTCTGTACATCCCTATGCCGCCCCAAAAAATATAAATAAGGTACTCAATATGAAAAGTTGTAATATTATATTTACCAAATAAACTGAGGAAAAGGACTAAAGGGTTCCAAGAACCACTTTGCATATCGCCATAAATAGGATGGCCTAAATAGAACCAAGGACTCCAAAATGGAAATTCGCCTGATTGTATTGCAGTGCTAATGGCATATCTTGTTGGTAAGAAATACTGTAGACTATCTCCCTTACTGCTAAATATGCCAAAGGTGATAGGCCAATAAGCCAATAAACAGATGATCAGTAAGATACCAAAGTTCTTGAAATGAACTTTATTCGTGTGAAATGATGCAAGTGTTGTCATGTATGTCACCGCTTATTTAACGGTTACAAAATAGAAAAAATATTATTGACAGTAGACTTATTTCTTCCAAACTACAATTATGCTTTTCCCAAAGCTATGTAGAAACAGTTTATCTGTGACAGTCGATACTGGTAATAAATATCTATCCCAGAAAAATATTTGTTTTAGTTTTGGCATCTTTTGTTTCAAAATAATCTTATTCATTAAGGAAGCAAAATAGCCAATACTATCATAATAACGACAACTTTCTATCTTTATGCCTGGGGGTGTAATTTTTCTAACCATTTTCCTATTATACCTACGATAATGGCCTATAGACTTGTCAAATGGACTATAGATATGTTGAAATGCAGGTGATAAAACTACTAAATACCCATTAGGATTAAGTAAGGTTGCTGCAGTCTTTAATTCTTCAGCATCATCCTCAATGTGTTCAAGAACATCAATATAAATTATTGTATCAAAAGTTTGATTAATATTAGAAACAGTGCCATGTATCAGGCTACAATTGTAAGGAAATTTCTTTTCAGCTATATCTTTTTCTAAACCTGAAGCCATTTTACCATCTGGCTCCAGCAAAAGCCAATAAGGAGATGTGCCATCGTTTAATAATAAAGTATTGTTGCCAATACCCGCACCTACTTCAAGCACTTTTCCTTTTATGTATTTTTTGATTGACTTTGCAAAATATTTTTTCCAATTTTTGGCATAATTAAAAAGAGAAAGCTCTTCTCCAGGATATTTATATTCTTCGTTCATTTTTGGAATCAAAATTTTTCAATCGTATCTGTATAGTCTTTATAATGCACTGCTGGTATAATTTTTCTTTGAGATTGTGAAATGAAATATAGAAATATAGTAAACAGAGATAATAAAATACTTTGTAATAAAACGATGAGCATAGTTGCCATCAATGTGGAAGTCCACCCGGGTATCGCCCTATCAGTAAAAAGCCGAATGCCTAAGATAATACCAATGACAATTACAGAAAATATAAACAAGATGGAAGAAAAAATTAATAACCTGCTGGCAATCTTATCTATAAAAACAGAGATGGATCCTAGCCCATGTAAAAGCAATGCATGAAAATTCAATTTAGATTTTCCTGCATATCGTTCCCCTCTGTGCGTAGGAATAGTTGTGTATTGAATACCAGATTTTAGAATACCACCTGCAATATGGTTCCAGATTTCGCTGTAATAAACAATCTTTTTCAATAAGGTCATGGGCATTGCCATAAAGTTGCCAAAAGCAATTTTCTTTCCAGTTAATATTCTGAAAATAAGTTTATAGAGCCAATAGAATAGTCTAAAATCTCTGCTTTCCCTTTGAGATTTACGTTTAGCAAAAACAATAGAATTTTCAAAAGCTGCTGCTTTTTCTAATAGCAATAACACATCATCAGGTCTGTCTTCTCCATCGCCGTCCATTATTACTACTTTGTCGGTATTCAAATTATCATTGATATATGCTAATCCAGTTGCAATTGCTTTTTGATGCCCCAGATTTCTATGTAGGTATAAAATGCTTACTGGAAAAGCTGTTGTATGAGTAATACTCCCTTTTTGGGGTGTGCCATCATCTACTATTAAAATTGAAAATGAATATTTCTCCTGTTGAATGGTTACTTTTTCTAAATGCTTTAATAGTTGATTAAGCGACACATAATCATCATAAACGGGTATAAGTATAATTACATTTTGCATGTACAATGCTTAAAAGCTAAAGATACAATCTAAAAAGAGAATCAATAATATTTGTATGTCATACAAAACGTACTTTCAATTTCAAAAACGGAGTTTCAAAATATTTAAAACTCAGCCAGCTCAGAAATAATGCTAAAGCAGCAAGCAGGATAGATGTAGTGATTGCTGCCAAATCAATGCTTAAAATTTGTTCCAGGCGAGATGAAACCCAGGGACTCAAACCCCTGTAAACCGGCCAGTGAATTACATAAAAACCATAGGATACTGTTCCTATAAACCTTAAAAAGCTAAAGTTGAAAATGAAGTTTATCAGTTTATTTTCTTTTGTTATGCCCTGATTGACCATCAAGCCCAACAACATGGCCAATGTTGTATAACCGATTAATGCCAGATAAGGAAATGAAAAACTAAAGGAACGATTAATAAAGAAAAATCCAAAATTTAGAAGTGCAAAAACTATTACAATTGCCGGAGTATATCGTGACAAAAATCCAGGTGATATTCTTAGTAAAATGGCAACAATGCTTCCAATACAAATCCCATCGATACGGGTAAAGGTGTAGAGATTGTAGTAGGCAAGCCCCTGCACCTGATGCAGCCAGGCCCAAAGCCGGATACCACTTACACCTACCAACATCAGTAAAACGAAAATCAGAAGATGTTTGGGGTTCTTAAGCAACAGAATTACAAAAGGCCAAATGAGATAAAATTGTTCTTCAACAGCCAACGACCAGAAATGATTGAGTGAATCTGTATTGACCGGTGGATTGAAAACATAAAGCCAGTTTTGAAGATAGGTCCAGATATATGCCTGATTGTTTGAATAATATTCCAGATGCAAGGGTGTTTGGAGTCGGGGCAGCCATACCAGTAAAATGATGAGCGATAAATAGTAAAGTGGAAAAATTCGGAAAAAACGTCGTGCATAAAAATTTCGGAGATAGTGTGGTCGATGTACAGCATTCATTAAGATATCGGTAATTAAAAATCCGGATAAGGTGAAAAACAAATCAACACTAAGCCACCCAAAAAAAATGTATTTCTGAATAAATCCAAAGTTGTGATAAATAACTACAATTAGACATGCAAAACCGCGCAAACCATCCAATGCTGGATAGTGTTGACGAGGTATAACATGACCTGCATTTTGCATTGTTTTTAGGTTTGGTTTTTTGTGATGATAGTACCTTTCCAAAGATAATTGATTGATAACTAAGGAAAACGAAACCAATTTTGTTTTTATAAAATTGATGAATTATCTCTTTTGTGTTTCAAGTTTCACACTTATCTTTGCCACCCATTTAAAAAAATACCAAAGGAGGTATATCAAACTATGCTAATCATTGATTCAAAAGACTGCGAAAACATTGACAAGGCTTTAAAAAAGTACAAAAAGAAATTTGAAAAGTCTAAGGTGTTGTTGAAGTTAAGAGAGCGTCAAAGTTTCACTAAGCCATCTATAAAGCGTCGTGGTGAAATTTTGAAAGCTGTTTACAAACAGCAAATTGCCAGCGGAAAAATTGAACCATAGTTAATGCCTTTTTAACGATACTAAAGCTGCACCCTAACCGGTGCGGCTTTTTTTGTAGTTTTACAACTTACCATCCAATATGTCTGACAAAGTCCTAATACCTGTACAATCTTTTTTTGATTACCTGCAGTTTGAAAAAAGGTACTCAGTACATACGATTATCTCATATCAATCAGATTTATTGCACTTTTTTTCATTTGCTAAAAGTCAATTTGGAATCGATGAAATTGAAAAGATTGATTATAACATCATCAGAAGCTGGCTTGCAATGTTGAAACAACAGGGGATGAGCTCTAAAACTATCAACAGAAAAATTTCATGTCTTAAATCTTTTTTCAAATACCAGCAGCGGCAAGGGCTTATTATTACTTCGCCAATGGCAAAAATTGTAAGTCCCAAAAATGGAAAACGAATTCCTGTATTTGTAAAAGAAGATGAGGTAAAAGTAATAGCACAATCTTTAAGCAGTGCAACAGAGGACTGGCGGTCATTAAATAGAAAAATGCTGATAGCCATTTTTTACGCAACCGGCATGAGGCTAAGTGAATTAATTAATTTAAAAGAAAGACAGATTGACTATAGCCGTTCAGAAGTGAAAGTGGTAGGTAAGGGCAATAAAGAACGTATTATTCCGATAAGCATGGAACTGGCAAAAGAGATGCAGTCATATTGTGAATTAAAGCGCAAAGAATTTGGCCCCAGCGAAACACTTCTAGTAACTGAAAAAGGGAAAAAACTCTACCCGAAATATGCTTATCTGCAAGTAAAACAAGTATTGGGAAAGGCTGCTACACTGGATAAAAAAAGCCCTCATGTACTACGGCACAGTTTTGCTACACATTTGATGAATGCTGGAGCAGACTTGAATGCCGTAAAAGAATTGCTGGGGCATAGTAGCCTGGCTGCAACACAGGTTTACACACACACTACTATTGAAAAGTTAAAAGATATTTATAAAAAGGCACACCCAAAAGCCTGAATTTTTACAATTTATTTACAATAAAAATCACTGATTTTTTCTTTGGTTATTATCAATTGTTTCGCTAAATTGGATGCAGACAAAAGAGCCCAACCTTATGTAAAAAACAGACCGTGTTAGTTCTTTATTTATTGTTTCACCAGTTAAAAAACGATTACTATGAACGTAAACATTCAAACAGTGCATTTTGATGCGGACAAGAAACTGATTGATTTTATTAATCAGAAAATTCAGAAGCTGTCGATGTTCAGCGACCGCATTGTCAGAGTAAATGTATTTTTAAAATTGGACAATGTAATGCATTCCATTAAAGACAAAGTTGCTGAGATAAGGGTACAGGTGCCCCGCCACAGCTTTTTTGTAAAATCAACTAGCAAGTCATTTGAACAGTCTTTTGATGATGCCATTGATTCCATGCTTTCTCAAATCAAAAAAAGTAAAGAAAAAAAAGCAGCTTAAATCTTATAGCCCCGCCCAGCTGGCGGGGCTTTTTTATTTATCTGAGAAAAATCAACTGCGGTTTTAGTGCATAATAATTTCAACCTTTTGTTTTCTGACGATCTCTCAAAAAAATGGTCAAAAAAATCTTTTTCAAAATTTTTCAGGTTGCCATATTCCCTTAACTTTGCCGTCCCATTTAATGGGGGTAGCTCTTTAATGCACTGACCGCCGTACTAACCTGAGCTTGATGATGGTGATGACGGCATTGACAAATGCCACTTTAGCTCAGCTGGTAGAGCAACTGATTTGTAATCAGTAGGTCGTTGGTTCAATTCCGACAAGTGGCTCTTGTAGTATTATCTTGATTGGAATTGTTTTCTAAACAGTCGGTCATGAATATTTACAAAATGGGTAAGTAGCCAAGTGGCCAACGGCAACAGACTGTAAATCTGTCCTCTTCGGAGTTCGGTGGTTCGAATCCATCCTTGCCCACAGTTCTTTAAGCGGAAGTAGCTCATTTGGTAGAGCGATAGCCTTCCAAGCTATAGGTGGCGAGTTCGAGCCTCGTCTTCCGCTCAACAAAAGTTATTTGAAAGCAGAAGTTATTAGTTTGTCAGGCAATAGCCTTTCAAGCTATAGGTGGTCCCTGCAGCGATTGCAGGGAAGCCTCGTCTTCCGCTCAACAAAAGTTATTTGAAAGCAGAAGTTATTAGTTTGTCAGGCAATAGCCTTTCAAGCTATAGGTGGTCCCTGCAGCGATTGCAGGGAAGCCTCGTCTTCCGCTCAACAAAAGTTATTTGAAAGCAGAAGTTATTAGTTTGTCAGGCGATAGCCTTTCAAGCTATAGGTGGTCCCTGCAGCGATTGCAGGGAAGCCTCGTCTTCCGCTCAACAAAAGTTATTTGAAAGCAGAAGTTAGTTAAAAAGGCAATAGCCTTTCAAGCTATAGGTGGTCCCTGCAGCGATTGCAGGGAAGCCTCGTCTTCCGCTCAACAAAAGTTATTTGAAAGCAGAAGCAAGCAAAAAAATGAAGATTTGGTGATAAAGATTTGCTTCTAAATATGAGTCAACAAAGCCAAACAAGTCATAAGTAAAATGACAGACTTATTTGACTTGCTTGACCACTGAATTCAATGACACTGAAAGCCGTTGTAGCTCAGTGGTAGAGCACTTCCTTGGTAAGGAAGAGGTCTGGGGTTCAATTCCCCATAACGGCTCAAAAGATTTTTGAAAATTGAATGAGAAATATATCGGTCAATAATAATAAGTGTGTATAGACCAATGATGTATTTTTTTTCAGTTGAATAGAGAAATGAACGTATAAGAGTGCGACGCAACGGTAGCTACATAGTAGTACTGAAGCCGGGCAACTTAATTATAAAACACAACCTAAAAAACAGATAACATGGCAACTAAAGAGACCTTTAAAAGGGACAAACCCCACGTTAACGTTGGTACTATCGGTCACATTGACCACGGTAAAACAACTTTAACCGCTGCTATCACTACTATCCTTTCACAAAAAGGGATGGCTGAAGCAAGAAAGTATGATGAAATTGATGCTGCTCCTGAAGAAAAAGAAAGGGGTATCACTATTAACACAGCACACGTAGAGTATCAGACGGCTAACCGCCACTATGCACACGTTGACTGTCCTGGTCACGCTGACTATGTAAAAAATATGATTACCGGTGCTGCACAAATGGACGGCGCTATTCTGGTTGTGGCTGCTACAGATGGTCCAATGCCTCAAACTAAAGAGCACATCCTTTTGGCACGTCAGGTAGGTGTTCCAAGTATGGTTGTATTTATGAATAAAGTTGACCTTGTTGATGATCCTGAATTGCTTGAACTAGTTGAAATGGAAATTCGTGACCTTCTGACTTTCTATGGTTTTGATGGTAACAATACGCCAATCATCAAAGGTTCTGCTTCTGGTGCTCTTGCTGGTGATGAAAAATGGGTAAAAGGTGTTGAAGAGTTGATGGATGCAGTTGATAGCTATATTCCTTTACCTCCTCGCCCTGTTGATCTTCCTTTCCTTATGTCTGTTGAAGACGTATTCTCTATTACCGGTCGTGGTACTGTTGCTACCGGTCGTATTGAAAGAGGTCGTGTTAAAGTAGGTGAAGCAGTAGAAATCGTAGGACTGGTTGAAACACCTTTAACTTCTACCGTAACAGGTGTGGAAATGTTCCGCAAATTGCTGGATGAAGGTGAAGCTGGTGATAATGCAGGTTTACTGCTGCGTGGTATTGAGAAAACTCAAATCCGTCGTGGTATGGTAATCGTAAAACCCGGATCTATCACTCCACATACTGAATTTAAAGCAGAAGTTTACGTATTAAGCAAAGAAGAAGGTGGTCGTCATACGCCATTCTTCAACAAATACCGTCCTCAGTTCTATTTCCGTACTACTGACGTAACAGGAGAAGTAGAATTGGCTGCTGGTACTGAAATGGTAATGCCTGGTGATAATACAGCACTTACTGTTAAACTGATTCAGCCTATTGCGATGGAAAAAGGTTTGAAGTTTGCGATTCGTGAAGGTGGACGTACCGTAGGTGCGGGTCAGGTTACAGAGATTATTAAATAAGAAGCAACTCGCATTTTTAAATGCAAAGAGCAGGCTTCTTCAATGAAGATTTTTATCTTCGCAACATAGTACTAAAAGCTGTCTGCCTCTGGCGGATAGCTTTTAGCTTTCTACGGGTATAGTTCAACGGTAGAATAGAGGTCTCCAAAACCTTAGATCTGGGTTCGAATCCTAGTACCCGTGCAACTTGAAAACTGAAAAAACAATAATATGAGTAAAATAACTACATATTTCAAGGAGTCATATAAAGAGCTGACAGAAAAAGTAACCTGGCCTACCTGGCCACAGTTACAACAATCTACGATGATTGTACTGGCAGCTACCATAGTTATTACTTTGCTGGTAATGGCAATGGATTTTGTGGCCGGAAACGGATTGAAATTTATCTATAACGTGTTGAAGTAATAGTAATGGAAACTACCACTGTAAATATAGAAAACACTCCACAACAGGAAACCAAATGGTATGTACTGCGTGTGATAAGTGGCAAAGAGAAAAAAGTAAAGGAATACTTAGACAAGGAAGTAAGCCGTGGCGGATGGGAACAAGTGAAACAAATATTTCTTCCTGTAGAAAAAGTATATAAAGTTGCCAACGGTAAAAAAGTTATGCGGGAGCGCAACTACTATCCCGGTTATGTGATGATTGAAATTGCGAATGGAAAGTTGAATGATGACCTTCGTGATGTGATCAAGAATACTACCAATGTAATTCACTTTTTGGGAAAAGAAGACCCTATAGCCCTTCGCAAAGTTGAAGTAAACAAGATGCTGGGTAAAATGGATGAAATGGCCGAAATGGGAGGCATCAGCATGAGTGAACCCTTTATTGTTGGAGAAACGATTAAAATTATTGAAGGCGCTTTCAACGACTTTAATGGTGTGATAGAAGAGGTAAATGATGAAAAGAAGAAATTGAAAGTGACGGTGAAAATATTTGGACGTTCTACTCCTGTGGAACTTACATATATGCAAGTTGAAAAGGTAAACTAATTGTTGAAAAATATTTTTTTTAAGTTAACCATCCGCAAGGATGGTTTTTTTTTAGCAGGGTTTTCATTGACTCGCTTTCTTAAATGAATTATCTTGTTACCCTTATATTTTTGGGGTATGATAAAAAATTTGATTCGAATAAACTCTTTGTTGTCTCTATGTCTGGCCTACTGTATAAATGTTGTAGCACAAAAAACTGAGATTGATTTATTTGTTTCCAAAACGCTTACTGCACCCGGCAGTTTTACCAGTGGTGTTGAAGGCCCGGCAGTAGATAAGGATGGAAATTTATATGCCGTAAATTTTCAAAAACAGGGAACAATTGGAAAAATAACATCAACAGGCGAAGCATCCATTTTTTTAGAGCTGGCCAATGGAAGTATTGGCAATGGCATTCGTTTTGGAAAAAAGGGGCACATGTATATTGCCGATTATACCAATCATAATATTCTGGAAGTGGATATGCAAAGCAGGCAAATAAAAACATTTGCTCACGACAGTACGATGGTACAGCCCAATGATATTGCCATTACCCGCAACAATACATTTTATGCCAGCAATCCATACTGGAAAGCAAGTACCGGATCGATTTGGTATGCCAACAGAAGTGGAAAAATAAAAATGCTGGAAGGAAATATGGGTACTACCAATGGCATAGAAGTAAGTCCCGACAACAAACTGCTTTATGTTAATGAAAGTGTGCAGCGTAAAGTATGGGCTTATCGTATTAAACACAATGGCAAGCTCCGCAACAAGAAATTGTTGATTGAATTTACCGATTACGGAATGGATGGCATGCGTTGCGATAGCAAAGGCAATTTATACATCGCCCGTTATGGCAAAGGCGTAGTAGCCATAATATCATCCGAAGGGAAGTTAATAAGAGAAGTAAAACTCATTGGTCAAAAACCAACTAATGTAGCTTTTGGAGGAGTGGATGGTAAAACGGTTTATATAACCATGCAAGATACCGGCAATATTGAATATTTCCGTACTGATACTGCAGGGCAGGAGTGGATGCTGATGCATCAGTGATCTTTATTCTTTATAAAACCGCCACCCCGGTTTTTCATCTCTTTGTAGATTTTTTTTATTCAATAATGCCCGCAACATTTCTACTGGCATACTGTTTTCGTGCAGGATGGCATCGTGGTATTGTTTCAAAGTCATTTTGCCTCCATCTACCAATTCTTTTTTCAATGCCATAAATTCTAAGCCGCCTATCATGTAAGCAATTTGATACAGTGGCCCATAGCCACCCGTAAAGGAACGACGCACTTCACCTTCAGCATTTGCTCTTTCATGTCCTACACGATCTACCAAAAAATTGATACACTGCTGCGGTGTCCATTTGCCCAAATGATAGTTGAGCGAAAAAATAATGCGGGCACAGCGGTGCATGCGCCAAAACAACATTCCTATTCTTTCTTCGGGAGTGCGTGGAAATTTCATATCCCACAATAGCATTTCCCAATACAGTGCATTACCCTCCAGCCAAAAAGGCGTGTTGAAGTGGCGATAGGTTTTATACCTTGCCATCATATAATATTGCAGGTGGTGCCCGGCCAGCAACTCATGATGTACTGTAGCTCTTGAAAAATTGGGATTGTTGCCCCGCATACTCATCATCTTTTCGTCGTAGCTCATGCTGCTGGTGGGATAAGAAATAATGAGTGACTCGCCACCCAAAAAGAAGGGGCTTACTCTTTGTTGATCGGAGCTCATCATATACACACCCCAGTCTTCTTCGGCCAAAGGCGGCAATGTAACTAAGTCGTTAGCTTTTAAAAATTCAACTGACTGTTTGTATAAATCAAACATTGCTTCCGGTTGTTTGCCCGGTGGTACATAAGTTTGTTTTACTTTTTCAAGGGCAGCTTTCCAGTTGTTGCCAAACCCCATTTCATTTGATGCTTTCAACATTTCCGCATCGCACCAGGCAAATTCTTTATTGGCAATGGTTACTAGTTCATCGGCACTGTAAGCTATCCACTCGTATTGCAACTGGCGTTGTAGTTCTGTATTGCCAATGGGATTACCGATAATGCCACTGCCATCATCCTGTTGTTGTGTATTTATTTTGATTTTGTTTTTTGCGGTCTTTGAAAACAGTGCGAGCAAGCTGTCTGTTTCGCTATAGGTTTTGGGCACCCACCAGCTAAAGAGTGGATCGTAATCGTTGTAAAAATTAAAATAATCTTTGAGTGATGTCTGTAATGCATTAGCAGCAATGGCAGCCATATTTGCTTGTGCCGATTCCAGGCTATCGCCTTTTTTTAATTTGCCAATAGCCGTAACTATTTCTTTGTTGATGTCGTTTAAAGATTTGGCTACCGCTTCGCCATTTACATTCATACCCCGGCGGCGTGGTTTTTGCAATTCCATCAGCTTATCGGCAAAAGGCAGAAGCGGGCCTATTTGTACATATAGTTTTTCTTCCTGCAGCAATTGATATTGTTCGTTTTCTAAATTTCTTTTAAACAAAATATAATCCACCTGGCCATTGCTATTCCATTTTTCAAAAGGAAGTTTTTTCAGGTTGTTCAAATTATCTGTAATCAGTTGCAGCAGCCGATTTCTTCTTTCGGGTGTGTTGTAGTTATTGCCGGTCTGCCGGCCAAATGTGCTGCGTGAGGAGCCAGCTGCATAAAAGCGGAGGATGCTGGCTTTATCTGCATTGAACTGTATCATGGCATCAGACATTTCGCTGGTTTGCAGGTAAAGAGATGTGTTAGTTTGCTGTGAAATAGAATCAGCGAAAAAGCAGACACTACAAATGAGCAGCAACATGTATTCTTTTCCAGACTTGATTAAACGAAACATATATCAATGATTTTTTTTGAAAAGTATTGAAATAGTTTTTGATTGTGAATGATAATTTTAAGTGGGAATAGTGGCAAAATGAGTCTTAAAAAGCTTTGTCTGTTTGATCAGATACAATTATCTTTGCCGCCCCAATTAGTTCTTTGTTACCCGTAAAAGCGGGACAAATACCGGAAATTTAAAAACTTCCGGATAGTTTGGGAGACCCAGTAAACCGGTATAAAAGCCTGGTAGAAAAGTCGTTAACACCAATAAATTTTTTAAAATGGCAAAAGAAATCAGCGGCTTTGTAAAGCTGCAGTGCAAAGGTGGTCAGGCGAATCCTGCCCCTCCAATCGGTCCGGCGCTGGGTTCCAAGGGTATCAATATCATGGAATTCTGCAAACAGTTCAACGCAAGAACTCAGGACAAACAAGGTAAAGTACTTCCCGTATTAATTACTGTTTACTCTGACAAGAGTTTTGATTTTATCATCAAAACACCTCCTGCTGCAATTCAATTGATGGAAGCAGCAAAAATTCAGAAAGGTTCAAAAGAAAGTAACCGTAACAAAGTAGGTAAAGTAAACTGGACACAGGTAGAAGCAATTGCAAAAGACAAAATGCCAGACCTTAACTGCTTTACCGTAGAAAGCGCCATGAAAATGGTAGCCGGTACGGCTCGCAGTATGGGACTTACTGTAGAAGGTAAAGCCCCTTGGGAAAATTAATTAACTGAACCTTTAAAAGAACTACAATGGCATTTGTAAGTAAAAAAAGAAAAGTTGCGAATACTAAAATAGACGCAAATAAAACCTACTCGCTGAAAGAAGCTTCAGCGCTGGTAAAAGAAATTAATACAACAAAGTTTGATGCTTCTGTTGACCTGCATATTCGTTTGGGTGTAGATCCTAAAAAAGCAGATCAGGCAATTCGTGGCACCGTTACGCTTCCACATGGAACCGGTAAAACCAAAAAAGTTTTAGTGCTTTGCACACCCGATAAAGAAGCGGAAGCAAAAGCAGCAGGAGCCGATCATGTTGGTCTGGATGAATTTGTAACTAAAATAGAAGGCGGTTGGGTTGATGTAGATGTAATCATCGCTACCCCATCTGTAATGCCCAAGATTGGTAAACTGGGTAAAGTATTAGGCCCTCGTAACCTGATGCCCAATCCTAAAACCGGTACTGTTACTAATGATGTAGCAGGTGCGGTAAATGATGTAAAAGGTGGTAAAATTGCTTTCAAAGTAGATAAAGTGGGAATCATCCACGCTTCTATTGGAAGAGTAAGTTTTGCACCTGAAAAAATTGAAGCCAACAGCCAGGAATTGCTGAATGCAATCATTAAAGCGAAACCATCTTCTTCAAAAGGAATTTATCTGAGAGGAATCAGCATGGCCAGCAGTATGAGTCCTGGTATTGCTATTGATGCAAAAGCATTTGTTCATTAATCCGGCAGGGAAACAACATTTAAAGAAAGTCAAAACAATATAAAATGACTAAAGATCAAAAAAACGAAGTAATAGAAGCGCTGAAAGAAAAATTCTCTCAGTACAACAACTTCTATGTTACCGATACGGAATC
The DNA here is from genome assembly GCA_037045195.1 of Chitinophagaceae bacterium. GTDB lineage: Bacteria > Bacteroidota > Bacteroidia > Chitinophagales > Chitinophagaceae > JJ008. The sequence continues at coordinate 156,639 of JBAOIB010000001.1, forward strand.
TCTTTCGGTAGCACAAATAGTAAAACTGCGTCGTGCCTGTTTTGATAAGCAGGTAGAAATGAAGGTGGCTAAAAACACCCTCATTAAAAAGGCAATGGAATCATTGGACAGTGAAAAATATGCAGGTGTTTACGACTCTTTGCATAAAGTAACTGCGCTGATGTTTTCTGAAAACCCAAAAGAGCCTGCTTTAATCATCAGCAGTTTTCGTAAAGACAGCAAAGGTGAAAGACCGGTAATGAAAGCTGCCTTTATAAATGGTGATGTGTACATGGGCGACAATAACCTGGTAACACTTACTAAGATCAAAACGAAGAACGAACTTATTGGCGAGGTTATCGGCTTGTTACAATCTCCTGCCAAGAGGGTATTGGCTGCATTGCTGCATCATCATGAGCAAAAAGAAGCAGGTGTAACGGCAGAGTAATTTGCGATATACAATTTTTAATTCAACAGGATTTCAAATTGTTTATAATAAAGCCCAGGCCTGAGGGTAAAAATTAAAGGCAAAATTTTTTTAAACCTCCGCCGGATTGCCGGTTATAGCAAAAAGCATAACCACAATATGAAGGCGGTAAAAATTAAAACAAAATGGCAGACGTAAAAGCATTAGCAGAAAGCCTGGTAGGCTTAACAGTAAAAGAAGTACAGGAGTTAGCTGATTTCCTTAAAACCGAGTATGGCATTGAGCCTGCTGCTGCAGCAGTAGTAGTAAGTGGCGATGGCGGTGGCGGCGCAGCAGCTGCAGAAGAAAAAACTGCATTCAACGTAGTGTTGAAGAGTGGTGGTGCTTCTAAACTTAACGTAGTTAAGATTGTAAAAGACCTGACTGGTCTTGGACTGAAAGAAGCAAAAGACCTAGTGGATGGTGCACCTAAGAATGTAAAAGAAGGTGTATCTAAAGCAGAAGCTGAAGACATAGCAGCCAAGCTGAAAGAAGCTGGTGCTGAAGTAGAGATTGCTTAATTTCTTTTTAGAAAATAGATTTCAAAACCCTTTGCGATTAGCAGAGGGTTTTTTATTGCACTTGCAGATAGGGTGCCATTTTAAGAAACACGTCATCTGTAACTATCATTATCTTTTTTAAATCCTCCGGCTTTGAAAACTGTCCATGTTCTTCGCGGTAAGCAACAATGGGTCGGGCAAGCTGATAGCGGATATAGGGATGTACTTTCAGTTCATCTACAGTGGCTGTATTGATGTTTATCTTCTTTACATTCGGTTCGGTTAATTTTAAATAGGGTTTTATTTTTTGAAAAGTAGAATCGGGCAAGCCATAGGTTTCTGCAATTTGGTTGATGCTGTAAAATCCGCCCAGTTTATCTCTGAAGTTAACTATCCGCCATGCTAATTTACTTCCTATGCCGGGCAGCGAAATAAAATCGGATGTATCAGAGGTATTGATTTCAATGATTCTGTAAGTTTTGCTATTAGATTTTGTTGTGTTGATTGGTATATATGTTGTTTCATTATTCGTTGTTGCATTGTTGTTGATGCGGATGTAGGGAGCAATTCTTTCATACTCATCGGGAAAAAGGCCATAGATCTTTTTTAAATCTTCAGGGGTTTTAAATTTGCCGCCCTTGCTCAGGTAGTTTTGAATGGTATTAATGGTTTTATCTCTCAACCCCAGTCTCTTCCAGCCTTCCGGTGAAAGGGTGTTGGGGTCAAACTCAAACAACTCGCCTTTTGATTTTGCAAAACCGTTGTTTGTATTTTTATCGTATTGATAATAGTTTGCATTGTTTTCTTCATAGCCATTTGAGAAATTATTTTTTGTGTCGGTATTTTTTTGTTCAAGATTTGTTACTGCTGTCATCCAGGCGGTATCGGCGGGTTTTGCTTTTACATTATTCTTATTGAAAGCAACAGTAGGAGCTAGAAAAACAATTACAATCAACGTAACTAGAACAATGACTGCAATTTGTTCTTTTTTGGAAAAACTAAGATAATCGGTTGCGAACTCTTTCCAATTCATAATTAGTAGTGTAATACTAGTAGTAAGTTACGGAGAGTAATACTAAATACAAACAGTTGCGCACCGATTTTGACTTTTGTCAATTTTTGGGGCGAAGAAAGTAAGCAAGTATGGTGGGATATTCCTAAAAGCAATTGGTAAAACAGGTAAACAAACGTTGATTGCTGTGATGAATATGCTGCTCAAACAAGGTTATGCAGCGGCAAAAAACGGAACTAAATATCAACCAAATTACTGTTCACAAAAACCTTAAATTTTATTTGGTTTTGTGCGCAGTTCAGGTTGTGCGTTCGCTTTTATTCTTTCAATTTCATCGTCCAAGTTCCTCTGGTCGGTGCTACTGGAATTGGTATAAGCCCAAACCAAATAAATCCAAACTTAAATCTCCAATGGCCGCTAATTGATTTTTTATCATCCGAAAACTTTCCAGAATAATATATTTTACGATGCTTTCTATTGAGTGTCTTCTTTGTTTTGTTTTTGCCAAGAATTAATGTCATGACTGGCATTTGTTTTACAAATTTTACTATGTCACCTGTAACTTCTCCTTGAATTCCTCCAATTCCTTCTGTTCCACCTGTTGTTAGGTCGTCATGAACGTTGCCCCGAAAACAGTTACTGTCAACATTTATAATTTCAATTACAAAATTGGTACTGTCAAAGCCTGTGATCTTTTGATGGGTTTCTTTGTCAAACTTATATTGCCCAATCCATTGTCCAACTTTTATCATTGTCTATTAAGTTTATTAAATGCTCATTAGTTTGATGTCAGCACGATCGCAAATACAATTGCAGCAAACGGTTCTTGGATTGGCGAAGGTGGCGAATACGAAGCACAAAACTGTCAACCATCACTGCACTTGATACGAAGCACAAATGTTCAATTAACCACAGAACCGCCACTTTCGTTAAGCCCCTATGCTATAAAAAAAGGCGTTTAGAGTTTAGTAGTATCTTAATTACCTTAAGATCTACAAAATAAATCTTTCAAATTTAAAACTCTAAACGCCATGACTAAAGTTAAAGCAAATTTTGAAAATCAAATTGTTTATGTTGGGTTGGACAGCCACAAACGCAGTTGGAATGCCGCCATTTATTTTGGCGATTTATCCCACTGATATTATTTACAAACTTAAAAGGTAGGAATATGAAATACCAAAAATGTTTATCTCCTGCTTTCAAAAGAAAATAATAGATTTGCCATATATACTTTCTAAGTCCTATATACATAGGATACTCTGTTACTTGCGGCCCTTTTTGAGAGATTTGTATTTTGTAAATTATAATAATTTCGAAGCTGTCACAATGGACAAAAAGGCAACCCAAAATAGGAGTTGCCTTTATTAAATGTTTTGTTTCTATTTGTTTTCTACAGATTTACTGCTTTCTATTTTGTGATGGCACTTGTCAAAATACTTGGGTTTACCTACTGTGGCAAACAATACGCCTATGCTGATGATAGCACTTGCTATGGCGATTAAAAATCTTGGCTTTCTGTTCATTTTTTTACTTTTTTAAAATTTTAATAATTCTGTTTGTTACATCTTCCACCAAAGCGGTTTTGCATTTTTTCTTTCATTGTATTGAATTCTTCATCATTCATACTCCGGATTTTTTCTGCAAATGCAAAGGATGGCATTCCCATTGGTGAAAACCTTCCTCCCATCCTTGCTCTTCCCATTCCAAAAGGTGTGAAGATGAATTTGAGCAATAGCACAATGAATAACAATGGGCCAGTAAAGAATACAAATGCTCCTAATAAGGCACCTCCGATAATTGATTTTAAAACTGATTTTTTCATTTTTTTTATTTTTAAATTGTTTATAATAAGGAAGACGAATTGGTTTTGATTTTACTTTATGTTATTTGATTTTTTTTTAAAATTAAAAATGTTATTCGCTTTCTATATTAGGTATGACGATTGACTTTCATTTTTACCTTATTTTAAACAAAAAAGCCCGTAAATAAATTATCTACAGGCTTTCTAATTAAATTGATGTTACATATTAACGCTTACATCTGCTTTCCCATTCTTCTTTAAACCGTTGTCGTTCTTCGTCGGTCATATTCATCATTTTTTCTTTAAATTTTGAGTTGGCAAATGGTGGTTTTCTCTTTCCAAACCCAAAACTTCCAAATAATATTCGGCTTAATAAAAACAAGCCCAATGCTTGAAAATAGGTGATTGCTTTTAATCCAAAAATTACTGGCATTAGCCAATTCCAAAGTAACATTACAATGCCACCTACTGCAAAAAATAATACAATAGGAATTAATATAAATATGGGTCTTCTCTTCATTTTTTAATACTTTAATTCGTTGTACAAATGTTGTAATCGTTTTTTTAAATGCTTGGTAGCATAGCCTTTTCTGCTAATAATGGTTTTCAGGTTTTCGCCTGTTTCATCGGCTATTTTTTGCAATGTTTTATCTTCTATTTCATTTTCAATAAAAACAAAACGCTGGTTTTCGGGAAGTTCGTCCAATGCTTTTATCAATTCATCCCAAAATAACTCTTTAAACATCGCCAATTCCGGATTATTACTGTCGTCTATGAGCAGCGCATCTTTTATAGAAAAATCGCCCTCTTCATTTTCATAGGTGTAATCTTCTAAATTGTCGGTTTTCTTTTTTCGGTAAAAGTCGGTTATTTTATTTCGTGAAACGGTATAAAGCCAAGCACTTGCATTGTCTAGTTCATCAATATTGGAAAAATTAGAAAATTGATACCATACTTCTTGCAAAATATCTTCGGCATCTTCTACAATTTTGACCTTATTTTTTATAAACGCAAATAACTGTTTCCCCAACTTGTTGAATGTTTGAGAAACCGTATTTTTTGTTTGAATTTCGTTCATCTTGATATTTAAAATGGCATCCATAACATAGATGACGAATGAGAATATAAATTACTTTACTTTAAGACAAAAAATTAGCTCTTATGCCAGTCTGTAAATATTATTTATTTGATAGTGAAACATACTTGTATAATTCTGAAGGATTTTCCGCTTGTTTTACTAAATAATCAGCAACATCTGCACGGTTTATTCCACCAATATTTATTCCTTTAAATAAAGTAGTTTCTACTCTGTACTTTTCAGTTAATGGTTTATCTTTTAGTATACCTGGTCTTACAAATTCCCATTTTATTTTTGAGTCAGCAATAATTTCTTCCATTTTTGTTTTGTCTTTATAAACTTCTTTGAGTATCAATGCGAAAAATATTTTTGTAATAAAACCATTGTAAGCTCCACTGTCGCCTGCTCCAAACCCTGTTAATACTATGAATGGAATTTGTGTATTGCTTTCAGTTTGCACTTCTACCAAAAGTTTTGCAAAGTCTGAATATAAAGTGGTAGCCTTCGGAATTAAACTGTTCCCTGTTCCTAATGTTACAATTACTACATCAGCATTTTGCAATAGATTTTTTTAAATCTGCTTTGTTGGTGGCACTTCCTTTTAGCGTTGTCAGATTTTTATCCTGCAAACTAATTTCGGAACGAGAAAGGGTTGTTACTTTATGATTTCTTTGTAACGCTCTTTTTACGGTTTCCAAACCTACTCCTGCCGAAGCACCTATTATTGTAATGTTCATTTAATATTGATTTATTTATGTCCACAAAGGTATAAATATAGTATCCAAAATATACTACATTTGTAAAAAATACTACTATCCTTTAGGATACTAATAATTCATAGAAATGAAAAACAAACAAAAACACATTCAAAATAGAGATGTACAAGATGTTATTGAACTCATTGGTGGCAGATGGCGTGGGTCAATTTTAGCAAGTTTATGTGACAAGGAAAAACGGTTTAATGAACTTAAAAGAGATTTAGGCAGTATAACTCCACGAACACTGACAAAAGAATTGAAATATCTTGAAATGAATAAATTGGTCAGCCGTGAAGTGGAAACAGAAAGTGCTGTATCTGTTGTGTATAGTCTTACCAAACACGGCAAATCATTAGAACCATTAATTGCTCAAATTGTTATTTGGGGTCAGAAGCACAGGAAAGTCGTTATTGGGTAGTTTTGTCTGTCTGTTCAATGTTTGCAGGATGTCTGTTATAGTTGCAGGTTTCGGTGGGGTTTGTAGCTGTGTGTAGTTAAACATCATCTTAGAGCTATCCAAAAAATCGAGAATGTGATCCTATAAATATTCCTCCTCTTTTTAAATAAATACTCCAAACTTTAAATTTTCTGGCCTCATTGTTGTAGGCAAAATTTTCTTGTTCAATAACTATAAATCCCTACCTTTGCAATCCTTTATTTTGGCCAATAATATTTTGACTTTCCTAATCATGTTTAATTAATTGATTCTCACGGGTTTTTGATAGCTGTCTCTCAGAATCCCGAATGTGATTGGTTTGTCATCCATTTCGTAAAACCGGTATTTACGCATATGTCTTCTACAAAATTGAACTCAAGGGTGGATTTCGGTAAAATAAAGCATCTTGCCGACGCCCCCGACCTGCTTGAAGTGCAAATCCAGTCGTTTAAAGAATTTTTCCAGTTGGAAACCACACCCGATAAAAGGAATGTGGAGGGATTGTTCCGCGTATTTAAAGACAATTTCCCTATTACCGACACGAGAAACATTTTCGTTCTGGAGTTTCTGGACTATTTTATTGATCCTCCCCGCTACACAATTGAAGAGTGTATGGAAAGAGGATTGACCTACGCTGTTCCTCTAAAAGCCAAACTCCGTTTGAGCTGTAATGATGAAGAGCATGTGGACTTCCAAACTATCGTTCAGGACGTGTTTTTGGGCAATATCCCCTATATGACGCCTCGTGGTACCTTCGTTATCAATGGTGCCGAAAGGGTAGTAGTGTCTCAGTTGCACCGTTCACCAGGGGTATTCTTCGGACAGTCTGTTCATCCCAACGGCACAAAAATCTACTCCGCCCGTGTGATACCTTTTAAAGGAGCCTGGATGGAGTTTGCAACCGACATCAATAACGTAATGTATGCATACATTGACCGTAAGAAGAAATTTCCGGTTACAACTTTGTTACGTTCTATTGGTTATGAAACCGATAAAGATATTCTGGAATTATTTGGAATGGCTGATGAGGTGAAAGTTGATAAAAAGACACTTTCTAAATATGTAGGAAAACGCCTTGCGGCAAGAGTACTACGCACCTGGGTGGAAGATTTTGTGGATGAAGATACAGGTGAGGTAGTGTCTATTGAAAGAAATGAAATAGTAATGGAGCGTGATACCGTGCTGGATGAAGACGCCATTTCTAATATTATTGACTTGGATGTAAAAAGCATTTTTGTACAGCGTGAAGATGTGGGTGGCGATTATGCTATTATTTATAATACACTAAACAAGGATACTTTCGAACAGTGAACTGGAAGCGGTAAAATTTATTTATCGTCAGTTACGTGGCGCTGATGCACCAGATAATGAAACGGCACGTGGTATCATTGACAAATTATTCTTTAGTGATAAGCGTTATGATTTAGGAGCGGTTGGCCGATACAAAATCAACCGCAAGTTGGGTATTGAGCAGCCTGTACATAAAAAGACATTAACAAAAGAGGATATTATCCTTATCATCAAATATCTCGTACGACTGACAAATGCAAAAGCTGAGATTGATGATATCGATCACCTGAGCAATCGTCGTGTACGTACTGTTGGCGAACAGTTATATGCTCAGTTTGGAGTGGGTCTTGCCCGTATGGCTCGTACCATACGTGAAAGAATGAACGTAAGAGATAACGAGGTGTTTACGCCGGTTGACTTGATCAATGCAAGAACATTGTCATCTGTAATCAATTCATTCTTCGGTACCTCACAGCTTTCTCAGTTTCTTGATCAAACGAATCCGCTGAGTGAAATAACACATAAGCGTCGTATTTCGGCACTCGGACCTGGTGGATTAAGCCGCGAAAGAGCAGGTTTTGAGGTTCGTGACGTACACTACTCTCACTATGGTCGTTTGTGTACAATTGAAACTCCAGAAGGACCGAACATTGGTCTTATCTCTACGCTTTGCGTACATGCTAAGATTAATGATATGGGCTTTATAGAAACACCTTATCGTAGAGTAAAAGACGGTAAAGTGAACATGAAGGAATTAACTTTCCTTAGTGCCGAAGAAGAAGATCTTGCAAAAATTGCACAGGCCAATTCTATCCTGAATGAAAAAGGGGAACTGGTTGAAGAAAAAATTGAAAGTCGCCAAACGGGTGATTTCCCAATTCTAGAGAGAAGCGATGTAGAATTTATGGACGTTGCGCCAAACCAGATTGTAGGCTTGAGCGCTTCATTGATTCCATTTTTGGAACACGATGATGCCAACCGTGCATTGATGGGTTCTAACATGCAACGCCAGGCTGTACCACTTGTCCGTCCTGATGTTCCAATTGTAGGAACCGGACTGGAAGGTAAAGCTGCCCGTGATGCAAGAATTCAGATTCATGCAGATGGAAATGGTGTTGTGGAATTTGTAGATGCTAATGAAATTCATGTTCGCTATGATAGGGATGCCGCAGAAAAACTTGTAAGCTTTGAAGATGATCTACGCATTTATAGACTAACCAAGTTTATCAAAACCAATCAGGAAACAAGCATTAACCTGAGACCAGCTGTAAAGAAAGGTCAGAAAGTAAAGAAAGGTGATTTCCTTACTGAAGGTTATGCTACACAAAATGGAGAACTGGCACTGGGTAAAAATCTGAAAGTGGCTTTCATGCCATGGAAAGGTTACAACTTTGAGGATGCTATTGTAATAAGTGAAAGAGTGGTGAAGGAAGACTTGTTTACTTCTGTACATATATCAGAGTATGAACTGGAAGTGAGAGATACTAAGTTGGGTGAAGAAGAATTGACTCCTGATATTCCAAATGTATCTGAAGAGGCCACTAAGGATCTTGATGAAAATGGGATCATCCGTGTGGGTGCTCAAATTAAAGAAGGAGATATATTGATTGGTAAAATCACACCTAAAGGAGAAAGTGATCCAACTCCTGAAGAAAAACTATTGCGTGCCATCTTTGGAGATAAAGCAGGTGATGCAAAAGATGCTTCATTAAAAGCGCCTAATGGTGTGGAAGGAATAGTGATAGATAAAAAGCTTTTCCAAAGAGCTAAAAAGGATAAAACAGCAAAGGTTAGAGAAAAAGCAGCATTAGAAAGACTGGATAAAATTCATGAGAAGAATGAGATTGACCTGATGGATGTACTCGTGGAAAAATTATCATCATTGCTTGCAAATCATTCTTCAGCCAGTGTAACCAACACTTTTGGCGAAGTACAAATTGGCAAAGGGGCTAAGTTTACCGAAAAGAATCTTCGCGGACTGGACTATGCAAACATCAATCCACTTGGCTGGACAGGCGATGCTAAAGTTGATGACAGCATCAATACCTTGTTGCACAACTACAGCATTAAGTTCAACGAAGAATTAGGACGTTTCAAAAGAGAAAAATTCAACATTAGCATTGGAGATGAATTACCTGCTGGAGTATTGAAACTTGCGAAAGTGTACATCGCTGTGAAGCGTAAGCTGAAAGTAGGTGATAAGATGGCAGGCCGACATGGTAACAAAGGTATTGTTGCCAAAATCGTTCGTCATGAAGACATGCCATTCTTAGAAGATGGTACTCCGGTTGATGTTGTATTGAACCCACTGGGTGTACCTAGCCGTATGAACCTAGGTCAGATTTATGAAACCATTCTTGGATGGACAGGTGAGAAGCTAGGTTTGAAATTCGCAACACCCATATTTGATGGAGCATCTGTAGATGAAATTGGGGAATACTGTAAGCAGGCAAATATTCCTATGTATGGTCACACCTATCTCTATGATGGAGAAACAGGTGAGAAGTTTCACCAGAAAGCAACAGTAGGTATCATTTATATTATCAAACTGCACCACATGGTGGACGATAAGATGCATGCCCGTTCTATAGGACCATACAGCTTAATTACGCAGCAGCCATTGGGTGGTAAAGCACAATTTGGTGGTCAGCGTTTTGGAGAAATGGAAGTGTGGGCGCTGGAGGCTTATGGTGCATCCAACATCCTGCAGGAATTGTTGACCATTAAGTCGGATGATATCATTGGCCGTGCCAAAACATACGAATCCATCGTAAAAGGTGAAAACGTACCTAAGGCAGGTGTTCCTGAATCATTCAACGTATTGGTACATGAACTAAGAGGACTGGGTCTTGACCTTCAGTTTGAATAATAATATTAAGTATAACGATCTGTGAATTTGAGAAATGCTTTAGTAGTCCTTAAATCACAAATCCAAATCTAAAATCTTAAATAAGATTATGGCAATCAGAAAAGAAAATCGTCCAAAAGCGGCTTTTTCACAAATCACAATTGGTCTTGCATCTCCTGATACAATTTTGGAGCGCAGCTATGGTGAAATATTAAAGCCGGAAACTATTAACTACCGTACCTACAAGCCTGAAAGAGACGGTCTGTTTTGTGAAAGGATTTTCGGGCCGGTAAAGGATTATGAATGTGCTTGTGGAAAGTACAAACGTATCCGTTATAAAGGCATTGTGTGCGACCGTTGTGGTGTAGAAGTAACTGAGAAGAAAGTTCGTCGTGAAAGAATGGGACATATCAAATTGGTTGTTCCAGTAGTGCATATCTGGTATTTTAAATCGCTTCCCAATAAGATTGGTTATTTGCTGGGTGTAAGCTCCAAAAAACTGGAGACGATTGTTTACTACGAACGATTCGTTGTTATACAATCTGGTATTCGTGCCGATAAAGGTCAAAACGTTGGTGATCTTCTGACAGAAGAAGAGTATCTGGATATTCTGGATACTTTACCAAAAGAAAATCAATACCTGCCCGATGATGATCCCAATAAATTTATTGCAAAGATGGGAGCTGAAGCAGTACATGATCTGCTGGCTCGTATTGATCTGGATCAGTTATCATTTGACCTTCGTAATGCAGCTGCAACTGAAACTTCACAACAACGTAAAGCGGATGCATTAAAAAGACTAAGTGTGGTTGAGGCATTTCGTGATGCCAATACAAGAATTACCAATCGTCCTGAGTGGATGGTGATGCAATATATTCCCGTAATACCACCTGAACTGCGTCCTTTAGTGCCATTGGATGGTGGCCGCTTTGCATCATCAGATCTTAATGATCTTTATCGTCGTGTAATTATTCGTAACAACCGTTTAAAGCGTCTTCTTGAAATTAAAGCACCTGAAGTCATTCTTCGAAAATGAAAAAAGGATGTTGCAGGAAGCCGTGGATTCACTCTTTGATAATAGCCGTAAATCTAATGCTGTAAAAGCAGAAGGTGGCCGTGCATTAAAATCATTGAGTGATGTATTGAAAGGTAAACAAGGACGTTTCCGTCAAAATCTTTTAGGTAAAAGGGTTGACTACTCTGGCCGTTCGGTAATTGTTGTAGGCCCCGAGTTGAAGTTGCATGAATGCGGACTTCCAAAGGATATGGCCGCTGAATTGTTCAAGCCCTTTATCATTCGTAAACTGATTGAAAGAGGTATTGTAAAAACAGTAAAAAGTGCCCGTAAACTAGTAGATAAGAAAGAGGCTGTTGTTTGGGATATTTTGGAGAACATTCTGAAAGGACATCCTATCATGCTGAACCGTGCCCCAACGCTTCACCGTCTTTCTATTCAGGCCTTTCAGCCTAAACTGATTGAAGGGAAGGCAATTCAATTGCACCCATTAGTTTGTAGTGCATTCAACGCCGACTTTGATGGAGACCAGATGGCTGTGCATGTACCACTGGGACATGCCGCAATTCTTGAAGCACAATTACTCATGCTTGCTTCTCACAACATTTTGAATCCGCAAAATGGTACACCTATCACCCTGCCTTCACAGGACATGGTGTTGGGTCTATACTATATCACAAAAGGAAAAAAGACTATAGCAAACGAACTGGTTCGTGGTGAGGGAAAAATATTTTATTCAGCAGATGAAGTTATCATTGCATACAATGAGAAAGTAGTTGATCTGCATGCCTGGATAAAAGTAAAAGCCAATACTCGTAACGCTGATGGTTTGCTGGAGCATAAATTGATAGAGACTACTGTAGGTCGTGTAATTTTTAATCAGCATGTACCTGCCGAAGTGGGTTTTGTAAATGCACTGCTTACCAAGAAAAACCTTCGTGAGATAATTGGCGAGATCATCCGTATTACCAATGTTCCCAAAACAGCTAAATTCCTGGATGATATCAAGCAATTAGGTTTCCGTACCGCCTTCCAGGGTGGATTATCTTTCAACATTAATGACCTGATTATTCCTGATACCAAAGAAGAATTACTTGATACAGCAAAATCAGAAGTAGATGAAGTGTGGGATAGTTATAACAATGGTCTTATTACCAACAATGAAAGGTATAATCAGATTGTAGATATCTGGAGCCGTGTAGATACCCGTATTACAGAAACATTGATTCGTGAATTAAGTAATGACAAGCAAGGCTTCAACTCTGTGTATATGATGCTTGATTCAGGAGCAAGGGGTTCTAAACAACAGATTAAACAGCTGGCTGGAATCAGAGGATTGATGGCCAAGCCTAGAAAATCAGGATCAACTGGTTCGGAGATCATTGAAAATCCAATTCTTTCCAACTTTAAAGGAGGATTGAATGTATTGGATTATTTCATTTCTACTCACGGTGCCCGTAAAGGTCTGGCCGATACTGCCCTTAAAACTGCGGATGCCGGTTATCTAACCCGCCGTTTAGTGGATGTGGCACAGGATGTGGTAATTACAGAAGAAGATTGTGGTACGCTTCGTGGTATTGAAACAACAGCATTAAAAGATAACGAAGATGTAATAGAACCATTAAGCGACAGAATAGAAGGTCGTACTTCATTGCATGATGTATATGAACCTGTTTCTGAACAATTGCTAATTGCAGGTGGCGAAGAAATAACAGCAAATGTTGCAAAGCGTATTGAAGAAGCAGGAATTGAAAGTGTGGAAATCCGTTCTGTGCTTACTTGCGAAAGTAAAAGAGGATGTTGTGTAAAATGCTATGGTAAAAATCTGGCAAGCGGTAATATTGCTCAAAACGGCGATGCGGTGGGCATCATTGCAGCACAATCTATTGGTGAACCGGGTACACAGCTTACACTTCGTACTTTCCACGTAGGTGGTGTGGCAGGTTCTGCTTCAGTTGAATCTTCATTGCTTGCTAAGTTTGATGGTACTGTTCAGTTTGACGGTCTGCGTACCGTTTCAATTGAAAATAATGAAGGAAAAAAATCTCAAGTAGTCATTGGTCGTACCGGTGAGGTGCGAATCATTGATACCAAGAACGATCGACTTCTTATTTCCAACAATATTCCTTATGGTGCTACCCTCAATGTAAAAGACGGACAGAAAATAAACAAAGGTGATGCTATCTGTACATGGGATCCATTCAATAACGTTATCATGGCAGAAATAAATGGTACCGTGAAGTTTGAAAATGTAATTGATGGTGTTACTTATCGTGAAGAAGCTGATGAGCAGACTGGTCACCGTGAAAAAGTAGTAATTGAAACGAGAGATAAAACAAAAATTCCTTCAATACTTGTACAGGGCAAAGACAATAAATCTTACAACCTTCCAACCGGAAGCCATATTATTATGGATGAAGGAGATGAGGTAAGAGCAGGTCAGGTAATTGTGAAAATTCCAAGGGTGCTGGGTAAGCTCCGAGACATTACAGGAGGTCTTCCTCGTGTTACTGAATTATTTGAAGCTAGAAATCCAAGTAATCCGGCGGTTGTTTCTGAAATAGATGGAGTAGTATCAATGGGTGTTATCAAAAGAGGTAATCGTGAAATCATTATTGAAGCAAAAGATGGTGTTCAGAAAAAATATCTGGTGCCTCTTACCCGTCAGATTCTGGCTCAGGATGGCGACTTTGTAAAAGCAGGTGCTTCTCTTAGTGATGGTCAGATTGCGCCATTTGATATCTTGGCGATTAAAGGACCTTTCGCTGTTCAGGAATATGTGGTAAATGAAATTCAGGAAGTATATCGTTTGCAGGGTGTAAGAATTAATGACAAGCATATTGAAGTGATTGTGCGCCAGATGATGCGCAAAGCCACCATCGTGGATCCAGGTGATACTCGTTTCCTTGAAGATGACCTGGTAGATAAGTTTGAATTTGTAAATGAAAACGATTACATCTTTGATAAGAAAGTTGTAACAGAAATTGGAGACAGCGCTAAGTTGCGTGCAGGACAGATTGTTACGCTACGTGAAGTAAGAGAAGAAAATTCAATCCTTCGCCGTAATGATAAGAAACCTGTAGAATACAGAGACGCTAATCCGGCTACATCTACACCTACTTTATTGGGTATTACCAAGGCTTCACTGGGTGTACAAAGCTGGATTTCAGCAGCATCATTCCAGGAAACCACGAAAGTGCTTTCATCAGCAGCTATCAATGGAAAAACCGATGAAATGCTGGGCTTGAAAGAAAATGTGATCACCGGGCATCCTATACCTGCGGGTACAGGACTTAGAAAGTTTGAGAATACAATTGTAGGAAGCAAAGAGGAATATGAATTGTTGCAAACTACCCGTGAAGCAATGGCATTTGACGAAGAAGAGTAATCTTATTTCAGGTGAATAACTAATATTTTTAAGGAGTAAGCTTGCTTACTCCTTTTATTTTTTTTGAAATAAAAAAATGTATTATACTTATGTTGTTAAGCCTTTCCTAAAGTGAACTGAATCATTATATTTGCCCGTCACTTAATGCTTAATTTGCAGCTAGTGTATTGATACATCAAAAAATAATCTGAAGAATTTTAAAATTTTCTGAAGTTGAAAAATGGTATGTTGATATGGAATGGATTGCTTACCCTGGGATTGGGGACGCTACTCTTTATGCAGTTTAAACCATCTGGAAAAAGTAGGGCTACACCGGTAAATTCCGGAAACGACTCTGTAACAAAGAGTTTTAAAATCGCTTATTTCGAGATGGATTCAGTCGAAGCACATTTCGATATGGTCAAAACCGTTAAAGATGAAATAGGCGCAAAGAATAATGAGTTGGAGAAAAATGTAGGCGATCTAGATGGTAAGTATAAATCAAAATATGAATCGCTGGCATCTAAAACTTATACTACTCAGGAAGAACAGGAAAAAGCCCAGGAAGAACTGAGGCAATATGCTGAAACTTTAAAACTACAGAAAGACGATTTTGAACAAAAGTATCAAGACTTCGTTATGAGAAAAAATCTTGCTGTTAAAACAAGAATAGAAGATTTTTTGAAAAAATTTAATAGCGATAGCCGTTACTCCTATATTATTTCTTACGAAATTGGATTGTTCTATTTTCGTGATACAACTTACAATATCACTAACCAGTTGATCAAAGGTTTGAACGAAGATTATCGCAATAATAAACCAGCCCCCGAGAAAAAATAATCTCCTGCACATGGAGGACTTTAAAAAATTATTCAGCAATTTCTCCTCGCTCAAAGTGGGTGTGATTGGTGATGTAATGCTTGACTCATACATCTGGGGTCATGTAGATCGTATTTCGCCGGAGGCGCCTGTTCCCATTATTCTTTTGGAGAAAAAAGAAGAAAGAATTGGTGGTGCAGGTAATGTAGCCTTGAATTGTCGGTCTCTGGGTGCTGCAGTATCCATTTTATCTGTTTCCGGCCATGATAAAAATGCTGAAGAATTAATAGCCCTTTTTCATCAAAATAATATTGATACAACTTATCTGATTAAGAGTAAGAGTAGAGTGACTACCAATAAAATCAGAATCATCAGCAGAAATCAGCAAATGATGAGATTGGATGATGAGATGATTTCGGATTTGTCAATGAGTGATGAAGAATTGTTTTTGCAATCAGTATCGGCATATATAGAAAAGGAAACACCTCATGTAATGATACTGGAAGATTATAATAAAGGTGTATTATCTGAAAGAGTTATTGCTGAGATTATTCGACTTTGCAAACTGAAAGGAATTGTTACTGCAGTAGATCCTAAAAGAAAACATTTCTTCTCTTATAAAGGCGTGGATATTTTTAAACCAAATCTTAAAGAAATTAAAGAGGCGCTAAATTTTATTGGAGAAGAAATTAGCCTTTCAGTATTGCAACAGTTTCATAAGGCGATGCAAGCGCAATTGCAACACAGGATTTCTTTCATTACATTATCAGAGAAAGGCGTTTTTTATCAGCAGGACAATCATGCATCAATCTTCGGTTCTCATTTAAGAAGTATTGCCGATGTGTCTGGTGCAGGAGATACGGTAATAGCTGTAGCGGCTATGGTGTATGCTGCTACAAAAAATGTAAAACTAATGGCAGCCATCGCCAATATAGCAGGTGGTCTTGTGTGCGAGGAAGTAGGCACAGTGGCCATCAATGCCGAAACCTTGCAGAAAGAATGTGAGCTATTGATTGTCTGATTGGAATCCTTGTTCCAGTTTCTCTTCATTTATTATTTTAGCATAATCAATAAATAATTCAAAAGCAATTTTGATCATTGCGAATATGATGATGAAAACTTTACCGGCACCAAATGAAAGAAAGAGACTGCCCAATATAACAGTGAATTGTTGAATAAAGATGCGGATGTAAGGTTCAAACATCAAGCCCATCATTGATGCCGTTTTATATTTTCCGGTAAATATAAAATCCACAATCATTTTTAATCCATAACAAATGAAAAAGGCTATCAGCATAATGATTGCATCTTGATTGAGCAGTGATGGCCATTTATATAAGAAATTAAAGAATCCAATATTAATTTTTGAAGCAATTCCAGACACACTAAAAAATAATCCCATTTGAATGGCTACGAACATTCCATAATGAAAAATAAAGAATAGCATTAAAGCAAAACCCGGTTTAATTGATTTGCCACCTGCTGTTTGCCAGCTTTCCTGATTTCTGGTAATGGTTACAATCCCCATTTTTACCAAGGTGAGAATTCCAATGATAATGGTTTCAAGACAGTAAACAATAAAAACCTCAATAGGGCTCCAGCCCCAGGCCAATACACCTATAACAGGTAATAAATTGGCAGCTATCAAAAAATATTCTGATGGGTGAATAGTACGTTTGAGCATATCGGGGTGTAAAATAACTATTTTCGCTTTTTTCTGAAGCAATCTTTATGTCAAAATTTACAATTTTAATTCACGGCGGAGCCGGAACCATTTTAAAGTCGGAAATAACTGCAAAACAAGAAGCGAATTATAAGAATGCATTAGAAGTTGCATTAGCTTGCGGTTATCTTGTGCTTGAAAATGGGGGCAGTGCTTTAGATGCTGTAAGAGCAGCTGTGGTGTCGCTTGAGGATATTGATTTGTTTAATGCTGGAAAAGGATCCGTTTTTGCAAGCGATGGAAGTCAGGAAATGGATGCCGCCATTATGGACGGAAAAACCTTAGATGCAGGTGCTGTTGCGGCTGTTAGAAATATTCGCAATCCCATTGAACTTGCTTTTGCTGTAATGACGCAAAGCGATCATGTATTGCTGAATGGTCGTGGTGCCGAAGATTTTGCACGAGTACACAATATTAAATCAGAGCCTGATGATTATTTTTTTTCAGCACTCAGACTTGCGCAATTGAAACAGGCACAGCAGAAAGGTGAAATGATGCTGGATCATCGCTCTTTAAATCCCAATAAAAAATTTGGAACAGTAGGAGCTGTAGCCTGCGATGTTGAAGGAAATATAGCCGCCGCTACAAGCACCGGAGGTATGACGAATAAAAAATGGGGGAGAGTTGGCGATAGCCCGATTATAGGTGCAGGTACTTATGCAAACAATAGAACCTGCGCCATTAGCTGCACAGGCCATGGCGAACCTTTTATTCGTGCGGTAACGGCTTATGATGTAAGTTGCCTGATGGAATACAAAAACCTTTCACTTCATGATGCTATGGATAAAGTGGTGCATGATAAATTATTGAAGTTGGATGGAGAGGGCGGTATGATTGGCGTGGATGCAAAGGGAAATGCTGCAATGATGTTCAATAGCGAAGGAATGTACCGTGCTATGAAAAATAGTGAAGGAGAAATGGAAATCAATATTTATAAATGACAGGCAAGCCATGAAAAAAATTGCAATAATTGTTGCCGGAGGGCTGGGTACAAGAATGAACAGCAATTTGCCCAAGCAATTCATGTTACTGAAAGCGAAACCGGTTATTTACTATTCCATTAAAGCATTTTTGGATGCTTATGATGATTTAAATATTGTTCTTGTTTTGCCCGCAGATTATATGGCTATTGGTAAAGAGATGATAAATGCTTATTTCAATACTGAGCGCATTCAAATTACCAATGGTGGGGAAACCCGTTTCCAGTCAGTTAAAAACGGATTGTCTCAAGTAAAAGAAGAGGCAGTCATTTTTGTTCACGATGGGGTACGCTGCCTTATTTCAAAGGATTTAATTCATAGATGCTTTGATGATGCGGTAAAAAATGGTAGTGCTATTCCGGTATTACCCTCAAAGGATAGTGTAAGGTTACTGCTGTCTAATGGAAGTGAAACAGTGGATAGAAATATGGTAATGCTGGTTCAAACGCCGCAAACATTTCAAAGCAATATTTTATTGCCTGCGTATCAAGCTGCGTATCAGGAAACTTTTACAGATGAAGCTACAGTAGTGGAAAGCAATGGCGGCAAAGTGTTTTTAACAGAAGGGGAAGATTTGAATATTAAAATAACAAAACCGATTGACTTATTAATTGCCGAAAAAATTTTAGAAAGCAGAAGTTGAGCACCTTATTTTTATTTTAAATGGATCAACTGTTTTCAACGCTTCATCCATCTCAAAATGAAAGGTAATCTGTTTATTTTAAGTGCTGGGTATGGTTCATTTTGTGCTCCAAAACCTTTGTAAAATGAAGCTAAGCTTGCGATATCAGAGCCTTCAAAATCAAGACAGTTTTTTTTACCTGCGTTATCTTTTATAAAAGCATCAATTAAAGCATGCGAGGCACCACTATCACGACCGGAAGTATGATTGCCAACAAGAATATAATAAGCACGATGATGTGAATAAAAGAAAACAGCAGAGGCGGCAATTTCATCGTTGTTTAAATAAATGCTATAGTTTACGGCCATGCCTTTTTTTGAAAGCAAATGATAAAGTGTTCTGAATCTGGAAATATTTTCTTCCGGTACTTGACCCTGCATTTTCATTTGAGCTGTAGCAAGAGAAATAATTTTTTCTACATCAATATTTTTTTTTACAAAGCCTGCTTGCTGATTGCATTTTTTTATATTTCGTTTTGAGTTTTCGTTGTATTGATTGTAAATCGTTTCATAAGGCTTGTTCAAATCAAGAATAAAATTGCTTCTTGGGAAACTATATGGATGGGGTGTTTCCAAAATATTCCCACTATTTAGTGCGATATCAATATATTTATATTGAGAGGGAATAGCTGCTATGAATTGGTCCCGTATAGCGGAATTCAAATCATTGCCAAAGATTCCTAATTGCGCTGTAATAAAAGGTTGATATAAATATTTTACTCCCCATTTCTTATTCCAGGTAAGCGGCATGATGAATTTGTAATCATTATACACCAGCGCTTCCCAGTTTGCCGCCATGGTGTCTAAATAAAATGAATATCCATATACCAGCCCATTGGCAGCACTTTCAACACAAGCATCCCATTTTGTTTTATCTATCTGCTCTTGTTTAAGGTATTGTATCGTTCCGTTTTCGTTCATCAAAAACTGAGGTTGCGTTCAATTCGTCTGGGATTGAAATTGGAGATATCAATTGAAAATGAAATCTTACTTAAAAATCTTTTTTTCTTTTCAATGGTAGAAATGATATAATCTTTATAAACGGGGCTATATACCAATGGTAAATAAATATTTACAATTCCCTTCATAAATGAAATCTGTAAGCCGGCATCATATAAAAATCGGTCAAGTGCTTCTTTATTTTTCCATGCTTCGGCATAAGTACCCAAATCAAAAAAAACTTTTACTGGAATTTTTACAGGTAGCAGTGCAAAAGGATTGATAACAGATGGCAGTGTAGTTGAAAAGTTAGTCGCAATCAGCCAGTCATCAGTTTTGCCTACCTTGCTGGCAAGCAAATCTGTTCTTACTTTAAAGCCACCGTCTCTCATCATAATTTGCTGACTGGCCATGCCCTCGAATTTGTTTCTGCCAATAAAATAATCGCTGTATGAATAATCCTCAAAACCATTGGCACCTGTCATATTTAAATGGTAACGATCATTATTAAATTGTGTTGAAATTGTTTTGGGTGAAGTGTAAATGAATTTCCCTGCAAATAGCCTTACATCTAAACCACCGCCTTTGGGATAATTGAAAAAGTAATTTCCAATAAAGGCGGGACGAATAAAATCTTTTCCCTGTTCAATCCTCAGTTCGCCTTTAAAAGGATAAAGCACTCTATTGTTTTCAATAACTAGGCTAAGCTGGTTGAGCACCCGATTGGATGAAATGGTGCTGACATTTGTAAAATAATTATATCCACCACTTCCATCTGCTACACTATCTCTGAAAAAATTGAGATTGTCTTCTTCAAAAAGGAAAGATTTAAGACGGATAAACTTATTAATACTGCTTCTAGCATTTTTGTTGGCAAAAGTGAATTTTATTTCAGGAGCTATTTTTTTGAATCCTGTAAAAGTTTTCTTTCCTGCGCTGTCTTTGTAAAGATTATTAGTGAAAGCGGCTGCAGTAAATCCTATATCAATTTTCCGAAAGGTTTTGCCGGGGTAAAAAGTATAAAAACCAAAGCCGATACCATTTAACGATTTTGAACCTGTAGCATACATTGGTGCAAGTAAAAATTTAAAGCGGTTAGGCGGTAGTTTTATATTTGTTATTGTAATGCCTGCCATCAGCTTATCATAACTATTAAAACCAACTATCGGGAAGAGGCTGATGACTGAATTCTTTTTTGATAACTCTTCCGATGTCATTTTTTTGAAAACATTTAATGGCATGAGCATGGTAGTTCCCTTCTTTACTACATCGGGCAATAATCCAGATTTATATAATAAAGAAAAAGTGGAATCTAAATTTTGGCCGCTTACAGCCTCCATTGAATTTTTAAAATCTTCAGGATATGGATGTTTAAACTGCCATTGTTTATAATATGATTGCATGGCTTTATTGAAAGTGTCTTCGCCCAATTCCTTACAAAGAAAAGTGAGCCATTTGGATGTTTTATAATATGCAACCAATGCGTAGTTCGCTATAGTAAAGCTTTCTGAAGGCGTTTCAATGGGCTGATCTTTTTTGATGGCTGATAAAGATTCCAGCAATATTTGTTCAAACTGTGTGAGTTTTTTTTGCTTTAATGAATTAGCATAAAGATTTTCATAATAGGTATTGATGCCTTCGTCCATCCAGGGATGTTTTCGTTCGTTGGTGCCCAGAATACCATAAAACCAATTATGACCCAACTCATGTGCGATAACTCTGTCCAGTGCTGCAGTATTTTGCATCGGAGATATAACAGTAATGGTAGGATATTCCATACCGCCACCAAAACTATTGGGGCCTTCTACAACCCTCACAACCGAATAGGGATACTGACCAACTAATGTTGAATAATGCTGTATCGCTTTCTGTGCGAAATAAACTGCACTATCCCAAATTGTTTTTGAATTATAAACATAGTAAGCCTCAACTTCCACTTTTTTTCCTGATAGAAGTGTCATAGTTTCTGTTCGCACTACAAATCTTTTGTCGGCAAACCATGCAAAGTCATGTATATTATCTTGCTTATATTCTAAAGTTTTGGTGTTGACTGATGAAGGCGGGAACTTCTCTTTGGTTGATTTGATGGAGCCGAAATTGTTTTTTTCTTTTTGAATCACAGGTAGCCAGGAAAATTTTTTCTTGTTTGTATCCATGCTTTTTCTGCTTCATTTTGCAAATCACCTGTTGCAGCCACAACATAATTTTCTGGTACTGTAATTTGCACATCAAAACTGCCAAATTCACTATAAAACTCTCCCTGTTCGAGATAAGGCATGGGATGCCAACCATTTTTATCATAAACCGCCGGTTTGGGATACCATTGTGTTATCTGATAACTCTGGCCATCGTGCCCACCACGTGAAAAATTATAAGGAAGCTTTACATGAAAAGGAGTGGTGATGTTTACTTTTTGTCCGGGAAGAAGCGGTGAAGGGAGTATCAGCTTTACTATATCAATATATTGCGGATGATCTTCCGTTTCGGCTGTAGTATTGTTTACTTTAAAGTCTAATTTATTGATATAGCCCTTTTCTTCCTTATCTGAAAAATAAAATCTAGTATTTCCATTTTCAAGAGATTGATCAGTAAAAGCTGTTTTATCATTTTTATAAGCATTTGGCCAAAGATGAAACCAGATAAAATTTAGTGTATCTGGTGAATTGTTGAAATATTCAATATTCTCAAATGCTTCCAACGAATGTTCTTTATCGTTTAAGCTAACATCAATTGAATAATTGACACGCTGCTGCCAGAATTGTGCCGAAGCTTGTTGACAAATAATATGGAGCAGGCAAAATATAAAAATGACTTTTCTCAAAAGACAGAGTTTTCTCAAAAATAAAATCAATATTCTGCAATAGAAAATCTATTTCCCTTTTCCCGTTAATATGATGCGCAGGGTATGAAGCATGATTTTAAAATCAAGGACTAAAGAAATATTTTCAATATAGAGTAAGTCAAATTTGCTGCGTTCAATCATCGCTGTTATGTTCTCTGCATAGCCATACTGAACCATTCCCCAACTGGAAAGACCTGGTTTTACTTTCAGCAGGTATTTATAATAAGGTGCTTGTTCGATAATCTTGTTTATATAAAATTGTCTTTCGGGGCGAGGACCTACCAGGCTCATATCTCCTATAAGAATATTCCAAAGTTGTGGCAACTCATCTATCCTCCATTTACGCATTATTTTTCCCCATTTGGTAATACGTGGATCATTATCAGAAGACAGGGAAGGGCCATTGGCCTCTGCATCTTCAAACATTGAGCGAAATTTATACATGCGAAATGCTTTCCCCTTGTATCCAATTCTTTCCTGTACAAAAAATATAGTGCCTTTTGATGATAGCCACACACGCAATGCCGCAAACAACATCAAGGGAGATAATAAGATAAGTCCAAGGATTGCAGCAACAACGTCAATTAGTTTTTTAATATTTTGTTGCCACTCTGGCATTAATCCGGTCTGCAAATCAATGAGAGGTGCACCCATTACATTGATGGTTTTTACAGAACCAGAAAGAATATCGATAGTATTGGGTTGAATTTTTATTTCTACATCTTTTTCACTGAGGCGGTTGATGATGTTTTCAAGTTTGGATTGCTCCGACTTTTCCATTGCCAGCACAACCAATTTTATTTTTTGACTGTCAATGATGTGCTCAAGCTCGTCTGCTGTGCCCAGCTTAGGAATCATTTTTTGAATATTGTTTTTTCCATTGGCTTCATGTGAAATGTAACCCACATATCTGTACCCCCCATCTTGCAAGTTGTTTTTTGTTTCTTTAAAAATTCGCACAACATTTTCCATGCTGCCTATCAATATTGATGGAAAAAAAACTTTTCCGCTCAGTAATTGATTTTTTACTTTGTTAAGAATTAATAATCTGCCCGAAAAAGTGAGTATAAAATGAATGGCAACCAGAAAGCCAAAAGCAAGATAGTAATATGAAAAGTCACTATGAGGGTCATTAAGTACAAAGGTTAGCATTAACAATATACTACCAATTATGGTGCATACAATGGTAAGTGTAAACTCTGCCAGTCTTGATTTTTTATATAATGCTTTATAGGAACCTGCCAGTGTGTAGAGTGTAAGCCAACCTGCTGGAACAATTAAAAAAATAAAAAGCCAGGAACGTGTGCTTATTGGAAAGGCACCTTTGTCATCTAAAACACTTGATCTATATAAATAAAAAATTAACCAGGTGGCAACAGCCATTATGTAATCCATTAATACATACCAGCCCATTGCTATTTTTTTCTCTGGTCTTATCATTGAGTAATTGTATTGTTACCAATTTTTTCCAGAATCTGATGTGCCACATCCATTGCCATTAATCCATCAATTTCAGAAACGACAGGCTTTGTGTTGTTTTGAATGGAATGAATAAATGCAGTCAGTTCTTCTTTAATGGCATTTACTTCAGGCACAGGAGGATTTGCCATTGCAATGGTTTTTTTTCCAGTAGGTGTTTCTATATCAAAAGCAAAAACATTGGTATCCTGCGGTTCTTTTAATTTGATAATTTCTGTTTTCTTGTTTAAAAAGTCGATACCTATGTAAGCATCTTTTTGAAATAATCTGATCTTTCTCATTTTTTTCATTGAAATACGGCTGCTGGTAAGGTTGGCGACACAACCATTGTTAAATTCAATTCTTACATTGGCAATATCAGGTGTTTCGGTCATTACGCCAACACCGCTGGCTGAAATATTTTTTACATCACTATTTACAAGGCTGAGTATAATATCAATATCATGAATCATTAAGTCAAGAATTACACTTACCTCAGTGCCACGTGGATTAAACTCGGCCAGCCTGTGTACTTCAATAAACATGGGATTTAGATCCAGATCTTTAACAGCCAAAAAAGCCGGATTGAATCTTTCAACATGACCAACCTGCAATTTGATGCCCGATTCTTTTGCTAAGGTTACTAATTGCCTCGCTTCATTCATTGTATTGGCCAGCGGCTTTTCTACAAAAACGTGACGACATTTTTTAATAGCCATTTCACATATATCAAAATGATGATTGGTAGGTGCTACTACATCTACTACATCACATACGTCCATTAAAGCTCCGGGATCAACAAATCGGGGGAGTTGATATTTTTCTGAAACCTCTTTTGCTATGGCATCATCGGGGTCGTAAAAGCCTACCAATTCTACACTGGAAATTTCTTTCCAGTTATTCAAATGAAATTTTCCAAGATGACCTGTGCCAAAAACTCCTACTTTGAGCATAAATGTTCAATTAAATAATATCCAAAGATAAAGATTGCTTTTGGGCAGTGTGAAAGAGTTATAAACAGCCCTGCATTATTATAGCAAAGTTGAACGACTGATATATGAAGAATGATAAATGAAAAGACAGGTACCGTTTTTTATTGTATTGATGATGTTTTCAGAATATTGAACGGGAACAGCAGGACAACCCTGACTTCGCCCAATGTAGCCCTGCGCATTTGCTAGTTCCTGTGAAACATAAGGAGCACCATGTACTACTATCCCTCTTTCAAAAGCATTGTCATTAATACCTGCTTCTATTCCTTCTAGTTTTAAAGAATATCCGTTTTTACCTTCATAAGTTGTACCTGTAATATAAAAGCCCGGGCTACTCATATAGGAAGATGCATTGTTTGAAAATGTGTTTGCAATCTCTTTTCCAGTATTTCTACCGTGGGCTACAAGAGTTTGAAAAATTACTTTATAATTTTTTATATCAATAACAAATAATCTTTTTTCACTGCTAGGTAAGCTGAAATCAATGATGGAAATAATAGAATCATTCAACAACCGGCCTTCATGTTGTAAGATGTCAAACCCTTTTTTTGCATATTCATAAACTTGAGACTTCAGACCTTTTATATTTAGATGTAAGCTATCGTATACTGATTTTATTACAGGAATTAAGTGAAGTGAATCAGTTTTTTTGCTGTTCACAGTTGAGTCAGATAAAAAGAATAATTTATTGCCAGTTGCTGATTTTGCAAATGCAAAAGGAATTTGTAATAACCCGATAACGAGGGATACAAAAAATAAATAATAGGATTTGAACTTCTTAATCATAACCGTTTCACTTTTTTGTTTTACAAGGATATTTTGCAATCATAGACCAAATACCATCCATTGTTACAATTCTTTACTTTATTCAATAACCTTTCAAAATAAAACTGCCCGTGAAAAATTCACCGGGCAGTTTTGGATGGCGACAAAGATACTGAATTCAACTCTTCTATTTTGCATTATTTGAACAAGAAAAATGCAGACTTTCCTTAATTCTCTGGGAAGGACTCAAACCCGTCCCCACAATACTGTGGGGATGACAGGGCTACATACTTATTTTAGGAGTAGATTTTTAGATGAATTAATAAGCGCCGTTATTCTGTTTCTATCTGCTTTTTTTAAATTTTTTTCACGCTTAATCGCATCGTACTTAGAAAATTGTTCTTCTACATAAACAAGTTTCCAAGGCATTTTTGTTGAAGTGTAAATAGATTCACCATTGTTATGTTGGGCTAATCTTAGTGCATAATCTTGGGTGAATCCTTTATAAAAAGATCCGTCTATCTCGCTTTGCAATATGTAAACATAAAAGGCCATAAATAGAAAAAGCTTCCCAAAATTGAGAAGCTTTAGCGGACCGGACGGGACTCGAACCCGCGACCTCCGCCGTGACAGGGCGGCATTCTAACCAACTGAACTACCGATCCAAAAATTTCAAAACCCTCACACTTATTTTACAAAAGTTTGACAGGGGGCATTCTACTCCCCACACTTCTGTGGGGAAACTACCGATCCAAAAATTTCAAAACCCTCACACTTATTTTACAAAAGTTTGACAGAGGGCATTCTACTCCCCACACTTCTGTGGGGAAACTACCGATCCAAGAATTTCAAAACCCTCACACTTATTTTACAAAAGTTTGACAGGGGCATTCTACTCCCCACACTTCTGTGGGGAAACTACCGATCCAAAAATTTCAAAACCCTCACACTTATTTTACAAAAGTTTGACTGGGGGCATTCTACTCCCCACACTTCTGTGGGAAAACTACCAATTCGTTTGCCTGAAAAAACCAATTTTAATAAAGATTTTTTCGGGACGGCAAAGATAATCCCGACAGGCTTTTCAGCCAAATGTTTTTCCCCTATTTGCAGCCATTTTTCAATCCAATTTTATAATATTATTTAATCCTTAATTTAGCCGCTCATTTACAACTTATGCCCACAGATGCCAACCGACAGTTTCTGGATTTTGAGAAACCTATTAAAGACCTCATCGACGAAATCGTTAGCATGAAGAATCGTCAAGAGAAAACTAAACTTGACCTGAGTGATTCTATTTTCAAACTTGAACAAGCTATAATTGATAAAAGAAAAGAAATTACTAGCGGACTTACCAATTGGCAAAAAGTGCAACTTAGTCAACATCCTGACAGGCCATATACAATGAAGTATATTACCAAAATGACTGATGATTTTGTAGAACTTTTTGGAGACCGGAATGTGAAAGATGATAAAGCAATGGTTGGTGGATTTGGAAGTCTGGGTGGAGAGACTGTGATGTTTATTGGCCAGCAAAAAGGAATAAATACCAAAACAAGACAGATGCGAAATTTTGGAATGGCCAATCCTGAAGGGTATCGAAAAGCACTTCGTCTGATGAAGCTGGCAGAAAAATTTAATAAACCCGTTGTTACAATAATTGACACACCAGGTGCTTACCCGGGTCTAGAAGCAGAAGAAAGAGGCCAGGGAGAAGCTATCGCAAGGAATATTTATGAGATGATGCGACTGAAAGTTCCTGTGATTTGTGTGATTATTGGAGAAGGAGCCAGCGGAGGAGCTTTGGGTATTGGCGCCGGCGATAGAGTATATATGATGGAAAACACTTGGTATTCAGTAATCTCTCCCGAGAGTTGCTCTTCTATTCTTTGGAGAAGTTGGGATAAAAAAGAAGTGGCCGCCACTCAATTGCGACTAACTGCGAAAGACAATCTTCGCAATGGCATTATCGATGGTATCATATCCGAACCCGATGGTGGTGCCCACTGGGATTATGACTTGGCAGCACAAAAACTAAAAGATTTTTTATTGCCTGTCATTCAGGAGCTGAAGGCTATACCTGCAGAAGAAAGAATTAATAACCGTATTGTTAAGTATGGCAAAATGGGTTTTTGGGACGAAGTTTAATTTCAATTAATCAATTAATACATTTTCATGTTACTCCGAGAAAAATTTAGCGGCACTGGTATTGCCATCGTTACCCCGTTTCAAGAAGACGGAAGTTTCGACTGGAACAGTTTTGAAAATTTAATTGAATTCTGGATAAAGGGGAAGGTTGAATATTTAGTAGTATTGGGTACTACTGGCGAAAGCGCAACTATACATGGCAAAGAAAAACAAGAAGTCTTTTCATTTGTCAATAAAATAAATGCCGGAAGAAAACCAGTGGTAGCCGGCATTGGTGGTAACGATACGCAAGAAGTATTGGAAGGATTTAGAAACTTTGATTTAAAAGGGTACGATGCCATTCTCTCTGTATCACCTTATTACAACAAACCCAGCCAAGAGGGCATATTTCAACATTACAAAGCATTGAATGAGGTAACACCTTTGCCCATTATTATGTATAATGTACCGGGCCGCACGGGCCAAAGTGTTACCGCAGAAACGCAATTAAGAATTGCCCATGAACTGAAAAATATTTTTGCAACCAAGGAAGCCAGCGGCAATTTTGATTTATTAAATCAATTATTGAAAAATAAACCGGATGATTTTATGGTCATCAGTGGTGATGATCCTATTACCCTGCAAATGATAGCACAAGGAGCAGAAGGCGTTATCTCAGTAGTTGCCAATGCTTATCCACTCGATTTTTCAAATATGGTACGTTACTGCTTGCAAAATGATTTTGCAAAAGCAAAACCCCTGCATTATAAATATATAGATGTAATTGCTTCTATGTTTACTGAAGGAAGTCCCAGTGGTGTAAAAGCGTATCTCAGTGAAATGGGTTTGTGTAAAAACACTTTTCGTTTACCAGTATGGAAAGTGAGCGATAAACATTTGCAACGAATAAAAGAATTGTTGAAATCGGTTTCGTAGGTAGAGTTTGTATTATCTTTTCCCCAATTCAATTACTTCGCAGTTTTTCATTTCTTTTCC
Source organism: Chitinophagaceae bacterium (assembly GCA_037045195.1). Taxonomy (GTDB): domain Bacteria; phylum Bacteroidota; class Bacteroidia; order Chitinophagales; family Chitinophagaceae; genus JJ008. The sequence goes on from JBAOIB010000001.1 coordinate 185,511, forward strand.
ATCAATTTCAAAACGTATTAAGGTTCGCATTTTATGCCAGCCCTGCTTTCCTGCTGCGCCGGGATTCATATACAGGCAGCCGATTTTTTCGTCGTACATAATTTTTAAAATGTGCGAATGACCGCAAATGAATAGCTGTGGCTGATGAACCAGAAGTTCCTTTCGGGCTTCGGGATTGTACTTTGGAGGTGTGCCGCCAATATGCCTGATCATTACTTTTACTCCTTCACAATAAAAAACAATTTGCTCTTTGTATGTTGACCTGATTAGCTGTCCATCAATATTTCCAAAAACTCCTTTCAGGTTTTTAAAACGATTCATTTTTTCTGCAACACCATCCCCCCAGTCGCCGGCATGCCACACTTCATCACAATTTTCAAAGTGCTTAAAAACCGCTTCGTCCAAAAAACCATGGGTATCGGATATTAAACCAATTTTTGTCAATCTAAAATGTATTAATTTTGAGAAGGTGAAAGATATGAATTGTTGTGACATGGTAAAAGGTTGAGGGTGGAAGGCAGATGGAAGGAGTCAGCGGGTAAGGGGTGGGAGGTAAATTGCAGAATCTTTCAATTCATCAACCAAACGCCCATTGTCTTTAAACTAATCACTTCAAAATTCTTTTGAACCCCCAATTACAACAATGCTATTTCACAGAAACTTTACATACTACATTGATAAACGCAAATGGAAATATGTTTTTCTGCTTACTACTCTTGAGATGTCGGGGAAGGAGAAGAGGAAAGGTTGAGGTTGAGGTTGAGGGTAAAAGTTAGTATTGTACAACCAATCAACTAATCAACCTCATGAACACATATAAAAATTCTATAACATTCAACTAACATATTATGCCTCATTATACCAAACTTGGAAATATTCCGCACAAGCGTCATACACAGTTTCGCAAACCCGATGGGGGTTTGTATTCGGAACAATTAGTTTCTACCGAAGGTTTCAGCGATGATTATTCTTTGCTTTATCACTGTCATCCACCTACATTAATCACCAAAACCGAACCACAGGTGGATGTAAGTCCACAGATAGCGGAAGAAAAAATGCTGAGTCATCGTTGCTTAGAAGGATTTCACATCAAACCCGGAGGAGAATTTTTAAAAAGTCGTATTCCGGTGCTAGTCAATAACGATTGTCATATTGTGCTGGCTGCGCCACAATCAGGTACCGGCGATTATTTTTATAAAAACACTGATGGAGATGAAATGATTTTTGTACATGAAGGCAATGGAGTGGTAAAAACGCAGTACGGTCAACTGCCATTTAGCTATGGGGATTATATTGTACTGCCCCGCGGCACCATTTATCAGATTGAATTTAATGACGAGCACAACCGTTTATTTATTGTAGAATCGTTTTCGCCCTTGCGTTTTCCCAAAAGATACATGAGCCGGTTTGGGCAGTTGATGGAACATTCGCCATATTGCGAAAGGGACATACGTACGCCACAGGATTTACAAACCATTGACATGAAAGGTGATTTTTTAATTAAAGCTAAAAAGAAAGGGATGTTGTATGGATTGCATTATGGCACACATCCTTTTGATGTAACGGGCTGGGATGGTTGTTGCTATCCGTTTATATTTTCCATTCACGATTTTGAACCTATTACCGGCAGGGTGCATTTGCCACCGCCCATACATCAGACATTTGAAACTAATGCATTTGTCGTTTGTTCCTTTGTGCCTCGTTTATACGATTATCATCCGCAGGCAATACCCGCACCATATAATCATAGTAACATTGACAGCGATGAAGTGTTGTACTATGTTGATGGCGATTTTATGAGCCGCAAGCATGTAACCCGAGGTATGATCACTTTGCATCCTGCAGGCATTCCGCATGGGCCACACCCAGGAGCAGTAGAAAAAAGCATTGGCGCCAAAGAAACCAAAGAACTGGCGGTGATGGTAGATACTTTTCGTCCGCTGATGTTAACAAAACAGGCATTGGAAATAGAGAATAAAAACTATGTAATGAGTTGGGCGGAGTGATAATTTTCTTTTCAAAGTGCAGATAACGATGAATTAGGCTAAGGTTGAGAAAAAGAGTTTTTTTTCAGAATGGTACAAGTAATACTAGTGCCGGCTATTAAATTGTTTTTCTATAACCTGAAATTAGCTATGAAAGCAGCAAGATTTGTAAGCATCTTTTCTTTTGCATATTGATTGGTTTTGTTATCGCCGATATTTATTGAATTATTGAAACCGGGAAAGTTATATTGAGTCAAAAATTTTATACATTGGAACAATAGTATCAGGATTGCTTGCATTTATTTTTCGTATAATTTATTTCACGAAAGCAAAAATGATTTTAAAGAGGAAAGCGGAATTAACTGGATTTTTTCTCGCAATATTTGTATTAGGATTATTAATATTGATTGAACTGTAGTTATATCTATTCTATTATTTGAATGGAAAAGTGTTTTAGTGGGAATCTGTTTTTGAATTAAAAAGAGCAAGACATTTCAACGAATATCTTGCTCTTTTATAAGTGAAGTTTAAAAATCATCTCCCTTCTGAAGCGTCTTCACATTTTTCAACTTCCTGTTCTACCTGCTTCATAAAATCTTTATTGTCTTTATACTTGGCGCCCATTTCTTCTTCAAATTTTTCTTTTGCTTTTTCAGCAGCTTCTTTGGCAGGGCCTTCGGCTTTAAATGCTTTGGCATTGAGGTCGCACCATTTTTGTGCTATGGATGCGGCAGATTCTTTTTTACCGCCACAGGCAGCCAATAAAAAAAGGGATACAATAACGAATCCCGAAATTTTCATTTTCATAATTGCAGTTTTTTGGTGAGTAAAGACTGAAAATACAATTTTTATCCAGCTATGAACGGAAAGATTTTTTGGTGAATGATATAATTTGAAAGAAAATTTTTATATTCGGCTTATAATAAAGAAATGGCTATGGTAAAAATTAATCAGTTAAAATCAGGCGATCTTGTAATGATAAACGATGAAGGGATAGTGCGTGAAGGTACGGTTGTGGATATCAGTCATGAAGATAATCAGGCACTCATCAATAACGGTGTTCAGGAGTTTTGGTTTAGCCCCGAGGAGATGACTGCAATTGCATTAGACGAACAGCAATTGTATAAATTAGGTTTTACCGGCGAAGAATTAGAAGGCGGTATGAAATACAAAAAAGATTCCTTTCGGTTGGTTACGCCCAAAAAAGGAGATTTCAACCATGTAGAAATGTGGTGGCGGGAGGACAGGCGAAGTTTTTTTGCTCCTCTTGCTGTACATGAGCTTCAAAATTTATATCTGGACATGACAAAAGTCCATTTGGAAAAGCATTAAGCACTGATTTTCAGATATTAACTATACAAATTCCCCCGTTTTCCCCAAATCTTCAAAAAGTGTTGGGGTTTTTTCATTATTAGGGCATATACACTTACCTTTGCGCACCCGGAACAAATCCTGTTTTTGAAATCTTTTATAATGTGTTTCAAAGGCAAGACGGGAGTTCTAAAATAAATTATGTCGAAACAACCCTTAATTAAGCAAGACGGAGTAATCATTGAAGCATTATCCAATGCTATGTTCAGGGTAAAATTGGAGAACGGCCATGAAATATTGGCCACCATCTCGGGAAAAATGAGGATGCATTATATCCGTATTTTACCAGGTGATAAAGTGGGAGTGGAGTTGTCGCCATACGATTTGACAAGGGGTAGAATTAATTTCAGATATAAATAAGAAATTTTCTTTTTATCGCTGAATACATAAAAGTAAATTGACGAATAGATAATAAATTTTTTATGAAAGTAAGAGCATCCATTAAAAAGCGCAGCGCCGATTGTAAAATAGTACGTCGTAAAGGCAAGCTGTACATTATCAACAAAAAAAATCCTCGCTTTAAACAACGTCAGGGTTAATTGTAATAACAAATTATTAAATCGTAAATAGTAAATAATTATGGCTCGTATTGCCGGTGTGGATTTACCAAAAAATAAAAGAGGCGAAATCGGACTTACCTATATCTATGGTATTGGTCCTTCTACCGCTAAATATATTCTTACCAAGAATAATATTGACGTAAACAAAAAAGTAAATGAATGGAATGACGATGAGTTGAATGCCATTCGTAGTACGATTACAGATGAAATGAAGGTGGAAGGTCAACTACGTTCCGAAGTGCAAATGAGCATCAAACGCTTGTTGGATATTGCTTGCTACAGGGGCTTGCGTCATCGTAAAGGATTACCAGTTCGTGGTCAGCGTACAAAAACCAACAGCCGTACCAGAAAAGGTAAAAGAAAAACAGTGGCCGGTAAAAAGAAGGCAGCTAAGAAATAATATTGAAGTCGGGATGCTTTCAACAGTTTTCCGGCTTTCTTTATATCAGACTTACAGTATAATGAATCAATACCAGATCGCTTCGTAAGTCAGCAGGAGGGTTGATTCAGCTTCGTAAAAGCGAAGTTTATTTTTAAAAAGAACATGAATACCTAGGTAAAAAAACTATGGCAAAAGCAACAGGACAGCAGCAGCAGCAAAGTGCAAAAGCTGCTTCAAAAAAAAGGGTAGTAAAAGTAGATGCATACGGTGATGCACATATTTCTGCCACATTCAACAACATCATCATCAGCCTTACCAACAAAACAGGTCAGGTAATCAGCTGGAGTAGTGCCGGTAAAATGGGTTTTAAGGGTTCAAAAAAGAACACACCTTATGCCGCACAAATGGCAGCTGCTGATGCTGCTAAAACTGCATTTGATGCTGGTTTAAAAAGAGTGGATGTATATGTAAAAGGGCCGGGTTCCGGTCGTGAAGGTGCCATCCGTTCTCTATCTCAATCAGGTATTGAAGTAGTGATGATAAAAGACGTAACGCCATTGCCACACAATGGTTGCCGTCCGCCAAAGAAAAGAAGAGTATAATCGTTTTTCTTTTCAGGAAAGCAAAACATATTTGAATCGCCAGGATTCATTCATTTATTTAAAGGGTGGCTGATTAATTTTTACCGCTTTCAACGATCAGCACACCGGTTTTTAAAAAGCGGAAATGAATAATAACTATGGCAAGATACAATGGTCCAAAGACCAAGATTTCCCGCATTTTCGGGGAGCCTATTTTAGGCAATGGTAAATGGTTGGGTAAAAACAGTAACCCTCCAGGTATGCACGGCGAAAAGCGTAAGCGTAAAACATTAGGTGAATACGCCTTACAGCTTCGTGAAAAACAAAAAGCCAAATACACTTACGGTATTTTGGAAAAACAATTCCGCAAAACTTTTGAAGAAGCTGCCCGCCGCAGAGGTGTAACAGGTGAAAACCTGATTAAACTTTGCGAAGCCCGTTTGGACAATACGGTTTTCCGTATGGGGATTGCGCCCAGCCGTCCTGCTGCCCGTCAGCTGGTTAGCCACAAGCACATTGAAGTTAATGGTGATGTGGTAAACGTTCCTTCGTTTCAATTGAAGCCAGGCGATGTTGTTACCATTAAAGAAAATAGCAAAGGAAGAACTTCTATAAGCAGTGTGGTGCGTGCCAAGAATCCAAAGTTCAATTGGCTCGACTGGAGCGAAACAGAAATGAAAGGTACTTTCATTACTTATCCTGAAAGGGAAAGTGTTCCGGAAAACATCAAGGAACAACTGATTGTGGAATTGTATTCTAAGTAAACTGCTTAGCGCCAATGAAAAGCAATTGTACCGCAGGAAGTAAATCGTAATTCTTTAATCTTAAATATTAAATTCAAATATGGCAATTTTAAATTTTCAGAAGCCGGATAAAATCATTTTGCAGAAAGCAACAGATTTTGAAGCTCAGTTTGAGTTTCGTCCGCTGGAACCCGGATACGGCGTTACCATTGGCAATGCACTACGTCGTGTATTGTTAAACTCTTTGGAAGGTTATGCCATCATTGGTGTAAAAATTGAAGGAGTAGAACATGAGTTTGCTACTATGAAAGGCATTAGCGAAGACGTAGTAGAAATTATTCTGAACCTGAAACAGGTGCGTTTCAAGAAAATAGCCGACCACGAAGTGAACAATGAGAAAATCATTCTTTCTATAAAAAACAAAACAGAATTTACTGCCGGAATGATTGGTGAAGGCACTCATACTTTTCAGATTATGAATCCTGATATGCTGATCTGCACATTAGATTCATCTGCCCGTATGGATATTGAACTTACCATTGGTAAAGGCCGTGGATATGTACCCGCAGAAGAGAACAAGCCTAAAGATGCCTTATTGGGTTACATTCCTGTTGATGCTATTTACACGCCTATCAAGAATGTAAAGTACACCATTGAAAATACCCGTGTTGAGCAAAGAACAGACTTTGAAAAACTCATCATGGAAGTTTCAACCGATGGTACCATTCATCCTGAAGAAGCTGTAAAGCAGGCATCAAGAATTCTGATTCAACATTTGATGATCATTACTGATGAAAACATCACATTTGATAATAAAGAAGAGAAGAAAGAAGACCTGGTAGATGAGCAAACACTTCAGTTGCGTAAAGTGTTGAAGACGCCTTTGGAAGATCTGGATCTTTCAGTAAGAGCCTTCAATTGTTTGAAAGCAGCTAAGATCAACTCATTGAGCGAACTGGTACAGTACGAGCAAGAAGATTTGATGAAGTTCCGCAACTTCGGACAAAAATCATTGTCTGAAATTGAACAGGTGCTTACCGAAAGAGGTTTGCATTTTGGAATGGATTTGCCAAAACTCGGAATTGATGTAAGCGAATTCTAATTTTTTTTGATAAAGTAGGTTGTAATTCCTGACACGGTACAACCGAATTTTTTTATCGGTTTGATAAAAATATATTTTCAAACCACAAATTTTATAAGTCATGCGTCACGGAGACAAGATTAAAAACCTCGGCAGAAAAAAAGCTCATAGAGAAGCTTTATTAAGCAATCTGGCCTGCCAGTTGATTGAGCACAAAAGAATCGTTACCACTTTAGCCAAGGCAAAAGCGTTGAGAGTGTATGTAGAGCCTTTGATTACCAAGGGTCGTACAAATACAACACATCAGCGCAGGGTTGTATTTAGTTATTTGCAGGATAAAGAAGCAGTAACTGAATTGTTTAGCACCATTGCTGAAAAAATTGCCGGTCGTCCTGGTGGTTATACTCGTATCATCAAGTTGGGTGCCCGTCCCGGTGATAATGCTGAAACTGCAATGATAGAACTCGTTGATTTCAACGAAGTATATGGCAAAGGAAAAGGCGAAGCAAAAACTGCTGCTAAGAAAACACGCCGTTCTGCTGGTGCCAAGAAAAAAGCAGAAGCTGCTGATGCACCTGCTACTGAGGAAAAAGCTGCTGAATAATTTTTTTAAAAGATAATTTTATAAAGACTGCCCCGAAATGGGCAGTCTTTTTTTTGTAATAAAAAATCTATAGAACTGTCATCGGTTCATAATTATCAATGGTTTATTTACAATTTCAATAAAATAAACACAGATAACACTTCTACGCAGGAAATTTTCAAAAATGTGTGAGTAAGTTTTTTTTGTAGTAGCATAAATTAATTTTTAATTTTAGGAAGATTCAATTAAAAAATCCTTTGATAATGAAAAGACATTTTTTCTTAAAACGTTCAATGGTTATTTCTGCAATCGTATTGCAGTTGTTTGTGATTGCCAGTTGCAATCATAGCTCCAAGCCTCAAAAGGAGGGTGATGAAGAAAACGAAAAATATGACGGGCCCGCTGAAAGAATGCGACAGGAATTTGAATCAACAAAAGACCCCCGACTTGGCCTTGTGCCAAGAGAGCGATACATGACAGCACTGCAAAAAACAGTGGATTCAAGATTATCTGGAGTTATGGCAGTATCAGCTTATGGCTCCTGGACAGAGCGTGGACCCAATAGTGATGTAGTTGGCCCTTCCAACGGAAATACAAGAGCAAATAGCGGAATTACATCTGGCAGAATGCGATCCATTTTGGTTGATGCCAATGATGCTTCAGGAAATACCGTTTTTGTGGGTGGGGTAGATGGGGGTATTTGGAAGACAACAGATATTACGGCTTCTCCTGCTACCTGGACTTTGGTAAATGATTTTTTTGCAAATATGGCTATTACAGGAATTTGTCAAAATCCTGCTGCGACTAACACTATGTATTTTAGTACAGGCGAATGGTGTTATAATGTTGACGCCGTTGCCGGAGATGGCATTTTTAAAAGTACTGATGGTGGAGCATCTTGGAGTCAGTTAGGCAGCACTACAGGCACAGATTTTGATTATTGCAGTAAAATCTTATGTGATAATTCCGGCAACGTTTATGTTAAGTACTCTCAGCGGAATATTCAGATCTACAACTGCTGGGGATTCATGGGTAAATATTACACCTTCAGGACTTTAACTTCTAACAGATTCTCCGATATGGAATTGAGCAGTACAGGCAGGTTGCATGTTAGCTCCGGCCAGACTTCAACTTGTGAATATCGGTTTACTGATAATCCGTCAACTGTAAATTCAAGCGGTTGGACAGCCCCTACATCTGGTTATCCATCCAGTAATGTTCGTATTGAACTTGGATGTGCGGGAAATACACTTTATGCGTTACCATCTACTAATGCCAATCCATATCAAGTTCCTGCAATTTATAAATCAACTGATGGTGGAGCTAATTGGTCTGCAACTTCCGGTTCGCCAACAGCAGGCTGGGCAGGTGGCCAAGGCTGGTATAATCTTGGAATAAGTGTTGACCCTGCTGATGCAAATACAGTTGTAGTAGGCGGATTGGAGCCTTATAAAACAACTGATGGAGGTGCTACATGGACTAAGCTTGCTAACTGGGTAGGCACTTCCGGTCAATATGTGCATGCTGATATTCACTTTATAAAAATTTATGGAACCGGTTCGCAGCGACTGATATTTGGAAGTGATGGCGGTATATTTTTTAGCAGTAATGCAGGCACCACAATCAGAGACAGAAATGCAGGCTTACGGCTGAAGCAGTTTTATTCCTGTGCCATACACCCATCAACAACCAATTATTTTCTGGCAGGTGCACAAGATAATGGTAGTCATCAATTGACAAGCCCGGGTTTGGGTGGTTCAGTAGAAGTAAAGGGTGGGGACGGTGCATTTGTACACATTGACCAAAATGAACCTCAATATCAATATGTTTCTTATGTTAGAAACTTGTACAGAGTAAGTGCTGATGGTGGAGCTACTTGGGCAAATGCAGACTTAAGTAGTTACGGTCGTTTTATTAACCCTACTGATTTTGATGATGCCGCTAATATTATGTATTGCTTGAATGCTTCAGGCTATTACTTACGATGGATGAACCCCCATTCGGGAACTTCATATAACGATATTAATATTACAGGCTTTAACAATAATGAAGTTACAGCAGTAAAAGTGTCACCCTATACTGCAAACAGAGTTTATTTTGGCACAGAAAATAATAGCGGCTCTACGAGAATTTGCAGAGTAGATAATGCTAATACCATTGCATCTGGCTCAGCGGGTACTAATATTAGTACCGGTTTACCTACCAATGTTTCTACCTCTTGTATTGAAGTAGGAACAAATGACAATAACCTTGTGTTAACATTTTCAAATTATGGAGTTAATAATATTTGGGTAACAACGAACGGCGGCACAAGCTGGACAAATATTGATGGTAATCTGCCTGATATGCCCGTTCGCTGGGCTTTATTCAAACCAGGCGATAATACTAAAATGATTATTGCAACCGAAACAGGTGTTTGGTTTACCGATTTGATAAATGGGGCATCCACGGTATGGGTAAGCAGCCCCACATTTCCTTTGGTGAGAGCTACCATGCTGCAATATTGAAGCTCGGATCAGATGATTCTTGCATCTACACATGGTAGAGGATTGTGGACACAGCCTATTTATTCAATTTTGCCTTTAAATAATTTCATGCTTCGTGCAAGATGGAGTAGTGCAGGTAATGTTGAATTGGTTTGGGATTTTGAAGAATCAAATACCGGTGGCGCATTTACAATAGAGTATTCATCCGATGGGCAAACTTTCCAGAATGGAGGAAATGTAGCCACTATTTCAGGGAGGGATAACTATCGCTATCAACATCAACCTATGCAAACAAATGTTCTGTATAGAATTAAACATACCAGTTCATCAGGCAAAACGCTATATTCAAATATTGTAAAACTTTCGGGTGGCAGCTATAATACAAGTATTCAGATTACATCATTATATCCCAATCCTGTAAAATCAAATTTGACCTTTGTCTTCAGCAATGCAGAAAAAGGAAATATAAATTACACAATTTCAAACATGGCGGGTCAGGTGGTATTGCGAAAAGCAGAAACTTTGAGTTTTGTTGGTAGTAATTCTAAAACATGGGATATAAATACGCTAAGTGCAGGAAGTTACATTCTAACAGCAAATATGGGAAATCAAAAAGCTTCAATAAAATTTATTAAACAGTAACTATTTTGTAATAAGTGTGTTCAATTGAGCCTCAGTCATTTTGCTGAGGCTTTTTTTTACAAGATCTGTTGAAAGAAAATTAAGACAATTATTGTCTTATTCAGTTTCTTTGTGGCCGAAATTATCAGGTAAACAAATTTTTGAATTCAATGTCTGAAACTACTCTCCCTGCTATTTTGTTATTAGCCGATGGTACTGTTGCTCATGGCAAAGCCTTTGGCGCTATAGGAACCACGACCGGCGAAATTTGTTTTAATACCGGCATGACCGGCTATCAGGAAGTTTTTACTGATCCCAGTTATTTTGGTCAGATACTTATAATGAATAGTGCTCATATTGGTAATTATGGCGTAAGTGATGAAGATGTTGAAAGTGGGAGCATAAAAATCAATGGATTGATTGGAAGAAATCTTGAAGAAGGGTATAGTCGCAAGCTTGCGAAAGGTTCACTTCAGGATTATCTTAAAGAAAATAATATAGTTTCAATAGAAGGCTTGGACACCCGTGCATTAGTGGCACATATTCGCACCAAAGGTGCTATGAATTGTATTATTTCTTCTGAAACAACGGATATAGAAATGCTGAAGGAAAAACTTGCAAAAGTTCCTGACATGGATGGACTGGAACTGGCAAGTAAAGTAAGTACATCAACTCCTTATGAATTGGGTGATAAAAATGCTGCAATAAAAATTGCGGTAATGGACTATGGCGTAAAGAAAAATATACTGAATTGCATGGTAGAACGTGGTGCCTTTGTAAAAGTATTTCCTGCGAAAACAAAATTTGAAGAAGTCAATAAGTTTTATCCGGATGGATATTTTATTTCCAACGGCCCCGGCGATCCTGCGCCAATGGATTATGCCATTGATATGCTAAAACAAATTTTAAAAACTGAAAAACCAGTATTTGGCATTTGTCTTGGACATCAATTGCTGGCACTTGCCAATGGCATTTCTACTTTTAAAATGCACCATGGCCATAGGGGATTAAATCATCCTGTAAAAAATATGGTAACAGGTAAATCAGAAATCACCACTCAAAACCATGGCTTTGGTGTAGATACTGAAGCGGTAAAGAAATCAGCACAAATAGAAATAACACATGTGAACCTCAATGACCAAAGTATTGAAGGCATACGGGTAAAAGGCAAACCTGCATTCTCAGTACAATATCATCCAGAAGCCACACCTGGCCCACACGATTCCAGATATTTATTTGATGAATTTATCGACATGATTAAACAAAGCAAGAACTAAGCAAATATTATTTTTTACATGCAGCCATTTCCCGAATTAGAAACAACCCGATTCTATTTAAAACAAATTGTTGAAGCTGATCAGCCATTTATTTTTGAAGGATTAAGCCACCCACAGGTCATTCCTTTTTATGGAGTGAGGTATTATACATTAAAGGCAACTAAAGTGCAGATGGATTTTTATGAAAACATCTGGAAAGAAAAAACCGGATGCTGGTGGAAGATTGTAAGCAAAGAAACCAATATGCCAGTAGGCGCCTGTGGAATGAATTTTTACAATGCAGAACATGAAAAAGCCGAAATAGGTTATTGGCTTTTGCCCAAATACTGGAAAAAAGGCATTATGCCGGAAGTATTACCAGAAATGATCAAGCACCTTTTTAGCACCTGGAAACTGCACAGAATGGAAGCCATTGTAGAAACAGGAAATGACGCCAGTAGTAAGCTTCTCGAAAAATCAGGGTTTATGAAAGAAGGCATCCTTCGTGAGGCAGAAGTAAAAAACGGAAAGCGAATCACCTTGCACATGTATAGTCTTTTGAAAACAGATTTGTAACAATTGCATATTTTCGGGAAATGAAAATTGCCATCATCAACGGCCCCAACCTGAATCTTCTGGGAAAAAGAGAAACAGACATCTATGGAAATATTTCCTTTGATCAGTTTTTTAATTCACTGAAAGAGAAATTTCCTGCGGTTGCTATCAGTTATTTTCAAAGTAATGTAGAAGGAGAACTGGTGAATGAATTGCAAAAAGTTGGGTTTGAGTATGACGGAATTATTTTAAATCCGGGTGGCTACACACATACCTCGGTAGCCATTGGCGATGCCATTGCGGCCATCAAAGCTCCGGTGATAGAAGTGCATATTTCCAATGTACATGTCAGGGAAGAATTCAGAAAGCTTTCGCATGTAAGTGGAAAGGCAATTGGCAGCATATTCGGTTTAGGCTTGAAGGGCTATGAGTTAGCATTGGAATGGTTGCTTTCCTCAAAATCAGATGGTCTGCTATAAGTATTTACAATCTTTTGATCTAAAAATCTTTTACGGTTTATAGCTTTGCTGCTTATGAAAATACCTATTGTCTATCAATCAGCAGAAGCAGCACTTTCAGTTATTCAGCCTGGAAATCGTGTGTACATACAAGGTAGTGCCCAAACCCCAACTTTTTTGCTGAAAGAACTTGCCAGGCAGGCTAACAGATTAAAAAATGTTGAACTCGTTTTTATTTCAGTTTATGGAGATATACAGATCAATAAACCTGAGTTTAAAGGCATTTTCAATATGAACTCTATGTTTGTTTCTGAAAGTATTTGAAAAAGATGTAAACGAAGGAAGGGCCGATTATATACCGGTATTTTTAAGTGAAATACCTGAGTTGTTCAAGCAGAATATTTTGCCAATTGATGTTGCTTTGGTTCAGGTATCACCTCCTGATGTTCATGGCTACTGTTCATTGGGTGTTTCTGTTGATATTGCCCGTTCTGCGGTAAATACTGCAAAATTTATTATTGCGCAGGTTAACCCGAATGTGCCACGTACACATGGCGACGGGTTGATTCATAGCAGCCGATTTCAGAGTTTGGTATATTGTGAAGATGCATTACACGAAATGAAGCTTGGCGAAAAACTAAGTGATGCAGAAAAGCAAATAGGAAAACATGTTGCTTCATTAATTGAAGACAGAAGCACTTTGCAAATGGGTATTGGTTCTATACCCGATGCGGTATTACAATCACTTTCAGGACATAAAGATTTGGGAGTGCATACTGAAATGTGTTCGGATGGAATAATTGATCTTTTTGAAAATGATATCATTAATAATAAGTATAAAAGCATCCATCCACACAAGACAGTTACGGGATTTGCATTGGGCACCAAAAAACTTTATAATTATGTTGATGATAATCCAGCCTTTCAGTTTTTGGATATTGATTATGTAAATGACCCACATACTATTCGTCGCAATAATAAAATGATTGCAATTAACAGTGCAATTGAAATAGATGTAACAGGTCAGGTGTGTGCAGATTCTATTGGAACATATCAATACTCTGGTGTGGGAGGCCAAATGGATTTTATGCGGGGTGCTGCATTAAGCGAGGGAGGAAAACCGATTATCGCTTTGCCCAGCCGAACGGCAAAAGGCATATCCAGGATAGTACCTGTATTAAAATCCGGCGCTGGTGTAACTACTACAAGAGCACATGCCCATTATGTTGTTACTGAATATGGAATTGCCTATCTTTTTGGTAAAAATCTAAGGCAAAGAACAAAGGCATTAATCAATATTGCACATCCTGATGAAAGAGAAGCTTTGGAAAAAGTCTGTTTTGAAAGATTCAAAAGTTTATAAGTTTATATCAGAGTCAATATTTTTTTGGATTGATAGTATTATCTTGTAGCTTAATCATTGAAATCAAAACTAATGCAAATGAAAAAATTCGTCCTCATCTTATTTGTTTTTTGTTGTGCAACAGCAAAAGGACAACAAAAGAGTGGTATGAGTCCCAGGCAAATTGCTGAACGCAATAAACCGGGAACAGTAATGATATTAGCCACATTTAAGGGCAATGTAAGTGCAGCAAAACCATATATAGATGAATCGTCTTTAACTGTGCTGGCACAGAATATAAAACAGCAACTAGAAGCCGATGGAACATACACTACCGATTTATTCTGGACTTCCTACATCAAATCTTTTGCGGCAAACGTGGATAAGTACATGACTCGTAGTAATGAAACCATGAGCGAGGAATTGAATACGACGATGTTGGGTTCGGGCTTTGTCATTACGCCTGATGGATATGTAGTAACAAATGCGCATGTAATAGATGCTGATGAAGAATCGACCAAGCAAAGTTTTGCTCAACAAGCGTTTTCTAAAATCATCAATGAGGATGTAGCATCATTGGAGCAGTCTATGGGACGAAAGATGAATGAAGAAGAATCAAAAGCAATTGTTGATGCAGAGAGTTGGTATTTCAGCCAGACGCTTACAGTTGATGATATTCAAGCAGATTATAATGTGGTGATAGGTGTTACAGGAAAAAAAGGAGAGATTGTTGCAATGACTATACCTGCCAAACTGGTAACCCGAGGTAATCCCATACCGGGAAAAGATGTAGCCATTTTAAAATTGCAGGAAAAGCATATATATCCTACTATCAGAATAGGAGATGATACACAAATGTCAACAGGAGATCCCGTTTATGTACTTGGCTATCCGGGTGTGGCTACATTTCATCCTTTGATATCGGAAGAGTCTATGGCCGAAGCCACCCTTACAACAGGACTGGTAAGTGCCAGAAAAAAAATGAAAGGAGGCTGGGATGTATTGCAAATTGATGCAGCCATTACACATGGAAATAGTGGCGGCCCGGTGATGAATGATAAAGGAGAAGTAATTGGGCTGGCAACTTTTGGTAGTGCCGATGAGCAAAGAGGACAAGAGGTGCAGGGAATGAATTTTATTGTTCCTGCAACTATTGTAAAAGAGTTTTTAAAGAAGGGTAGTGTAAAACCTCAAATGAGCGATATTTCTTTGCTTTATGAAGAAGCGATGAACCTATTTGATAAATCCAGATTTAAGAAGGCTTTGGAAAAATTAAAAGAAGTAAAAAGTCAAAACCCGGCCTTCCCGTTTGTTGATAAATTTTTGGAAGATACACAGACTAATATAGATAAGGGATTGGATAAAGGCGAAAATGGATTTATGGATTTTGTAAATAAAAATAAATTGGCTTTGATGATAGGCGGGGGAGCATTGGTTTTGATTTTACTTTTGGTAGTGGTGCTCAAGAGAAAGAAAAAGACCGCATAATGTTAAAGTGAATAAATTTTAAAAAATGCGAACTCCGGTTCGTATTTTTTTTATGCTTGGCCTTTAAAATTTATAGGATGAGAATTGAAGAATGAAACAAATGTTACCAAACGATTACTAGAGAGTTGCGATATTTACACTCTCAATTTTTCCATTTTTTAAATACATTAATATGAGTTACCATTTTTCTAAAATCGTGAAATTTGATTTTGAAGCTGCTGTTTCAAAGGTTACTGAGGAATTAAAGAAGGAGGGATTTGGCGTGTTGACTGAAATTGATTTGAAAGAAACACTAAAGAAAAAATTGGATGTTGATTTTAGAAAGTATAAAATTTTGGGTGCATGTAACCCACAGTTTGCTTATCAGGCCTTGTTAGCAGAAAGCCATATCGGAACCATGTTGCCATGTAATGTAATTGTTCAGGAAAGAGAGAATGGTGAAGTTGAAATATCGGCTGTGGATCCTGTGGCTTCAATGATGGCAATTGAAAACCCAAGCTTAGGCGAAGTAGCTCAACAGGTAAGAGTTAAACTGAAAAGTGTTATTGAAAATGTTTAATCGTATTGCGTATTAGAAATATTTTTTTTTGAATTATGGCTATCACTAACTTCTTTAAAAAGCACTTCATTACTATTATAGGTATATTGATAGGGGCTTTAGGTGGTTATTTATACTACCATTTTGTAGGATGTAATTCGGGTACATGCACCATTACATCCAAGCCTGTAAACAGTACACTCTATTGTGCATTGATGGGTGGTTTATTATTTAGCATTTTCAGGAAAGAGAAAAAGGTAACATCAAAGAATGAATAGCAGGAAATGAGATATGTAAAAACCTGTCAAGTTTGTTTCAAAAAAAATCAGGAGCACTTTTGGCGCTCCTGATTTCATTTTAGTCTTTCTCTGGTGTGGCTTCATCAAAACCTCTGATGGAAGGAGGTGTCACCTTTTCTTTTGGTTTCTTTTTCAGCCAGTCAGGATCCTTTTTCAATCCTTGTACATCGCTTAAGTTGCACAGGTAAAGACTGCGGCCATGTGTGCCCAGTATTATATCATTTTCTCTTTGCTGTATGGCAATGTCATGTATGGGAACTGATCTTGGCATTCCTGCATTCCAAATCATAAAACTATTTCCACGATCAAAACTTACATACAATCCCCCGTCACTTCCTAGATACAATATGTCCTCATCTTTTGGGTCTTCTCTAACCACATTCAAAGGCTCGGCAGGTAAATCTTTGCCCAACTGTTTCCAGGTTGCTCCCATATCTTCGCTTACATATAGGTATGCACCAAAATTGTCAAACCGATAGCCATTCAGCGTAGCATAAACTCGCCCTTCTTTGTATTGAGAAGCAACCACACGGCTTACCCACAATCCCGTTGGCACTATGTTTACAGGAGGTTTCCTTTTTTGAGATGGCAAATCAATATGAACATTAACCTTTGTCCAAGTATAGCCACCGTCTTTTGTTAATTGTATATTTCCATCATCAGTGCCGGCATACAGCATTCCAAAGCGAAATGGTGATTCACTCAATGCTGTTATCGTGCCATAAGGTACATTACCGAAAACTTTACCATTAGTAAGATCAGGGCTTATTCCTGTCAAGGAATCGCCACGATTTAGTGAACGGTAAAGCCTGTTGGCTCCAATATAAAAAATATCCTGATTATGACGACTGAGTACAATCGGTGTTTGCCAGTTAAAACGTAATGGTAGCTCACCTAGTTCGTGCGAAGGTTTTACACTTTTTCTATCACCTCGTGTGAGTTTATTTATGCGCTGATAAGCGCCAAATTGGGAACCAATATAAACTGTATTATTATCACGAGTGTCCACCTGTGTTTGCATACCATCGCCTCCTCCTAGTCCTTTGTAAGGATAGCTACCGTTACTTTGCCAGCGAATGTTTGCTTTGTAGGTAGATGGGCCATACCACAACCCATTATCCTGAAAGCCTGCATAAACATTATAAGGTTTTTCATCATCAGTTGTTACCTGATAGGCCTGTGCCACAGCGGGAGTATTTGCAAAAAACCAATTTGCGCCATCATCATAGGTAATATTTACGCCACCGTCATTACCATTAATTATATGCGAATCTTTTTTAGGATCGATCCATACAGCATGGTGATCGCTGTGTACATTTCCCTTGTCAATATTTTTCCAGGTTTTGCCACCATCATTTGAAAGTTGAAGGGGCACACCGGTGATGATAACTTTATTTTCATTGACAGGAGAAACATAGATTTTGCCGAAATAATATCCATAAGTAAAGAAAATACCAATGGGCAGTGTATGTGTTTTTGCCCATGACTTTCCACCGTTATCACTTCTGTACACTTCGCAACCGGCAATACCATTGTTTTGGAAACCATCATCAGCATCAAAATATTCCCATAGTGATGTTGATTTTATTTTATCAGTAGCTACTAAGTCTTTTACCGCTTTAGCGCTATACTTTCTAAGTACAAATGACTTTTTTAGAAAGGTATCTAATTTGTTATTGTCAAGTGAAGCAAATTGTTCTTTGTTAAGATCTTTGAAGTCTGCAACTTTATAATTTGCATCATTTTTTTTAGAACTGTCTTTTAACGGTGTATTGTTATCTACAACTGCATAAATGATATTCGGAATTTTGGGGTACACTGCAATGCCAATTCTTCCGATTTTAGTACCGCTCATAAATCCAGAGCCGGGTCCGGTTATCAAATTCCAGGTTTCACCACCATCAATACTTTTAAATATTCCGCTGGTAGGCCCACTTTCTACAAATTTCCAGGCTTGGCGGTTTCGAAAACCACATTGCAGCATATATTTCCTGTGGATTGGACGGATTGATATCTATATCAACAGCGCAGGTGTTATCATCAATAAATAAAGTTTGTTTCCAAGTATGCCCTCCATCAGTGGTTTTGTATATGCCTCTTTCTTTGTTGGCAGAATAAAGATGACCCAGTACTGCTACCCATGCAATATTCGGATTGGTAGGATGAAGTTGAATTTTGCCAATATGATGTGATTCAGGAAGTCCAAGGTATTCCCAATGCATGCCATTGTCTTCCGTTTTATAAACGCCGACACCTGCATAAGTGGAACGGCTGCTGTTTTCTTCACCTGTTCCTACCCAAATGATTCTTTTTGGTGATGACCAGTTTACAGCGATGTCTCCAATAAACAACATATCCAGACTGTCCATAATTGGCGTGAAACTTTGACCATTGTTCGTCGTATGCCAAAGACCACCTGTGGCATAAGCAACATAAAACTCTGTTGGATCGTCTGGATTTACATCCAGATCAACCACCCGGCCACTCATAACGGATGGACCAATATTTCTGAATTTAATATTATTAACAACAGATTTGTTTTCTAATGATTTCCGAATTTCAATATTTTTCATTCTTTCGGCAGCTGAGGTGGGGCTTATCTGAGCATTTACATTTTGCAGCAATAATGAAAAGCTGCAAAAAATAGATACTGAAAGCTTTAATTTTGACAACATAAAGAAATTGTTTTGGCGTTATTATTGTAACATAATATTCTCAATGAGGACCAACCAAACTTACTAAACTATGCGCAGTATCATTGTTTTTTTGATCTTTATTTCCATGAATGGCATAGCCTTGAAAGGGTTTTCGCAATGGAAATCTTTTAGAATGGGGCCAAAAGGAGATACATTAGACAGGATTGATATGAACGGGCATAAGCAAGGTCCATGGGTAATAAAAGTTCCTGATCTGCGTGGCGAGAGAGGTTATGAAGAAGAAGGGTATTTTGAAAACGACAATAAAGAGGGAGTTTGGAAAAGGTATTCCCTGATTGGAGTAAAAATTGCAGAAGAGAATTACCGATGGGGCAAGCTAAATGGTAAACAGTATTATTACACATATAATGGTGGACTGCTGCGTGAAGAAAGTTGGAGGGCGATGGACCCCAAAGTGGCATTTGATACCGTGAATGTATATGATGTAAATAATCCGAATATTGTAAAGGACAGAGTGGTGGTGAAGAATGACGGCTTTTCAATGAAGCATGGCAAATGGATGTACTACGATCCTTACGAAGGTGTAGTAACACAAACAGAAAATTATTGGATGAACAAGCTAAGAACCGGCGATGATGAAATGGTGTCTGATGATGATATAAGACCTCTTTCTCTTGCAACAGGTGCAAAGGTAGTAAAAACTGATACTGCCACTAAAACGAAAGTGAAGCCCAAAGAAGTGATGGAGTATGAAAAGAAAAACTCGGGTAAAAAGAAAGTGAAAACCAGAGATGGCCAAACCGGTTACTGAAATTACTTTTTATTAGCATTCATTTTTTCAAAATAATTTCTGAAATAGAGTAATTGATATTGTACAGCGTTTCTCCAATAATCCCAGTTATGTTTCCCAGGCCTTTCTATATAATCGTGGGGTATTTTCAATTGTGTCATTTTCTCGTGTAGTAGAAAATTGTCTTTAAAAAACGGGTCGGCAGTACCACAGTCAAATATTATGGCTAAGGAATCATTTGTTTTTTGCTCCACTAGTCCCATTACAGAATAATTTTTCCAATTAGAAGAGGTGTTTGTTGTGTCTCCAATTCTTTTCATGATATCATATTTATTTTTTGAGCTCATCAAATTCACGCCACCACTCATACTACCACATGCGCCAAAAAAATTGCTATGCCGAAATGCGATAAATAGGGCACCATGACCTCCCATACTTAATCCTGTAATGGCTCTAGCAGTTCTGTTTTTTATTGTTTTGTAATGTGCATCAATATATTCTGGCACTTCTTTACCAATATAAGTTTCATATTTCATTGTGCTATCCACCGGACTGTTGAAATACCAACTGCTGTTACCACCATCCGGACAAACAATCAATACTTTATATTCATCTGCATAGGTTTTTAATTCAGGCACTCTTATTATCCAATTGCTATACCAGCCGCCATAGCCATGTAATAAATAAACAACTGGCAATGATGCCGACTTATTTTTTTTAAGCGAAGGATTTATTACAACACATTTAATACTCTTTTGCATTGCATTGCTGTAAATAGAAACAGTATCTACAGTAGCAGCATTTGAATGATAAACAACTAAGAAGAGAAAAGCGATTAAAATATACTTTTTCATTGTATAAAGATAATAGTAATCTGCTTGATTTTTTTTTTGGAACAAAGCAAAAGGCACAGCTTATATGCCGTGCCTTTTTCAAAAAATGGTTTAGAAATTATTTCAAAACATTAAAATGCTTTTTTCTCCATAGCTTTTTGCATTGGGTTTGCAGCGCCGCCACTGCTACCTCTTGGAAAGCCCATTCTCCCTTTGAAAATTGTAAACTTAGACGGTGCAGCTATTGTTTGCCAGTCGTTATTACTTATGTCAATATCTGCTGTTTCCTGATAGGGATCCAACTGAATTGAGGTAACCTCTTTGTCCTTAATAAATGTTTTTACAACTTTATTTTCATTAAGACGCCAAACCTGTGCAGGAATTCTTTCTATTTCCTTTGTTCCGTCTTTATAATTCCATTGAATTATAATCGGCATTACTAATCCACCTTTATTGGTAAAAGTTAGTTCGTATTGGTTAGTGTTTTTATATTGTTCTTTTTCTTCAGATGTAAGACCAGTAGGCGTTGATCCGGGAATAGTTATTTCATATTGTGTACTGTCATAAGGCTCTATTCCTCTTTTATATTTCCAGTAAAAATCCCTCAGGCTGGTATCTGCATCAGTTTTAAAAACGATAGATTTATCTTCCAGGTTACGCATTTTAGAAATATCGTCTGTAGGTGGTATCTGTGGTTTAGGAAGACTGCGTTTCATTGTCATTTCTTTGGTTGGGTTTGGCACATTGTCAACATCAGCCTTCAACCATTTCACACTGTCCAAAGAAATATCGCAAGCTTCGGTTCCATAAAACCAACCACGCCAAAACCAATCTAAATCCTCACCACTTGCGTCTTCAATTGTTCTGAAGAAATCTGCTGGTTCAGGATGTTTAAAAGCCCATCTTCTTGCATATTCTTTAAAGGCATAATCAAAATTTTTGCGACCCATTATAGTTTCTCTCAAAATATTTAATCCTGTTGCTGGTTTTGAATATGCATTGGGACCAAATTGAACAATATTTTCACTATTAGTCATGATGGGTTCCAACTGATCTTTTGAAAGCTTCATATAATCTGTTATAAAACGAGCTGGGCCACGGCTATTAAAATACTTATTATCCCACAATTCCTGTGTGAGATATTGTACAAAAGTATTCAGGCCCTCATCCATCCAGCTCCATTGACGTTCATCGCTGTTGATGATCATTGGGAAAAAATTATGACCTACTTCATGCGTTACTACTCCGATCATTCCATATTTAGTGCCTTCGCTATAAGTGCCATCTTTTTCTGTACGACCGTAGTTGAAGCAAATCATCGGATATTCCATTCCACTACTGGCTTCTATACTTTGTGCTACCGGATAGGGATAAGGAATGGTGAACTTGGAATAAGTCTGTATCGTATGTTCTACTACTTTGGTAGAAAATTTCCTGTACAACCCATAAGATTCTTTACTATAACCACTCATGCACATTACTTTTTTGCCTTGTACTTTAGTGGCTAAAGCATCCCACACAAATTTGCGTGAGGAACACCAGGCGAAATCTCTTACATTATTTGCTTTAAAAATCCAGGTTTTCTTTTTGTCGCTTTTTTGTTTTTCTGCAGCCTTTGCTTCTGCAAGTGTTACTATTTCTATTGGCTCGCTTGATGTTTGTGCTTGCTTCCATCTTGCTAATTGAGCCGGAGAGAGTACGGCAGGATAATTCTGGCCTTCGCCGGTTGATAGAATGATGTGATCGGCAGGAACTGTCATAGCCACTTTAAAATTACCAAAGGTCAAAGCAAACTCTCCTCTTCCGGTGAACTGATGATTTTGCCAGCCTTGAAAATCGCTGTAAACACATAGCCGCGGATACCATTGTGCCATTGTAAATTCATGATTACCATCTTCGGGAAAATATTCGTATCCACCACGGCCTCCTCTGCCCATACGATCGGCAAGTTTATAATACCAGGAAACTTTAAATACAAATTTTTGTCCGGGTTTTAAAACCGCAGGCAACTCTACCCGCATCATTGTTTTATTAATGTCATAGCTTAATTTTTTACCAGCAGCATCGGTAATACTTGTTATAATATCACCATATCCATTATCTGTTTTGTCTTCCTCATTTTTTTCAATTTGAGAAATACCAACCCTGCTGCTCATGTTACTGCTATTTTGGTAGTTGGCATTGTTAATACTGCTGTGCTGGTTTTCGTCCAACTGAAGCCATAGATAATTTAATGAGTTAGGCGAATTATTATAATATGAAATTGTTTCAAAAGCCGGTAAGTTTCAAATTTTTTTCATCCAACTCACATTTTATATCATAGTCTGCACGCTGTTGCCAATACTTGGGACCTGGAGCTCCACTGGCCGTTCGGTATTCATTTGGTGTAGGCAAAGTAGCTCCTAATTGTTCAAATTTATTGCCGTGGTTACTTCCGGGATTGTTTTGAATGTTTTGAGAAAAAACAGCAGTGGAAAGACAAAACATTACTGCTGTGAAAGCATACCATTTTTTCATGTCGTTCATTTTTAATTTAATAATTGGTATAAAAAAAATCTAAATAATAAAATTGGAATAAATGATTATTGAAATTTTATTCTTGAAATAGAAAGCAGGAATCAGGTTGCCAAATCTAAGTAAAACATATTTATTTATTGATTCATAAATGGAATAAAAAAGCCGCTTTTTGATAAGCGGCTTCAAAAATTGTTGAATTACAAATTAAAATGCTTTTTTCTCCTGTGCTTTCTGCATGGGATTCACACCTGCAGGTCTTGCAAATTGTTTTTGTTTAAATACTTTGAATTTGCTGGGTTCTTTTATGTCGCCATAAGTATTGTTATCAGTATTGATATCAGCCGTTTCGTGATAAGGATCCAGTTTAACGGTAGCTACCTCTTTATCTTTTACAAAAGTTTTTACTACTTTACTTTCATTCATGCGCCAAACCTGAGCCGGAATTCTTTCAACTTCTTTTGTTCCGTCTTTGTAAGTCCATTCAATAATGATGGGCATCATTAGTCCGCCTTTATTGCTAAAAGTAACTTCATACATGTTTTTGTCCGCATATTTTTCTTTTGAAGCTTCATCTAATGCTTCTGTAAAAGGCTTCATCGTTGTAGCATATTTTGTGGTATCATACTTTTCAATATTGCGGTCGTATTTCCAATAAAAATCACGCAGCGTTGTGTCTCTGTCAGTTTCAAATACAATATTCTTGTCTTCACGATTGCGCATTTTGGAAATATCTTCTTTGCCTACTTGTGGTTTTGGAAGTGAACGATAAATTACCTGATCTTCTTTTTGTTCAGGGGTAGCATTAACATCGGCTTTTGCAAATTTTACGGTATCAATTGAAATATCACAAGCATCGGTACCATAAAACCATCCACGCCAAAACCAGTCAAGATCTTCACCTGTTGCATCTTCTAATGTGCGGAAGAAATCGGCAGGTGAGGGATGCTTGAATGCCCAACGACGAGCATATTCACGAAATGCATTGTCAAATAATTCTCGGCCAACAATGGTTTCTCTTAAAATGTTCAATCCTGTAGCTACTTTGCTATATGCATTAGAACCAAAATTTTTTATGTTTTCGCTATTAGTCATAATTGGCTCCAGTTGTTCTTTGGGCAGCTTCATATAGTCGGTTATACTCCAGGCGGGTCCGCCATTGGACGGGGTTGTATTATCCCAAAGCTCCTGAGTAAGATATTGCAGGTAAGAATTTAATCCTTCATCCATCCAAGTCCATTGTCTTTCATCGCTGTTTACAATCATTGGGAAAAAAGTATGGCCTACTTCATGAATAATAACCTGAATGGCGGCATTCTTTGACCCCTCGGAATAGGTGCCGTCTTTTTCGGCCCTGCCGGGATTAAATGAAATCATTGGATACTCCATACCCTGATTGCCTTCTACACTGATGGCAACAGGATAAGGATAAGGAATAGAGAAGTTAGAATATGTTTTTACTGTATGTGCCACTGCTTTTGTAGAAAATTTGCTGTAGATAGGATAAGCTTCATTTGCATAATAACTCATTGTCATTACTTTTTTCCCTTCTACTTCAATAGGCATAGCATCCCATGCAAAACGGCGTGAACTTGTCCAGGCAAAATCTCTAACATTATCTGCTTTATAAATCCATGTTTTTTTATTGGCATTGGTTTTTACTTTAGATGCATTCAACGCATCTGTTTGTGTTACGATTTGTAATGGTTCTTTTGCCGTTTGTGCTTTATTCCATCTTAACATTTGTGTTGGTGTAAGTACCTGCGCATAGTTTTGACAAACACCAGTAGCCCCTACAACATGATCAGCAGGCACAGTCATCTGCACTTTAAAATTTCCAAAACTAAGTGTGAATTCTCCTCTGCCGGTAAACTGATGATTTTGCCAACCCACTTCGTCTCCATATTTACACATACGAGGATACCATTGTGTCATTGTATAATTATTATTGCCATCTTCAAAGGGCTCATAACCACCACGGGCACCACCAAATTTTTGAAAATCGCTGCGATCGGCTAATTTATAATTCCATTCTATTTTGAAACTAATTTTTTGTCCCGGTAAAAGAGGTTTTGCTAAATCTACTTTCATCATCGTTTTATTGACGAAATGCTTCATGGTTTTGCCCATCATATCAGTCAGCTTTACAATATTAAAACCGTAGCCATTATCTGTTTTAGCATCTGCATACCTGTCCAGGGTTTTATTTGTTACCTGTGTTTGCATGGAATTACTGTTTTGATAATTGGCATTGTTTACCGTGCTGTGTTGGTTTTCATCCAGCTGCATCCACAGATAATTTAAAACATCGGGAGAGTTGTTGTAATAAGTAATGACTTCAGCGCCATTTAATTTATTGTTGACTTCATCTAATTCGCATTTAATATCGTAATCGGCACGCATTTGCCAATATTTGTTGCCGGGGGCGCCACTAGCAGTACGATATTCGTTGGGCGATGGTAAAATAGTTCCCAACTGTTCAAATTTATTGGCATGATTTGCGCTGTTATTGTTTTTAATGTCTTGCGAAAAGACATAACTGTAAAAACTTAACAAGCAAACCAAAGAAAACAGCAAACGTTTCATATATTATTTTTTGTTTTTGAAAATATATTATTAAAAAGGCCATCGATCAATCACCATTGCAAGGGCACTTACAAATGCACCACCTGATACAAAAACCACCCATTCTTTGCGGTTGGCTTTTATTAAGTCAACAATGAGAAATGAAATAAGTAAAATAATAGTAACAACCACTATTTGCCCTACTTCTAGACCCACATTAAATCCAAATAAACCCCAGCCAAGGCTTTGATCGCTTGCTAAAGCAATGCGTATCGTATTGGCAAAACCCAGCCCATGTATCAACCCAAAGAACAAGGCTAGAAAATAATTGACACGAATGGTTTTTGGACTGAATTTCTTTTGAAATAAATTGATAGCAGCTGTAATAACTATGGTACAGGGAATTAAAAATTCAACCCACTTGCTGCTGATGACTATAATTTCTTTTACACTCAAAAAAAGGGTGATGGAATGACCAATAGTAAAGGCAGTAACCAAAACCAATACTTGTTTCCAGTCCTTGAGTAAATAGATTGCAGCTAATGCTAATATGAATAATTGATGGTCCAATGCATCTTTACTGATTATATGTTCCCATCCAATATTAAAGTAAAATGAAAAATCGCTCATATTGTTTTATAACCGGTAGCAACCATTTCCGGTGGTTTATCATCAAAATCGGGTGCGCATCAAAATAAACCAGACTTTTGCATTTATAAAAAATAATTTGCCCAATGGTTAAAAAGCTCAATAAATGGTGTTTTGTATTGTTTGCAGTGGTATTTGTTGCTTCTCCAATAATGATAAAAGGAGAGAAAAATACTGCAAAACCACATCCGGTGCACATTGCTACAGTTGAAATTGACCATAATGCGACAGACAAAACACTGGAAATAACCTGCAAAATTTTTTGGGACGATTTAGAAGATATATTAAGCCGCATTAATAAATCGAGAGTTGATCTTACCAGTGAAAAAGCAAGAACAGAAAATAATCAAAGAGTATTTGCTTATATCAAATCTCACTTACAAATAATTGTTGATAGTAAGACCATTCCTTTAGAGTTTGTAGGTTTTGAAAAAGAAGACGTAGTCATCTACTCTTACCTGCAGGCCAGTAATGTGAGTGTCGTAAAACAAATCAATGTAACCAGTTCATTGATGCACGATATTTTTGATGATCAATCAGAAATTATTCATGTTGTAGTAAACGGAAAAAGACAAAGCACCAAACTGGACTATCCTGCATCTAAAGCGAGTTTTAGTTTTTAAGGTTGCAATTTAAAAACACAACAGGATTTAAGAATCCATTTCCTCTCGTATTTCATCGCTTATTTTTACCAGTACTTTATCGATACGATGACCATCCATATCCATTATTTCTATAGCAAAACCTTTCCATTTTAGTTTTTCTCCGGCTTTGGGAATGCGTTCCAGCTCGTGTAAAATAAATCCGGCTAATGTGTCAAAATCATGTTCACCTTCATTCATCCATTCAGCTTTTTCAAAGTAGGTTAAAAAATCATAAAAAGGAATTTGCCCATCTACGAGGTAGCTGCCATCCTCCCGTGTTACAATTTCATAATCGGGTACATCAGGCTGTGGTATATCTCCTACAATAGCTTCCAAAATGTCATTTAAGGAAATTAAGCCAAGCACACTACCATATTCATCTACTATAAAACTACAATGCTCTTTTGATTCTCGAAATTTTTCCAGTACCTGATAAGCGGAATTGTTCTCGGGAACAAATAGTGCGGGTTTCATCAGTTCTTTAAACAAAGTACTGTCTGCGCTTACGTATAAATCTTTTATGGAAACAACTCCTTTGATATTGTCAATTTCACCTTCACAAATGGGATACACAGAATGTGGCTCTTGAATAATCTTTTGTTTGATCTTGTCTTCATTATCATCTAGTTCAAACCAGATGATGTCGCTGCGGTGCGTCATCAGCGAGGTAATATTTCTGTCGCCAAGATGGAAAACCCTTTCTATAATATGTTGCTCGGTTTCATCAATTGTGCCTGCTTCGGTTCCTTCTGTAATCAGTGTTTTTATTTCTTCTTCAGTTACAGCATCATCTTTGCTTTTTTTGATATTGAATAGACTGAAAAATAAGTTGCTAATTTTATTCAGCACCCACACAAATGGATGTGTAAGTCTGGCAAAACCATTCATGGGCCCAGCCATCATGCGGGCAATACTCTCTGAGCGCAGTAGTCCAATTCTCTTTGGAATCAACTCCCCAAAAATGATAGTTAGAAATGTAACCAGTATTACGATAATAGTTGTGGCTAAGGTAAGCGCATAGGGTTTTAGAAATTCTATTTTTTTCAACCAGGGGCTGATGTAATGGCTAAACCTTTCGCCTGAATACACACCGGTAATAATAGCTATGAAGGTGATCCCAATTTGCGCAGCAGCAAGAAAAACTTCTGGGTTACTTGAAAGAATCAATGCTTTTTTCGCTTTGACGTCTCCTCTTTCGGCCATTGTTTCCAATTTCGATTTGCGGGCAGAAACCAATGCAATTTCCGACATCACGAATAAGGCATTTAAAAAAATTAAAGCAAGCAGAATGATAATTTCCATGTATGCAAATGGTTATTTTTCGAAGATAGCAAATCCGATGTGCTTATTAAAGAGACGGCCGGTTGTAATACCAATTATGCTTCCCCATACAGCCCCAGCTAAAACATCAAGCGGGTAATGTACGCCTACATATATTTGTGCATAAGCAATTGATGCTGCCCACAAAATGGCTGTCCACACCCAATTACCCAACACTTTTCTGAATGTGAAGTAAAAAAATAAGGCCATTCCAAAATGATTGGCGGCGTGGTTGGAAATAAAACTAAATCCACCCGAACAATGATTGACCAATAAACGTACATGGTACGAAAAATCCGGATCGGAGCAGGGGCGTAGTCTTTCTAAATTGTGTTTGAACAAATAAGTGCCTGTCATATCTGTTAAAGCAACTGTGCAAATAAAAAAAATAGTCCACCAACAGCCTTTAATTTTAAAATTTACCAATACAAAAATTAACAAAACAAGATATAGTGGTGCCCAATATTCTGACTGTCGCAAAAAGGGCATTAATTCGTCAAACAATCGGTTTGACCAACGGCGATTAATAGTGAGAAACATTTCCTTATCCAACTGGTCGAGGCGCTGCAAAAATGAATTCAACAAAAACATGGAGCAAATGTAAGCTTTGGACAAAGAAAATTGTTTTGTCATTGATTCTGTTTGATGAAGCCAGTTAAATTGATTTTATTTGTAGATTCAAGCCATTTAGAAATAACATGCTGGTAAAATACCGAATACCAAAAACGATAATATGGGTAGTGAAACTCTTTCTCATATTCGTAATATTATTTACCATCTACCGGCTGGCTACTTATTTTGTGCTACGTCAGTGGTTTCGTACTTACGACATCAACCTCATAGATTTATTTCCTGCCTTTTTGATGGGATTGCGTTATGATATTCGCTGGATATCAATTTTACTGCTGCCCATTGTACTTATCAGTATGGAAAGAAAATGGTCGCCTTTTCATTCCCCATTCAATAAAAAAGCGTGGACATGGTATCTTGCTATTGGCACATTTCTGGTGTTTTTCTTTTTTGCAGCAGGATTTGTAAATATTGATTACAATATTGAGCCATTGGATGCCGGTGCTATGAACTTTGCGGAAGATCCCAGCATTTCATTTAAAATGATTGTGGAGAGTTATCCATTGTTTTGGATCATTGGCGGGTTGGTGGCAGCTGTATTATTTTTTCGTTGGATGTACCGGCGCAATCACTGGCAAGTGGTAACCAAAACTGACGGTAAGGGAATTCCATACCGTCGCAAATTTTTCATTGTCGCTGCTGTCATTCTCGTAATATTTATCTGGGGAAATTTTTGGGGCATGCCATTAACCAGAAAAGACAGTTTTCGGTTTAAGAATAAATACATGTCCTATCTCGCTATCAATCCCATGCAAAACTTCTTTTCAACTTTGAAAGAAAGAAAACCCAATTTTAGTAAGGAAAAAGCAAAAGCCGTATTCCCGCTGATGAAGCAGTGGATGAAGTTGCCCATTTCCGATACTGCATTTTCTTATAAGCGGTTTTTTAATGGTGCTGATAGTGTGGGCCGCAGTACACCGAATATTGTGCTGGTGCAACTGGAATCTTTTAGTATGTACAAAAGCAGTATGAGCGGCAATCCACTCAATACAACACCCTATTTAAAATCACTTTGTGAAAGCGGTATTTTTTTCGATCGTTGTTTTACACCACATTTTTCTACTGCAAGGGCATTGTTTGCTATACTTACAGGAATACCAGATGCACAGCTGTTTAAATTTTCTTCACGCATACCCGAAGCGCTGGATCAGCATACCATTGTCAATGATTTCAAAGGATATGAAAAATTATATTTTCTGGGTGGCAGCCCCAGTTTCAACAATTTTGAAGGCATTTTAAAAAATATAAATGGATTGCAGATGCACACCGAAGGAAGTTTTTCGGAACAACCCATCAATGTGTGGGGCATCAGCGATAAAGATTTATATCTGGAAGCGAATAAAGTTTTTAAAAAACAAACCAAACCATTTTTTGCCTATATACAAACAGCGGGCAACCATCATCCTTACGACAAATCAATAGCTCCAGAGGATACCGATTTTGTAAAAATGGATAAAGACAATGAAGAGTTGAAAAAATATGGTTTTAGAAATGAAGCTGAGTTCAATGCATTTCGCTACTCCGATTATTGTATTCAAAAATTTATGGAAGCCGCAAAAAAGGAATCTTATTTTGCAAATACAATATTTGTTTTTGTAGGCGATCATGGTGTGGCGGGCAATGCTACCGAAATGTATCCTGAAGTATGGACACAGCAAAGCCTTACCAATGAGCATGTGCCTTTATTGTTTTATTCCCCCGGATTTCTAAAGCCTGAAAAAAGAGAAGAAGTTGTTTCTCAAATTGACATTTTGCCCACTATCTCAGGTTTGGCACAAATAAGCTATACAAACACCACACTGGGCCGTGATTTATTGGACACCAGCAAAAAAAATGATTTTGCATTTATTACCAGTACTACGGGCACCATTGGAATGGTTACCGATAGTTTTTATTTTGTGCGTAATATCAATTTTCCCGATGAACAATTGTTTACCATGCGTAATGATATCAAACTAACGCAAGAACAATCGGACTCCATCAAGAAGGCATTGTCGGCATTTACAAGTGCTTATTTTGAAACGGCGAAATATTTGATTATGAATAATAAAAAAGCGCAGTAAGGTGAGTAATTATTGGGCTTTAATTTTTCTTTCGGGCAATTAAAATCAGCCGTGGTGTTTGTCTGATGTCGTATTTATTCAAATGATAATCACCAAACACTTCTATTACCTGCAAGCCCTGATAGGCCAGCATATCGCTAAAATCGCCCAATGAGAATTTGGCAACTTGCTCAGTATGTTCCATGGGCATTCGCAGTTCAGGATCTGTAATAATAATTTTTTTATAAAAATATTTTTCATCACTCCATTTATGAATTTCATAATGAGTGGTACCCAGTTTTTTTTCCTGATTGGGTATTAAATGATCTTCAACAAAATGCACATTCAGATAATCAATTATAAAATGCCCTCCGGGTTTTAATCCATTGGCAATAGTACGCATTGCATTATCATGTTCTCTCCGGTTTTTGAAATAACCAAAACTGGTAAAAAAATTAAATGCATAGTCAAAATAATTGCCCCAAAACGGAAGCCGCATATCATGTACAAAAAAATCAAGCTGCTCATTTTCAAATTTTCTGGCGTAGGCAATGCTTTCAGGAGAAATATCAATACCCGTAACATGAAACCCAAGCGAAGCCAGCATCTTACTGTGTCGGCCCCGGCCACAGGCTACATCCAGCATTCGGCTTTGCAGAGGAGGTTTTAAATGTGAAATTAGTTTTTGAATAAATGCAGCCGCTTCTTTTTCATCTCTTTGAAAATATAGTTTGTGATAAAAAGGAGAATTGAACCAGCCGGTGTACCAATCTTTTTGCGACATGCCGCAAAGATAATACTGCCCGAAAAGACTACGAAACCGTTTTCTCTCATTCTATTTTTAAAGAACTGATTCAGGTTGCTATTTTGTATTTTTGCAGCCTTAATTAAGATACAAAATCACAACAAAACAAAGTGGCATTAATCAAAAGTATTTCAGGAATAAGAGGAACGATAGGCGGCAAACCGGGTGATAACCTGACACCAGTGGATATTGTAAAATTTGCATCTGCCTATGGCAAAATAATGGCAACAGGAAAAGGGAAAACAACTATTGTAGTTGGGCGAGATGGTCGTATAAGTGGTGCCATGGTTCAAAGTCTGGTGGTAAATACATTAACCGGACTGGGAATTGATGTAATAGATCTGGGGCTTTCTACAACACCTTCAGTAGAGTTGGCAGTAAAACTTGAAAAGGCAGATGGTGGAATTATTATTACGGCAAGTCATAATCCCAAAGAATGGAATGCGCTGAAATTGTTGAATAGTGTTGGAGAATTTATTTCTGCGGAAACAGGAGCTCAGGTTTTGGAACTGGCTGCAAATGAAAATTTTGAATTTTCAACAGTTGATAAACTGGGGCAGGTAACCACACTTGATTATTTGCAAAAAACAATTGATGCAGTTGTTCAATATCCACTGGTAAATGCAAAGCTGATAAAAAAACAGGATTTTAAAGTGGTGGTGGATGGCATCAATTCAACCGGAGCCATGTATGTCCCGGCATTGCTTCATGCATTGGGCATCAATGAAGTGATTTTATTGAATGAAGCTATCACCGGAAACTTTGCACACAATCCCGAGCCGCTTCCCGAGCATCTAACACAATTGAGTGCTGAAGTGGTAAAGCATCAGGCGCACCTGGGCATTGCTGTGGATCCTGATGTGGACCGGCTTTGCTTTGTATGTGAAGATGGCAGCCTGTTTGGCGAAGAATATACGCTGGTAGCAGTAGCTGATTATGTATTGGGAAAAATAAAAGGCAATACCGTGAGTAATATGAGCAGCACAAGAGCTTTGAAAGATATTACGATAAAGCATGGAGGTGAATATTTCCCATCGGCAGTGGGTGAGGTAAATGTGGTAAAGAAAATGAAAGAGGTGGATGCCATCATTGGCGGCGAAGGAAACGGCGGCATCATTGTCCCCGATTTTCATTATGGAAGGGATGCATTAATTGGTATCGCACTTTTTTTAAGCCATTTGGCTGCACATAAAAAAGGAATCAAATCATTGCGCAATACTTATCCCGATTATTTTATTTCAAAAAATAAAATTGAACTGATCAATGGAACGGATGTAAAAGGCATTTTTGAAAAAATAAAAAGCAAGTACAAGAATAATCCCATTAATACTGAAGATGGTTTGAAAATTGAGTTTGAAAATGACTGGGTACATTTGCGTACTTCCAATACCGAACCCATTATTCGTATTTATGCTGAAAGTAACCTGGAAACAAAGGCAGCAAATATGGCTATGCAAATAATGAGGGATATAAAAGAATTTAGTTGATGAAACTGAAAATAGGATTTTTCATTTTGTTGTTATTTGCTTTTGATAATGCCATTGGTCAAAAGCATTTTACCATAACATATCAAAGTGAAAAATTTAATGAAATTGTTCCAAAAGAATTTGAACTAAAAAACCCTTTTGATTTGATTGTCCATGATAGCATTGCTTTGGCATATTATGAAAATAAGTTTACAAATGATTCAAGTAATGTAAATCTGCCAATGGGAAGCTATTTGAACTATAAGTTCTTATACATGAATAAAAACTCCAGTATTAATGTTAGATATAAAGGAGGAAAAAATAAAGAAGACATTCTTGTAGAAAAAAATCACCCTAAAACAAAGTGGAATTTTTTGGAAGGTGAAAAATTTATCTTGGGATATAAATGTAGAAAAGCAAAAGGAAAAATTGGAAATTACAGATACGAGATTTGGTTTACTGAAGATTTAAAAAGTCCTTTTGGACCATTTATATATACCAATTTGCCCGGCACTGTATTGTTGTCAATAAATAAAACTAAAGGATTATTGACCTGTGCCACCGCCATTAAAAACGAAGCACTACCTATTGTAGAGCCTAATTTTGCAAAAAGAGTAAAAGAATAAATTATGGAGTCAACTACACAAGCCAACGGATTACAGCGGTTTAATTATTTTCTCAACCTGCTTCAGCCTATTTTAGATAAAGCAGCAGGTGCAGATAATCCTGCTCTAAGTTTTTATCAGCAAGGTGCCCGCACTCCGCTTTTTATGCTGGAGGCTTTAAGCCGGATATATTGAAAAACATTATCTGAAAAGCCTTTCAAAAAAATGAAAGATCGCTTTAAAGAGCTGGAAGACCAACTGGGGGCTGTTGATTATTATGATGCATTTTCAAAAGAACTGGCTACCCATCCTGCTATTTCTCAGCAGGCAAAAGATTATTTGGCAAAAAGAATGAATGAGGAATTGGAAAAATTGAAAGACTTGATGCAAGAAGATGGATGGATTGGCGATGATAACAAACGAATGAAAAAAATAAATGAAAAATTGAGCGAAGTAGAATGGCAGGACTCTGAAAAGGACAGTGAGGAAATCAAAACTTTTTATCAGGAAACTATCAGTGCAATAGTAGCTTCAATAGATAAAGGCGAAATTAACTTTGACAATGTAGAAGAAGATGTGCATGAGTTGAGAAGAGAAATCAGATGGTTGAGCATTTATCCGCAGGCTTTGCGAGGATTGATGCAGTTAAAAACTGTAAATCAAACACCTGAATATATCTCAAAATACCTGACACCCGAAATTGTAAATTCTTCATTCAATAAAATGCCAGAAGCTAAAGATGAAACGCATATCATTTATCTTGATGCCAATCATTTTTATGCTATGAGTTGGTTGATAGCTGAGCTGGGTAAGCTAAAAGACAGCGGATTGAAAATAGAAGCAGTAGCCGAAACGATGATGGCTGCCGAAGCAGGATTGGATAAACATATTGCAGAAGAAAAAGCAACTGTTTTATTGGGAGTGGAGCAAATGAAGATGAAAGAAATACTTGAAAAATCAAAATCCATCAGCAATACATTTTTTGCAGAAAAAGTGTTGCAGCAATTATTATCTTAAGGTACAGCACCGAAATTTTATCTTTGCTGTGCAAAACATTAGCAGAACATGAATCGAATTTATTTTGATAATGCAGCTACCACCGCTTTAGATAAGGAAGTACTGGATGCTATGCTGCCCTATATGACCGAGAAATTTGGCAATCCTTCTTCTATTTATTCTTATGGAAGAGAAAGCAGGCTGGCGATTGAAAATGCAAGAAAATCGGTTGCCAAATTATTGAATGCGCATCCCGGAGAAATATTTTTTACCAGCGGTGGCACTGAGAGTAACAATACTGCAATTGGCGCTGCTATCCGTGATTTGGGATGCAGACACATCATTTCTTCTCCTATTGAACATCATGCCGTATTGCATACAGTGGAGCATTACGATCATGAGGATTTAGTAACAACCAGTCAGGTTGGTGTTTTCAGCAATGGGCATATAAACTTAGTTGATCTGGAAGAACAATTGTCCTCTATTAAAGAAAGATGTTTGGTGACATTGATGCATGCAAATAATGAAATAGGAAACCTGCTTGATATTGAAGCCGTAGGTGAACTATGCAATCGGCACAATGCGATTTTTCATTCGGATTGTGTACAAACTGTGGGGCATTATCCCATTGATTTAAGAAAAACACCGGTTCATTTTATTTCAGGTGCCGGGCACAAGTTTCATGGACCCAAGGGTGTGGGTATTTTATATGTGAATGACAATATTAAAATAAAGCCATTTATTCTTGGTGGAGGTCAGGAGAGAAATATGCGTGCCGGTACGGAGAACTTATATGGTATTGTTGGTTTTGCAAAAGCCCTGGAGATGGCAATGGCGGGTTATGAGGCAGATAGTGCTTATGTACAGTCATTAAAAACGTATATGGCAAGGCAGTTAAAAGCCAATATTACGGGTGTGGAGTTTAATGGCGATTATGATGGTCGTTGTCTTTATACAGTATTAAGTGTTGCTTTTCCCAAAACTGAAAAATCAGAAATGATACTTTTTAGTTTAGATATGAATAATATTTGTGCCTCAGGTGGAAGTGCTTGCAGCAGCGGTGCAGATGTGGGTAGCCATGTCATCAGGGCTTTAAATAATAACCCCAACAGGGTTACTGTTCGTTTTTCATTTAGCAAAAACAATACAAAAGAAGAAGTAGATACTATTGTAGAGAAATTAAAAGAATTGATTTAAAAACTTTACAAATAATACCAGGGATTTCTTTTAGCCGCCCAAATATATCTGCGGATATTTCTCCAAAAAGCAAGTATCATATAAATTATTATAGGAGAACCCATAGTAAGGATGGAGGCATAAATAAAGTATTGTCTGATTTTGCCCGTAGCAATTCCTAAGCGGTTACCAATGGCGGTGCAAACACCAAATGCGTTCCACTCTACAAAGTTTTTGAGCCTGTTCATACTGCTAATGTAAAAAATCCCTGCAAAACGATCAACTATCGGTTTTTCACACCCCTAATTTTCCGTAAATTTGCCATTCCGAAGCAATTTCTTAAGAAATCTCCGGATAATTTAATTTCAAAAGCTCTTCACATGGTATTTGATTTAGACCTCATTAAAAAAACTTATGCCGAAATGCCGGCAAAAGTGGAAGCCGCCCGCAAAACTTTGGGAAGGCCTCTTACATTAACAGAAAAAATTTTATATGCACACCTCTGGAAAGGAATAGCATTGCAGGATTTCAAAAGAGGAAAAGATTATGTAGATTTTTCACCCGACAGGGTAGCCATGCAGGATGCTACGGCACAAATGGCTCTTTTGCAGTTTATGACCTGTGGCAGAGATAAAGTAGCAGTTCCATCTACGGTGCATTGCGATCACCTTATTTTGGCCAAAGTAGGTGCAAAAAATGATTTGAAACTGGCGTTGGAAACGAATCGTGAGGTTTATGATTTTCTTGGTTCTATTTCAGATAAATATGGCATTGGATTTTGGAAAGCTGGTGCGGGTATCATACACCAGGTTGTTTTAGAAAACTATGCATTTCCAGGTGGCATGATGATTGGAACAGACTCTCATACACCAAATGCCGGAGGGTTAGGTATGGTGGCTATAGGTGTTGGCGGTGCCGATGCAGTAGATGTGATGGCTGGCCTTGCATGGGAATTAAAAATGCCCAAAGTAATAGGCGTGAAGCTTAATGGAAAAATGAGTGGATGGACTTCTGCAAAAGATATAATTCTTTGGGTAGCCGGTCAACTCACTGTTAAAGGTGGTACTGGAGCAATTGTAGAATATTTTGGTGAAGGAGCCGATAGTTTAAGTGCAACTGGAAAAGGTACTATTTGTAATATGGGTGCCGAGATTGGTGCTACCTGCTCTCTCTTTGCTTATGATGAAAAAATGAGTGCTTATCTAAAATCAACAGGTCGCACAGAAGTAGCAGCCATGGCCGATGGAATAAAAGATTATTTGCGTCCGGATGTTGAAATATATGCCGATCCTTCAAAATATTATGATCAGGTACTTGAACTCGACCTTAGCAAACTGGAACCATATATCAATGGGCCTTTCACTCCCGATCTGGCTACGCCTATTTCACAAATGAAAGATGCCGTTGCTAAAAACGGATGGCCTGATAAATTGGAAGTTGCCTTGATTGGCAGTTGTACCAATTCATCTTATGAAGACATCAGCCGCAGTGCTTCTATAGTAAAAGATGCTGTTAGTAAAGGAGTGAAAACAAAATCAGAATTCACCATTACTCCGGGTAGCGAGCAAGTGCGTTTTACAATTGAAAGAGATGGCTTCATTAACGAGTTTGAAAATGCTGGCGGTATTGTATTGGCAAATGCCTGTGGCCCATGTATTGGTCAATGGGCAAGACATATAGATGATCCCAATAGAAAAAATACAATCATCACTTCCTTTAATAGAAATTTTGCAAAACGTAATGATGGACTATCCAGTACACATGCTTTTGTAGCTTCGCCCGAAGTAGTAACAGCACTTGCAATGGCAGGAAGCATCAGCTTCAATCCATTAAAAGAT
Source organism: Chitinophagaceae bacterium (assembly GCA_037045195.1). GTDB lineage: Bacteria > Bacteroidota > Bacteroidia > Chitinophagales > Chitinophagaceae > JJ008. The sequence goes on from JBAOIB010000001.1 coordinate 223,369, forward strand.
ACTTTAACCAACGATAAAGGTGAAGCGGTAATGTTGAAAGAACCCACAGGTTATGAACTGCCACCAAAAGGTTTTGCTGTTGAAGATGCCGGTTATCAGGCGCCAGCAGCAAATGGAAGTAAAGTACAGGTGCAAGTAGCATCCGATTCAAAACGTTTACAATTACTTGAGCCTTTTAAAGCTTGGGAAGGAACAGACCTGAAAGGTTTGAAATTGTTGATAAAGGCAAAAGGGAAATGTACAACGGATCATATAAGTATGGCAGGCCCCTGGCTAAAGTTCAGAGGACACTTAGATAATATCAGTAATAATATGCTGATTGGTGCTATTAATTTTTACAATGAAAAAACAGATACAGTAAAAAACCAACTTACCGGCGAGTATGGTGCTGTGCCTGCTACGGCCCGTGCCTACAAAGCCACTGGAATAGGCAGTATAGTTGTAGGTGATGAAAACTATGGAGAAGGATCATCCAGAGAGCATGCAGCAATGGAGCCACGTCATTTGGGTGTAAGAGCTATTTTGGTAAGAAGCTTTGCACGCATACATGAAACGAATCTTAAAAAGCAAGGTATGCTGGCACTTACTTTTGACAATAAGGATGATTACGATAAAATTCAGGAGGATGACAGTATTGACATTGTCGGTCTTGCATCATTTGCTCCTGGTGTGTCGCTTACAGTTGTACTAAATCATAAAGACGGAAGCGCTGATAACATTAAAGTAAATCATACTTACAATGAGTCACAGATTGAATGGTTTAAGGCCGGTGGTGCTTTGAATGTAATTCGTGCTGAGTTTTCTAAGTAATAAATTCTATTGATTGTTAAGAAGCCCGGGCAAATCCATTGTTCGGGTTTTTTATTTGATTGTAGAATATCTGCAATTTTCTAAAAAAATTTGAAGCAGAAACTGCAACTTTGAATTCTCAAAAAAAATAATATGCAACGGCTAAAGCCAGATGTGGACATAGTATTGGATATTTTGAATATTGTTGCAGAGAAGCAGCCAGATAATCAGTTTTCTCAAAGCATTTTAAAACAATATCAGGAAAGGGGAGGATTGAGTAAAAAACAATTGGAAGGCTTATATGGAAAAGCAAAAAGGATTCCTGAAATTCCACAAAATAAGTTGGCAACATTGGAAGCTATTATTTTAAGAAAGCATGAAAAACAAAAATCGGAGTTGCCGGCTAATGCACCTTTGTATCAGAAAGATGAAGAAGCTGCTGAAATGATAGAAAGTATATTGGCAAAATACCCAGAACATAAAAGGGTATTGTTTTTCAAATCAAAAGTTGAAAATAATAACCTCTTATCAACCACTGATATGACGGAGTTGAAGAAATTCTTTAAATTGCTGAAGTGAAAAAAATTATTGCTACTTTGTTTTTCTTTCCCTTGCTGGCAACTGCTCAAAAAAATAGGCTGATGAAATCACAATTAGACACTGTTTTTCAACCTTATTTTAATGAAATGGAACCGGGTGCGGCAGTTTTGCTTGTAAAAAACGGTAAGGTTGTTTATCAGAATGCTTTTGGTATTGCAGATATGCAAACAAATGAAAAAATTAATTCGAAAACATTGTTTAATCTGGGTTCTATCTCTAAAACAGTTGTCGCTTATGGCGTTTTGAAATTGGCATCAGAAAATAAATTATCATTAGAAGATCCGATTAGCAAATATTTTCCAGATTTTAAAAGTAAGCAAATTGCAGAAAAAGTAAAGATTGTTCATTTGCTTACACATACTTCCGGTTTGCCTGATAGTAGAAGGGTAAATGATGAAAATGAATTTTATCTGACTGCAAAGGATGAAGAAAATTTTGCACCTTTAAAGCAAACGGAACAATTAGAATTTGAGCCAGGTACCAAGTATCACTATTCCAATCCGGCTTTTAATGGTCTTGCATTAATTATTGAGAAAGTTTCGGGGAAGAAATGGCAAAGCTATATTGAAGAAGAAATTTTTAGGCCATCAAAGATGTTTCATTCTACAATTACTGACGGGCCACATCCGGAAACTGGAGTGTCGCACGGATATGTAAAAAACAAAAGCAATGGATTTGATGAAATGGACTATGGAGAAGAACCCACTTTTGCTGCAGCAGGAAATGGTGGTGTGTGGAGCAATGTAGTGGAGTTGTGGAAATACGAAAAGGCTATTCAACAGCATTTGTTTTTAAGTAAGGAATGGATTGATAAATCCAGAGAAGTATTTCCATTTCCTCAGTGGAATGACAGTATTCCTTCCCGTCTGGGGCTTAGTTGGTTTTTGACAAATGAAGCCGGAGAAAATATGATAGGTCATACAGGTTCTCAGGGTGGATTTATCAGCGATTATTGCTGGGTGCCCAGTCACAAAATATTTTATGTTTTGCTTTGCAATACACCAAAACCAATAAAAGAAATAAGAGCCAAACTTTTTGATTTATTAAAAGAAAAGAATTGGTTGAATAAACAATAAGGAAGCCAAAATTTTATTCCAGAAACCGCTTTTTAATTTCGGCAGTAGGAATCATGCAGGAATCTTTTTTGCCAAACCATTTATATCTGTTGCGAGCAATCCATTTATAAACTGGTTGGCTGATAAAGCGTGGTACAATTACAAATGCATAGAGCAATTTTGCAGGCCAGTTTAAGTAACGACAAACTCTAATAGCAGCCCGGGCATAAGTATAAGCCTTTCCTTTTTCAATAAATACTATTGTATCAGCATCAGTAGCCACCTGATATTCCTTTTTCAATTGCTCGCCGGTGGGGGATTGTAGCTGCGAGAAAAGGAGCTTTGCTTTTTTGTCATTACGGATTGCAAAATTTACCATTCGGTTGCAAAAATTGCAAACTCCGTCAAATAGAATTATTGGTTTGTCAGTAGTCATTAAAATAATGGCAGTTGTATTAAAACTGCCATTGAAAAATTTTAATTAAGCATTTTATTTATCCCATATTATGAAAGACCTTTTGAACATCATCATCCTGTTCCAGTTTTTCAATTAGCTTACTTACGTCAGCGGCTTGTTCGTCATTTACCGGAACGGTAACTGTAGGAATCCACTCCAGTTCAGCACTTATCGGTGTAATGCCTTTATCTTCCAATGCTTTTTGCATATTTCCAAAATCGGTAAATGCACTACGAACGATTAATAAGCTTTCATCATTTTCGCCAGTGCCCTCGCCTAATTCTTCAAGACCAAAATCAATTAATTCAAGCTCCAGATCTTCCGCATTCAACCCTTCAGGCTTTAATTTAAATACTCCCATTTTTTTAAACTGAAAAGCCACACTTCCACTATTCCCCAATGCGCCACCACCTTTATTGAAAAGAGACTTTACATTGGCTACAGTACGTACATGATTATCTGTAGCTGTTTCTACCAATATAGCTACTCCATGTGGTGCATATCCTTCATAAAGAATTTCATCATAGTTCTCCATTTCCTTGCCCTGTGCCCTTTTGATAGCCGCTTCCACACGGTCTTTTGGCATATTTACAGCCTTGGCATTTTGAAAACAACGACGAAGAGCAGGATTGGTTGCAGAATCTGGTCCGCCCGATTTTACGGCTATTGCTATTTCTTTTCCAATGCGGGTAAACTGTTTTGCCATTCGGTCCCAGCGGGCAAACATGGTAGCTTTTCTTACTTCAAATATTCTTCCCATAAAAAAATTACAAGTTTAAAATCTTAGAAGGCTAATTTCATCCGGTACATCATAATCAATACGGATTGATATTCCGAGATGCAAATTTACGGCAATGGCTTATAGTAGAAAAGCAAATCAGTTTGCAAAATATTAATGAAGCTCTTGTTACTTAAAAGATGCTAAAATTTAAGGAATTAAAAAACCCCGACAATGGCCGGGGTTTTCAATACAATACAGATGAATTAAGATGCAGATTCAGGTTTGTTCAATTTGCTGGCAAATAAGCCTAAGTGCAAAATGGCAAAACCTATAGAGATATACAAAAGCACTTTATTGGCATCAAATCCAACAGTGTTCTGATGTAAAAATCCTGCTACAACTAAGAGCAATGAAAGTACAATACCTGTGTAACGGGCAGATTTCATTCCTTTACGATTATCGGTTCCATTACCTAAATGACTGTATTTGGCACCATACACCAGATAAATATCCAGTCCTATGAGCATCCACACCAGTAAGCGAATCCAGGTATCCATTGGCAAAAACACCATCATAAACAAACATACACCAATACCTAAAATAGGAACTAAGGGAACAAATGGCGTTTTAAATGCTCTTGGTATTTCAGGCATTTTTTTACGCATTACTAAAATACCAGCACATACAAGTATAAAGGCGAACAGTGTTCCAATGCTCGTCATTTCGCCCACTACTCTTGCAGGTACAAAAGCAGCAAATGCACTTACAAAAACCATGAACAACAAATTGCTTTTTGAAGGAGTCTGAGTTTTAGGATTTACACTTGAAAATATTTTTGGAATCAATCCGTCTTTACTCATACTAAAAAAGACACGACTTTGACCCATCAGCATTACTAAGATAACCGAAGCATATCCTGCAAGAATGGCTACCACTATTGCTCTGTTGAGCCAAGGATAATCAGGTTGAATTATACCAGCAGCATTGGGTGTGCCCATGTGTTCAATGGCTACTGCAACAGGTGCAATACCGTCTTTACCAACAAATGTAGTATAACTGGTAACCCCTGTCATTACATGAGCAAATAGAAGATAAAGAATGGTACAAATTAGCAAAGAGCCCAAAATGCCAATGGGCATATCTCTCTTTGGATTTTTAGCTTCCTGAGCTGCAGTACTTACTGCATCAAATCCAATATAGGCGAAGAATACAATGGCAGCAGCCCTTATGATGCCGCTGAACCCAAAATCACCAAACTTGCCTGTGTTATCTGGAATGTAAGGATTGTAATTGGCTGTATTGATGTATTTCCATCCTAAGAAAATAAAAACAAGTACTACTGAAATTTTTAATGCTACAATAATACCATTAACAAAGGCACTTTCTTTTGTTCCCCTTATCAACAACAAGCTCATCAGAACAATGATAAAGACAGCGGGTAGATTTATTATACCTCCATCCCATGGACCGGAAGTTATTTCTGCTGGAAGATGAATATCAAAGCCTTCTAAGAATTTTACCAGATATCGGCTCCAACTGATTCCCACTGTGGCAGCACCTACAGCATATTCCAAAACAAGATCCCATCCAATTATCCATGCAATAAACTCGCCCATGGTAGCATAAGAATATGTATATGCACTACCTGCAACCGGAATCATTGATGCAAATTCGGCATAACAAAGACCGGCAAATAAACAGCCTAATGCTGCTACAATAAATGAAATAGTAATAGCAGGTCCGGCATGATTGGCAGCGGCCATACCCGTTATAGAAAATAATCCAGCACCAATAATGGCACCAATACCTAAAGCAATCAGACCTTTTGCGCCCAGTGTTCTTTTTAATGTGTGGCTTCCAGTTTCTGAAGCTTCATTGAGTAGCACACTCATTGGCTTTTTTACAAATAAGCTCATGTGTTTGGTTTTATTAAGTGTCTAAGTTAAGGGATGAAGATAAAATATTATTGATTTTGTGATTTGCGGCGTGAAACGGCTACAAAATAAAGCGGAATCCCTGCCAGAACAATTGCCAGGCCAATACCTGCATAAGTTGGTTTCATAATGATGAGAAACACACAGAAAGTAATGGCCAGAATTATATAAATGGCTGGTAATACAGGATATCCAAATGCTTTATACGGTCTTTCAATGTCAGGTCTTTTTTTGCGAAGTATAAAAATACCTATAATAGTGAGCGCATAAAATAAAACAACTACAAAAGAAATCATATCCAGCAAATCGCCATATCGGCCACTCAAACATAATAAGCAGGCAACTATACATTGTGCCCACATGGCCCACTCGGGCACTGCATTCTTATTCAAATCTCCGGCTTTCCTGAAAAACAAACCATCATTAGCCATAGTGTAATACACCCGGCCACCGGCAAGAATCAATCCATTATTGCAACCAAAAGTAGATACCATAATTAAAACTGCAATTACATAAGGCCCTATATTGGTGCCAAACAAACTTTCAGCAGCTACAGCGGCAACACGATCGTTTTCAGCATGGGCTATTCCTTCTAATGGCATTACGTTTATATACATCAAATTGGCACACACATATATTATGGTTACAATTAATGTTCCCAGAAATAGGGATAGTCCAATATTCCTTTTGGGGTTTTTTATTTCGCCGGCAATAAATGTAACATTGTTCCATGCATCGCTGCTAAAAATTGAACCTGCCATAGCTGCTGCAATAGCACCTATTAATGCAGTGCCTCCAATTCCCAACCAAGATCCGTCTTTTTGTAAATGTGTAGCATTGAAACCTGACTGCCAATTCTCAGACCAATAACTATGGTTGGCAAGCAGAAAGCCTAAAATAATTAAACCAAATAATGCCAGCAACTTAGCTGTGGTAAATGTGGTTTGAATTATTTTGCCTCCTTTGATGCCCTTTGAATTTGAATAAGTAAGAAAAATGATTACTGCCATAGACAACAACTGTGCAGCACTTATGGAAAATGAATATGTTGCTTTACCAGCTTCATTCACACCATTTTGTATTCCCCAAATGATATTGCTTTCGCCAACAGCGGGTATTAGGTATGCGGTATAACGTGCAAATGCAACTCCTACAGCTGCAATAGTTGCAGTTTGAATTACTGCAAAAAAACTCCAGCCATATAAAAATCCTGCGAGGGGATTGAATGCTTCTTTTAAATAAACGTATTGGCCACCGGCTTTGGGGTACATACCACTTAGTTCCCCATAACTAACAGCAGCTGTAACCGTCATAAAACCTGTGATCAGCCATACAGCAATCAGCCAACCAGCACTGCCCACATTGCGGGTAATGTCGGCACTTACAATAAAAATTCCTGAACCAATCATTGACCCAGCTACCAACATGGTGGCATCTACAAGTCCCAAAGATTGTTTGAAACCGGTTTGTTGTTCAGCCATAAAATTGTATTATTATTTTGATGAGGGAAAATACTGAAATCCATTCAATGAGCCGATAAAGAATTATAAACGGATTAACCACATCAGATTTTCCATTTTGGGGCTAATCCTTTAGTTTTGAAAACTTACAAATTCACTATGAACCAACGAAAAGCGGGATGGATAGCATTAATACTTTTTACTATTGTTGCTGTATTGCATGTATTGCAATATCAAAATATTACAAATCCGGGCGAATCGGTTTTGGTGATCTCCCGTTGGGTTGTTTTAGCCAGTCTTGTTTTTTTTGCATTTTATAAAAAATCGCTTACAACCTGGATTTTGGTTGCAATGGCCATAGGTGTGGTCATTGGAGTTGAATTTCCGGCAGATAAGAATCCTAAATCTTTTGACTCGCAGGATTTAAAATTTCTGAGTACTATCTTTTTAAGATTAGTAAAAACCATTGTAGCTCCTTTATTATTTGCCACGCTGGTGGTGGGTATTGCCAGTCATGCCAATTTGAAACAGGTGGGCCGCATGGGATGGAAATCACTGGTGTATTTTGAAGTAGTTACAACCATTGCTCTTATCATTGGGCTTACTGCTATCAATATTTCTGGTGCAGGAAAAGGAATTGAAGTGCCTCACGAATTATTAAAGGATTTACCAAAATCATCTGAAAGAGTTTTACAATCCAAAGTAATAACAGTACTGGACAGTGCTGGTGTAGCAGTACCGGCTGATCTTCTTAGTAAACTGCCTGATACACCACCAAAAAGCTGGCAGGATCATATCATTGATATATTTCCAGAGAATATCATAAAATCTATTTATGAAGGGAATGTATTGCCCATTGTTTTTTTCAGTGTCATCTTTGGAATTTCACTCGCATTGCTCAGCGAGAAAAAGAAAAAGCCGCTGCTTGATTTTTCGGAAAGCCTGGCAGAAACGATGTTTCGGTTTACCAATATCATCATGTACTTTGCTCCGTTTGGAGTGGGAGCTGCCATAGCAGTTACCGTAGGTCATTTGGGAGTGGATGTGCTAAAAAATCTTGCACTGTTATTGATAACATTGTATGTGGCTTTATTTGTTTTTATCATTTTTGTGTTGCTCCCAATTGCATTATGGGTTGCAAAAATTCCGATAAGAAAATTTATACAGGCAATCAGGGAGCCTGTATCAATTGCATTTGCTACTACCAGTTCCGATTCTGCTTTGCCCAAGGCGTTGGAGAATATGGAAAAATTTGGCGTGCCTCGTAAAATTGTTTCTTTTGTTATTCCTACCGGCTACACATTTAATTTAGACGGCACCACTTTATATCTTTCGCTGGCTTCTGTGTTTGTGGCACAGGCATCGGGTATTCATCTGTCGTTTGGAGAACAGTTAATAATAGGCTTAACGCTTATGCTTTCCAGCAAAGGAGTGGCCGCAGTACCTCGGGCTTCATTAGTTATACTGATTGCTACTGCCGCTACATTCCACTTCCCTCTATGGCCTATTATGGCTATTTATGGAATAGATGAGTTGATGGATATGGCACGCACATCCGTTAATGTAATTGGCAACACACTGGCCAGTTGTGTAATTGCTCGATGGGAAAATGAATTTGATGATGAGAAAGCATTAGCCTTTGATGAAAGGAAAGCTGATGCCATTGTTGAAATTAATGATTAATAATTCGTACTATGGATTTGTTTTTTTTGTTAGATGCGTTTACCTGGACTGATTTGTTGCAACCTCAATGGTATGTAGAGAACGGCGGCTTATGGTTATTACTTTTTGTAGTTTTTGCAGAAACCGGACTCTTCGTCGGTTTTTTTCTGCCAGGTGATACCCTGTTATTTGTTGCCGGTATTTATGCACATGAAATCAAAACCAAAGCTGGAGAATTAAAACCTGGTTTGGGAAATCAAGTGTTGGAATGGTTTGGGTTCCATTACCCAAATTATTCTTACTGGCTTGATCTTATGATATTGGTTGGCTTGATTTCTTTTTGTGGTATTATTGGAAATACAGTAGGCTACTGGACAGGGCGCAAAGTGGGACCTGCTATGTACAACTGGAAAGATCGTTTTTTGTTTAAGAAACGTTATCTCGAACAGGCAAAAGACTTTTTTTTAAAGCACGGCGGACTTGCTGTTATTGGTGCCCGTTTTCTTCCTTTCATTCGCACCTTTGCTCCAATTGTTGCAGGTATTGTACAAATGGATCGAAAGAAATTTCATTTTTTTAATATTGTTGGATGTCTTTCCTGGGTTTCAACGATGGTGCTCGGTGGTTTCTTTTTGCAAAAATGGATTTTTATAGAATTTGGATTCGATTTAAAAGAGCATCTTGAAATTATTGTACTTGGAATTGTATTGATAACCACAGCTCCGGTACTTATAAAAATGTTCTCTTCTAAAAAAAAGAAGACACCTCCTCCTGTAGATAATACGGCTGTCTGATTTATGAAAAAGCAATATGGCATATTTTCTATTCCGGTTATTGTAGCAGCACTGGGATATTTTGTAGATATCTATGATTTGCTTTTATTCAGCATTACCCGCATTGAAAGTCTTCGATCCTTTGGTTTATCGCCAGAACAAATAACAACCGAAGGTGAAAGTATCTTGATATGGCAAATGGCTGGTATGATGATTGGTGGTATTGTATGGGGAGTGATGGGGGATAAGAAAGGAAGACTGAGTGTCCTTTTCGGCTCTATCATTTTATACTCACTGGCCAATATTGCTAATGGCTTTGTGCAAAATACTGAACAGTTTAAACTTATCAGATTTATAGCCGGACTTGGACTTGCTGGCGAATTAGGTGCTGGTATTACATTGGTTTCGGAGATGGTTGTAAAAGAAAAAAGAGGCATTGCAACATCTATGGTAGCAGGATTGGGACTCACTGGTGCGGTAGTAGCATTTATCGTAAAAGAAAACTTTGAATGGCGCACCTGTTATTTTATTGGAGGAAGTCTGGGATTAATGTTGCTAGTACTTCGTTTATCTGTATTTGAGTCGGGTATGTTTCATGAAGTAAAGCAAATGGATGTGAAGCGTGGCAATCTATGGATGCTTTTTAATAATAAAGCACGTTTGAGGCGATATGTACTGAGTATATTGATTGGCTTGCCCACCTGGTTTGTAATAGGAGTACTGGTATCGTTCTCCAGCGAATTTGGCAAATGGATGCATATAAAAGAAAAAATTGACCCAGGCAGAGCAATAATGTACGCTTATGCTGCCATTGCCATTGGCGATATTTTTATTGGCTTTGTAAGCCAGTGGTTGCGAAGCAGAAAGAAAGCATTATATCTTTTCTATACTATCACTGGTATTTTTATTTTACTCTTTTTTACTGTACTGTGGAATGGTACTGCTAATGGAATGTATTGGATATGTGCCGGTATGGGATTTGGCACTGGTTTTTGGGCAATCTTTATTACTATAGGCGCCGAGCAGTTTGGCACCAACCTTAGAGCTACTGCGGCTACTACCATTCCGAATATGGTACGTGGGATGTTGGCTATTTTTATTTTGCCCTTATTCCAAATGCTAAGAGGAATAACGGATTATTATACCGGAGGCTGGCTGGCCGCAATTATTATTATGATGATAACGATAATTGCTGCTTTGTTTCTTGAAGAAACTTTTAATAAAGACCTGAATTTTGTAGAAAGATAATGGTGGCAAAATTTTTAATCATAAGATTTTCTTCTATTGGCGACATCGTCCTTACTACGCCTGTCATCCGTTGTTTGAAACAACAGGTGCCTGATGCAAAAGTTCATTTTCTGGTTAAAGAAAATTTTACATCAGTCGTAGCACATAATCCATACATTGATAAAGTGCTGATGCTGGCACATAGCTGGGAGTTGATGATTGAAGAACTTCGTGCAGAAAACTATGATTATATCATTGACTTGCATCATAATGTTAAATCTCTAAGAGTAAAAAAGGCGCTGAAGAAAAAATCTTTTTCTTTTTATAAACTAAATATTCAGAAATATATTTTAACCGCTTTTAAAATAAATCTATTACCAAAGCGACATATTGTAGATCGCTATTTAAAAACGGTGGAGAGTTTTGGCGTAAAGAATGACGGGCAAGGGCTTGATTATTTTATAGCAAAGGAAGAAGAAACCAGTTGGAAAGACATTCCAGCCTCTCATCATGCCGGTTATATTGCCTGTGTTATTGGTGCAGCACATGGTACTAAAAAATGGCCAATACACAAGTGGAAAGAATTTTGTACTCAAATGAAACATCCGATAATATTACTGGGTGGGCCAGAGGATAAAATAGCAGGGGATGAAATCGCATCTGTTGATAATATAAAAGTTTACAATGCCTGTGGAAAATTTAAACTCAACGAAAGTGCCGATCTTGTTAGAAAAGCAAAACTGATCATTACTCACGATACCGGATTGATGCATATAGCTGCTGCATTTAAAAAACCAATTATCTCATTGTGGGGAAATACAATTCCTGCATTTGGTATGACGCCTTATTATGGCCAGGCAATGATTAAAGATGTAATACTTGAAGTAGATAAACTTTGGTGTCGCCCTTGTAGTAAGATTGGGTTTAAAAAATGCCCGTTAGGCCATTTTAATTGCATGGAAAAAATTTTGCCGACATCAGTTGTAAGTATGGCAAAACAAAACGTATAAAGCAACACCCTCTGACTACAAATCCAACACGCTGTTTAGCTTGCTTTGATCAAATGTGTTATGAAGTTTGTAAGATTTAATTAAAGAATCTGCTTTTTCCGTTTCTCCATCCTCTTTATATGTAAGAATCAATTCTATCATTCCATCTTCAAAATCTGGTATATTGTTTACAAGAGAAATAATATATTTTTTTGCATTGATTTTGTCCTCTTTTAAATTGCTGATTAAGTAACGATAAAAATCCAGAAACGGGTCTTTGTTAATTCGTTCATCCAGTTTGTTCACCGATTCAAGTGCTTTGTCATATTCTTTATTAATAATATAACCATCAATTAATATCAGGTGCATATTTGGCTCATTTGGAAAAAGTTTTTGATATTCATTAATGGCAGCACTATAAGCCGCATCATCGTTTAGGCCCGATGTAATCATGATGTGCATTAAGGATAACGATTTTAGTTTTTGAATTTCTTCAGGAAGGCTTTTCGAAATCTCTCAGAGCCCCAGTATAATCTCCAGCGTTCATCTTTTGTCGTATTTGCGGTACTTTAGCGAGCCAGTTGTCATCTTTATTTACCTGGCCACTCACCATAAACGATTTCATCTGATTGTAAAGCGTATTTAATGTTTCAGATAATAATTCGCCGGTTGTATAAACATATAAGTCATCAATCTTTACTTCTTTATCATGTTTGCCCAATTTGAGGTCATGATAATTTAAACTTCCTTGATCATATAGTCTGAAAATTAAATGCTGAATTTTGTCTTTTTCGTATTGTTTTACAAGTTGATAATTACTGCCCTTGGTCATGGTGCTGATGAGCTGTGAACCAATTTTCATTTTGTCAGATAATCCTCTTTTAAATCCTTCTGCGTCTTTTCCTGCTTTATTTAATCCAATTTTTTGCAAAAAAGTTTCTTTATCAATGGCATTATCAAAGAATGTAGCATCTTTTTTCTCAATGGAAATTTGCAATTGTCTGGCAAAATCTTTTGCTTCTGTAGTGGTTACCTGTTCTTGTTCCTTTTCCTTTTTGTTTTTACAGGAGAGGGTAAAGATTGTAATTGTCAGTATGAACAATATTTTCATGCAGTTGAAATTTCGTTTCATCGGTTTATATTTGGAGATTCATAATACTTCAGCAATGTAATTAATCTTTCATTAGATGCATTTTTTGATTGCCATATTCTTGTTCTTTTTTTCTCAATCTGTAGGGCTGTGTCAGCAATTTGATAAGTCAGATTCGTTTTTTGTTTATGGAGATATTAAAATTACAGTTGAAAGACAGACAAATGCAGGAAATTTTAGAAATACAAGGATCATTTTTTTTGCCCTGCCTAATGGCAACACTACTGCAATGACAATGGGGAAAAAAATGCAACCAAGTGACGATTGGCATTATGACATTCAACATATTAAAGCACAAACGGCTTTTATCAGACAAATAGATCCTCACACGGAATATGTTGTGTATTATTTGGAGAATAGCTTGAAAAGCTGGCCCGCCTGGAAAAGCAGGCATCCGGAGTACAAGAAAATTTTCGCTGCTCTGGTGGATTCTGTTTTTGTAAATTATCCTGCAAAAAGAAAATCTGTTCATTTGAACGGACATAGCGGTGGAGGCAGTTTTATTTTTGGTTTTTTAGATGGGGTAAAAAAAATCCCTGCTTATGTTAAACGTATCAGTTTCCTTGAAAGCGATTATGGATATGGGAGCAGTTACTTTAGTAAATTTAAGAATTGGTTGCACGAGGTAAAAAACGCAAGCCTGAATGTTTTTGCTTATAACGATAGCATCGCATTGTATAATGGAAAAAGAATTGTATCAGATACAGGTGGTACCTGGGTTCGCAGTCATCTTTTTTTAAAGGATCTCAAAGCTGATTTTAAATTTCATCAATCTGCTACAGATTCAATTTTGATGTATAAAGGCTATCATCAACGAATTCAGTTTTTCTTTAAGCCCAATTACAACAAAGGTATTTATCATACGCAGCAAGTGGAAATGAATGGATTTATTCATTCAGTTTTTTGCGGCACTCGTTTCAATTCAAAGGGGTATCAATACTATGGTAGCAGGGCTTATTCCCGGTTTATTGAATAGGTTCATCAGAGATCGTAAGTAAATCCTGTTGCAAAATTGTAAACTGTTTTGGGCGCAGTGCCTGCCGGATATTTATCATGCAAATAATTCCATTTTACATTTAATGAAAAATGGGGAGTCGCTTTTACTTTAAAACTTATCTGATTTAATATTCTAAAATCATTAAACTTACTTAATCGGGGTTGGAAATAAGTTGTGCTTATCATCTCTAGATATTCTTTTGGCAGCCATGTAAAGGAAACATAGCTGCTGTTACGGATGTCACTATGTCTTACTACAGGGTTTGTGGCTTCTTTTTCCCTTTCATACATAAATAAAGCAGCAGCATAAAGTCTGAAAGTCGGTAATTTCATCAATTTAAATCTGGGCCCGGTTCCGGCCAGTATTCTGGAATCAATTTGTGTAATATCGTTATTTTGATATTGTCCAAAGAACTCCCACCGCAGCCATTCATTTACCTTTTTGTTGTAACGTATATGTGCCATACCGTCTGAAACAAAACGACTTTTAGCTACTTTAAGAAAATTTAGATTTCCCAATATCATCCATATCCCCTGATCGTTGCTGGTTTTATATTGCATTTGAGCATCGGCATAAGCGCCAAAAATAGTAGACGTATTTTTTGTAATACTGAAAGCAGCACCAAAACTCCCCACCCATCCAACCGTATCCGATTGCATGCGGGAACTTTCAACGTTTACAATTTGTGAATGTGCCTTCAGATTCATCATTAAGATGATGACAATCGGGATGAATTTGAATTTCATTAGTCTCGGTTTAAGTGTAAATCTATTAATTTATTTCACTTAATTCAAGCCAACGCAACTCTTTTTCATCTAACATCTGGCTCAGCTCGCCCATACGTAGCGAAAGTTGTTGTAATACTTCAAATGGCTCCGTTCCACTATTGAGTTTTAAGGTTATCAATTCTTTTTCTTTGGAAAGTTCGGGTATCTCTTTTTCTAATTGTTCAAATTCTCTTTTTTCTTTATACGTAAACTGTCTTTTGCCTGTATCATTTGCCTGGTTTAATATAGCTTGAGATGATACTTGGGTCACATCATCTTCCTTTGACTTTTTATCTTCTTTCTTTAATTCTTCCTCTCTGAATTGTGAATAGTTGCCCGGAAAATCACGAATGACACCTTCGCCTTCAAAAACAAAAAGATGATCGACTAGCCGGCCCATAAAATACCTGTCGTGAGAAACGATTATTATACAACCGGGAAATTCGCTTAGGAAGTTCTCCAGGACACCCAAAGTAGGAAGATCCAGATCGTTGGTAGGCTCATCCAGCACCAAAAAATTAGGATTTCGAAAATAAAATAGAAAGCAAATGCAGCCGTCTTTTTTCACCACCGCTTAGTTTGCTTACATAGGTGTATTGTTTGTCATCATCAAAAAGAAATAGCTGTAAAAATTGAGAAGCACTTAAAGTGCCGCCTGATGCAAGTGGAAAATTTTCTGCCATTGATTTTACATATTCAATTACACGCATATCTTCTTTTAGCAAAAGGCCTTGTTGAGAATAATTGCCAAACATAACGGTGTCACCTATATTTATTTTCCCGCTATCAGCACTCTCAATTCCTTGAAGCATGTTGATAAAAGTTGATTTGCCCACACCATTTTTTCCTACAATTCCTATGCGTTCTCCTTTTTTAAAAGTGTAATCAAATCCTTTCAGTATTACTTTATCTCCATAGCTTTTATATACTTTTTTGAGTTCAACTACTTTTCCGCCAAGGCGGTTCATTTTCATTTGCAATTGTAACTGCTCATCTTCAATTTTCTGTTTGGCTCTTTTCTCTACTTCATAAAAATTATCCTGGCGGCTCTTGCTTTTGGTAGTTCGGGCACGGGGCTGCTTGCGCATCCAATCCAGTTCGCGGCGATAGAGATTTCTTGCTTTTTCAATACTGGCAGTTTCGCTTTCAATACGGGCCGCCTTTTTTTCAAGATAGTTAGCATAGTCCCCTTTATGAAAATAAAGATTACTGCCTTCCATTTCCCAAATTTCATTGCAGGTGACGTCTAAAAAATAGCGGTCGTGTGTAACCAGCAAAATTGTTACATTTTCTTTGTCAAGATAATGTTCGAGCCATTCTACCATAGATACATCAAGATGGTTGGTAGGTTCATCCATAATCAACAACACATGCTTATGTTCAAAGCCAATATCAATCAGTGTTTTTGCAAGTGCAACTCTTTTTCGCTGGCCACCACTTAGTGTATTTACGGGTTGTTGAAGCTGGTGAATATTTAATTTGCCCAATACCTGTTTTACTTTAGCATCAAAATCCCAGGCACCCAGTTCATCCATTTTGATGATGCAAGCATTCAGTTGATCTACATCATCCGTTTCGCTGATGGATTCATATTCTTTAATCGCATTAATTATGGGATGATTATGGACGAAAATATTTTCTAAAACGGTTTTTGTTTCTTCAAAAACCGGCTCTTGTTCAAATAGCACAACATCTACATCTTTATTAATCCATAGTTTGCCAGCTTCAGGTATTTCTATTCCGGCTAAGATGCGCAGCAGGGTAGATTTGCCTGTGCCGTTTCGGGCAACAAGTGCAATTTTATCTCCTTCTTCTATATGAAAAGAAATATTGGAAAACAAAGGTTGGATGCCATAACTTTTAGTAAGCCCTTCTACAGAAACATAATGCATATGGCAAAGATAAATTAACGACTGGCAAAATAAATAAGCAAACAAAGAAAGGCTGTAATAACGATAATGATAAGTAGTGAGTATTGTTGTTGGTTGTGCTTTCTGGATGTCCTGGCTTGTTGTTTTTCTATAAGTTGCAAAGCCTGCTCACTCGTTGCAGCTAAAATACGTAACCTGTTCATCACTTCTTCCATTAGGGATTTTGGAAGTGGATGAGAGGCTCTCAGCACGGCTTTTACGATTTCTAAATTGACTGTAGTATCATTAAAGTGCTTGAGCTTTTCAATTGTGTCGGATGACAATAGTTCCAGAATATAATCTTTAAGACCGCCACTATCCATTCTAAAAATATCCAGCCCTGCCACATATCTTTCCATATCCAGTGCCTGTTGCAATACCCCAAATGGAGAGATTTCAGTTTGCATTTTTCTTTTGCCTAAACTTTGGTTGTACCAGCGTTGTTGCAGATAATATTCTTTTTTAGCAGGGTTGGTCAGTATCTCGTAGGCTTCTTTTATTTCAGCAAACCGTATTTGGGCATTAAAATCATTATTGTTCTTATCAGGATGATATTGCAAGGCAAGCAGTCTATAGGCTTTTTTAATATCAGCCAGTGTTGCCGAAGATTTTATATTTAATATTCCATAATAGTCTTTGAGGTGCATATCTACAGCCATGATTGATTCTGGGGGCAAAATAAATAGATTGATTTTTAAAAACCGAATATTCCTTAAAAGCAATCAGATTATTTTTAAATCTTAGTAAATCACCCTTTTTCTTCAAAATGATATGGTTTTCTAATTGAATTGTAAAGAGAATGTAAACAGCGCTGATCCTTGAACCGGAAAGTGCTGATATGACTTACCTTTGGCGTCCAAAAAATATTTAACATGAAACCCAAATTTTTTCTACCAGCAGTTTTACTTGTTGTTTTAGGAGCTTGTAAAAATGCATCCGACAAAAAGGATAATAAAACTGATAGCACAACTTCTGCGCAAAGCCATGATTCCATGAGTCATGATATGAGTCATGATATGAGTCATGCAGGAGGCACTGTTCCGGCATTGCCAGGTATTCCAATGGGCGCCAAAGTGTTTTTTAAAAACCTGAAAGATGGGCAAACAATTTCTTTGCCTTTTAAAATAGAGATGGGTGCTGAAGTTATGAAAGTGGATACTGCTGCCGGACCTGTAACTGAGGGATCTGGTCATCATCATTTACTCATTGATGCTGAAGATTTTTTAGAATCCGGAACGGTTGTACCTACTGATTCTACTCATGTACATTTTGGAAAAGGACAAACATCTTATGAGTTGAAAGGGCTGAAGCCTGGTAAGCATAAACTGGTTTTACAAATGGCTGATGCATTGCATAGATCATACGGAAAAGGGTTGACGGCTGTAGTAAACATTGTCGTAAAATAAATTTACCAGCTAAATAATTTTAAAAAGAGATCAAATTTTGTTTCCGGGCTGAAAGCAATTAGAACTTCAGTCCGGTTTTTTTTGTGCGGAAGCAAGTTGAAATTTTGAACAATAGACCAGATAGGTTAACTGAATTTCGTTTTTGCAAATAATCGTAATGCGGTGAGCCCCGATATTATTACTGTTGTGTAGAAGAATATTCTTATTGCGGGCTTGTCCTCTTTGTACATCATTAATAAAGTGGAACAAATAAGCATTAATCCTAAAATAAAAACAAAACCTAATCTGTTAATACCTTGTCGCATTGCTTTATTTGTGTAACTGTCTTCACGTAGATTGATTTCATGTTTGATTACTCCACGCTTTAAACTGCTCATTACTTCTTTTACATCACGAGGAAATTTATCGACAAAATAAATATAATCTTCTGCTGCTCCAGATACTTTATTGAATATTGATTGCCAGGTAAATTGTTCTTTGATTTTATCAATTGCAAACGGTTTGATCATATCTGCCAATGAAATATCGGCTTCCAGACTTTCTCCAAATTTTTGAATGGTGGCAATTGTTTTTATAAGCATAAAAAGGTTGGAAGGAACGCTTAAATCATATTTGATAATTGTTTTAATTGTTTCTGTCATCAGGTGCGACATATCCACCTGATCGTATGACAGATAACTGTATCTATTTATGGTTTCGCCTATTTCAAATTCCAAATCTTCAAAATGCTTGAAATAGGAAACATCGCATAAGGCCAAGACTGCTTTTGTAATTTTTCTGTTATCCTTTTTTGAAAAGCCCATCATAAAATTGATAAGCGCCTGTATCTGTCTTGGCTTTAGTGTGGCAGCCATGCCGTGATCGAGCAGTACAATCTGATTATCATCTCTGATAAAAATATTTCCAGGATGAGGATCGGCATGAAAGAAACCATGTTTCAGTATCATTTTAAGAATGATGTTGGTTCCGTTTTCTGCAATCTTTTGTGTGCTAAAACCAGCTTGCCTCAATGCTTCTGGCTCGTCGGGACGCAACCCCCTTACCATTTCCATTATCAGCAACTTTGGCGAAGTGTACTGTGAAATGACTCTAGGAATATAGCAGGTTTCGTCATCTTTGAAGATCACGGCAAACCTTTTCATATTGCTGGCCTCAATTGTATAGTCCAGCTCTTTCATAATATTGTCTCCAAAATCTTCAACAAACCCCACCACATTAAAATGTGCAAGACCCGGGTAAGATTTAATTGCTCTTTTTGCTAGAATTTTCATCAACACCAGATCTAGTTTTATTTTTTCTCTGATATTAGGTCGTTGCACTTTAACAACTACCTCTTCACCAGTATTCAACACGCCTTTATATACCTGGCCAATTGATGCTGAGGCCATGTGTTTGCTGTCCAATTGTGAAAAAACATTTTTTATAGGATCGCCCAGTTCTTGTTCAATGATATTGTGTGCAATGTTATCGTCAAAGGGTCTGGCCGATGCTTGTAGTTTTTTTAATTCTTCTCTTAGTCGTTCAGATGCAAGGTCAGGTCGGTCGGCAAGTATTTGTCCAAATTTTACATAAGTAGGTCCCATGTCTTCTATTATCATTCTTATCCGCTGCGGACGAGTAGTAAGATTTTTCCCTTTTGGATCAAATATGCGGCGAAACCAACTGTTATAAAACCAGTTTTTGGTAAAATGTTTTCCGAAGATCCAGACGATTGTCAGGAAGCGAAATGTGTTCCTAATATTACTTTGTACCCTGAAAATCCACATAGTAACTGGTTGATGGTTTGGTTGAATTGGGTATGAATATAAAAAAAAACACCGGGTAATTAAAAACCCGGTGAAATGTTAATTATTTCTGTAATAATCAGGCTTCGGCCTGCATATATGATTCTGTCGGTTCACAGGTGCAAATCAGGTTTCTGTCGCCATGTGTATTATTTACTCTTGCAACTGAAGGCCAGAATTTATTAAGTGTAACAAAGTAAAGCGGAAATGCAGCTTCTTTTCTTGTATATGGAAAATCCCATTCGTCAGCAGTTACAACTTGCTGCGTATGAGGTGCATTTTTCAATGGATTATTTTTCTTATCTGTTTTTCCATCTTCTATACTTTTTATTTCTTCACGAATAGAAAGTAAGGCATCACAAAAACGATCAAGCTCAGCTTTGTCTTCACTTTCTGTAGGTTCTATCATTATTGTGCCTGGTACCGGAAAGCTCATGGTAGGTGCATGAAATCCATAATCAATTAATCTTTTTGCAACGTCTTCCGCTTCTATCTCTGCCGATTTTTTAAATGGTCTTAAATCAGCAATAAACTCGTGGGCACATTGACCTTTATGATTAGTATAAAGAATGTCATAAGCGCCTTTAAGTCTAGCCTGCATATAATTTGCATTTAATATGGCATATTCGGTAGCTGATTTTACTCCGGCAGCTCCCAGCATTCTTACATATCCATAGCTGATTAATAAAATAGAAGCACTACCATAAGGTGCTGCTGAAACAGCATTTGAGCTTCCGTTAACTACATGGCCTGGTAAATGTTTTGCTAAATGTACTTTTACACAAATGGGTCCCATGCCGGGCCCACCACCACCATGAGGGATTGCAAATGTTTTATGCAAGTTGAGGTGGCACACGTCTGCACCTATTAATCCCGGTGCGGTTAACCCTACCTGCGCATTCATATTTGCGCCATCCATATACACCTGTCCGCCATGCTCGTGAATGATCTGATTAATTTCCTTTACCGTTTCTTCATACACGCCATAGGTGCTGGGGTAGGTAATCATAATGCCTGAAAGCGTATCACTGTATTGTGCAGCTTTTGCTTTTAAATCTTCTACATCAATATATCCATTCTCCAAAGCTTTGACAACAACAACTTTCATCCCGGCCATTACAGCAGAAGCAGGGTTGGTTCCATGTGCGGAAATAGGAATGAGCATTACATTACGATGTGGATTACCATTAGCTTCATGATATGATTTGATTGTAAGTAGTCCTGCATATTCACCCTGTGCACCGCTATTGGGTTGCAGACTGCAGGCATCAAAGGCCGTTATCTCACACAAGTATTTACTGAACTCGTCAATAATAAAATGATAACCCTGCACTTGATCTGCTGGCGCAAATGGATGAATCATCGCCCATTGTCTCCAGCTGAGCGGCATCATTTCGGTGGCTGCATTTAATTTCATTGTGCAACTTCCCAATGATATCATTGAAGTATTCAACGAAAGATCTTTGTTTTCCAGCAGTTTGATATAGCGCATCATCTGGCTTTCACTTTTGTAAGTATTAAAGACAGGATGTGTTAGAAAATCAGAAGTACGGCTAAGTGAATCAGGAATATGTTCCGGTGTTTCATCCTGATGAATATCAAAAGCAACGGGGTCTTTGTCATTTTCAAAACAGTTGATAAGGTCGTACAGGTCGCCTACTTCAGTTGTTTCATCAATAGAGATTCCAATAAGGTTGTTCTGTAAATATCTGAGATTGATTTGTTGCTTTTCGGCTTTTGCTTTTATTGTAGAGTGGTCTTTAGTCTTAACTGTGATGGTATCAAAATAATAATCTGATACCAGTTCAAATCCTCTTTCTTCCAATGATATTGCAACTGTTTGTGTTAATATAGCAATTCGTTTTGCAATATTTGTTAATCCATCGGGACCATGCCAAACAGCATACATGGCAGCCATATTTGCCAACAATGCCTGAGCAGTACAAATATTGGAAGTTGCTTTTTCACGTTTAATGTGTTGCTCTCTTGTTTGCAATGCCATACGCAATGCTTTGTTCCCTTGTGCATCAATACTAACGCCAATAAGACGGCCGGGGATGTTTCTTTTAAATTCATCCTTTGTGCTAAAGAAAGCAGCATGTGGCCCGCCAAAACCTAAGGGCACACCCAATCTTTGTGCAGCACCCACGGCGGCATCGGCACCTAATTCTCCTGGAGGTGTAAGCAAGGTTAATGCCAGCAGATCGGTTGCCATTACTACATAAGCACCTTTGCTATGTACATTGTCTATAAAATTTCTGTAATCTACAATGGAACCTTTATCATTGGGATATTGAACAAGAGCCCCAAAATATGTTTCATCTATAGAGGCTGATTGATAATCGCCTTCAATAATTTCTATACCAATGGGCTGTGCACGGGTGTAAAGTACATCTTTGGTTTGTGGAAATGTTTCTTTGTCTACAAAAAATCGGGGGCGATCTATATGATCCTGTTTGTTTAAAGAGTTAAAAAACATAGCCATTGCTTCAGCTGCTGCAGTGGCTTCGTCAAGCAATGATGCATTGGCAATAGGCAAAGCCGTTAAATCGCTTACCATTGTCTGAAAGTTGAGTAAACTTTCCAGTCTGCCTTGAGAAATTTCGGCCTGATAAGGTGTGTACTGTGTGTACCAACCTGGATTTTCAAAAATATTGCGCAGGATTACCGAAGGAGTGATGGTGTCATAGTAACCCTGACCGATATAATTTTTAAATACTTTATTCTTTAACGAAACTTCTTTTATGTGTTTGAGGTATTCACTCTCACTCATCGCCGCCGGAATGTTTAATAATTTTTCCATACGAATAGATGGCGGTACTGTGCTGTTGATGAGTTGTTCAAGTGATTCGGCACCAATTTTTTTCAGCATTTTTATAGTATCTGCTTCGCCAGGGCCAATGTGGCGTTTTACAAATTCATTGGATTGTTGCTCAAAAAGATTCATAATAAAACTAGCTTAATAGAGTAAAAAGATGCGCAAAGGTACAGCCTCAAAAGCAGAAAAATGACGGCAAAAAACAAGGTGGATAACTGCTGTTAATCTTTTGGATGTTGTGATTCCATTTTTCTTAGCTCACTGCTGGTATGAGTACTTCCATCGTGGCTCCAACCGGGAGGGCCGAATAGATATTTCCATCGCTGGCGGAAATTCAGTCCCTTTCAACGCAGGTCATTTCCAATATTTTTCCACTCATGTACTAAAATGTTTACAGGATCTTCCTTTTCTAGTGGTTTTGTAAGTCCATACCGAATTGGCTGGTATTTTTCTGCTGGTATTTCCGGTTGAAAAGTGCCAAATATTTTATCCCAGATGATAAGAAACATTCCCATGTTTTTATCAAGATATTTTGGATTGGAACCGTGATGCACCCTGTGATGAGATGGCGTAACAAGAAAATATTCAAGAAAACCTGCCTTGTTTATTTTTTCTGTATGAACCAGAATTCCCCAGGTTTGCGTTGCGGCATAAATAAAGGCAATATCAATGGGCTGAAATCCCAACAGCGCTATTGGAATAAAATAAATAAAACGATACAACGGCTCCAGTACCGAAGAGCGGAAGCCAACCGTTAGATTGAATTTGGGAGAAGAATGATGAGTAACATGGGTTGCCCAGAAAAACCGGCAATAATGATCAACACGATGTAGCCAATAATACATAAAATCTTCAAATACCAAAAGTACCAACCAGTAAATCCAGGGATTCTTTATGGGCTCCACCAAACGATGATCATAAAAGAAGGAAAGAATAATACCGATATAAATAGCACGAAACAACAGATCAATACCGCCATTGAGAAGCATGAAATAGATATTCTGAGAGGTGTCTTTTAAAGAATAGGTATCCTGTTTCTTTAACTTGCTTAAAAACAACTCCAGCCCAATAACTATCAGATAAAGGGGGGTGGTAATGAGTATGAGTAATTGTTCTCTTGCTGTGCCCATGAGGGGCAAATGTAATCAGCAACATTTAACTGGTCAAATAAGTGTGAACAGCTTCCTGACAATAATTTAGAAATGCGACCTTGCCTGTTTTGAAATTGATTGCAGTAATAGTTGACAAGCATTGTATCTTGCAACTATGGCAAAAGAAATGCTTCCCGATTCAGTTTTAATTAACTGGCAAAAAAAATCATCCGAAAGGCAAAAACTTTATAAGCAATATCTGCAGAGAGCCAGAAAAAATGATGTGTTGAAGCAATTGCCTGATTTGCATGATGAGGCTTTTTCTAAAATTGATTGCCTGAAGTGTGCCTCCTGCTGTAAAAATTATTCTCCTCAATTTAAGACACCTGATATAAAACGTATCAGTAAATTATTGAAAATGAAGGAAGGTGAATTTGTAGAAACATATTTACGAGAAGATGAAGAAGGCGATTTTGTGCTTCAGCAATTGCCTTGTCCTTTTTTAGGTGCTGATAATTATTGCAGTATTTATGATAACCGGCCCTCCGATTGTCATCGGTTCCCTTATACTGATGAAGATGTTATTGTCAAAAGACAGCCACTTACCCTCAAGAATGCAACATTTTGCCCCATTACCTACTATGTATTAGAAGGATTGCTTAAAAAAAAATAGGACAAAATGGTTTTATTTTCGCCAAAATGTCTAAATTTGTGAAAAGAGCAAAAAGTGGAAAAAAGGCAAAAAAAAACAAAGTCGTATTCATTAAAGCAAAATGATTCAGTTTCATTTGTAGAGGAGGCTGCATTAAAGTATGAAACCTTAGGCGTAATACTTGGCGGAGCTAAAACTATAAAAACTGCTTTAACAGGCGATTTTGATTTAATAGCACTTACAAGAGAAGGCATTAAAAAATCTACTTTAAAATCGCTTTCTCAGTATCTGGGTGTTTCAATGGAAACAATGAGTAGTCTTTTACATTCATCTTATAGAAATATACAGCGCAAAGATGAAGATGAGCTTTTAGATACTTTAAAAACTGAAAAGGTTTTGGAGCTGGCAGCGCTTACTCAAAGAGGCATAGCTGTAATAGGCAATAAAACAGCTTTTTCAGAATGGTTACATGCTCCTTTACCTGCATTAGCCAATCATGCGCCACTTGATTATTTAGACACTTCATTCGGTATTCAAATGGTTACAAAGCTTCTTGGAAGATTGGAGCAAGGTGTGTATTCATAATTCATTTTTCAAATCATTTTTTTGCTAGTATGGAATTGTTCAGAATTGCTAAGGAGAAATTTGCAACTGATTTAAGTGGCAACGGGGCCCGCCTTTATGGTGGCCGTTGGAATAGTGAAGGTGTGTTTGCTGTTTATACTTCATCAACCCGTGCTTTGGCATTATTGGAAACACTGGCTCATACTCCCGCAAAAATGCTGGAAGTGCAATCCTATTTATTAATCACTTTATCAGTTCCAGATACGATCAAGCCTGTGTTGATGGATATTGAAAATTTTCCTCAAGGATGGGATGCCCCAGGAATAAAACCTTTTACCAGAACTACGGGTGATCAATTTTTGAGAGATAAAAAAGAATTACTAATCGCTGTACCCAGTGTGCTGGTTCCTGAGGAATTTAATTATGTGATTAACCCGCTTCATGCTGTTATGAAAAGGATAAAAATTACACATAAAAGAAAAATTCAGTTTGATAAAAGAATTGCATAAGGAGCGTTGTAAAATATTCTGAAGTACAAATTGAAAAAAAAGTATTTAATTAATTTGCATTTGTCAGCTCTTCAAAAGCAGCAGTAAGCGGTCGGCTGATGCCATCTCCCTTCCATTCTTCCGATCCTGGAATGATGGTGGCTTTTAAAATTTCTTCTCTCAACTTTCCAGATTTTATCTCCGCTTCTACAAACTTTAATGTGTTACCCAGATAGTCTTGAAATTTTCGTAAATCATCTGCCTTGCCTGTTACATTATACCCATTGCCACTATGACCAAATACATATTTTGTTTTTCTGCTAAATTTATTTAGGGCTTTGTCCAATACCTCTATCCAGTTCTTCATATCGGCCCCGGCACTACGATCTACATATGGATGCCTTCGGTTGAACACCAAATCACCGCAATGAACTATATCGTCATGTTGAAAATGTGTAAAGCTATCGCCATTGGTATGGCCGGCTCCCCAATGGTGCAAACAAATTTTTTCAGCCCCTATTTTTTCACACCATATAGTTCCAAAGGTCTGATTGGGATAAAGCTGTTTGTCTTCAGTTTTATTTTTTATAGCAACTGCTTCCTGATTTTTCTTTGAATTCTCGTGTGCCAATATTTCTTGAACGACTCCTTTAAAAGAAGTATTTCCTGCAGTGTGATCGCTGTGATGGTGTGTGTTTATCAATAACCGAAATGGCTGTTCCTGTTTTTTCTTTAGTTCATCAATCAGGTGTTTACTCTGTTCGGGAAATTGTGCATCTACAACCACCCAACCTTCTTTTGTAGCTAAAAACGCTATGGTGCCACCTTTTTCTACAAATATGCCCAGGCGATCGGTGAGCATAGTTATTTTCCAGGGATCATCAAACCAGGAGGCTAATAAATTTTTTTGCGCAAATGACAAGGCTGCAATGGTAAAGGAAGATTGTTGTACAAACTGACGACGGTTCATTTTAATAATATTAAAAAATTAAAAATGATATAGACAGCGAAAAGCTACAACATTATTTTGCAAAACCCATAAGGTGGTCAGTATTCAAATTTTCTAAGCTCAGGTGCTTTAAACCAGGTGATGATGACAACTAATAATGTCATTGTTCCTCCAAAAATTACAGAAGGTACCGTGCCCAATGCTCTTGCCATAAACCCGCTTTCAAACTGACCCAGTTCATTGCTGCTGTTTATAAACATAGAGTTTACACTGGACACTCTTCCCCGCTTATCATCGGGAGTGGTAAGTTGTAATACTGTTCCTCTTACAATTACACTGATGCCATCCATCATTCCGGCTATCATCAATGTTATGAATGAAAGCCAGTACAATCTTGAAAAACCAAAAATGACAATACAAACACCAAAACCCGCAACCGCATACATCAATCTGTAACCTTGTTTATTTTTCATTGGCCACAAGGTAAGCGAGGAAATAACCAGTACCGAACCAATGTCCATTGCAGCATTGAGCCAGCCAAATCCAATAGGGCCTACCATTAAAATCTTTTCTGCAAACTCAGGTATAAGTGCTACTGCTCCTCCAAATAGAACCGCAAACAAGTCTAATGAAATAGCGCCAAGCATAATTTTATTATTCATTACAAATCGCAATCCATCCTTTACACTATCCCAGGCTTTTATGTTCTTTTGTGTATTTACAATGGGCTTTTTTCCAATGCGTGAAATGAGAAATGCTGATAAAAGAACATAAACTAAAATGATATAAAAAGTAATATGAACACCAAAGCCCGCTATGAAAAAACCTGCCGAGGCATGTCCGGTTATAGATGCTGCAAGCCAGGTGGTAGAGCTGATGTTCGTTGCATAATGTAAAATTTCCCGAGGCACCAGCTGTGAAATGATGGCACTAAAAGAGGGCCCTGCAAATGCTCTGATGGCGCCTGTAAAAAAGATGACAATGTAAAAATAAATGGCAGGCGATGTGGTATGCACTCTATTGTGAAACCAGGGCGATGTAATAACGATCATTGCTATTACACATAATGAGTACAATAAAATACTTCTGAGTATTAATGTTCTTTTATCAGATTTATCTATAACATGACCAGCATATAGTGCCAAAAGAAAAACAGGTACAAATTCCGACAGTCCAGCCAGACCAATTGAAAAAGAATCCTGCGTCATTAGAAACAACTTGTAGGCTGCCACCGTACCCAGCATACGCAACGACATGATTAAAAAGAAGCGTGCCGCCAGATAATAGCGGTACTCGATTATTTGTAAGGGTTGCAGACTTTGTTTCTGTAAAAAAGAGGGCATGCGATCAAAGATAAGCACAATGACTAAGGTAATGTAAGATAGTATTGACCGTTCTCGTAATCTTTCTCCAGCGCATCATATATTACCTGCAGGTGTTTTTCATTATGCAAAAAGTCAGCATTGGCGGCATCTACAAACAGCGTTTTCATGTTGTGCTGTTTTATATAATGCGTATAGGTTTCCTGAAGATTAAAAAGATAATCATCCGGAATATTTTGTTCGTAAGCCCTGTTTCTTTTTTTGATGTTGGATTGCAGCTTGGAAACGGGTGCATGTAGATAAATCAGTATATCCGGTTGTACCAGTTGCTGATGTATGATGTCAAACAGTCTTTGGTAAAGCCGAAATTCATCATCGGGTAATGTAACTTTTGAAAATAAAAGACATTTTGTAAAAAGATAATCGGAGATGGTCACACTTTGAAATAAATCTTTTTGTAGAATCAGTTCTTTAAGTTGTTTATACCTTTCGGCCATAAAGAAAAGTTCTACAGGAAATGCATATTGCTGTGGGTTTTCATAAAACTTGGAAAGAAATGGATTGTCAGCAAATTCTTCCAGCACCAGTCTTGCATTATAATGCTTGCTGAGCATGTGTGCCAGTGTGGTTTTACCGGCTCCAATATTTCCTTCTATGGTTATAAAATGATATTTCATATATGCAATGCAACAAAGGTGGCAACCGGTGCAAAATAGGTTAAATGCGTACAGCAGAAAATTGTATTAAAAAGGCTGTGGAAAAAATCAGGAATACTTTTTTACCTCCAGATTATCGGTGCATAGCTTTAGCAGTTTTGAAATTTTCTGATAAAACACAGGATGCATCAGATCAGGCGCTATTTCAGCCAGTGGCATCAATGCAAATCGCCGGTTTTGAAGCTCGGGGTGGGGGAGCTTCAGCATTGGAAAATCATGCACTTCATTATTATAAAGTAATATATCAATGTCAATCAACCGGGGTCCATATTTTTCTTTTCTTACCCGTCCCATCTTTTTTTCTGTATTTAATATGCTGCGAAGTAATTGGCGAGCAGTAAGTAGTGTTTCTATTTTTAAAGCCTGATTTAAAAATGGAGGCTGATCAGTTTTGCCCCAGGCAGCAGTTTCATATATGCCCGACTTAGCAATAATTTTACCGCATTCTTCATTAAGCAAAGTAATGGCAGTATGCAGTTGTTTTTCTCTCTCGCCCAAATTTGTACCAAGTAGTAAATAAGCAGTATTCATCGCCTCAAATATCTTTTATTTTAAGTATTGGATGGTTAATTTATACATTTGCCCAATAATTTTTTATGAATGCAACAATATAGCCAGACAAAGGCTTTATGGGCCGTTACCCGTGCAAGTTTCAAAGCCATTTTTGCGCATCCGGCATCCATATTTTTCAGCTTAATGTTTCCCATCATCTTTGTATTGATATTTGGTGCTTTTGGAAATGGCAGTACGCCTGTTTATCGTATTGCCATAGCTCCGGGTTCTGATACATCGGCTACAAATCAGTTTTATCAGGGGCTCAAAAATCATCCACAAATTCGTATCATTAATTTTAAAGATACTGCGGCAAGAAGAAAAGAAATGGTTAGAGGCAAGCTCACGGGTATTGTATCCATTCTACCGGTTTCAGATTCTTTAAAAGCGGCAGCCTATGTAGTTCGCATTGTTTCTACATCTGCAAGCAATAACACGATTCCGGCTTTAGAAAGAATATTGGATGATTTGAAGTTGCGATATCAATTAACGGCTTCCGGTTTTAAAGAAGATCTGATAACAATTGTGCCCACCGAAAGAGAAGAAGTGAGGAAGTATCGTTCCATTGACTTTGTTTTACCGGGACAATTGGGATTTTCTATATTATTTTCCACCTTATTTGGGATAGCTTTTACATTTTTCAACCTTCGTGAATCATTGGTGCTGAAAAGATTTTATGCTTCGCCGGTTAACCGAACAAATATTTTATTGGGTGTAGGAGCCAGTCGTCTTTTTTATCAGTTGTTAAGCGTTATTGTTTTAATTCTTTTTGGACATTATGTTTTAAACTTTACGCTGCAGCATGGGTTGTTTACTTTTTTTGAAATTCTGCTCATGACGATTGTGATGTTATTTCTGCTGATGGGCGTAGGCCTTATTTTCAGTAGCATAGTAAAGTCAGATACCTCTATACCGCTTTTGATTAATCTTTTTGGTTTTCCGCAAATGATGTTGTCTGGCACTTTTTTTCCCATCGATGTTTTCCCAGCCTGGTTGCAAGAGATATGCAAGCTATTACCTTTGACACAATACAATGATGCCATCCGAAAAATTTCATTTGAAGGGTTACACATTACTGATTGCCTGAAAGAACTGGGCATTTTGGGAATCTGGATAGCCGTTATCTACATCGTTTTGGGAAAAGTATTGAAGTGGGAATAGGAAGTTTATTATTTTATTTCATTTGATATTTTATGAAGCTTTTGCGTTTTGCATTTATCTGTTTTATTTTTTTTGCAGTATTGATTACCGGTTTTTCATTACTGATTCCTTCTCATATTCGTATTTCAAGAGCTACAGATATTAATACATCCCAAGATTCAGTTTTGATGCTGATACAAAATCCTGAGAAATGGAAAAACTGGTATCCCGGTGCCGATTCGGCTTCTTTTATTTATAACAATGGAAAAATAACGGGCATTGCAACCGGCAATAACAATGGGATAAAACTGGAAACTATTTCCGATAGTCTTATTGTAGCTGCAAATGCTGATAAGAGAATGAGAATGGGATGGCAAATCTTTCCTGCCGCGACACCAAATACTACTACGATTCAATGGTATATGAATTTTAAACTACGCTGGTATCCATGGGAAAAATTTTCAAGTCTTCTGTTGGAAAAACGATACGGCCCCATGATGGAAAAAGGGCTTTCTGTTCTAAAAAAGTTTGCTGAGAAGAAATGATTAACCTCTGATGTTTGCGGATTTTTGCTGCTAAAAAAGTATTGTTTGCTATTTTTTGCAGGTCTAAGCAACATTTTTCTGATTTTTTTGTTCTTAGGATCATTCTAAATGATAACTTCGGCATTAATTAAGTTTACCATTATTCCTATTCATGAAGTTCATTTTTATTGAAAATTAAACTTAAATCAAACCAAGCTGTATGAAAAAACTTCTAAAGCTTCAGCAGGGAAAAATGATTGCCCTTGCTGTTATGCTGCTGCTATCGGCAGCCCTCCATGCACAGGTACGCATCAGCGGAAAAGTAACGGGGCCCGATGGAAAAGGGACTCCTGCAATTTCTGTTGTGGTACGAGGAACAACATCAGGAACAGTAACTGATGGTTCCGGTAATTACTCTTTTACTTCCAACTTTAAAAATGGTGATTACACTGTTGACTTTTCTGGTGTAGGTTTCAAAACTACATCTCAGGCACTCAAAATTTCGGGCGGTGCTGCTTATTCTGTTGATGCTACTATGGCAGAAGATGTATTAAGAATGGATGAAGTAGTAGTAACCGGCGTATCTGCAGGTACTACTCGTAAGCAACTGGGAAGTTACATCAGCACAATAAAAGCAGATGAACTTAGCAAAGGAGCTACAGGTAATGTGTTAGCAGCACTTCAAGGTAAAACTGCGGGTGCTCAAATAGTGCAAAATAGTGGTGATCCAGGTGGAGGTATTTCTGTACGCTTGCGTGGTATCAGCTCTGTTAACAGTTCTTCGGAGCCATTATACATTGTTGATGGTGTTATAGTAAACAATGCCACTACAAGAGTTACCAATACCAGTTCTAACTACGATGGTGGAAGCTTTGTAGGAAGTATTGGTCAAAACAGGCTCGCAGATATAAACCCTGCAGACATTGAAAGAATAGAAGTTTTAAATGGGGCTGCTGCAGCTGCAATCTATGGCTCAAGAGCCAATGCAGGTGTGGTACAGATTTTTACAAAAAGAGGAAGTATGGGAGCTCCACAGGTTAGCTTTTCTACCAGTCTTACCATCAGCCAACTTCGCAAAAGTGTTGAAGTAAATCAGTCGCCAACAAAGTTTGGTGGTCCTACTGATGGACCTGGTGCGCAAACGCAGGATATCTTAACGCCTGCATTGACAAACAAAACCAATGTTACAAGATATGATTACAACGATTATATCTTTCGTACAGCAATAGGCACAGATAATAATGTATCTATAGCCGGTGGTAAAGACAAAACAAAATACTATACATCTGCATCTTATTTTAAAAATCAAGGTATTATTAAGAATACAGATTTTCGTCGTTATAGTTTCCGTGTAAACCTGGATCAGGGTTTGGGCGAAAAAATCAATTTTAAAATCGGATTGAACTATATCAACAGTTATAGTAATGAGAAGCCAGACGGTAACTCATTCTTTTCTCCCATGAATTCTATTAACATCATTGGAAATTTCCACGATATATGGAAGCGTGATGCGCTTGGAAATATTCAGGCAATTGGAGAAAGAGGAAGAGTAAATCCTGTTTCAATTATTGATGATATTAAGCAAAATGAAGAAACCAATCAATTGCTGGCTAATGCTGGTATAAAAATAAGACCTTTCAAAGGACTTACTATAGATTATACATTGGGGATTGATCAGTATTCACAAAAAGGTGAAACCTTTATTCCCCCATTTGCTTACAATGTAAGTACAGGTTTCTTTGGTGGCGGCCCCACTTTAGATCCAACATTGAATGGATACACCAGTGCAGCTAATTATAATTTCTTTCAGATAAATAATGAGCTGAATGCAACATACCAAACCAAGTTGAGCAAAGACATTAATTCAACTACACAGCTGGGTTATTCGGTTCAGTATGAAAAAAGTTCTTACACTATGGTACAGGGACGTGGTCTTGCTCCGGTAGTACAAACAGTAAGTGGCGCCAGTACGGTATTACCCGGTGCTGATGACAGAAGCGAAATTTCTGTTTCTGGTTATTACTTACAACAAAATTTTGGTTATAAAAGTCTAGCCTATATTACAGGAGCTGTTCGTGTGGATGGATCTTCAGTATTTGGTAAAGACCAACGTAACCAGACATATTATAAAGCAAGCGGAAGCTATGTAATCAGCGAGCATGATTTCTGGAAAAATATGGGCATGAGTAAGGTTTGGAATTTTGCAAAATTACGCCTGGCTTATGGAGAAAGTGGAAACATGACAGGTATTGGTGCTTATTCCAGATTCAACTCTTATAGCAGCAATGCTTTTGTTTCACGAACTTCTCTGATTTCCAGTTCTACATTGGCTAATACCAATGTAAAGCCCGAAAGACAACAGGAAATTGAGTTTGGTATTGATTTGGGATTCTTTAACAACCGACTCAATTTGCAAACAAATATTTATACTAAGAAAGTAAAAGATTTGTTGATCAACCGCTTCATTGCTCCTACAACTGGCTTTAGCAGTTTGCTCGACAATTTTGGAAGTCTGGAAAACAAAGGATTTGAGTTTGTATTAAATGCAAGACCTTTCCAGAAGAAAGATTTTACATGGGATATTACTGCTATTTACAACCATAACCGAAACAAAGCAGTAAAGATTGGCCAGGCATTAACGTTGCTTAGCACAAATGCAGGCGCACCAGTTTCTATTATTGAAGGCCAGCCAATTGGTGTTTTCTATGGAGCTTTCTTTGCGCTTGACAATGGTGGCGGACTTGTAAAAAATGCTTCCGGATTTCCACAAGGAGAAAGAGGAACACAAACGGGCCCTCTTACATTTACCGTACAAAGAGATCCCGTAACCGGATTACCTATTACTACATTCCCGTTATTGCGCAAAGTAATTGGAGATCCCAATCCAGACTGGACAGGATCTTTGGTTAATGAATTTACTTATAAGAAAGCAAGCCTTCGTGTACAATTAGATGCTGTGCAAGGGGTAGATGTATTTAATGCAGACTGGAGAACAAGACAAGGTGTGGGCAATGGTAAAGAAGCAGAAAAAGAGCAAATGGGAATTTATCCACGTGGCTATATCAGCAGTTTTTATGCTACTGTAGAACAATGGCGTATTGATGATGGCTCATTTGTAAAACTTAGAGAAATATCATTGAGTTACAATTTCGGCAGTTTCAAAAAACTGAATAACATTACCCTTAGCGCCAGTGGACGCAATTTGATAAGCTGGGATAATTACAAAGGATATGATCCTGAAGTAAACTCCGGTGGACAAAGTAATATACTGCGTGGTATCAACTTTGGTTCCGTTCCTATTCCACGTACATTCAGTATTGGATTGACAGCAAAATTTTAAACTCCAAATTGAACTATTATGAAATACACAATAAATAAAACATTAATCATTGCAGGATTGCTTAGCGTCGCTATGCTGCCTGTTGGATGTAAAAAGGATTTTAATGATCCTAATAAAGCAACACAAGATGAAGTGTTCAGCTCACCACGTGGTCTTGCTGGTGTAGCTGTTGGTTTGCAACGCGTTTACACGCTGGGTCGTGCAAGTACACTTTATAATTTAATTACCATCAATGGTCTTACTACAAACGAGCTTTTTGTAGTAAACACCGGAAATACATCGGAAGTACAATTAGCTACTGGTGGAACATCTGTAGATGGGAATAATTCCATACTCACTACATTTTGGACTACTTGTAATAAGGTAATTTATGATGCTGATCTGGTAATTAATAATGCAAAAAATCTGGGAGATAAAAACTATGCAAGTGGTTTGATCGCTTATGCCAGTATTTTTAAAGCAATGTCAATAGCCGATATGTCCCAGTTTTGGGAAAAAGTGCCTGCAGGTATCGGTGCCAACGTAAATTTTATTGATCGAGTAGATGGATTTAAAAAAGCTGTAACTGTTTTGGATGAAGCTTTAGCTGCTGTAGCAGCAGATCCCATAAGTGCAGCATTTACAGCCAATGTACCTGCTGGTATTGATATTGCGAATACGTTGCTGGCTCTCAAAGCCCGTTATTCACTTTATGCAGGTCTATATCCGCAGGCGCTGGCAGCAGCTAATTTAGTTGACCTTTCAAAAAAATCAACTTTCAACTATGATGCTACTAACCTGAATCCGGTATTTGAAGTGGCTACCTCAACCAATAATGTGGTACAGGCCAAAGATTCAACATTAGGATTATTAGTTGGATTGCAACCTGATTTTGCTGATAAACGTATAGCCTTTTATACCAGCATCAATCCAATCATTGCACCACGTTTTAGAATCAATGGGTTCTTTAATGCAGCAGCAACTGCTATTCCGGTTTATTTGCCAGGTGAAATGACATTAATAAAAGCAGAATGTTATGCCAGAGCATCTACGCCTGATTTGGCAAATTCATTGACAGAATTAAATAAAGTAATAACCAAGGTACCTGCCACAGATCCATTTGGAGTAGGAGCACAGTTGCCTGCAGCTATAGGTGTTTTTACTCAAGCTCAACTTTTGGATTCAATTTATAAACACCGCAGCATTGAAATGTTTATGTCGGGCCAAAAGCTGGAAGATATGCGTCGTTTCAATCGCCCAAATGCGGAGAGAAGACGTAATCTGATGCCTTATCCACTGAGGGAGAGAGATAACAATCCGAACACACCTCCCGATCCTCCATTCTAAGTTTTGTTAATTATTATATTAAACAGACTGTCTCATCATTTTGAGGCAGTCTTTTTTTTATGTTTGTGGCGGAAGCGTTCATTTATTTATCAAACCTATATCAAATATTTTTTTATTATTAATTACAATTCACAAATGAAAAAACTGTTTATCCTGTTTTTCCTTTTTGCGCTATTAGACAAAAGCACACTCGCACAGCAAAATGAAGACACTGTTCTATTTCAAAAAGACAGTGCAATTATTCCTGAAACCGATCCGCTTACTAAACTATTGCAGGAAGGAGAAAAGGTTTCTCATCCTGAAAAAATCATTTTGATGCTGAAAAACGGAAAACAGATTTCAATGCAACGGTTTATGAAATCAAATCTTACCGAATTTTCCGATGCAGCTTTAGTCGATTTGGATAATGATAGCAAAACTGAGTTATTGTTTAGTAATTATACAGGTGGTGCACATTGTTGCGATGAGATTTACATATTTAAAAAAACAGGTACAAACCGATTCCAATTCTCCGGTAAAATGTTTGCAGGTGCTACGGGCATTGAAGAAAACAAAACATTTCAATACAGACTTTATGAGCTTTTTGGCTATTTCTTTACTTGCTACGCCTGTGCTTTCCCAACAGAGAATGATGCAGATCCAATCGAAAACAATACAATCAATATTAAATACCGTCAGGGAAGATTGCAAATTGTAAAAGGGAGTAAGGAACTTTTAAGTATTATTAATGATAATTTGGGAAAATTAAATGAACAGCCTTATGTAGTATTAAAAGATGATTTGGCAATGGATGAAGGGCTACGAAAAGAATTTGCCCTTAATCTGGGTGTGTATTATTATTCTTTTGGAAAAAATTTTACAACAACCAAAATGCTTTTTGATAAATATTATAAGTTTCCTGATTCAAAGAAAGTGTGGGTTGCATTTGTTACTACTATAAAGTATATCAATTCTGTAAATACCTTTTAATCATTTTTGATAAATCTGATATTTCTTTGAAGGCCAGAATATTTTGTACGCTTCAATGGGGAATGTTTAAAAATATTACGAAAACCTGTTTCAGTCATTTGCTCCCAGTCAATAGTGCTTAAATTTAATATTTCAGTTATTGGTGTAAAAGCATCCTCTTTATGTGGCTTGCTAAAGCGGTTCCAGGGGCATACATCCTGACATACATCACATCCAAAGACCCAGTTATCAAATTTTCCTTTCATTGTATCAGGAATCAACAATTCTTTTAACTCAATTGTGAAATAGGAAATACAGCGGCTTCCGTCAATTTCTTTGTTGGGCAATATCGCTTGTGTAGGACATGCATCAATACATTTGGTACAACTGCCACAATAATCTTTTGCATAAGCATCATCATATTCAAGTTCCAAATCGGTAATTAATGTAGCTATAAAAAAGAATGAACCATTTTGTTTATTGATTAGGTTCCCGTTTTTTCCCACCCAGCCCAGTCCGCTGCGTTGCGCCCAGCTTCTTTCAAGTACGGGTGCTGAATCCACAAACCCTCTGCCATTTATTTCTCCAATTTCTTCTCTTAATCTTTCAAGCAATTGATTAACTTCTCCTCTTATTATTTCATGATAATCATTGCCATAAGCGTATTTGGAAATTTTAGGAATGCCCGTTTTTTGTTTTTCTGAAGGGAAATAATTTTTAAGAAAAGTAATTACTGATTTTGCTCCGGGCACAAGTAGGGAAGGGTCCACCCTCAGATCAAAATGTCTTTCCATATAAGTCATTTGCCCATGCCTTTTTCAATGCAGCCATTGTTCAAGACGCCTGGCATCTTCATCAAGTTTTACCGCCTTTGAAATTCCACAAAATTCAAATCCTAATGAATAAGCAGTATCTTTTACAAACCTTGTATTTTTTTGCAAAGAGTTCAAAACAATTGAAGTCCTACGATTTATTTTATTTTTTTAATATATTTATCTATTCTTAAAAATAATGCTACTTCTACCACCACAAACTTAAATATATGTTTCAAAAGCACTCTATTTTAAGTATAATAAGTTTATTTGCCTTTCTTGTATTAACTGCACAGGATAAACCTCCTGTAAAATTTGGCGATGTTACAGCAAAAGATTTTGAATCAAAAGTTTACAGCATAGACAGTAATGCCAGCGCTATAGTTATTGCAGATGTAGGCTCCTGCTCCGTTGAGGGAAATCGTAAAGGCTGGTTTTCGGTTATAAGTAAACACTACAAGCGGGTTCATATCTTAAATAAAAATGGCTATGATCTTGCTAATGTTTCCATCCGGCTTTTTTCAAATGGCGATGATGAAGAGTTGTTGGAAAAACTGAAAGCTGTTACTTATAATTACGAAGGGGGAAAAGTAGTTGAAACTAAATTGGATAATAAGTCTGGCTTATTTGAAGATAAAATAGATAAGAAGAACAGCGTTAAAAAATTTACCTTCCCTAATATTAAAGAAGGTAGTATAATAGAATTTGAATACACTACTACTTCAGATTTTATCAATACGCCTGATCCCTGGGAGTTCCAGGGTTCATACCCAAGGTTGTGGAGCGAGTTCACTTTTAATGTGCCTGTATTTTTTAATTATACCTTTTTGGCACAGGGATATCTTCCTTATACTATAAAAACAGCAAAGGAAGAAGGGACTAATTTTAATATTACTGAACCCGGTGGCACTGGTGCTTCATCGCATTATAATTTTACTGCCCGTGTTGTAGCCAATAGATGGGCTATTAAAAATGTTCCTGCACTTAAAGAAGAGAGTTATACGACGACCGTTGATAATCATATTCAGAAAATAGCTTTTGAACTGGTTGAGCGCAGTGCCCCATTAGCCTATTACAGGTACATTGAAGCCTGGCCCAAGGTAGCAGAGAGTTTGTTGAATTATGAATACTTCGGTTATAATTTGATAAGGGAGAATAATTTTTTAAGGGATATTAGTAAGTCCATACTTACCGGTGCCGAGAGTAAGGAAGTAATGTCAAGAAAAATTTTTGAATGGGTACGCAATAACTTTACTTGTACAAATTATCACCGAGTGATGATGGATCATGGCCTAAAGTCAGTGTTGAAAACAAAAAGTGGATCTGTATCAGAAATCAATTTATTGCTGACCGCTTTATTATTGGACAATAAAATAGAAGCAGACCCTGTTATTCTAAGTACACGTTCTAATGGTTTTGCTTATGCAATTTTTCCGCTGATGAGTCAGTATGATTATGTAATCTGCAGAGCCAAAATAGATGATAAGTATATCATGCTGGATGCCAGCGAGCCACAAATGGGATATGGATACCTGCCCCTGCGCTGCTATAATGGATATGCTAGAGTGATAAGCAAAATGGCACCAGCCATTGAATTGTTGGCTGACAGTATAAAGGAATCTAAGAGTACTTTGGTATTTGTAGTGAACGAAGGAAACGGGAAATATGCAGGAAGCATGCAGCAATCGCCCGGTTATTACGAATCACTTGATTTAAGAGAAAGAATCAATTCAAAAGGAATAGATCAATTGCAAAAAGATATTAAAGAAGCTTTTGGAAGCGATGTAGAAATC
Organism: Chitinophagaceae bacterium; assembly: GCA_037045195.1. Classification (GTDB taxonomy): domain Bacteria; phylum Bacteroidota; class Bacteroidia; order Chitinophagales; family Chitinophagaceae; genus JJ008. Next base: position 262,085 of record JBAOIB010000001.1, read on the forward strand.
AGCAATTTTGGTGTGGACTCATTGAAAAATCTTGACCTGCCAATTGGCATTCATTATGAATTTAATCTGGCTGATGTGGCAGAAGATATTGTTTATATCAACCCACTATTTGGAGAAGGATATAAAGACAATCCATTTAAGTCGGCAGAAAGAAAATATCCTATTGAAATGCCCTATGCAATGGATGAAACCTATACACTACAAATGGAAGTGCCACAGGGTTATGTAGTAGATGAATTGCCCAAATCAATGGTATTGAAATTAAATGAACAGGAAGACGGACTTTTTGAATATCGCTTATCACATTTTGGAGAAAGCATTTCAATGCGATGCAGACTGGTGTTTAAAAAAGCAAATTTTCTTCCGGAAGATTATGAACTGTTGAGAGAGTTTTTTAGCCTGATAGTTAAAAAACAGAGTGAGCAAATTGTATTTAAGAAGAAAAAATAAGTAATGCCTAAACAGCTTTTGCTAATCATCAGTTTTTTTTCCTCGCTTGTCTCAATAGCAGGTGATGGCGCATATAATGTTTCTTATATAACTGAAGCGTTGTTAAAAAATGCCGGTGTCGTAAAGCGAATGGAATTAATTGAGTTTGAAATTTCTGAGTCAAACAGTGCCACACTAAGGCATAAAGTAGCTTATACAATTTTAAATGAACAAGGAGATCGCTGGGCTTTTTTTCAGACGGGGTACGACAAACTAAGATCCATTTCATCTTTTGAGGGAACACTCTACGATGTTCAAGGAAATAAAATAAAAAATTTAAAGAAAGGTGATATTAAAGATGAAAGCGGTATGGATGATGCCAGCCTGGCTGATGACAATTGAGTGAAATGGCATAGCTTTTTTTACAAAGTTTATCCTTATACAGTGGAATATGAAGTGGTGGTAAAATATAAAGGCACTATGTTTCTGCCCGACTGGATTCCGCAGGAAAAAAATACAATGAGTGTACAGCAAAGCAGGCTTGTTATTAGTTGCCCATCTTCTAATCCGTTGCGGTTTCAATCTTATCATTATGAAAATAAACCTGTAATTACTGAAGAAGGGAAAAATAAATCTTATGCATGGGAAATAAAAAATCTGGCAACTTTAGATGCAGAGTATGCGGCGCCGGCCTGGTACCGCCAAACAACCAGCGTTTTTCCGGTTACTGAAAAGTTTTCGTTGGAAGATTACCAGGGAAGCAATGCAAGTTGGAGCGATTTTGGAAAATTTGTGTACGACCTTAAGTCAAATCGTGATGCATTACCAACAAACATTAAGCAGAAAGTGCATGAACTCACAGATAATGTAAGTAATACAAATGAAAAAATTAGATTACTGTATGAATATATGCAGCAAAATACAAGGTATATTAGCATTCAACTGGGTGTAGGTGGATGGCAACCTTTTGATGCAAAATTTGTAGCAGAAAAAAAATACGGCGATTGTAAGGCACTCAGCAATTTTATGTCGGCCTTGCTTAAGGAAGCAGGCATACGCTCATTGTACACAGTTATTAATGGAGGAGGAGAAAAAGATTATCTGATTAAGGAATTGCCTAGCTCACAGTTTAACCACGTAATATTAATGGTGCCCAATGGAAAAGATACAGTTTGGCTTGAGTGTACCAGTCAAATTTTACCTGCCGGCTATCTCAGCAATTTTACTTCTGATCGTTTTGCACTTGCAGTAGATGAAAATGGTGGAACATTGGTGCATACACCCGTATTTGGGTATAAAGAAAACTTACAGATAAGAAATATAAATGCTACCATTAATGAAACGGGAAGTCTGGATGCACAGATTTTTACGAAGTACAGGGCGGAACAACAGGATAGGCTCTTTCAGGTTATCAAAGGTTTATCAAAGGATAAACTAATGGAATTTTTAAAAGAGGATGTTGAACTGGCTACTTATGATATTAAAAGTTTTCATTATGATGAAGTAAAAAAAGCTATTCCGGAAATAAAAGAAACCCTGGAACTGGTGGCCGATAATTATGCAACAGTAAGTGGCAAAAGGTTATTTCTGAATCCAAATATTATCTCTAGGTCGCATAGAAAACTGAAGGACAACGAAAGCCGCAAGAATGAAATTGTATTAGGAATGGCTTATACTGATATAGATACAACCACACTGATGATTCCTGATGGGTACAAGACAGAAGCTATACCTCAAAACGTTACCTTGAATACTAAATTTGGAAACTATCAGTCAACTATTTCTATTGATGGCAAAACTATAGTATATATCCGGCGGATTGAATGTTTCAATGGACAATTTCCGCCTACTGATTTTGATGCGTTGTCAAAATTTTATGAAACAATTTATAAGGCCGACCGTGCAAAACTCGTTTTTGTAAAAAACCAATAAATTTATTTATCCTGAATATGAAATCGGTGAAGTACTCGGTGTAGCGTTGGCGACAGAATTAATCCCATGTTGGTTATAAATACAATGCCGCTGAAGAGGGCATAAAAAGATGAAAATATTTTGGCCCCATTGGTACTTACCTTATTCACATCAACTAGTCCCATACCACTAAGTATCATTGCTGCATTGTGCAGGGCATCTATCCAGGGCATATCGCTGAAAAAATGGTAGCCCACCACACCTATTATTAAACAAATGGCAATTACACCCAATGCAATTGAAATATTTTTTCTAATTCGTTTATAATAAATTGATTTTGGCGGCAATGGAGGAATGGTTTGAGTATTCATGATTATTTTTTTTTTTAAATAAAACTAAAGCTAAGCAGAAAGTATTTGATATTTTTTCTATACTTTTTCATCGTATTAACAAACAGCTTATGAATCTGGCAACCAGCGACATCATTGTATTTTTACTTTACTTTGGAATAGTAGCCTCTTATGGATATTGGATATATCAAAAACGTAAAAGCAGGGAGCACGATTCTAAGGCATTTTTTCTGGCTGAAGGTTCGCTTACCTGGTGGGCAATTGGTGCCTCGCTAATCGCATCCAATATTTCTGCCGAGCAGTTTATTGGCATGAGCGGCAATGGATTTTTTGTGGGTATAGCGGTGGCTGCTTATGAGTGGATAGCTGCAGTTGCTTTAATTATTATTGCCATCTGGTTTATGCCGGTGTATTTAAAGAATAAAATTTACACAATGCCTCAGTTTTTAAAAACGAGGTATAATGAATCGGTATCAGTCATCATGGCGGTCTTCTGGTTATTTCTTTATGTGTTTGTCAATCTTACTTCCATTCTCTTTTTGGGTTCGGTAGCTATCAGCGGTCTGGTAGGTACTCAGTATTTTCATTTGATATTAATCATATTAGCTGCATTCGCCATCGTCATTACACTTGGTGGTATGAAGGTGATTGGCTATACTGATGTTATTCAGGTTATCGTTTTAATTATTGGCGGACTGGTTACCGTATTTATTGCACTCGATAAAGTAAGCGGCGGCAACGGTGTATGGAGTGGCTTTTCAAAAATATTAAATGCAGCACCCGATCATTTTCATCTTATACTTTCTAAACCAGATGCTGCTTCTACGCAGGAGTATATCAATAAATACCTGATGCTTCCTGGCATTTTAATGTATGCCGCAGGTCAGTGGATTGCCAATCTCAATTATTGGGGTTGTAATCAGTACATCACACAAAGAGCATTGGGTGCCGATTTGCCTACTGCAAGAAAAGGTCTGGTGTTTGCTGCCTTTCTAAAAATTCTTATGCCCATCATTGTGATGCTTCCCGGTATTGCTGCTTTTGTATTGGTACAACAGGGAGATATTGCACCGCTTGCAAAACAGGATGATGCGTATGCTTCCGTTTTAGGATTTTTGCCCGAGGGTTTAAAAGGTTTATCCGTAGCGGCACTTACAGCAGCCATCGTTGCATCTTTGGCCGGAAAAGCCAATAGCATTTCCACCATTTTTACTTTGGACATTTATAAGAAATATATTGCACGGGACGCAGATGAAAGAAAACTTGTATTAACAGGAAGAATGGTAGTATTGGTTTCTATGATTATCGCTATCTTTTTTACATGGGAAGACCTGTTAGGTATTGGCGGCGAAGGGGGCTTTACATTTATACAAAAATATACAGGCTTTATCAGCCCTGGTGTATTCGCCATGTTTCTTTTAGGATTGTTTTGGAAACGTACCACTGGCGCAGCTGCGGTTGCAGGCTTGCTTACTGGCTTTGGTCTTAGTGTTTTCTTCAATGAGTTTGCACCACAGGTTTTGGGCAACGAAACTTTTCTTTATACCGCTTTTCCCAATGGAAAAGGCGGATTTGAAATTCCATTCTTAATCGCTATGGGTTTGGCCTTTCTGTTTGCAGTGCTGGTGATGGTTGTTATCAGCCTGGCAGGGCCAAAAGATAATCCCAAAGCATTTGCACTGGATAAACAAATGTTTAAGATTTCTCCTTCTCTTATGGCATTGATTACTGTCGTACTTATGTTGATTGCAGCACTTTATATAAAGTTCTGGTAAATAAAAAAGCAGGCTTGTCATAAGCCTGCTTTCAATTTGATTAAGTCAATGTTTATGGTTGTTGTGTTACTTTCACTGTAGTTATTACTTTTCCTGTAACCGGAATTAGATTACCCATTGCATCCACACTCAAATTCAAGTCTATTACTGTTGCTTTTACAAGCACCAATCCTGTATTTATATCCATCTGCAATTCGGTTTTTACAGCATTATTGCCATTCACCTGCATCTCAATACCCATCATTTCAAATGCATTTGAAATAATTCTACTACCGGTATAAGATATATTTGCCAATCCGTTTTCTATTGCAGTTATGTGATAAATGCCTGAATCAACTGTTTGTCCTTTTGCAGATTTTGATTCGCTTTTAAAACTAATTGAATCCCCTGCTACGAATTGCTTACCTATCAGCGCAGGTGAGAAAAGATCGATAGCATCAGTATTTCCGGCATTTGCCAAAGCACCTAGACCTGAGGCAACATCTTCCACAGCATCTTGTTTTATGATTTTTCCATTTGCACCTATCAAAAGATTTTTAGCCTTATTTACTGTGGGGCCAAGCATGTCTGCCATCTCGCCTTTATTATCTTTCTTTTCACTGTCGAAATTCATTTCTTGCCCCATAAAACTGGAGTAGCTTTTCAATTTAGTAATGGTTGATTGTAGTTGGATGCTATCCGCAAAAACTTCATTAACGAGATATTGTGTCGTATTGTCGTTATTGGATATTGATTCCATTTGCTGCCCCATCATATCGGCAAGCGAACTGGTTTTAGAAGATACTTCCACATTGAATTTTTGCCCTTTGGCAACAGTAATTTTTGTTTGTGAGAACAAAGAACTACTTATCAAGAGTGAAATACTCAGAAAAGAAATTTGAAACGGTTTCATTATTTTTTGTTTATTGTTTTAAAAATGGTCGGCGCAAAATTAGCCGTTTAGTTACAACCCTGCGGAATTTGTTTATCTATCATTTTCTTAATTTCCAAATGGATGGATGCCCGTTGATCGCCCAAAAAATTCTTTACAAAGAAAATATAAGCATAGCCACGGCAATAATCGATCATAGGCCAGGTGCCAAATAAGCCCGGACTGGATAATACGGTTGCAATTTCACCTTTACGGTCTTCCATCTTTCTATTTTTGTCATCCATTATCCAGCTGCCTAATGCATAAGTTTTTCCTTCTCCTGCTTTGGGTGCATATTTTATTTGTTCGGGACTGTCCTGGGCTTTTCTCATCAGCTCAATGGAATTTTCGCTTAAAATTCTTTTGTCATTAAATACTCCTTTATTTAAAAGCATCATCAAAAATTTTGAATAATCATTGGCTGTTGATTTTGCCCCACCCGAAGGATTTACGGGTACTGCTTTTTCTTCTGCAAAAGTTGTTTGTGTCATTCCCAGCGGTAAAAACAATTTTTCTTTGATTACATCTTCAAATTTCTTACCGGTTATTTTCTCAATGATATGCCCTGCTATATTCAACCCCACACCATTATATCTAAACTCTGTTCCTGGTGCTGCTATTTGTTTATGTGCGGTAAAACTGTTTACCTCTTCCCCCAGGTTTTTAAATTTTCTTCTGTTGAGAATGGAACGAAGAGAACCGGCTTTATCTGCTTCAATACCTGTCATGTGACAAAGGGTGTTCCTGATGGTAATTTCTTCCTTTCCGTTTTTTTCAAATGCAGGAAGGTAGGCAGATACTTTATCATCCAATGAAAGTTTTCCTTCATCTACAAACTGCATGACTAAAGCAGCAGTCAGCCACTTGCTGCAACTGGCTATTGGTGCTACCGTGTTATCGCTGTAGTTGCCTGTTTCTTTTTGGTATATCAAAGAATCATTTTTCCAGATTAGGCAAACAGCATTATTTCCCAATGCCACCGGTTTTTGTCCAGCATACTGTCAAGTTGCTTCCAGTTGTTTTGTGCTATTGCCAACTGAAAGAATTGCAGAAAAATCAATACGGGTATGACTTTCGTGCAGATAAGTTTAATTTTATATGTCATAATTTCATTTTTGTAACTAGCAAAAAGCAAATGAATGATTTTTGATGAAACAATACGAATGTAATATTGATATTTTTTAAACATTAACATTCAAAAAGGAGAAATTAATTATATGAACTTAGGAAACTTTACTATAAAAGCTGCTGAGGCTTTTCAACAGGCACAACAAATTGCTTTTAATGCAAAAAATCCAAATATTGAGACGGAACATATTCTAAAAGCGTTGCTGGAACAGGAAGATTCCCCGGTAGATTATTTATTGAAAAAAAATAATGTTACCGTCAACCTGGTGGATAACAAGCTGGATGAGTTGATTGGCAAAATGCCTAAAACCAGTGGCGATGCAGCACAACAAATAAGCCGTGATGCTAATAATGTAGTACTGCGTGCAGGTGCTTCTTTAAAACCTTTTAATGATGAGTTTGTAACAACCGAGCATTTACTACTGGCGATTATTCAGGGAAATGATGCTGCTGCAAAGCTGTTGAAAGATGCAGGGCTAACCGAAAAAGGATTGATTGCTGCTATTAAGGAATTGCGGAAAGGCGAAACGGTTACTTCGCAAACACAAAGTCAGGAGTTTAATGCGCTAAACAAGTATGCAAAAAACCTGAATGAATTGGCCCGTCAGGGTAAACTGGATCCGGTAATTGGCCGCGATGAAGAAATAAGAAGAACCTTACACATCCTTTCCCGCCGCACCAAGAACAATCCGATACTGGTGGGCGAACCCGGTGTGGGTAAAACGGCGATTGCTGAAGGCATTGCACACCGTATTGTAAATGGCGATGTGCCCGAAAATCTGAAATCAAAAATCATTTATGCACTGGATATGGGACAACTGATTGCCGGTGCAAAATATAAAGGTGAGTTTGAAGAAAGATTAAAAGCAGTAGTAAAAGAAGTGGCTTCCAGCGATGGTGAAATAATTTTGTTTATAGATGAAATTCACACACTGGTAGGTGCCGGTGGCGGAGAAGGTGCTATGGATGCTGCTAATATTTTGAAACCGGCTCTGGCCCGTGGCGAATTGAGAGCCGTAGGTGCAACAACACTTAATGAGTACCAGAAATTTTTTGAAAAAGATAAAGCACTAGAACGTCGTTTTCAAAAAGTAATGATTGATGAGCCTTCGGTTGAAGATGCTATTTCTATTCTACGCGGATTAAAAGACCGCTACGAAACTCACCACCATGTGCGTATAAAAGATGAAGCTATTATTGCAGCAGTTGAATTGTCTCAACGTTATATAACCGATCGCTTTTTGCCTGATAAAGCAATTGACCTGATTGATGAAAGCGCAGCCAAACTACGATTGGAAATGAACAGCATGCCTGAAGAATTAGATACTTTGGAAAGACAAATCAGACAACTGGAAATAGAAAGAGAAGCAATTAAAAGAGAAAATGATGAAGCAAAATTAAAAATGCTGAATACCGAAATCGCCAACCTTTCGGTGGAAAGAGATACATACAAGGCAAAATGGAAATCTGAAAAAGAAGTAGTGGAGAAGATTCAGGAAGCAAAGGCTAAAGTTGAAGAATTGAAACAACAGGCAGAACGAATGGAAAGAGAAGGTGACTATGGAGGCGTAGCAGAAATCAGATATGGAAAAATAAAGGAACAGGAAACGCTGATTACTCAATTGACTAATGAATTGAATACTTCAACAGAAAAGCGTTTATTAAAAGAAGAAGTAGATGCAGAAGACATAGCTGAAAGCATTGCAAAGGCAACCGGCATACCTGTTACCAGAATGTTGCAAAGCGATAAAGAAAAACTTTTGCAACTGGAAAGCCATTTGCATGAAAGGGTGGTAGGACAGGATGAAGCTATTACTGCTGTGGCAGATGCTATCCGCAGAAGCCGTACCGGTTTGCAGGATCCTAAAAAGCCTATCGGCTCCTTTATTTTTCTGGGAACCACTGGTGTTGGAAAAACCGAATTGGCTAAAGCACTGGCTGAATATCTTTTTGATGATGAAAGTATGATGACTCGTATTGATATGAGCGAATATCAGGAAAAACATACAGTATCTCGTCTGGTAGGTGCGCCTCCGGGATATGTAGGATATGATGAAGGCGGACAACTTACTGAAGCGGTAAGACGTAAACCCTACTGCGTGGTGCTGCTGGATGAAATTGAAAAAGCACATCCAGATGTATGGAATGTTTTGCTGCAGGTTTTAGATGATGGCAGACTTACTGATAATAAAGGCCGAGTGGTAAATTTTAAAAACACACTCATCATCATGACCAGTAACATAGGAAGTCATCTGATTATGGATGCATTTGAAGGTGTAACTGAAAAAGATATAGAAGCTACAACGGATAAAGCAAAAGCAGAAGTAATGAACCTGCTGCGACAAACCATTCGTCCTGAGTTTTTAAACCGTGTTGATGAAATCATCATGTTTCAGCCATTGCTGAAAAAAGAAATTGCGGGTATTGTAAAAATACAATTGGGCAATTTAAAGAATCTGATAGCCTCAAATGGAATAGATCTTCAGTTCAGCGATTATGCACTTGAATATCTGGCCGAGCAAGGGTTTGATCCACAGTTTGGAGCAAGGCCATTGAAAAGGTTGATTCAGAAAGAAATTGTTAACCAGTTGAGCAAGCGAATACTGGCTGGTGATATAGATAAAAGCAAACCTGTATTAGTTGATGTTTTTGACGGTGTCGTAGTATTTAGAAATGAAACAATGGAAAAAGAAAAACCCGCTAAGAAAAAATAAATTGAGTAAAGGCAGTCTGAAAAGACTGCCATTTTTTACTGTAAAATAGTATTGGCTAAAAAGTATTAACTTGGACAGTCAATTTAATAATTTAAAGCATTTTTTAAGCAAACAATATGTTATATCCATTTATACCCATTGGGCTTATTGCAATTTTTATTGTTTATGTATTATTTCTGATATTTATTAAAAAAGACAAAAAGCAATTGAAAGTTGTTTTATATCCTGGTCTCAGCTTTATTGCGGTTTGGGCAGTAATCTATTTACTATTTCTTAAGTAGTTAAATACGTTTTAGTTCACTAATTCAAATAGGGATGTGAAAACACTATTAATAAAGTGTAACTGTTTTAGAATGAGAAAAACATTGATCTTAATTATTGCGCTGGTTTCAATTTTTGCAGTTGTAGCCCAATATGTATTGATGTTGAATAATAACACCTTCGGCATACCTGAAACTACGGTGCGTTTTTTTAGTTATTTTACCATTCTCTCCAATAGTTTAGTGGCATTTTATTTTTCACGATTGTTTATCAAATCTGTTTTTAATCCATTGCCCCCAAAAAATAATTTTGGAATTTTAACAGCTATTACCGTTTACATTACTATTGTTGGCCTTGTTTATCAGGTGTTGTTGCGGCAGATATGGAGCCCCACTGGTTTACAAAAAGTTGTTGACGAGTTATTACACTCTGTAATTCCTGCGCTGGTAATAGTGTATTGGTTTATTAACAGAACAGGCCACAGATTAAAGTTTAGTGATTTAATTCCCTGGCTGGCTTTTCCTCTATTTTATCTCATCTTTGTTTCTATTCGTGGAAATTTTTCTGGATTTTATCCTTATCCATTTCTGGATATCAAAACCATTGGTTTCAATCAGGTTTTGATAAATAGTTTAAGCATGACAGGGCTGTTTGTCATAGTTTCTGCAATATTCATTTGGATTTCAAAGAAATTCAAAACACTGACTTAGAATTGATTTTTTTTTTGAAATTGGATACTAATTTTCTATTCGGTACACCGTTATTGCCACACATTTTCTGTCCATAATATCAAATGCAATCCCTTTCTTTTCATCATAATAGTTGTCAATTATTTTTCCGGTCTTTGGATCACTATCACTGCTTTGTAATATTGCTGCCGGATATTTATTTTGAATCTTTTCCAAATTTGCACCAACTCCAATATGCGTTGATGTTTTAAAGAAAGGAGAGGTTACTCGTATATGATCTACCAATGCTAGCGCATTTGCTTCGCCAAAGTTTTTGGTATAGAAATAAATATTTGTTTCATTTATAACGGTGTCATTTCCTTTTATTTTTGGCTTTGAATACCAGGTACACATAGTGTGGCCACCCATGGAGGCATCGCTACTGGAGGGATTCCCCAGTTTTTTGAATACCACACTCATTTTCTGATTAATTACTGTTTTGCCAATGCTTTTGCCTGGCAATATTAATCTGCTTACAGCTATTTTTGAAGTATCTGTTTGGTATAGCAACCATTTATTGGTATTTGGTCTAACAAAAATTGTTGAAACAGTTTTTATTTCTCCTGTAGGAACTGATATGCTTTTTGAAAAACATAACTGACTCATTATGATAAGTAATGAGAAGTTCGCAATTATCCTTTTCATTTTTTTTATTGAAATTAATAAAAAACTAGCTGCGAATTTTTTATTAACAAATCATTTTCAATAAAACGATTTTTTTAAAACTTTACTGCCACACCCAGTTTAAGAAAAACTGGTGTACCCGGCGTAAAATGAATTTCAGAAATAGGATTAATTTCATTTTTCAATCGGCTCTCTGTATCAAACTGTGCTTCTTTCCATTTTGTATTAAACAAATTTTCTCCCGATAGACTGAATTCAAATTTTTTATAGGTGTAACTAAAAACAGCATCTGTTATAAAATATCCTTTGGCTACTACAGTATTGTCTTCAGTGGCCGGCCTGTCTGATATGTAGCGATAACGCAATGAACCATTGATTCCATTTTTTGTTTTTACTGACAAGCCGCCAACGCTGGTAAACACAGGTGCCAGAGGAACATAGTCATTCCCCTTTGGTTCGCCTATAGCACGGGGATGAGCATAGTTTATATCAAGATCGAAATATAGCCAGCTTTTGATCTGGTATCTTACAGATGCATCAATACCCCATCTTCTTGTTTTGCCCGATGGCTCCACAATGCCTTCATCACCTACATATACAAATTCCTGTTGTGAGTATAAATGCCATAACGCCGATTTCAATACCAGATTTTTATTTGGTTTTACAATGATTCCCAAATCGCTGCCCCAAACTTTAGGTAAAGAATTTTTTGCTGTATTATTTGTAATCAACCGGCTGTCGTTACTATGAAAGCCCACTCCATTATTCAGATAAATTTTCAACTTCGTGCTTGTGTTGAATGTAAAATTTATTTTCGGACTAAAAGTTCCTTTTTGTTCTTTAGTGAAAGCAGTTGCACCGGCCAATAAATCTTTATAGCCAAAACTTAAATAATCATATCTCAATCCTGCATTTACATTCAGGCGGCTGGAAAGCTCAATATCCTGATTCAAATAAAGAAATACATTACTTTCTTTGATCTCTCCGTTTTGAATATGGTTTAGAAAAACCCTGTCCACAACATGATCCAGTCTGGCACCTTTTACTTCATCATAACGAATACCATAGCCAAGTGTGGTACTCATTCTTTTGCTTCCGGCATTATATTGTTTTGAAGCGCTTCCATTATAACCCCACAAGTTCCTGTTTTCTTTTTGATTTATTTCATCCCCATTCACCGGATCGTTAAGGAAGAAAGTGAAATTGGAATACAAATTGAAAATGTTTTTTACATAAAAAACCTGATATGATGATTGCCAGCCGTTTTTATGCCATTGATTTAAGGTGGCGCTTATATTATAACGGTTGGTATTTCCACCTTCGCTGTTGTCAATAGAACCGAACCTGCTGATACTGCCATCCGCTACTGCTCTTTCTGGTATTTGGCCTGATGCATTCCATTTGCTATCCAATGCTGATGCAAGCAAGGTCAATTTTGTTTTGCTATTGAAAATAGAAGTGAACTTTAATAAAGTATTAAACCGATGAAAGTTTTGCGGAGCATCAAAATATCCGTCGGATTTATAATATTCTGATGCAACATATAATTGTTGGCGTAGCGTTTCTGAATTTTTATTCAACAATTTAAACTGACCTGCGATACGCTGTGTATTAAACAACCCCGCCTGAAGTTTGATTTGATTCTCGTTTAAAAAATCTTTTGTTTCCAAAGCCACATATCCGGCTGTTGCCAGATTGCCTTTGTTGGTAAAATATGGGCCTTTATCAAAATTGGCTTTTTCTACCGTTTCAGGAATTACAAAATGCATATCAGCATAGCCCTGTCCGTGTGCATGGCTTACCATATTTACCGGCATTCCATCAACAGTGATGTTTATATCCGTTCCATGATCAATATCAAAGCCTCTCAGAAAAATCTGCTCTGCTTTACCACCGCCGGCATGTTGTGCTATAAATAAACCGGGTACTATTCTCAATATATCCTGTGAAGTATTAATGGGGCGTAGCTTGATATCAATAGCGCCAATCGTATTCAAGCTGCTTGATTTTTTACTATTAAGTCTGATCTCTGAAAGATCCAGTTGCGAGCGATGTAATGAAACGTTGAGGATGTTTACACTGGATGCCTTTACTTCTACCTGTTTTATTTCAGTATGATATCCAATATGTGAAATCACAAGTTCATATTCGCCAGGAGTAACGAATGGAAGTGAAAACCTGCCAAATACATCAGAATTATCTCCTTTCGTTGTATTGAGATTTATTGATGCACCTGATACAGGAATTTTTAATGCTGCATCGGAAATAACACCTTCAATAGTACCAGATTGTGAATTGGCTGCAATTTGTAACAGACATATCGCAGCTAATAATAAACTTTTTCTCATATCTGCATTTAGTTGTGTGCAAAATATTTATAATTCGCAAATACATATACGTAATTACATGAAAGGTGGATGTGGTTGATAATATTTATTTTTGAAAGATGAGTAAAATTCCATTTCAAACAATTGACTGGTCAACGGTGACTGTAACCGAGCACAAAGGCGAAACGGGTATTGCTTACTGGCGCACAATTCAGTTTGGCAATCTCCGTGTCAGATTAGTAACTTATTCACAAAATTATATAGCCGATCATTGGTGCGAAAAGGGCCATATTGTTCATTGTATTGAAGGCGAATTTGTAAGTGAATTAAAAACAGGCGAAAAATTTGTTCTAAAAAAAGGAGAGTCTTATATCGTGTCTGATCAGTTAAGTTCACATCGCTCCGTTTCAAAAGAAGGAGTAACACTCTTGATAATTGACGGTGCTTTCCTCAGCTAATGTGAGCATCTATAAAGACCTTCAATTCAATTTTTTCCTGATGTTGGAATTTGCGTGATTATTTTTTTTGCAGACACAGCCAGCGTATCATCAATAGAGGGCACATTCTTTCTGGCAACAAAAGCGGCAACTGCTTTGATATGATTGTCCATATCTGCTTTAGTCATTGTTACCATACTGCCATTACCTTCAAAATGATAATGAACGGCAATAAATTTTTGTGTATGTCTTCTGGTTTCTTCTGGTAAATATTTTTGAACTGCCCAGTAGTCAGTAGTGCCTGCTTTTCTGATGGCTCTTTCCATAGTTCCGGGGCCGCAGTTATAAGCGGCTATTACCATTATCCAATCCTGATAGTCGGCATACATATCTTTCATTAATGCAGCAGCGGCAGCAGTGCTTTTTGCATAGTTTAAACGCTCATCATTGCGGCCAATTTTTAAACCATATTGCTGAGCGGCTTTTGGCATCAACGCCCAGGGGCCAATAGCACCTGTACGTGAAACCGGATTTTTTTGCATCCCCGATTCAATAAAAGCAAGATATTTCAATTCAGCAGGTACCTCATTCAACCGCAATACAGAATCAACAATTTCAAAATATTTTTCTGTTTTTACTTTCGCTTTATCTAAATACAATCCGTTTTTATCATTATACTTTTTTACAAATGTGGCAACATTTTTATTTAGCGCAAGGCGTGGCAATTCCACACTGTCATTTTCTAATGCTTCAGGAATGCAGGTGCAAACGCCATTTGAATCAAAATGGTGAATAGTTTCTTTGTGAGAAACATTTGTATCATTAAATGTTTCCTGCAAAACAATTGGCTGTAAATTTTCAGACGCTGCTGCAACTAATGCAAGACATCCAATGATCAATCCCGCTATATAAAATTTTCTATTTAACATGATAAATGTTTAGTGAACAAAAGGCTTCGGTCGGGCTTGGATTATTTGAAATCTGTTTTTGAAAATTTTGATTTCAACTTTGAAACAGGAAAAGAAAATGAATGATAAACCTGTTTTCTAAATTTTGCGCAAAGGTATCGCCGTTATCTTTCTTAGAATACTTATTTTGTTAAGAGTTGTTAACTGACAGGGTAACTCAATGAAACTCAGTAAAGTTTTTTTTAATTCGGAAAAAAAGTCAGACGTGTTTTTGCTGTATTTTGTTGTACTTTTAAAAAACCTAAACTTTTTACAATGAAAAAGCTGTTTTTTATTCTTGCACTCACCATCATATCAGGCAAAATTTTGAAAGCTCAAAACTGTCCGGGTATTGCGGTTTATGCATATACTGATGAAATTACTGAAGGAGATACTTTAATATTTACTTGCAAAACAGAAAACCTGACAGCAATTGTAAAATATAACTGGACAGTAAGTTCCGGAACGATTGTTTCCGGGCAGGGTACTGCAAGAATTTATGTAAGCACTACAGAAGCATCAGGTCAATTTATTACAGCATCAGTTGAATTGATAGGGCTACCGGAAAAATGCAGCACAACCGCCTCCGCATCAACCGAATTATTACCAGCAGCACAGCTGTCTGTAAAAGGAAGTTTTACAAATGGGGAAGAATTAAAAAAAGCGGTACAACAATTTATTGCTGCTACATCTTTTAAAGACTCACTCAATACAGGTACAGCATTTATTTATCTGTATAAGACTTCTAAAACTACAACTACGGCTATGAATGCTTTTCGTCAGGCTATCACAGGCGCTTTTGAATACAATAAAATATTGCCACAGCAATATAAAATTGCTGAAGGCGGTGTTAAATCAAGAATGATGTATGAGATGTACCTGCTTCAGGGAAATGGTAAAGAGCCAAAACCTTCTGAATAATTAGTTTTTTCCGGTCTATGAATACATCGCTTTTAGTTGCCGCTTATAAAGTTGAATTGTATTTTCAAATCCTAAATACAAAGCATCACAAATTAGTGCATGACCAATGCTTACTTCCAGTAAACCAGAAATATTTTCTTTAAAAAATTGCAAATTTTGTAAATCAAGATCGTGACCGGCATTAATTCCCAGATTCAATTCGTTTGCTTTTCTTGCAGCGGCTATATATGAAGCGATGGCCTCATCTTTTTTCCCTTCTGCAAATAGCTTTGCATAGCTTTCTGTATAAAGCTCTATTCTATCGGTTCCCGTTGCTGCGGCACCTATTACCATTTCTTCAATTGGATCTACAAAAATTGAAACCCTGATCCCTTTTTTTTGAAAAACAGCGATCGTTTCTTTTAAGTATGCTTTATGTGTAATAGTATCCCATCCATGATCGCTGGTAAGTTGCCCTACTGCATCAGGCACCAGCGTTACTTGTTCAGGCTTTGTTTCTAAAACCAGTTCAATAAATTTTTGTTCACTGCAATTGCCTTCTAAGTTTAATTCAGTTGTAATTATTTTTTTTATTGCCCTTACATCATCATAGCGAATATGTCTTTCATCTGGCCGCGGGTGCAGTGTGATGCCGTCAGCTCCAAAACGCTGTGCATCGGTAGCTGCTTTTACTAAATCAGGATTGTTGCCGCCTCTTGCATTGCGCAGGGTAGCAAATTTATTCAGGTTTACAGAGAGCTTTGTCATGGTATGAAATTACAATTCTTTCCAGGTATGATCGGCCAGCAATTGCACGGCGGATATAAACTTTTTAAAAGGACCATTTGCACCCCATTCTTTTGGTGACACTAAGGATAGCATAAAACTTCCATCTTTTTTTTCATAGAGATAATATGTTTGACCAATATTAGGTTTGAATGATAATCTTGCTTCGTATATGGTCATTGATAAATCTTTTCTTTTCTGAATTTCATGTGCCTGCAAAGCCAGTAACTCAATTTGTTTTCGAATTTGCTCCAGTTGCATATTCGTCTGCTCTTCCATAGCTGTAAGCGCCTTGTGCTTGATGATGCCTTCTTCATTATGACGAATTACTGCGCCTGCAACTGAGGCTGAATAGGGGAGTACACTTAGTTGCTTATGATAAATTTCTGAATTGGTATAGGCAGTGCCATCACTTTTTTTTCCCTGTTGGGTGATGCGCAAGTAACCATTGGGCATTATCTCATGTACTATATGCAGACTTACTTCGCCTTTTTGATAAAAATGAATTTCAAAACTGATGCTGTCAGGAAATGCCGCTTGTACATGATCGGCCAGTTGTAGATTTTCAAATTCATTCAAATCGCCATCGGCATTTATTTTATATTCTGAAGCAAATGAATGGTTCTCCAGCGATACCCAATTGTGATAAATAGTCAACACTTTTGAATCGGGGACTGCTTCTATTTTATAAATGCCACTCTTCGGACGTTCTCCAAATTCATATGTTCCTTTCTCTGGAAACAATTGCCATGATGCTAAAAAGTTATAAGCCTGTACCATTTGCGGGTGCAAAGATTTTGTTTTCATTTCATTTAACAAAAATGAAATCGTTTCTGTATTTATCTTTACATATTGCAATATTATAAAAGGTAATTAGTAGTTGCTCTAAAATTTGAAAATATTCCCAGCTTAATAAATAAACATGAAAAGTTATTTTGGAGTTTTTGCAGCCCCCGGCGCTATGGGAGTAGATTGTACCATTCTTTTATTTGATAAAAAGTTAAGTGTAGGTTTTCAAAATGCCAATGGTGCCAATCAAGTGATAGAATGGCAAATAAAAAACCTGGATTCAAATTTTGATTTTTCAAGACAGGTTACCCTATTGCGCAATAACACAATGGCTGGCGAACTAGTGATTGAGGGAAACGGTGCTTTTCAATATTTGCAGTCATTAAAAGAGGAACAGCAAAAACCCTGGCATCAGAAAAGTAAAGGAAAAGAATGGATCAGGAATACATTACTCACTGTCGCTTTGCTGGGTATTTTGTATTTACTCTATATGCTTATTGTACCCTGGCTTTCAGAAAAACTGGCAACAAAAGTTTCAGCGAAAACTGAGCAGCAGTTAGGCGATGCGGTTTATAATGCACTTTCAATAAATGAAAAAGAAGATACCGCAGCTTCGGCCGTACTCAACGATTTTTTTAAAGCAATGCAGGTAGCTACTCCTTATAATATTCGCATTGCAGTTGTCAATGAGTCGGTTGTAAATGCCTTTGCACTTCCGGGTGGCAGAATCGTAGTTTATAAAGCGCTGCTGGATAAAATTGAATCATATCCTGAATTGGCGGCTTTACTCAGTCATGAGTTTACGCATATTCAAAATAGACATGCCACCAAATCAATTTTTCGGAATATGGGCTCCAAAATATTTATCAGCTTATTGTTTGGAAAAATGGGCTCAGTAGCCAATGTATTGGCGCATCATGCCGATAATTTAAAAAATCTGAAATATTCACGCAGTCTTGAGAAAGAAGCAGATATGGAAGGCCTTTCACTGCTGGTGAAGCGAAAAATTGATCCGGCCGGGTTTCGCCATTTATTTGATCATTTAAAAATGGCCGGTGGCACTGTTATGCCCGAAGTATTGGCAAGTCATCCGGATACTGATAACAGAATAAAATACATCAATGAGGCATCTCAGCAGGCAGCTGTAGAGGAAAATACTGTATTAAAAACTATTTTTGAAAAATTAAAACAATAACCATGTTAATTACAACCACCAGTTCGGTAGATGGACGCCCGGTACAAGAGTATCTGGGTGTTATTAATGCGCAAAGCATTATAGGAGCCAATATTTTTAAAGACATTTTCGCAGGACTTCGTGATGTGTTTGGCGGACGAAGCAAAACCTATGAAAAAGTATTGGAGCAGGCAAAAGAAGATGCCCTGCGTGAACTTTCTGAAAAAGCTCAGGCCTTAGGTGCCAATGGAATCGTAGGCGTCGATCTCGACTTTGAAACAATTGGCAGTGGCGGCAGCATGTTGATGGTAATTGCTTGCGGTACTGCTGTAAAACTTTAAAACAATCAATCAAACTTTATGAAAACAAAATTCGGAATGACATTGCTGATGGTATTGTTCACAGCAATGTTACAAGCACAATCGCCTTCGGCAGCCAGTGTAATGAACGATGCTTATGCAAAAGCAAAAACGGAAAAGAAAAATGTTTTCGTCATGTTTCATGCATCCTGGTGCGGTTGGTGTCATCGTATGGATACCAGTATGAATGACGCAACCTGCAAAAAATTCTTTGATGATAATTATGTTATTACACATCTTACTGTTGATGAAGCTCCTGATAAAAAAAATCTGGAAAATGAAGGGGCTGATGAAATGCGGAATAAATACGGTGGTAAAGATCAAGGTATTCCATTCTGGCTTGTTTTTGATAAAGAAGGAAAATTACTGGCTGATTCTCGTATGAAACAAGTGGGCACACAAACTCTTTCGGGCGATAATACCGGTTGCCCTGCTGCAGAAAATGAAGTATTGTATTTCCTTTCTGTGCTCAGAAAAACCTCTAAAATGACAAGGGAGCAACTGGAGATTGTAAAAACCCGGTTTAGAAAAAATGCAATGTAACCGTATTGGTGCAACTAAAAAGTGCAGGGAACAATCTTTCCTGCACATTCATTTATTTATGAAAAAAATATTGTTGCTTTTGATGTTTGCTCCACTTGGTCTGATGGCTCAGGATAGCACTGCCGTTTCTTGTAAACTCCATTCTGAAACAGACCCTTTCACAAAAGAAATAAAATTATCTACCGGCTTTATAAATTTATCCGGTGGATCTATTACCATTGATGCCACTGCTCCCGAAGTGGATTTATTATTTTCTGTATCCGGCAGAGAGGTTTGTTTTGACAACAATTCCACTGCCTTTATTTTTTTTGAAGGCACAAAATCCAAATTAACCATTCGCAATGGCGGCACGATGAATTGTGAAGGCCTGTTCCATTTTATTTTTAAGAATACGGCAACTACTCAAAATAACCTGAATAGGCTTGGCACACAAAAGATAAATCGCATTGTATTTACCACTACCAGTAAAACAGAATTAACAATCAATATAAAACCAGAAACACAGGAACAATTAATGCAGCACATCCATTGCCTAGCTGAGGAAGCAAAAAAATTGATTAAACAATAAAAAACTCAGTACAAAATACGACCAGCCCCGTGGGGGCGACATGATTCCCCATTCAAAAAAATAACCACCACCTATTGACGACGATATTTTTGTTAAACCCTTTTCCCTCGCCAAAAAAAATGCCCCAAACAAATTCGGGGCATTCTAATTAATTGCAAATTATTTCTTATTTATTCTTTGGCCTTTCGGTCAGGTAATCAAATCGCTTGGCATGTACATCCGCCATATCCGGTATCTTCTCTACTTTATAATCTCCTGCATCTAGTTTTTTCTTGGTTTCAGAAAATGCTTTTAATGTCAATTCAATATCCTCGTCGGTATGTACAGCCGATGGAATTAAACGATAAATGATATGACCCTTTGGTATTACCGGATACACAACAATGGATGCAAAGATGCCGTAGTTCTCTCTTAGGTCCATCACCATCGCAGTTGCTTCAGGCACATCACCCTTCATATACACCGGTGTTACTACCGAATCTGTATTGCCAATATCAAATCCTCTTTCTTTTAATCCTTGCTGTAATTTCAATGCATTGCTCCACAATTTTTCTTTAAACTCAGGATGCTTGCGCAATAAATCCAGCCTTTTCAAATTACCTACTACCAATGGCATGGGTAAACTTTTTGCAAAAATCTGGCTGCGGATATTGTAACGGATGTAATCAACGATTTTATGATCTCCAGCTACAAATGCTCCAATGGAGGCCATTGACTTTGCAAAGGTGGAAAAATATAAATCTATTTGATCCTGACAACCTTGTTCCTCACCAGCACCGGCACCGGTTTTGCCCAATGTGCCAAAACCATGAGCATCATCTACCAGCAACCTAAAATCATATTTCTTTTTTAATGCAACTATTTCTGTCAATTTTCCCTGATCGCCTGCCATTCCAAATACACCTTCTGTAATTACTAATATACCGCCGGCTTTTTGTTTTTCTATCAATGCTGATGCACGTTGCAATTGCTTTTCGCAATCTTCCAGATCGTTGTGCTTAAATACATATCAATGTCCTGGATGCAGACGCAAACCATCTATAATGCAGGCATGACTTTCTGCATCATAAACAATAACATCATGACGGCTGCACAGCAAATCAATGATGCTAACCATACCCTGATAACCGTAGTTGAGCAATGCAACATCTTCTTTTGCTACAAATGCCGCCAACTCTGCTTCTAATTGTTCGTGCAAATCACTGTTGCCACTCATCATGCGGGCACCCATTGGCAGGGCAAGTCCGTATTGTGCAGCGCCTTCGGCATCTGCTTTTCTTACTTCAGGATGGTTGCCCAGTCCCAGATAGTTATTAAGGCTCCATACAATTACGTCTTTGCCTCTAAATTTCATGCGACTGCTTATTTCGCCTTCCAGTTTTGGAAAAGCAAAATATCCATGTGCTCTTTCGCGGTACTGTCCTATAGGACCATAGCTCTTTAATAATCTTTCAAAAATATCTGCCATAATTATTTTGTTTTATGCCTCCGCCTTTGCAAAAATCTTGGAAGTTGATAAAAAACAATTGAGATGGTGCCGGCAAGGCGTTGCAAAGGTAAGGGTTGAAGTGTTGCAGCCCAAGACGTTAGGTATATGTCAATACAGAACCAATGAGAATGACAACCCGATTTGCACCCAATACCTATAAAAAATCTATGAAGCCTATGCTTATCAAAAATCAAATTTCAGATGCCTTCTACTGCCATTAAATCCCTGATTTTCAGGCAGGGGATACAGTGTTAGCAATTTGCATATAACCGTATTTGGCAGGGTGAAGAAAAATCATATCTTCAGCCGCAAAATTAACCTGAAGAATTGGCATAACTTGCTTGAAACCAACTATCTGGCTAAAATTTTGACAAACAATTAAAAAGGAAATCAACTAAGGTTGAATAAAAGATAAATCATCATGGCATTTAAGAAAGACGAAATCATCATCATTGGGCCCGAAGAAATGTTTGTTGGAAATATTGATGCTCCTGTAACCCTGATTGAATTTGGAGAATACGAAAATGAAGATTGCGCTAAAGCCAATGAAGTGGTAAAGCAATTGCTTGAAGCTTATGATGGAAAAATCCGTTTTCAGTTTCGTCATTTCCCTCTCACCTTAATTCATCAACGTAGTTTGAAAGCAAGTGAATCTGCAGTGGGCGCCGGACAAGAAGGCAAGTTTTGGGAAATGCACAATATACTTTTTGCCAATCGTCGCAACCTGGGTACTACCAGTCTCAAACTTCATTCAAAAGAAGCAGGAGTTAAGAATAAAAAATTCTTGGACGAGTTAGTGAATGGTATGTATGGCTGGCAGGTGCAGGATGATATTAAAGAAGGACACAATCGTGGCGTAAAAGAAATACCTGCCTTTTTTATCAATGATGAAATGTACACTGGCAAACCTACCTTCGCCGGTCTCAGCGCCGCACTCGAAAGTTGCCATCAAAAAAGCATCACGCAAAAAACCTGAAGCTAAAAAAAAGAAATAAGTACTGAAAGGTAGCAAGCAAAAGGAGAAAGTGAAGTGCAGAGGGAATAGACAGATCACTGAAAAAAAGTTGATCTAATTTTTTTTCATCCATCTTATTCTAATCACCCAATCAACTAATCAACTAATCAACTAATCAACCATTCAACTATTCACCCATCTTAAACTCCTCAATCTCACCCTCAACCTCTCCCTCAATCTCACCCTCATCCTCAATCTCTCCCTCATCCTCCATCTCACCCTCACCCTCAACCTTAATCCCACCCTCAACCTCTCAACTCCCTACCTTTGCACACACAATTATGAAAAGCGGTTTCATCAGCATATTTGGAAAGCCTAATGCAGGTAAAAGCACCTTGCTCAACGCTCTGATGGGCGAAAAACTCGCTATTACCTCACCCAAGGTACAAACCACCCGCCACCGCATCAAAGGCATTCTTACCGAAAAAAATTACCAGCTCGTTTTTTCCGACACACCGGGCATTATAGAACCCAAGTATAAGCTCCACGAAAAAATGATGGACGCCGTAAAAAATGCAATGGAAGATGCCGACCTCGCCCTGCTGCTGGTAGATGTAAAAGATGACTGGAACGAAGCCGATACCATTTTTACCGCACTCAACCTAAAACTGCCCGCCATTGTATTGCTCAATAAAATTGACCTCGCACAACCAGAAAGAATTGAAGCCGCTACAAAATTTTTTGAAGCAAGACCTTATTGCAAAAAAATAATGACCATATCGGCCCTCACCGGACTGAGCAAGAAAAAACTCATCAACGCCATACTGGAATTTGTGCCCGAAGGCGCACCGTTTTTTGACGGCGACGACATCAGCGATCTCAATACAAAATTTTTTGTGGGCGAAATCATCCGCGAAAAAATTTATGAACTGGCACAGGAAGAAATTCCCTACCACAGCGCCGTGCTCATTCGTGAATACAAAGAAAAAGAAACACTGGTAAAAATAACGGCCGACATTGTGGTACACCGCGAAACACAAAAAGTAATTTTGATAGGAGAGAAGGGCAGCATGATTAAAAAAATAGGAACAGCGGCACGCAAAGACATTGAAAAATTTATAGGTCAAAAAATATTTCTCAAACTTTTTGTAAAAGTAAAACCCAAATGGAGAGAAAATGAATTGCAGCTAAAAGAATACGGCTATTAACAACCCTTTTTTTTTGAATTCAAAAATTTTTCTCTTAGGCAAACACATAAAACTGATATGAACTTCACCGTAGCAATAGTAGGAAGACCCAATGTAGGAAAAAGCACCCTCTTCAACAGGCTGCTTGAGCAACGTAAGGCCATTGTGGACGATGTAAGCGGCGTAACCCGCGACCGGCAATACGGCATTGCCGACTGGAACGGAAAAACTTTCAACGTAATTGATACCGGCGGTTTTGTAGCCGGCAGCGATGATATTTTTGAAAAAGAAATTGCCAAGCAGGTATTGATAGCAGTAGAGGAAGCCCACGCCATTATTTTTATGGTAGATGCCACCACCGGTCTTACCGATCTGGATGATGCTATGGCCGCCGTACTGCGCAAAAGCACCAAACCCGTACTGCTTACCGTAAACAAAGTGGACAATAACGAACGCATGTTGGAAGCTACCGAGTTTTACAGCATGGGCTTTGAACATATATTTTTTATAGCATCAGCCAGTGGTAGTGGCACAGGCGAGTTGCTTGATGCACTTACCGAGCTGATGCCGGAAGAACCTGCCGAAGAAGAAACAACGGAAGCCGCCTTGCCGAAGCTGGCCATCATAGGGCAGCCCAATGTGGGCAAGTCATCATTGCTCAATGCACTTACCGGGCAGGAGCGTACCATTGTAAGCAATATAGCAGGTACTACACGAGATACGATACATACCCACTACAACCTTTTTCAAAACGAATTTATTCTTATTGATACTGCCGGCATTCGCCGAAAAACCAAAGTACACGAAGACCTGGAGTTCTATTCCGTTATTCGTGCCATAAAGGCAATGGATGAAGCAGATATTTGCCTCTTGCTGCTCGATGCCGAAAAAGGCATAACGGCGCAAGACCTCAATATCTTTAGTCTGGCCGCCAAAAAAGGAAAAGGCATTGTAGTATTGGTAAACAAATGGGACCTGCTGACCAAAGAAACCAATACCGCCAAAGAATATGAAAAACAGCTAAAGCAGCGGCTGGCGCCTTTTACAGATGTGCCCATTTTATTTATATCAGCTTTGGAAAAAACCCGCATTTTTAAAGCAGTGGAAATAGCATTGGAAGTATATAAAAACCGGAAACAAAAAGTTTCAACTTCATCGCTCAACGATACGATGCTTAAAGCCATACAGGGCTATCATCCGCCGGTGGTAAGAGGTCATCCTGTCAAAATAAAATTTGTAACCCAGTTGCCCACTACTGTTCCCAGTTTTGCTTTCTTCTGCAATTTTCCCGACGACATTAAACAGCCCTACAAAAACTATCTGGAAAACAAGCTGCGTGAAAACTTTAGCCTTACCGGGGTGCCTGTGCGGTTGTTTTTTAGGAAGAAGTAAGGGGAGGAGGAGATTGAGGAGGAGGTTGAGGAGGAGGTTGAGATTGAGATTGAGGGGGGTGAATATTGTTAAAAGTGGTTTCACTATTCAACTAATCAACTAAACAACTACTCAACCAATCAACTAACCAACCAATCAACTAACCAACCAATAAACTACCCAACTAACCAGCTCCCCACCCCAAAACCCCCAACTTATCAACATCTCCGCCCGCTCTCCATTTTGGCCTTATTTTGGCTATTAAAAAAACCGCAAGATTTCTTAACTTGCCCACAATCCACATCTTTGAAAACCTTTTCGGTATTTCCTTGCCTGTAAACTAAACAATTGTATTTATGAAAAGGTTTTTACTTGGGTTTGTTTTTACTGTTACTGTTTTTTTTGCTAATGCACAAATATACTGGGATGGCGGCGGCGGCAATGGTCAATGGAACACTGCTGCTAACTGGGTAGGTGATGTACTCCCTTTGAGTACTGACGATGTAGTACTGGATAACTCTAATGTATCCGGAACTTATACTGTCACTCTGCCAACAGGTAGTACAAATATTACTGTACTTACATTGACCATTACCCCAAGCAGTGGCAATAATATTACATTAATACTGCCAAGTGGAAATACGGCTAATCCCGGATTAACGATTAATGGTAGTTCTGGTGATGTTTTAATACTCAACAATGGTGCTATCTTACAAAATTCCTCAGGTGCATCATCAGGAAATGGAGTTGCTATTGCTGGCACTTTTAGAATAAATAATGGTGGGCATTATATTCATAATACAAGAAGAGGTAATGCAGGTATTGTCAGTCAATTATCAACAGCATCTGGTACAGAGCTTGGTTTATTTGAATTTGATGTACCATCTGGAGGTAGCTATTCTCCATCAATGTCTAACAGAACTTATGGCAGTCTATTATTATCATCCGCTGCATCATCTGGTAGTATAACTTATACTGCATCGGGAAGTAATCCCTGTAATATTAATGGTAATTTTGAAATTGCATCAGGAGTTACCTTTTCTACCGGCTTTGGAGCAACTGGAGTATTTACTGTATTTCAAAATTTTACACAACAGGCTTCTTCAACATTTAATATGCAGAATACTACAAATTCAAATTTAATTATTTTTAAAGGAGACGTTAATTCTTCCGGTACAATTACAAAATCAGGAGCTGGCAACCCCACCATACAATTGGCAGGTAGTGCAAACCAGTCTGTAAGTATAACTGACTTACAAAACACAGTAATTTTTGAAATTAATAACAATGCAGGAGCTTCGCTCACATCACCATTATTACTTCCCGAAAGTCTTATATTAACTAATGGAAAAATCACAACTACATCAACCAATCTATTGACTTTGCCGGATACTGCAACTTATTCAGGAGGCAGTGCTTCAAGTTTTATAGATGGCCCAATAAAAAAATTTCGGGCTCAGGAGATTTTATTTTTCCTGTAGGTAAGGGAGGTATTTATGCGCCTATCGGTATTTCCGGAGGCAGCGGAGGGGTATCTACAGATGCTTTTACAGCAGAATATCTGAGACTGGATCCACGTCCGATTTTTGGTATTAATTATGCTACCGGTATTGATCATGTCAGTTGGGTAGAATATTGGCAACTTGACAGAAACGCAGGCACAGCTTCAAAAGTTGTTTCACTTGACGTACACGCTACCAGTTTTTGCTGGGAGCCGACGAATACTTTTATCAGCAGATTTGATGGCTCGCAATGGACAAATGAACCATCAACAGGTTCAGGCTTTGTTTCTTGTAGCGGCGGTGCAAGCCAGTGCGGCACACTTACAACCAATAGTGCCATTTCAAATTTCAGTCCATTTACTTTGGCAACTGATAGGCCTTATAATGATAATCCGCTACCAATATTTTTAAAATCTTTTGATGTAGTGAAGCTAAATAATACCAATTCCAAAATAAATTGGGAATTGACAGAGTGTTGTTCACGTGATGCAAAATTTGAAATTCAGAAATCCGGCGACAGTCGCTCATTTGTAAATTTCGCTACGGTAAACGGCAGCGAAACCAATCGTTTCTATGCACACAACGATAGTCGTCTTGGCACAGGCATCACTTATTACCGTTTAAAGATGACAGATGTGGATGGTGCTGTTTCATACAGCAAGATTGTAGCCGTGGTCAATCAGGCCGATGGGTTTGTTATCACTTCTTTATCACCCAATCCTGCTTCATCAGTTACTAAACTTTCTATCAGCAGTGCAAAAATGCTGCCCGTTAGTTTTGCCATCTACAATACCAATGGCGCCATTGTAAAAAGATGGAGCTCGGTAATAGCAGAAGGCAATGCAGTTGTTGATGTAGATATAGCACGTCTTCCTGCAGGTGTTTATACCATAATGGCCGTATCGGGCACATCAAAAGCTGCCACTCGTTTGGTAAAGCAATAACGATCTTGAAAAACTCCACATACGCACCCTTCCTCATTTTTTTGAGGAAGGGTTTTTTTATTGCTTCTTTCCATCACAACGCTTATCGCCTTTACGCACTGCCCCTTTTTCCCGTCACACCGGCCTTGACCCGGTGCCTTTCCCATATTTCTATACCAAATTTTTGAAAAAGTCCCTGAATCAAGTTCAGGGGGACATTTCGTGTGTTTGTCGCATACTGCAAGCCATTTTCATTTCGTGCATTTCAACACTCCGCATCAACGCAGTATTTCTTTTGTCCACAGTGTTCATCAACTTAACGCACTGCCCCTCTTGTACGTCACACCGGCCTTAAGCCGGTGCCTTTCCCATATTTCTATACCAAAATTTTGAAAAAGTCCCTGAAACAAGTTCAGGGGGACATTTCGTGTGTTTGTCGCATACTGCAAGCCATTTTCATTTCGTGCATTTCAACACTCCGCATCAACGCAGTATTTCTTTTGTCCACAGTGTTCATCAACTTAACGCACTGCCCCTCTTGTACGTCACACCGGCCTTAGCCGGTGCCTTTCCTATATTTCTATACCAAAATTTTGAAAAAGTCCCTGAATCAAGTTCAGGGGGACATTTCGTGTGTTTGTCGCAAACTGCAAGCCATTTTCATTTCTTGCATTTCAACACTCCGCATCAACGCAGTATTTCTTCTGTCCACAGTGTTCATCAACTTAACGCACTGCCCCTCTTGTACGTCAATCGCCTGCCCCTTTGGAGGCCAGCCCCTTTGGAGGCCTGACCCGCAGTATCCCTCCAAAACAAGAACGCATTGCGGAAAATAAATTGCTTTAGTAAACCGGGGTGGGTCAAAACCATATCTTGAAAAATCAAAATAATTTCAACTTAAACAAAACATGCACAATCAACTACCATTCGTAAACATACGAACCTCGTAATACTACGATAAAACAAAATAAATATTTCGTTTTTCTTGCAAGTGCTTTTACGGCATATTACTTTAGCTCTCACAATCCGGGAAACAACATCCGTACTTCCAGCTCCGTTGCAAAACCATTTCCCAATCTCCAAAGAAAAATTTTAAAGCAATCCATCCGATTCCAACCTCCTGTTGAACAGCCGAACCATTTTGTCAATACCAAATCTGTTCAATATGAAACAATTTTTATTTATCATTTCCTTGTTTGCCAGCATTGCCGGCCATTGCCAGTTTTTTGAAGCAAGCAATAATCAGCTTAATGAAACAACAAACATCACTGCGGCTATCATTCACGATTCGGCAGCTGCAAATAGCAATAAAGAGAAAATCAAGCTAAAGAATGACGGCCGCTGGCGGTTGGATAAGAATAAATTGTGGACAGGTGGTTTGGTAATGCTTTCGGGTATGGCAAAGGGATTTAATGAAACCCTGGAGTTTAACTGGCACGGCTTTGCGGCGGTGTTTCCCAAAGCCAATCCGCAATGGTTCTGGCCGCAAAAAAGTTTTAAGAATAAATACAAAGACGGCGATCCCGAAAAAGGAGCTAAGTTTCCACTCTCCACTTCTGTATTGGTCTTTACCACCGATCAGTATCATCTCAACAATTTAATTCACCGTGCTTCTATGACGGCTGCATTAATTATAAAAATAGGCGAGGGCAAAAGGAAATTAAAGCAATATGTATTTGATGCGCTGTATTACACTGCTGCCTATCAGCTGGGTTTTGGAGGTGTATATTATTATTTCAAAAGCAGGGTGCCATAGGCGGCTGTTTTATTAGCGTTTATTTTAGACCACAACGCTTATCACCTTTACGCATTGTTTCTTCCTTACGTCACTCCGCCTGCTCCTTTGGAGGCCTCCGAGCCGGTGCCTTTCCCATATTTCTATATCAAATTTTTGAAAAAGTCCCTGAAACAAGTTCAGGGGGACATTTCGTGTGTTTGTCGCATACTGCAATCTCGATTCTCATCTCGTGTAGTTGTCACATCCTATTTCATCCAACCCATCACATCACTCACTGCTGCTTCAAACAAGTCAGTAGCAGTATGCTGCTCTATTATAAACTGATTATCTTTTAATGCACCCAGTACCCGTTCCATCTCTTTATCTGAATCATACAACATTTGTCTGAAAGGATTACTGTAATCTTTAGCTCTTGTATCAGCTATGTTCTTTGTCATTTCTTTTTTTATAAGTAACGACTGCTTCAGCGTTTGTAAAAACATTTTCTTTGTAAACCGGGCAGGGGTAATCTTTAATATTTCAAGTAAAGATGCAAAAGCATGTTGCATTTTTTCCCTGTTATATTGCCTGCTTAGTTTAAAATAGCTTTCATGCACTTCATCCCAGCTATTCAGTTTTCCGTTATTTATTTGTCTTATTAATGTTTTTAAAGCGGTTTCAGTTATCAGTTGCCCACCCAGGTTTTTCCAATGGCTAAGTGCTGCTTTTGCAGGTAAGACCTTTTTAAATTGTTGCCAGTTAGTTATTTTTTTTTCTTTAATCAGACGCAACAGCTGAGAAACACCATAGTAGATAATTTGTTTTTTAAAATGATGATAGGCTTCGCCGGTCTTTAGTAGCTCCACTTTGCGGCCGCTGTTTTCAAAACCATCTGCCAGAATTTCTAATTTATCAATTCCAATATTTTCATCCAGCAATTGTGCACCAGTTTTTTCTAAATCCTTATCAGCTATCTTCTTTTTATTTTTCAGCGCATAAGCCTTTGCCGTACTTATTTTAAAAATGCTTATGGCTTCAAACATTTCGTTCACACTGTCGGGCGCCAGGTAATCGTATGTTATTTCCTGTTCTTTATTCAGCCGTTTATCACGGCTAAGGTATTTGCCCTCATTTCGCACCAGCGCATACATATTATGCATAAACCAGTAGCCCGGCATTATCAGTAATTTATCGTTGCTTACATCATTATGCACCAGCGAAAAAGGAATGGGAATATTAAGTTCTGCCGGAAAATCACTTTTAGACAATAAAGTAAAGGAAGCAAATTTTGAATTGTGTTTCAGGCTTACACATAGTCCGGGCCAAAACCCACGACCTGCCAATAGTTCGCCATCAGCTCCTCTTGAATTGTGATTGGAACCTATGGTGGCTCCAGCAGCCATATTGCTTTGTCCCTGCAGGGTGGCGGCACATAGAAAAGAGTTGTTGTGGTGTTGCTCGTGTGCCGGAAACAGCAAAGAGTTCAAAACTTCGCAGCAGGAAATAGTAGAGTTGTCGCTCAGAAAAGAATTGATAAGCCGGGCACCATATTTTAATTGTGAATTGGACCCCAGAAAAAAGCGAACGGCTTTTACACCATAAAATACCCGACAACCATAACCGATAATGCCATTTACCAGTTCACAACCCTCACCTATTTGTGTAGTGGCCTCCGACGATGAGTTGATGGTGATATTTTTTATTTTATTGGCACCTTTCAAATAGGCATCGCTGCCTATCCAGGTGTCTTTTATAATGTTACAATTTTTTATTACAGTGCGGTCACCTATTTTTCCATAATAACCTCTTTGAGTATCAAATTGTTTATCGGTAAACTTCTTAAATTTTTCCAACAATTTTTCATCATCGCGGTATTTGCTCCATAGCCAGGCATCGGCGGCCAGCATGCCATTGAAAGGGAGAATACTGCGGCCACCGTTTTCATTACACACTTCGAGCCAGATGCGTACACTTTCACTTTCTCCTTTTTTCAACACACCGTTTCCAAACTTGGCATGATTGGTTGCTACCAGTTCGTTGATGTTGACCAGCATGGCTTCATTGCCTATGATGTAATGACTCATAAAGCTAACATTGTCCACCACTACATTGTCGCCAAAATCGCAACTGATGATAGTACTGTTGTACAAACCTACGGGCATGCGTAGGTCGTTGAACTCATGGTAAAATGGCTCCAGTTTGCCTATGCGTATCAAGCCAAAAAATGAACAGCGTTTGATCAGGTTTACATCAAATACATCGGTAACCAGTACCTGGCTCCAGTTGTCGGCGCTGTTGTCATTTTTTTTCAGCAATTTTATTTCGGCTGCTGTCAGCTTGCGATAATTTTTTTTGCTGCGGTTTTGTTTATAGCGCAGGTAGTATTCGTCTTTTCCTTTTGGTATAAATTCTTTTTCGATAAAGCCATAGCCAAGTGCAGAAACAGGATGTGTGTTGATCTTGTTCATAGAAAATTTTCTGAAGTTAAAGTTTCAAGAAACAAATGCTTTTATTCTACGGTTACACTTTTGGCCAGATTGCGAGGCTTGTCCACATCACAGCACCGGGCAACGCCAATGTAATAGGCGAGAAGTTGTAGCGGCACTACACTTAGCATGGGAGCAAGTATTTCATCCGCTTCTGGCACAATCATCACATCATCGCACAATGCTTGTGTGGTTTCATCTCCTTCGGTAACAACGGCAACCACTTTTCCTTTACGGGCTTTTATCTCCTGTATATTGCTTACCACTTTTTCATGATAGGCATCACGGGTGGCTACAAAAACAACGGGCAGTTTATCATCAACCAAAGCAATGGGGCCGTGTTTCATTTCTGCAGCAGGATAGCCTTCGGCATGTATGTAAGAAATTTCTTTGAGCTTCAATGCACCTTCCAGTGCTACCGGAAAATTGTAACCTCTTCCAAGATAAAGGAAGTCATTTGCATCTTTATATTTTTCTGCCAATGCTTTTATCTTTTCATTTTGCTTTAATGTCCATGCACATTTCTCTGGTATTAGTTGCAGTTCATTGAGCAGGTTGATATATCGTTCTTCTTCAATAGTGCCTTTAATATAGCCAATCTTTAAAGCAATCATGGTAAGCACTGCCAGCTGTGCGGTAAACGCTTTTGTACTGGCTACACCTATTTCGGGGCCGGCATGGGTATATGCACCACCATGACTGGTACGTGCAATGGATGAACCTACTACATTTACCACACCCAAAATGATAGCACCTTTTTGCTTTGCATTTTCAATAGCAACTAAGGTATCGGCCGTTTCTCCGCTTTGCGAAATAGCAATGATCACATCTCCTTTATGAATTACCGGATTGCGATAACGAAACTCCGATGCATATTCTACCTCTACATTTATTCGGCACAGCTCTTCAAAAATATATTCGGCTACCAGTCCTGCGTGCCAGCTGGTACCGCAGGCAATCATTACAATCCGGTTTGCTTTTACAATTTGCTCGGCATATTGTTGAATGCCGCTCATGGTAATGGTGCCAGCGGCTGCATCCAGCCTGCCGCGAAGACAATCATAAATCGTTTGCGGTTGTTCAAAAATTTCTTTTAGCATAAAATGCTCAAATCCGCCTTTTTCAATAGCCGCCAGTTCTATATCTAATTTTTGAACATAAGGTGTAATATTTTCATTGCCCAGATTTTTTAAAATCAACTCATCTGGTTTTACAATAGCCAGTTCGTAGTCGTTTACATACACTACTTCTTTTGTGTACTCCAGCATAGGCGAAGCATCTGAGCCCAAAAAATGTTCTCCTTTTCCAATACCTATTACCAGCGGACTTCCTTTTCTGGCAGCAATTATTGTATCGGGTGTATCGGCATCTAAAATTAAAATTACATAAGCACCAGTTACTCTTTTGAGTGCAATGCGTACGGCTTCTTCCAATCCGCATTGATTACTCTTTTGAATTTCTTCAATAAAATTCAGCAGCACTTCGGTATCTGTATCGCTTGTAAAACTGTATCCTTTATTGGTGAGGTCTTGTTTTAATTGATTGTAATTTTCAATAATGCCATTATGTATGATGGCGAGTTTACCACTTGCCGAGCTGTGTGGATGTGCATTACGATCACTGGGTTCACCATGTGTAGCCCACCGGGTATGTCCAATGCCTGTGTGTGCATGAAGGTCTTTGCCCAAAATGTTATCTTCAAGATCAGCAACCTTTCCTTTCTTTTTATAAACTTTTAATCCCTTTCCGTTTTGCAAGGCCACACCCGTACTATCATAGCCACGGTATTCTAATCTTTTTAAGCCTTTAATAATGATCGGGTATGCTTCGCGGGGGCCGGTGTATCCAACAATTCCACACATAAAAATTTTTTGGTTTTCTAAGGTTTAAACGTAAAAACTCAAAAGTATTGATTAATTAAATCGTTTGTTTTAATCCTGCAAGAACCTGCAAACTATAACAATGTTCCGCTAAGAATTCCAAATGCAACAGTGAAGTAAATAATAAGTCCGGTAACATTGACCAAAGTAGCTACAAAAGGTGCAGAGCTTACAGCAGGGTCGGCACCCAATTTTTTTAAAACTAATGGTAACATACTTCCGGCAAGACTACCCCATAATACCACACCTATTAATGCAATGAAAACGGTAATGCCAATGAGTACCCAATGTGCTCCATAAATACCTGGCGCAATTGCATGCCAAATATAAATTCTTAAAAACCCTACTATGCCCAACGCCACACCAAGCAATAGACCCGAAATGATTTCACGCCTCATTACCCGCATCCAATCTTTTACTGTTATTTCTCCAACAGCCATTGCCTGAATAATCAAGGTTGATGCCTGCGAGCCACTATTGCCTCCGCTTGAAATAATTAATGGTATAAATAAAGTAAGCACCAATGCCCTCGCTATTTCATCCTGATAATATTGCATGGCAGATGCTGTAAGTAATTCACCCAAAAAAAGTACAATCAACCAGCCTACTCTTTTTTTGAAAAGATGAAAGATGGGCACTTCCAGATAGGGTTCATTCAATGCGGCTGTACCTCCCATTTTCTGCATGTCTTCACTAAATTCTTCTTCGGCTACCCACAATATATCATCAATGGTTACAATGCCCAGTAATAAATTTTCATGACTGACTACTGGCAGCGCCACCCGGTTATTCATTTTAAAAATCTGACTTGCCGTTTCCTGATCGTCTTCCGGATGCAATGAAATAAATCTTTCATCCATCAGCTCTTCCACTCTTTTATCAGGTGGGTTCAATATAAATTCACTTATACGAATGTCATCCAGTAATGCGCCCTTTTCATTGATAACATAAATTACATTAATGGTTTCACTGTCTTTACCATACTTGCGAATGGTGGCAAAAACCTCTTCAATTGTATTGTGTGGATATACATATATATAATCCGGAGTCATCAACCGGCCAATACTGTTTTCGGGATAGCCCAGCAACGATAGTGTTACTTTTCTTTCATCTGGATCCAGTAGTTTAATCAGTTCCCTTACTACATCATTAGGTAATTCTTCAAGAAAATCGGTACGGTCGTCTGCCGGAAGTTCATTTAAAAGTGTAGCTGTTGTATTGGGTGGCAGTTCATGAATAATTCTTTTTTTAACCGAGAGGTCAAGAATTTTAAAAACACTGGCAGCACGGTGTACCGACATATTCGCAATGATGCGATACTCATATTCAGGATATTCATCAACCAATGCGGCAACATCGCTGATGTTTTGATCATCCAGAAATTGTTTTATCTGCAGTTTATTTTCCGATAGTAATACTGAATCAAACTGCTTACTGAGAGATATTTGTTCCTCTTCAAATGACATGAAGCAAATGTAACTTTCTTATGCTAAAATATTGTACGCTTAGTTTTTGATTAACGTAATTTGTAGTATGATTTTACCTTTTTTATTTATTGCCCCCACAAAGAAAATGGGTCGCGGTGTTTTC
This sequence comes from Chitinophagaceae bacterium, assembly GCA_037045195.1. Lineage (GTDB taxonomy): Bacteria > Bacteroidota > Bacteroidia > Chitinophagales > Chitinophagaceae > JJ008. The sequence continues at coordinate 296,845 of JBAOIB010000001.1, forward strand.
ACTTCAGAAAATATTGCCAAAGGAACGGTGATTGAAATTGCCCCTGTGATTGTAATGAATGCTGATGATAGAAACCTATTGGATCAAACCTTGTTGCACGATTATATTTTTGAATGGGGTGATGTTGCGGGGCAATGTTGTATGGCGCTGGGTTATGTGCCTGTTTATAATCATTCCTATCAAAGCAATTGTGAGTATGAAATGGATTATGAAACCAATACCATTCATATCACAACAGTAAAATCAATAAAAGCAGGTGAAGAATTATTTATAAATTACAATGGCAGCAATGAAGATAAATCTCCGGTATGGTTTGATGCAAAATAAAAAACCTCCTGAAAGATTCAGGAGGTTAGTTGATATATTCTTTATTTTTCTCAATTAAAACTTTACTTGTGCTCTTATTTCTCCGGCAGGATATGCTGCTGTTCTGATTTGAACATAATACATACCATTTAAAACATCTAATTCTTTTATTACAACACCGTCTGCAAGCAGATTTCCGCTCTTGCTGCCGGTAGTCGTTAAACCACTTGTACTTATAGTTTGAATAGGTGTTCCGGGGTTAATTGCAAATCCTTCGGGTACGGGACCATAGATTGCCACTCCCGTTGGGTTGCCACTAAGACCCGACCATGAAAAACTATAGTTCAACAATCTGGTTTCTTTTGTATAAAAAACATTAAGATTGCCCAATGCAGGAGAGGCGCTGGTAGGCACCACTTTAGCACCCGTCATGGGTATATCGTTTTTTTGATAGTCGGTTGTTTTTTTCTTCTCTGCATTTTTTTCGCAAGAGGATATGCCGACAAGCAGGGCAAATGCCATGGTGGTTAAAGCAGTTAGTCTGATCAGTTTCATTCGTTTGGTATTTGTGGTAAAAATAAGAAGTTTTTTGAAATGGCAATATATTAAAAACCCTGACTTTTAAAAGTGGAAAATTGGATTATTTTAGCATATTTTTTATTTCCTGAAGCTTTAATAAGGCTTCCACTGGTGTTAGCCGGTTAATATCAGTACTTTCCAACAGTGTTCTTATTTCATCAAAAGTCTGGCTGTGCGCATCAAAAATGGAAAGCTGCATTTTGGGCATTGGAACTGTAGCAGTTTTGATAGATTCAGTACCGTCGCTTGAATGAGCTGCATCTTTTTGCTGGCTTCTTTTTTCCAGTTCTTTTAATATTTCATTTGCCCGTTCTATTAAAGCCGGAGGCATACCTGCCATTTTTGCAACATGAATACCAAAACTATGTGTGCTGCCACCCCTTGCAAGTTTGCGTAGAAAAATTATGTTGTTTCCTGCTTCTTTATTGGTGACATGAAAATTTTTTGCTCTTGGTAATCTTTCCTCCAGTTCATTCAACTCATGATAATGTGTTGCAAATAAAGTTTTGGGCCGGTGGGGCGACTGGTGCAGGTATTCCGCTATACTCCAGGCAATAGAAATACCATCATAAGTAGAAGTACCTCTTCCAATTTCATCCAATAAAATCAAACTTCCGGCAGTAATATTATTGATGATAGAAGCCGATTCATTCATTTCCACCATAAAAGTGGATTCACCTCCGCTTAGATTATCCGATGCGCCAACCCGTGTAAAAATTTTATCAGTAAGCGGAATAGTGGCTGATGCCGACGGAACAAAACTTCCGGTATGTGCCATCAAAGTAATCAAAGCAGTTTGACGCAGCAGGGCCGATTTTCCACTCATATTAGGTCCGGTAAGTATGATGAGTTGTTGATCCATTTTATTTAACTCAAGATCATTGCTGATATAGGCTTCACCTACTGGCAGATTTCTTTCTATTACAGGATGGCGTCCTTCTTTAATATTCAGTTCGTCACCGGTATGCAACTGTGGTCTTTTATATTGATAACGGATCGCATTGTGAGCAAAACAACAAAGGCAATCCATTATCGCCAAAAGATGCCCATTGGCTTGTACAGGAGCCAGATAATCAGACAACTCATTTAATAAAGCTTCAAAAAGTTCTAATTCTATTTTATGAATCTTTTCTTCGGCGCCTGTAATTTTTTCTTCATATTCCTTTAGTTCGGGTGTGATATATCGTTCTGCATTAGCCAGTGTTTGTTTTCGAAATCCACTCGGATGGTACTTTACTTTTTTGAGAGTTGGTTACTTCCAGGTAATAACCAAATACATTATTAAACCCGATTTTTAATGATCCAATTCCGGTTTGTTCTGCTTCTTTTATTTGTAACCGGGTTAAATATTCTTTGCCGCTAAATGCAATTTTTCTCAGTTCATCCAGTTCCGCATGTACATTGCTATTAATAAGTCCTCCCTTTGCAGCCAATGCGGGTGGGTTGTCAACAATTTCTGTAAAAATTTTTTCGGCTATTAATGGGCAGGGGTTGATGGCATCGCCCATTCGTTTCAGATAATCGCTGGAAGTTGCAAGGCATAATTGTTTAATAAGCTCCGACTGCTTTAGGCCTCGGGCCAGTTGCAATACTTCTCTTGGGTTTATTTTTTTTAGTGGAATTTTTGAAACAAGTCTTTCCACATCGCCACATTGTTTTATATGCTGACTGATTTGGGTGCTTAAATCTGTTTCTTTAATCAGATAGGTAACCGTGTCTAAGCGTTCGTTTATTTTTTGTAAGTCTTTTAACGGAAATACAATCCATCTTTTGAGCAGTCGTGCCCCCATGGGTGAAACGGTATTATCCAATACAGAAAGTAATGTATGATTGCCATCAGCATTGCCGTTTACAAGCTCCAGGTTTCTGATAGTAAACCGGTCCATCCATAAAAAATCGTCACGATCTATCCGCTGCAAAGAAGTAATATGTTGCAGGTTAGGATGCTCTGTGTCTTTAAGATAATGAACAATAGCACCTGCGGCAATCAGACCTTGCTTCATTTCATCTACACCAAATCCTTTAAGTGAATGAGTTTGAAAATGTTTTAACAACAATTCTTCCGCATAGCTTTGATCAAAAATCCATTCGTCTAAGGCATATGTATAGATCTTGCTGTTGAAGAAATCTTTAAATTTTTTTTGCTTATGTCTTTGAAAAATAACTTCAGCAGGTTTAAAACCCTGAAGCAATTTGTCTGCATATTCTTTATCACCTTCCGCTATAAAAAACTCACCTGTGGAGATATCTAAAAAAGATAATCCCAGCTTTTCTGTATCGTGTTGACTTTCTGTTTCTATAAAATGAATGGCTGCCAGAAAATTATTACTATGATGATCCAGTAGTTTATCATTAATCGTGGTGCCGGGTGTTACCATATCTGTTACGCCACGTTTTACCACACCCTTCGCCTGTTTGGGATCTTCGAGCTGATCGCAAATGGCAACCCGGTGTCCCGCTTTTACCAATTTATGCAGATATGTATCTAAGGCATGATGCGGAAAGCCTGCCAGCTCGGAAGAAGCCGCTGCGCCGTTATTTCTTTTAGTAAGCGTAATGCCTAAGATCTGAGAAGTAAGCACAGCATCCTGCCCAAAGGTTTCATAAAAATCACCGACCCTAAATAGCAAAATAGCATCCGGGTATTTTTGCTTAATGGCCCGGTGCTGTTGCATCATGGGTGTATCTGTAGTAGCTGTTTTTGCCATTTATATACTGCACCTGCAGGAAGGCAAAAATAGGGAAGTGGCAGCGGTGTTTCTAAATATTAAATACCCAAAGAAAGCTGCTCTTTATAATCAGGAATATTTCAAAAAATATCATTTTACAATTTTCTTATATGTAATCCTTTCTATCGGAGCATCCATTGCGAAACAAAATAAAGCCATGAAGAAAACAATGCTCCTTGCAGGGGTTTTACACCTCTGTGCCATACTGAATGCACAAATTAATGCCGACACATCACAAACCGATGCTGAAATTAAAAACGCAACCGTTTATTTTGGCTATGGCGCCGAACTTACACATGAGTCCAAGGTAAAAGTTGATGCAGGTACCAAAATCATAGTAATTAATAATCTGAGTACAAAGATTGACATCAATACTTTGCAGATAAGTGTGCCGGAAAATGTGGCGCTGCTCTCACAGCGTTATGCCATACACTATCCTTCAGTTCCGGCGTATATAAAACCCCGCGAAATTGAAATAAAGGAAGACAGTATAGAAGTAATACAAAAAGATATTTTGAAAACTCAAAATCTTATTGGTATTGAAAGAAAGATGATTGAAAAAACAGGTCTTTTGATCGAGTCTGCGGTTACCAGTGCCGATAAAAAAACTTTGAGCAGCGTGGAGTTATTGAAGTTGCTTGAATATTACAACAGTAAAATAGACAAATCGGAAACAAATATTTTCAATTACAATCAAAATGTTGAAAGTCTTAAAAAGAAAATAGCGGATATCAGAATTCGCATTGCAGCATTTGATAAAAAGGTGGAAATAAAAGAGAAGCCTTATGGCCAGGTTTTTTTGCAAGTCATTTGTAAAACTGCCGGTGAGGTGCCTGTAAATCTTTCTTATTATACCAATAATGCAGGGTGGACGGCTATTTATGATGTAAGGGTAAATTCAAAAACCAATAAAGTAAAACTCATTTATAAAGCCATGCTTAGTCAGACAACAGGAATTGACTGGAAAAAAACGAAAATGACATTGAGTACCGGTACACCCAATTTTGGCGTAGCTGCACCACAGCTTACACCCTGGTATTTGCAATTATATGTACCCGGTATCTATACCGATTTGCAAAGAAGGGCTGCACAGGGAAATGCAATGCGAAACAATTTACAATCGGCATTAAGTGGTAAAGTGCCGGGACTTAATATTGTACAAACGGAAACAGAACAATACCGAGTGAAAGATGCTTTGGATGATAAAACAATTGACCCCAGCACATTGCAGCAATATACAACACTTACGCAGGGACAATTAAATACCAATTTTGAAATTGACCTGCCTTATGATGTTGCCAGCGATGGGCAGTTGCAGTATGTAAACATCAAAGACCAGGAAATAAACTGCATACTTAAAAATTATGCGGCTCCCAGAATAGATAAAGAAGCCTATCTGCTGGCCGAAGTAGCTGATTGGGAAAGTCTGGATCTGCTACCGGGTGATGCCAATATTATTATGGATGAAACATATATCGGTCGTTCTATAATAGATCCAAATACAACGGCAGATACACTTCATCTGGCTTTGGGAAGGGATAAACGGGTGGATGTAAAACGTTCGCTGGTAAAAGAATTAAGCAGTTTAAAATCAAGTGGAGGCAGCAATCGTCAGGTTTTTACTTATGAAATAGTAGTGAAGAACAATAAAACGACTGATGTAAATCTCTTGCTCAAAGACCAGTTCCCTTTAAGCACCATAAAGGAAATAGAAGTAAAATTGGATGATGAAGGTAGTGCCATGGTAAATAATGAAACTGGCGTACTTACCTGGAAATTAGATTTGAAGCCAGGTGAAATTAAAAAAGTAAGATTTAGCTATACTATCAAATTTCCAAAAGATAAGAAAATTGTAAACCTGAAATAATCTGTAAGGCTAAATTAATAAGGGTTGTATAGAATGGTAAATAAGTTCTATACAACCCTTCTTACTTATTTTTGCAGTATGCGCAAATTGTCAAATGCAGATCTGCGGCGAAAATCAATACAGGAGTTTAAAAATTCGGTCAAATTTCCCATCATCATCATTTTAGAAAATATCCGTAGTGCCTATAATGTTGGCAGTGTTTTTCGTACGGCCGATGCATTTTTAGTAGAAGCTATTTATATTATTGGTTATTCGGCAAAACCACCGCATAAAGAAATTAAAAAAACTGCACTGGGTGCCGAAGAAACAGTTGAGTGGAAATATTTTAATACCACTGCAGAAGCTATTGTTGAACTTAAAAAATCAGGTTATCATATTTTTGCTGCAGAACAGGCTGAAGGAAGTTATTTGCTACATGAGATGGAAGCAGAACCCGATGAAAAAATTGCTATTATTTTTGGAAATGAAGTAAGCGGAGTGGAGCAGACTTCTATTGATATGTGTAACGGCTGTATTGAAATTCCACAATTGGGTATGAAGCATTCTTTAAATATTGCAACAGCAGCCGGTGTGGTGTTGTGGGAGTTAGTTCGCGGAAGACTGCTGAAATGTTAATCAACCAATCAACTAATTACCCATGAACCTTTAAAACCCTCAACCTCAACCTTAACCTTAATCTTAATCTTAATCTTAATCTCAACCTCAATCTTCCAATTCTCACCATGCTCAAAAATTATCTCAGCCTCATAAAATTTTCTCACACCATCTTCGCAATGCCCTTTTCGTTGATTGGTTTCTTTTTGGCTTTGAATAAATCTGGGAATTTTGATTTTTCCGACAAAGAAATTTATATAAAATTACTACTGGTTATTTTATGTATGGTTTTTGCACGAAGCGCCGCTATGGCTTTTAATCGTTATCTGGACAGAAAATTTGATGCTAAAAATCCTCGTACCGCTATTCGTGAAATTCCTTCCGGAAAAATAACTTCACAGCAGGCATTAATATTTACCGTCATCACTTCATTGTTATTTATAATAGTCTGTTATTTTATCAACGACATTTGTTTTTATTTATCACCAGTTGCTTTAGCTGTTGTTTTAGGGTATAGTTATACTAAAAGGTTTACCTGGCTGTGTCACATTGTATTGGGACTGGGTTTATCCTTGGCCCCCATGGGCGCATATCTGGCAGTAACAGGAAGTTTTCACTGGCTGCCGATGTTGTTTTCATTTGCAGTTATTTTTTGGGTAAGTGGGTTTGATATTATTTATGCATTGCAGGATGAAGCATTTGACAAAGAGCATAATTTATATTCAATACCTGCTTTTTTAGGCAAGAAAAAAGGTTTAAGAATTTCAGCTTTATTACATTTATTTAGTGTGGTGGCTGTTTTGATTGCGGGTTATTCTGGAAATTTTGGATGGTGCTACTGGATAGGGTCTGCTATTTTCACCGGCATATTGATTTATCAGCATTCATTAGTAAAACCCAATGATTTGAGTAGAGTAAATCTTGCTTTTATGACATCCAATGGAATTGCATCTGTTGTTTTTGCCATCTTTGTTATTGCAGATTTGTTAATCAAAAATATTTAGCAACTTGGCCCGTATTATTTGTATAGATTATGGTCTCAAAAGAACCGGCATTGCGGTTACCGATCCGTTTCAAATAATTGCAACCGGATTAACCACGGTAGAGTCAAAGAATTTAATCCCTTTTCTGAAAGAATATTTTTCAAAGGAATCAGTTAGTTTGATTTTAATTGGCGAACCCAAAAACTGGGATGATACCGATACACATGCTACTCCATTAGTTGAAAATTGTATCAAAGGGCTTCAAAAACATTTTCCACAAATTCCTTTACAGAAAGTGGATGAACGTTATACTTCAAAAATGGCTAAAGATGCCATGCTGGAAATGGGATTGAAAAAAATGCAACGAAGAAATAAAGCATTGGTAGATGAAATTGCTGCTACTATTATGTTGCAGGAGTATTTAAGAACAATCGCCTAGTTCTTTATTGTTTTATTAAAAAGGCATTGGTATTTTCGCACAATGATTTTACCTATAGTCGCCTATGGTCACCCGGTTTTGAGAAAGCTGGCTTTAGAAATTACTGCCGAATATCCACAATTGGAAAAGCTGATTGCCGATATGTGGGAAACATTATATAATAGTAATGGCGTAGGATTGGCTGCACCACAAATCAATCGAGATATCAGGCTTTTTTTAGTAGATACACTACAGATGTTTGAGAATATGGAAGCTGATGAAAAAGCCGATTATCCAGATGATAATGGAATAAAATCTGTTTTTATTAATGCAAAAATTCAAAAATTGGATGGCGAAGAGTGGCCTTATAATGAGGGTTGTCTGAGTATTCCTAAAATAAGAGAAGATGTGTACAGAAATGAATCTGTTACCATAAATTATTTAGACGAAAATTTTCAATCACATACTAAAACCTTTACAGGTTTATCTGCAAGAGTAATCTTACATGAGTACGATCATATTGAAGGAAAACTTTTTATTGATCATATATCGGCATTAAAAAGAAAACTCATGAAAGGGAAACTTACTGATATTTCAAAAGGGAAAATTAGTGTTGATTATAAAATGCTTTTTCCTGGTTAATTAATTTTTTTTTATATTATCTGCTGAATTTTTCTTCAAACAGTAATATAAGTATCAAAAAATATTTTTTCTTAGCGATATTTTTTGTTGATTAATAGTAATCAACTAATTTAGCAACATTATTCTGAATTGTTGATTTCGTTAGTTAATGAGTTTGCAGTTTAGAACATTTTATAACCATTAAACCTTTGACTTATGAGAAAGAGACTCGCTCTCTCATGTCTGGCTGTATTCTTAGCCGTCAGTTTTGGTTATTCGCAAGTTCCCTCAGTCAACCCGATAAATGGAGTAGTACCTGCAGTATTAAATGCGGCAGGTGGCACTTACGACAATGCGTCGTCGTATTATCGTTATGAGTGGAGTTTTGGCGAATTACTGCTGATACAGGCTTTTGCACCGCCGGACAGTTCTGTGTTGGTTACTCAGGGTGTATTACAACCCTGTACCGACAAGTTAGGCTACTCAGCCTTTACACTATTATTTGATGAAGGGGATTACAAATTGTTTCCCAATCCTACCAGTGGCAAATTTGAGGTGGACTTTTTTGTAAGGACACCAGGCACCATGAGTTTACAGTTGGTAAATTCATTGGGTCAGATACTCAGCAGCCGCAGCTATCATTATGATGGATGCTGCCGTATAGAGTTATTTGACATTTCCCGCTATCCGGATGGGGTTTATTTTGTAGTAGCGGATTTAAAACCCGACATCAACCGTCCCGGCGATAATATTAATGTAAGACGCCATAGTGGATTGAAAGTAGTTAAACTAAGCGATAAATAACCCACACATAAAAACAATCAAAAACTAAAATTTATCAAATGAAAAAGATATTCAGTTTAATGACAGCAGTACTGCTGATGGCTGTAGCAGCCATTGGTCAGTCTCCGGCACCCGGACTGTTCAATTATCAAGGCGTTGCCCGCAATAGCGTGGGAAATGTATTGGTAAACAAAACGATCAGCCTGCGGCTGACGGTACATGATGGTACGCCAGGCGGCCCATCCGTATATCAAGAAACCAGAACGGTAACAACGAATCCGTTTGGTTTATTTAATGTACAGGTAGGCGGCCCCGGAGCCAGCAGCTCCAGTGGTACCATACCCGGAGTAAACTGGGGAGTAAATGCCAAGTACATACAAGTAGAAATAGATCCTAATGGTGGCAGCACCTTTATTAATATAGGTACGGCACAGATAGCGAGTGTACCTTATGCCTTGTATTCATCATTGAGCAATGATTTGGTATTGCCTTTTGACAAAACCCAATCAGATGCCGGTACTTTGTTTAAAGTAACCAATAGTGGTACAGGAGCAGGAAGCACTGCATTAGAAGGCCAAACGAACTCAACAGCTGGAAATGCCTATGCGGTAATAGGTCGTGTAACATCAACCGGTCCCGGTGGTTTTTCAACCGGTGTAAGAGGTATCAACAATAGTACTAGCGGTTTAGGCATCGGTGTATGGGGAAGTCAAAATGGAAGTGGCTGGGGTGTGTATGGAACGGCTCCATCAGGTATTGGAGGTAATTTTAATTCTACATCTGGATTAGGAGTAAGTGGATCTTCAAATTCTGGAGTTGGTGGTCGTTTTACATCTACATCCGGTCAAGCATTATATTCAACAGGTGGTGTAAGATTAGACGGAATTAACGAAGCGGCCAACAGGATATTAACTACCGTTCCCGGCGATGGTACTGCTACATGGCAGGATCCTGCTGCTGTAGGAATCGTAACTGGTAGCGGTACTTTAAATTTTGTACCAAAATGGACACCAAACGGAACCAATCTTGGTAATTCATTATTGTTTGATGATGGAACCAGAATGGGAGTAGGTACTACAGCACCTACACACAGATTTACCATTTCTCATGGAGGCGGAACGGGATTAGGCGTAAATTCAACAGCCAGTTTTTCAGTTGTGGATATTAATGCTTTTAACGGAGATGGTGCATTGAGATTTCTTAATAATGGCGTTTCTGACTGGCATATTGGTAACGGAAGTTTAGGTTCACCCGGTGGGTTAGATTTTTGGGATTTAAAAGCAGGGCTGAACAGAATGATGATTCAAAACGGATCAGGCAATGTAGGTATCAACACAAATGCTCCGCTTGGCAGACTACATGTAGTTTCTGAAAGTACTTCTTTCACACCCGATTTTTATCTGGATAATAACAGCAACAGCGGATTAGACTGGAGTATTCTTTCTTTGCGTTCAACTGGTACAGCCAGCAAATTAGAAGGTATAAAATTTGAAGGAACCGCTTCCGCTAATTCATGGATGTTTTTCAGTGAATCAGGTGGATTTACAAACCATCTTTTGTTTTCTACTGACAATAATGGAAATACACCTGATTTGTCAATCAATAAAGCAAATTCTAATGTAGGTATTGGCAGGGTAAATGCTGGTGCCAAACTGCATGTAGATGGTTCAATGAATTTACTACAAACACTTGGAAGTGTGAATTTTGGTCATCAGGCACTCATTGCAAATACATCTACAACTGCTACAGGAAGTGTATCAAGAGCTGTTATTGGTTATGCTGCTAATTCCAGTTTAGAAAATCATGGATTGTTTGCTTATGCAGATGGAAGTGGAAGTGCTTATAATGTGGGTGTGTTTTCTCTTGCAGCAAGATCAACTACAGGAATTAATTATGGATTTTACACCAATGTGGCAGGAGGTAACTCTAATGTAGGTATTCAGGCAAATGCACCTGGCGGCGTAAACGACTGGGCCGGTATATTTAATGGCAGAGTAAGAATTGTAGATGGCACACAGGGGGCAGGTAAAGTATTTACCAGCGATGCAACTGGTAATGGCAGTTGGCAAACAGCAGCCGGTGCAGGTATTGTAAGTGGTAGTGGTACATTAAATTTTATGTCTAAATGGACACCCAATGGTACAACATTAGGTAATTCTATTGTATATGATGATGGTAGTAGCCTCAATGTAAATACTACATCTCCTGATAATTCCACAATGTTATTAACTGGTGGTAGTACACCAGCACTCAGGATTAAAAATGCTACTTCGGCTGCTAGCCTTGGTGGTATATATTTAGGTCCTTTCAGTAATCAGGATATTTATTTTGGTACCAATGAAAATGCTGCTATTAGATTCTTTACCAATGTTTCTGAACAAGCAAGGATTTCGGCAAATGGAAGTCTGGGTGTAGGCAATACTACCCCCGTTGCAAAAGTTGAAATTGGAAATGTTGGAACAATAAATAATTATACAATGCCTTGGGGAAGTCCTAACCCACTTGGTTTAAATGTACAGGCAAATGCAGGTGCTGTAAATGAAACTTCAGGTATTTTAGCTTTAGCAGATGGTGCTGTATTTGAAAACAATTCTATAGTTGCTGAAGCAGGAACGACAGCATCTGGGAATATTGGTGTTTTGGCAAGAGTAACTAATGCGCCTACCGGCGGTGGAAATTCTTATGCAGTATTGGCTTATGATGTTGTAAATAATCCCAACACTTACGCAGCATGGATTTATGGTAAAATGCGGTATCAGGATGGAAGCCAGGGAGCAGGTAAAGTACTTACCAGTGACATCAATGGTGTTGCAAGCTGGCAGGGCCCTGTGAGTATAAGTGGTGAATACTTGTTGGCAAATGTTGCAGTTGCAAGCGGAGCTGATGTTACAGTAACAAACTGGGCAACAATTACAAATGAAGATGGTGGAGCCAATTATAACACAGGAACTGGGGAGTATACAATTTCTGCATCTGGATATTATGATATAAATGCTTCAGTAAGTTGGTTAAATTACTCAACCCCAGGTACAAGAGCAAGATTGTATGTTCTTGTAAATGGAATAAGAATGACCTATGAAACAGATGAGCCATCTTCTGGATTTGGAACATTAGGTGTTCATTATGCAAGGAGATTAAATGCAGGCGATGTAGTTAAGTTTGAAGTGAATCATACAAGCCCTAATACAGAAACCTTGTCAGCAACTTCTTATGGAACAACTTTTGATATTCATCTTGTTCACAGATAAAGAATGCCAATTTTTTAAACGCAAAAAAAGTAAGATATGAAAAAAATAATTCTAAGCATTTTGAGTTTTTCGCTTGTCAGCTTTTCGTTAGTTGCACAGGATATTAATCCAAATGCTTCAAAAAAATCAGAAACGACTATAAACGGCATCCCTTACAGCCAATACAAAGCACAGCAACTTGCCTTGCAAAACAAGAAGGCAACAACAAGCAATATTCCTGCCGGTATTGGTATGAGTAATGTAAAAGGAAATGCACAACCTAATAAGGTAGCACCCGCTCAACAAGTAAATGAAGTAAACCCCAACGGGCCATCTTCAATACGTGATGAAGAAAACAAACAAAATGCAGCCAAGCAGGCCGATTTACTAAAGGTAAAAGTACTGCCAAAAACACAACCAGTAAATACATTGCCTGTTCCCGATTTTTCAAACCCGGCTTCGTTAGGCTCTGTCAGAGTTATTAACCCAGATGCAAATGTCGCTATTCCTGTTGCAGGAAATGATGGTAAAACTGTTGCACCAAATTCTGTTAACGGTCAGGTAGTACCTGCCGGTGCAATGGATAAACCAGCTGTAAAAGCAGTTGAAAAATCTAATACAAATGGGCCAAAGAGCACTGATGCAGTTCCTGCTAAAGTTGAAACTGATAAAAAAGCAGAAACAACTAAGCAATAGTGTTTTTAAAATAGAATTTTAATTTTAAGAAGGCTTCGGCCTTCTTTTTTTATGCATATAGAATAACTTGAATAAATTTTTTTACGATTTATCTTGCAAATCAAAACATTATCTTCAAAATCAGCCTAAAAGACCTCTTTATATAAATTAGTTATTTTAAATAATGTCTTGATTTCAAAAAAATAATTTGCTATTTCATTCTGAACTTCTAATTTAGAGTTCTGAAACAGAAACTAATTGCAATTTATTTCAGTTGTTACTTTGGTTTTGTTTCGCCTTCTATCCACTATCTACTGATTCTCCTTTTCGGTTCCCTGTGTATTTATTAACCATTAACCCAAACGTTTATGAGAAGAAAATTTACTCTCTCATGTCTGGCAGTATTCTTAGCCGTCAGTTTTGGTTATTCACAAGTTCCCTCAGTCAACCCGATAAATGGAGTAGTACCTGCAGTATTAAATGCGGCAGGTGGCACTTACGACAATGCGTCGTCGTATTATCGTTATGAGTGGAGTTTTGGCGAATTACTGCTGATACAGGCTTTTGCACCGCCGGACAGTTCTGTGTTGGTTACTCAGGGTGTATTACAACCCTGTACCGACAAGTTGGGCTACTCAGCCTTTACACTATTATTTGATGAAGGGGATTACAAATTGTTTCCCAATCCTACCAGTGGCAAATTTGAGGTGGACTTTTTTGTAAGGACACCGGGCACCATGAGTTTACAGTTGGTAAATTCATTGGGTCAGATACTCAGCAGCCGCAGCTATCATTATGATGGATGCTGCCGTATAGAGTTATTTGACATTTCCCGCTATCCGGATGGGGTTTATTTTGTAGTAGCGGATTTAAAACCCGACATCAACCGTCCCGGCGATAATATTAATGTAAGACGCCATAGTGGATTGAAAGTAGTCAAACTAAGCGATAAATAACCCACACATAAAAACAATCAAAAACTAAAATTTATCAAATGAAAAAGATATTCAGTTTAATGACAGCAGTACTGCTGATGGCTGTAGCAGCCATTGGTCAGTCTCCGGCACCCGGACTGTTCAATTATCAAGGCGTTGCCCGCAATAGTGTGGGAAATGTATTGGTAAACAAAACGATCAGCCTGCGGCTGACGGTACACGATGGTACGCCAGGCGGCCCATCCGTATATCAAGAAACCAGAACGGTAACAACGAATCCGTTTGGTTTATTTAATGTACAGGTAGGCGGCCCCGGAGCCAGCAGCTCCAGTGGCACCATACCCGGAGTAAACTGGGGAGTAAACGCCAAGTACATACAAGTAGAAATAGATCCCAATGGTGGCAGCACCTTTATTAATATAGGTACGGCACAGATAGCGAGTGTACCTTATGCCTTGTATTCATCATTGAGCAATGATTTGGTATTGCCTTTTGACAAAACCCAATCAGATGCCGGTACTTTGTTTAAAGTAACCAATAGTGGTACAGGAGCAGGAAGCACTGCATTAGAAGGCCAAACGAACTCAACAGCTGGAAATGCCTATGCGGTAATAGGTCGTGTAACATCAACCGGTCCCGGTGGTTTTTCAACCGGTGTAAGAGGTATCAACAATAGTACTAGCGGTTTAGGCATAGGTGTATGGGGAAGCCAAAATGGAAGTGGCTGGGGTGTGTATGGAACGGCTCCATCAGGTATTGGAGGTAATTTTTCCACCACTTCAGGAATAGGTGTAAATGCCGCTGCAACAACGGGCGATGGATTAAGATCTACTACCAATGGTGCCTTTGGAAAATTTGGTGTATTTGGTATAGCTACCGCCGATGCAACTGGGGTGGCGGGTAACAGTGGAAGCGGTATCGCCGTACTGGGTGTATCGGGCACTGGTCCTTCAGGTGTATTCCAAAATTTTACAGCAGCAAGCACAGCCACCACATTAACCGCATTTAACCAAGGCGGCAGCGGCGATGCTTTTTCTTCGGTAACAACAGGTAGCGGTCGTGCTGGTTTTTTCCAAAATAATAATGCAGCGAACGTAAACAAAACTGTAGAAATAGTAACTAACGGGGCTTTGGCAAGCCGTGCATTATCTGTTGAACACTCAGGATTTGGTGCAGGGGTAGATGTTAATTTAACTAATACCACAAATGTTAACAATGCATTACAAGTAAATAACTTGGGACTTGGTCGTGGAGCATTGATTCAATCTACTAATGCTGCTAATAATGCAAACATAATTGATGCATTTAATGCAGGTACCGGTTGGGTTATGAATATCAGCAGCAGCAACGGTACACCCAGGGCATTACGTACACAGGGTGCCTTGCGTTTTTCGGGTATCAATGAAGCAGCTAATAGAATCTTAACTACTGTACCTGGCGATGGTACAGCTACTTGGCAGAACCCTGCTGCAGTTGGAATCGTTACCGGTAGTGGCACTTTGAACTATGTTCCAAAATGGACTCCAAACGGAACCAATCTGGGCAACTCAAATATTTTTGTAGATGCAACCAACTTTTCAACCAGCATCAATACCACTTCAATGCCCACTAGCAATGCATTAAATGTTTCTGGTGGTTGGGCTGAGATTCAGCAGGGAAGTACAGCAAACTATCCTTTCCTTTATCTTAATAGTCTGGCTGCTTCTGGTAACGGGGGTATCCTTTTCGGGGGGTCTACAGGTGGCGACAATGGTCGTTTTCTTTATAGAACAGGTGGCGACTATTTATCCATCAGCCATCGCAATGGTGGGGCTTCTACCAATGGATTAGCAGATTTGATTGTGAAAAATGGTAATGTGGGTGTAGCAACAACGGCTCCTACTTCTAGATTTCATGTAGAAAATGCTGATGCTGTAATTCCTGCGGCTTTTGTCAATCAAACAAATACTGCAAATATTTCCAATGCACTGAATGTTTTGGAGGCGAATATTACAAATGCTGCTTGGGGCAATGCCGCTATTCAGGGAAGACGAGGTACTGGAAGTGGAGCTTCTACTTATTTATTTGGTACTCCTACTGCTATTTCTGGAATTGCAACAACTGGAACAAGTGCGGCAGGTGTACAAGGTACATCTGATGCAGGTATAGGTGTTGCGGGTTTTTCTACCAACGGTACCGGTGTTTCAGGTATAAACATGAATTCAGGTTCAGCAGGCGTTTTTCAAAATCTAGGAAATACTACCAATCCAGCTCCGGTTGTTGATGTCAATAACATTTCAACCGTTGCCAATGCTTATGGTGTTAGGTCAACAATCAGCAATACTGCACCGGGTGGTTTTTCTGCGGCTTTGCGTGGTATCAACAATGGTACAGGCGGTTTAGGTATAGGTGTATGGGGTAGCCAAAATGGAAGCGGCTGGGGTGTATATGGTACAGCACCAACAGGTTTTGGAGTAGTTGGTGTGTCTACTTCTGGTGTTGGTGGTCAATTTGTATCCACATCAGGACAAGCATTATATTCAACTGGTGCTGTAAGATTAGAAGGTATCAATGAAGCTGCTAACAGAATATTAACTACCGTACCCGGCGATGGTACTGCCACTTGGCAGGATCCTTCTGCTGTAGGTATTGTATCTGGTAATGGTGCTTTGAATT
The DNA here is from genome assembly GCA_037045195.1 of Chitinophagaceae bacterium. GTDB lineage: Bacteria > Bacteroidota > Bacteroidia > Chitinophagales > Chitinophagaceae > JJ008. The sequence continues at coordinate 313,217 of JBAOIB010000001.1, forward strand.
TTTTGCCTAAATGGACACCCAATGGCACTACATTAGGTAATTCAATGTTCTTTGACGATGCATCAAATGCAAATTTGGGTGGTGGTGCAGGTGGTAATCGTCCAAGTAGCTTGACAATTTGGCAAACACCTGGAACTACAGATGCATCACTTGCTTTCAGAACAGCTTTAGGTGAGTTTGGTGGTATGTTTGTTAGTTCAGATGGAAAACTTCATTTGACTTCAAATAACGCCGATCCTTCATTAGCAACCATCGGTCTTACAATAGATGATGATTTGCAAAGTGTAGGAATAGGCACTACAACACCTGTTGCAAAAATGGAATTGAGAAACTATAATTCAACGTTGAATAACTTTACTACTCCTTCAGGCTTTACTGGAGCAACCGGAATTGGTGTAGCGGATGCGACAGTTGAATCAAGTTTTAAAACAAGCATTTACGCTTTTGCTGATGGCGCCGCAGGAAGCAATATCTCTGTTTGGGGAGATGCTGGCACTACATCCAATACTGGCAACGCGGGTTTATTTGGTCGTGTATCTTTAACACCCACCGGAACGGGTTTTTCAACAGGTTTGTTTGCCTTTGATGTAGTAAATGGTCCCAATACCTGGGCCGCTATCATTCGTGGTCGCTTACAATATCAAGATGGCACACAAGGTGCTGATAAAGTACTTACCAGTGATATGAATGGTAATGCAAGTTGGGTTGGCAGAGTTGCCTTTAGAGCTATTGGGTATAGTGGTGGAGCAATTACCTTGAATACTGATTTGATAGTTGATAATGTAGTATATGATGATGCTTCTGGTTATAATGCAACGACAGGCCAGTTTACTGCACCTGTTGCAGGATTGTATCATTTTGACGCAGGAATGAGAGGCAGTAATGCAAATATTGGAAGAACCAATTTGTGTTTCATTTCAAATTTGCAAGGATTTTTTAGTTGTTCATCAGTTGATGTAACAGCCTCTAATCAAAGTTATTCGGCTGTTAATATAAATGGAGACATTTTACTAGCAGCAGGAGAAATTGTTACAGTTAGAGTGGAGCCAATTTCTGGAAGTTACACACCTTTGAATAGTTCAAACTATATTTATTTTAATGGACACAGAGTACGCTAATCCTAACATTTAAATCAAAAAATTATGAATAATTTAATAAAATTCGCAGCTGTCTCACTATCACTGGCATTTTCAATATCAACGAATGCTCAGAGTTCAGAAGACATGCCACCTGCAACCAAAAAAACAGTAAATACTACTGTAGTGGCAAAAAATGAAAATGTAAAACCGCCAGTAAGCGATCCCATGTCATCCAATGCAAAAGGGCCAGATTTTAACAAGCCGGTTCAACAAAAACCTGCAGTGCAAAGAAAGCAAGATGACTTGCTAAAGCCCGTTGTGGCACCTGCTGATGTGGTTACAACTAAAAAGGTTGAAACCAAAACAGTTAAGGTTGAATTGCCAACTCAAGGTGGAATGACAGCCGATGCCAACGAACCTGCTCCATTAAAATCAAATGGATCAATTGTTCCTGTTGCTGGTAATTCAGAGCCGGTTAAATCGGAAGTGGTAGTGCCAAATACAACCAATCCCGATAATAAAAACAGCAGTACAACGCCTGTAAAACCAGTGGAGGAGAAGAAGGCATCAACTACTGATACTAAGCAGTAATCATTTGCTCTCTCAAAACATTTAAGAAGGCTTCGGCCTTCTTTTTTTTGCATTAAATACGCTGTATCTTGCTTTAAAGCTTGTAAATGAAGAAAATTTTACTCCTCAATTTCTTGTTTATTTCTTATGCTGCACTGGCGCAGCAGTTTGGCGGCAATCCGCCCTCCGTTAGCTGGAAACAAATAAACAATAAAGCCGTACGAGTGATATTTCCAACAGGCATGGATAGTCAGGCCATGCGCATCGCTTCCATAATTGACTATCTGGCCATTAATAAACCGGATTCGCTTGGCAATAAGCTAAAAAAGGTAAACCTTGTTTTGCAAAACAGCACCGTTGTTTCAAATGCTTATGTGGGGCTTGGCCCATTTCGCAGTGAATTTTTTACTACACCACCATCTAATAATTTTGAACAGGGCAGTATACCCTGGAATGATCAACTGGCCTTGCATGAGTACCGGCATGTAATGCAGTACAACAATTTTAACAGAGGTCTTAGTAAAACACTACATACATTACTTGGCGATGATGGACTTTCTTTAGCAACCAATGCAGCTATTCCCGACTGGTTCTTTGAAGGCGATGCCGTATTTAATGAAACAGTACTCAGCAAACAGGGCAGGGGGAGATTGCCACTTTTTATGAATGCCTATCCCACACTTTGGCAGGCGAATAAAAAATATTCGTGGATGAAACTGCGTAATGGTTCTTTGAAAGACTATGTTCCAGATCATTATCAGCTTGGCTACCTGCTGGTTAATTACGGTCATCAAAAATATGGAGATGATTTTTGGAAAAACGTAATGCAGCATGCTGCCTCATGGAAAAACCTGATTTATCCGTTTCAATCTGCCGTTAAAAAATATGCCGGAGTTGAATATAAAACTTTCACACAACAGGCATTTGCATCAGTACAAAAAAACACTGAAAAATTAAATGAGGAAGCGTCGGATTTCCTTTTTCCTGTCAACAAAAAATATATTACCAATTATTATTTTCCTTATTCCGTCGGCAACGATTCATTAATCTATCTGAAAACAAGCTATCGGCAGCGGCCTGCATTTTACGTAAAAGATAAATCGGGCGAACACAAAATAAAACTCCGGGATATTTCCATTGATGAACAGTATGGATATAATGACGGAAAGATTGTATATGCTGCTTATCAAAAGGACCCTCGTTGGGGATGGGTTGATTATAGTGTAATCAAAGTACTTGATATTCGCACGGGCGAAGAAAAACAACTAACTCACAAGTCAAAATATTTTTCTCCTGATATAACTGAAGATGGTACATTAATAGCCGCAGTACAAAACGAACCCAATGGCAAAAGTGAAATTCATATTTTGAATACGGCGAACGGAGAAGTGATTCAAAAAATTAAATCCGGCGCTATCATACAATTTACCGACCCCAAATTTGCCGACGATAATAATCTGGTATCTATCGTTAAGCTAAAGAACGGTGAAATGGCATTGGCACTTGCCGAAATTTCAACTGGCAATACCATCAGGCTCACCCCGCCTTCAGTGATGGTGTCCGGCTTTCCTTTTGTAAAAGACGGCTACGTTTATTTTACAGCCGGCTATGATGGCGATGATAATATTTATGCCTTACGACTGAAGGATAAAAAAATCTTTAAACTCACAACAGGACAGTCGGGCAAATATTTTGCAAATACAGGAAATGGAAATTTAACCTGGTCCGAATTTACGGCAGAAGGCTATCAACTAAGGCAGGAGAAATTGGATATGAGTAAGTGGGAAGAAGTAAATGCTGAAAATATTATTTCGCCTGTTGAAAAATTTCCAGTGTATTTGCCATCAGGTATTTCAAATATACTTAGCCATAAAATTTCTGAAAAGAATTATTCAATCAGTAAATACAAAAAAGGAACCCAGCTGTTTAATTTTCATAGCTGGCGGCCCTATTATGAAGATCCGGTTTTTAGTTATGCTGTTTATGGTGAAAATCTGTTGAACACGTTTCAGTCTGAATTGTATTATCAGTACAATCAAAATGAAAAGACCAATGCCGCTGGTGCTGCTTTTGTTTATAGTGCGCTGTATCCACAATTAAGTGTGGGTTCGCAATATACTTTCAACCGGCATACGATAACAGGTAACAAAACCCGCTACTGGGATCAGTTGGATACTTATGCAGGACTGAATATTCCATTGCATTTCGTAAAAGGAAAAACTTTCAGAAATTTTAATATGGGCACCAATTATGTTTTTCGCAATGATAATAACAAAGGATTTTTTAAAGACTCAATGGGAAACATACAATTGCAATACTTGCATCATTTTATTTCGTGGAGTCAGTATGTACCGCAGGCAAGGCAGCATATATTTCCTCGCTTAGGCTATTCTTTTTCATTGGCTGACAGATATGCGGTTTCTAATAAAAAAGGAAATCAACTGCTTGCAAATGCATCGGTCTATCTCCCGGGTTTATTAAAAAATCACAGTTTGGTATTGAATGCTGCATTTCAACAGAGAGATACTTTAGGTCAGGTAGTTTTCAGCGATCGTTTTGCTTATTCAAGAGGGTTTACCGGTCGATATTTTTCGAAGAATGTGGAAGCTGGCAGCCAATTATCATTTTCCACTTTTATATCCCGATTGGGGATTTGGAAATATTTTATATATCAATCAAATAAGAGCTAATACTTTTTTTGATTTTACAAAAGTATATTCAAAAGATAAATCGCAAACAGTGAATCAAAGAAGTGTGGGAGGTGAAATTTATTTTGATACCCGTTGGTGGAATCAATATCCGTTAACTTTTGGCTTTCGAGTCAGTCATTTGTTGGACAGAGATCAGTTTGATCTTTCAAGGGGCACTTTGTTTGAAGTGATATTGCCGGTGAGTATTATTCCTCGTTAGTCATTTGGGTTTTTCAGTTTCTTCTTTTCAGGATGCAGCCATTTATTGATTTTGTAAGAGAGAAATGCGCTTCCGGTACCTAATAAAGCACCTCCCAAAACATCAGCAGGATAGTGAACTCCCAGATACATTCTTGAATGTCCCACTAATGCAGCCCAGGTGTAGGCAGGTACTGCCACATACCATTTTTTTGTAATTAAAGTTAATGCAGTCGCATTTGCAAAAGATTCTGACGTATGGCCCGATGGGAAAGAACCGTTCTTTGCATGTCGTAAAGGGTTTAAAGTGGGATCTGCTTCATAAGGTCTTGGTTTATTAATTATTTCCTTTAATCCAAATGTCAATGCCTGCGTTATAACGAAACTCTCAAGTGAATACAGTGCATTTTTTTTAAGTGATGGATTGTCTTTAATCATTCCAACAATCCAAAGACTCAGCGGAGTAGCCAGGCAAATGGGTGTGGCTGATGCAGAAAGAAATTTATTAAAGGAAGTTTTGCCTGGGGTACGGTTATCTTCTAATTTATGAAGATAGTCAAGTCCGGCATATTCTTTTTGTTGCGCCTGTACTGCAGAGGGCAGAAAGAAAAATGATAACAATAGTGGGTACAGAAAAAACTTCATGACTGTTTGATACGGTTTGTAGTGTACTAATCAAGACAAGGTATGGAAATACTGGTTATTAATATATGACAAAATAGGGATTAACCAATTGCTAACAAAGTTGAAATCATTTAGTTTGAGTGAAAATGAGTTAGAAAGACTAAATTGATTGGAGGCTTTCTTCAATTATCAGCATTTTTGCTTCTGCATCTTCTTTCTTTTTTCTTTCAATAGCTATCACCTCGGGTTTTGCATTTTGTACAAATTTTTCATTGCTCAGTTTCTTTTCTACTGAAATCAAAAATCCTTTCAGATATTCCAGTTCTTTTTGCAACTGTTGTTTTTGAACCGTAGTATCTACTGCTGTAGTAGATTGGATATAAAATTTGTCTTTACCTACAACTAAAGTGATGGCTCCGGCAATAGGTTCTTGGGTAAAAGAAACAGATTCGGCATTTACCTGCTTTGCCAAAAGCATTTCAATGCTTTGATAGGTATTTGTATCATCTGTTTGAATAAACAGTTTTACCGTATCTTTTGGTTTGAGTTGATTGCGGTTACGGGTATCTCGTATTGTTGTTATGATTTCTTTCAATTTTTCACCAGTGTGTAAAATAGCTTCATCAGCCTTTTTTTGTGCCGAAAATTGTTTTACAACGAGGTCGTCTTTTCTTTCCTGCAACGAATGATAAATTTCTTCGGTAATAAAAGGCATAAATGGATGAAGCAGTTGCACGAGTTCTTCAAAGAATTCTATGGTTTGCTGGTAAACATTTTTTGCAATAGGTTCGTTCATTGGTGGCTTTACCCACTCTAAGTACCAGCTACAAAAATCATCCCATATCAATGAGTAAATAGTTTTTAATGCTTCACTGAGTCTGAAATCTTTGAACTGGCCTTCTAAAGTTGCTTTGGTTTCGTTCAATTTGCTTTCAAACCAGCTGATGGCAAAATTATTTTTTTGAGTATTTGGGTTTTCAGATTCAGCAACTCTTACTTCCCAAAGTTTCACCAGCTTCATGGCATTCCACATCTTATTGATGAAGAAGCGGCCTTGTTCATTTCCTGTGGGGTCCCACATCAAGTCGTTTCCTGCAGGTGATGAAATCATGATGCCAAATCGAACGGCATCGGCGCCATCTTTATCAATCATCTCCAGCAAGTCGGGGGAGTTGCCCAGACTCTTACTCATTTTTCTTCCCAGTTTATCACGTACAATGCCGGTGAAATATACTTCACTAAAAGGCTTTTCATTTTTGTATTCATATCCTGCCATTATCATTCGTGCCACCCAAAAGAATATAATTTCTGGAGCAGTTACCAATGTATTGGTGGGGTAATAATATTTTTCATCGGCATTTCCGGGATTGCTGTAGCCTTTAAAAACTTCAAAAGGCCAGAGCCAACTGGAAAACCAGGTGTCTAAGCAATCTTCATCCTGCTTCAAACTACCTGCTTCGGCTCCATATTGTTTTTCATATAATACTTTTGCTGAAGCATCATCTGCAGCCACTACATATTTCCCTTCTGCATCATACCATGCAGGAATACGGTGACCCCACCAAAGCTGTCGGGATATACACCAGTCTTTGATGTTCTCCATCCAGTGACGATAAAGATTTTTAAACTTCGCAGGATAAAATTTTACTTCATCTGTCATTACTGCCTGCAATGCCGGATCAGAAATCTTTTTCATATCTACCCACCACTGAAGTGAAAGCCTTGGTTCTACTACTACATCAGTTCTTTCCGAGAAGCCCACTTCGCTGGTATAATCTTCTGTCTTCAAGAGAAACCCTTTCTCTTCTAATTCCTTGGCAATTTTTTTTCGGGCTTCAAATCGGTCTTCACCTATATAAATCTGCGCTTCGGTATTCAGTGTGCCATCTTCATTTAAAATGTTGATTACTTCCAGCTTATGCTTTTGCCCCAGCTGATTGTCGTTTACATCGTGCGCCGGCGTTACTTTTAAAGCTCCAGTACCAAACTCCATAGTTACGTATTCGTCAGTAATAATAGGAATACGTCTGTTGATTAAAGGTACCCATGCAAATTTGCCATGAAGATGTTTGTATCGTTGATCTTCGGGATGTACGCATATTGCGGTATCTCCCATGATGGTTTCAGGTCGTACGGTGGCTATCACAATGTATTCATCACCCGGTATATCCAATTTGTATTTAAGGTGATATAATTTTTGATGGGTCTCTTTTCTGATAACTTCTTCATCGCTCAATGCGGTTTTGGCTTTTACATCCCAGTTGATCATTCGCTTGCCGCGATAGATATAGCCTTTGTTGTAGAGGTCTATAAATACATTGATGACAGAGCTGTAATAATCAGGATCCATTGTAAAACTGGTACGGTCCCAATCGCAACTGCAGCCGAGCTTTTTTAATTGCTGTAAAATGATGCCGCCAAATTTTTCTTTCCACTCCCATGCATATTTCAAAAAATCTTCGCGACTCAATGATGATTTTGCAATTCCTTTTTCACGAAGCATGTGCACAACTTTGGCTTCAGTGGCAATAGAAGCATGATCGGTACCAGGTACCCAACAGGCATTTTTTCCCTGCATACGGGCACGGCGAATCAAAATATCCTGAATGGTATTATTCAATGCATGACCCATGTGTAGCACACCGGTTACATTGGGCGGCGGTATGGTGATGGTATATGGCTCACGGCTATCCGGCTCACTGTGAAAATATTTTTTATCCATCCAATGGCTATACCATTTTTGCTCGGCTGACTGATGATCAAAGTTTTTTCCTGCTTCCATAAGTGGGCAAATTTACCGGCTTTCGGCCAGAAGTTAAAAAGAGGATAAATGTTATCTTCGCAGCCATTCAATAATTAATAAATACGGTATGAAAAGAGAATTGACGAGTTGGTTTAGCCCCTCATTAAACAAAGAAATGCCCATTGCTTCTTATGGAGATTTTGGTTTTGCCTTATTACTGGTGCCTACGGCTGCGGCAGATTATCTGGAGTATGAACGTTTTCAATTAATGGATCATATCGCTCCGTTTATTGATGCCGGTAAAGTGAGGGTTTTTTCAATTGACAGCATTAATAATGAAAGCTGGTTGAATAATAATATGGATCCTCGTGAAAAAGCAATAAGACATCAGCAATGGAACAGCTATGTTTTTAATGAAGTGGTACCATTCATCAGAACCAATACCAGTCAGGAAACGCCCATCATCACTTGTGGGGCATCATTTGGAGCATTGCATAGCATGAACCTTTTTTTGAAAAGACCAGACCTCATCAACGGGGTGATAGCTATGAGTGGTGTGTATGACCTTTCAGAATATACCAAGGGTTATTTTGATGATGATGTTTATTTCAACAGTCCATATCATTACCTGAGCAATTTGACTGACAATTCAATTTTGGAACAAATAAGAAAGAGCGGACATATTCATATTCTTACCGGCAGTGGTAATTATGAAGACCCTGCTGCTTCGGGCAAGTTTGCCAAAATACTTTATGATAAAGGCATCTGGTACGAACTGGATGTATGGGGTCAGGACTGGCCGCACGACTGGAATACCTGGCGTGCCATGTTGCCACATTATCTGGGTACAAGATTTTGAAGTAGCTCAATAAATTCAACTCGTGGAATCAAACAGGCTCCCATACTTTCCAGATAAGAAGTATAAACTTGACAATCGATAAGCTCAATATCTTCTTTAGTTAATTGTTGAACGTATTTAGTAAATGCAAATCTGGATGCATTGCTTTCAAGGCTAAACATGCTTTCGCCAAAAAACACCTTGCCCATTTTAATTCCATACAATCCACCAGCAAGTTTATTGTCTTTCCAAACTTCGGCGCTATGTGCATGGCCAAGCTCATGTAATTTGCAATAGGCTTTTTCAACTTCATCGGTAATCCAGGTTCCTTGTTGGCCTTCTCTTAATACATTTTTACAATGATGAATAACATCTTTAAAAGCGGTGTTGATTGAAAATCTAAATTCATTTTTTTTGAGTAGCGATTTTGTTGTTTTATTAATTTTCAAATCTCTGGGAAATAAAACAAAACGCGGATCGGGGCACCACCAAAGCGGCGTATCATCTTCGTACCAGGGAAAAATTCCTGAGCGATAAGCGAGCAACAATCTTTCAACAGACAGATCGCCACCCATGGCCAAAAGACCATCTGGCTCTGCTAAATGAACAGGGGGAAAATTTAATTGAGTATCGAGAGCAAATAAAGGCATAGAGCAGCATTATCCGGCGAATATATCTACCGTTGCATTTATGCCTCTTTCTGTTATGGCATCGCATTGAGGTTTAAGTTCTTCATAACTGCCATTCTTCACTGCATATTTTCCATTAAAATGAATAATGTAGGCACACTGCTCGGCCTGTTCTGCTGAATGACCACAAACTTCCATCAGAGTTTCTATAACCCATTTGAATGTATTTACTTCGTCATTCCACACAATAAGATTACAAAGATTCTCTGTTGCAACAAGAACCTCTACTGCTTCAAAACTTTCGGGTCTGCTATCTGGATTTACTGATTTCACCATTCAAAAATACATCTTGTTTTGAATTATGCATAAACACAGGATTTATATTATATTGTTTAAGTATTTCAGTTTTTTTAAAAAAATGAGGATATTGGAGCGTCGGCCAGTTTAAAGTCTGGTTTTAGCCCATAAGCAAGAAATGCATTAAAAAAATGCAAAGACTTAATGTTTATTAATTGAAAAAAAATTTGCCTGTCAGCCCTGCACACTTATCTTTGCACTCCCCAAAAAAGGGTAAGGGAGTTTAGCTCAGCTGGTTCAGAGCATCTGCCTTACAAGCAGAGGGTCGGCGGTTTCGAACCCGTCAACTCCCACTAAATTAAAACCTCTTAGATGTTAATAATAAGCATTTAAGAGGTTTTATGCTATTAGTGATATTCCGAAAATTGACCTCAAAAAGACCATTCTGCTTGTAAATTGCTTGTAAGTTTTAGGCTGACTACATGCTCAATCTTCAAAGAGCATGGAAATAACGTTCAAGTTTATCATTGACAAGATTCATCCAAAGAAAGACTTTACCCTGCCTGTAAGACTTAGGCTGTATCAGGAACGAAATTATAAGCAACATTCTTTAGGTTTTTCAATTCTGGAAAAGGACTGGAATGAGCAACTTCAACAGGTTTTATCAGCTAATGAAAACCATCTGGCCTACAATGCTAAGATTTCATCTATCAGGTCAAAAGTTCAGAAATTCCTGCTCTTTAATGAGGATAGGGAAAGCTGTTTAACACTTGATGAAGTATTAAAGCACATAAGCCGGAAAGAATCAAAGATTGCAGCCAAACCTAAGCCTGATATTTTCATCTATGGCAAGCAGCATATTGCTAAACTACAAGCTGCCGGAAATATTGGCAACTCTATCGCTTATTCCTGCGCTATCAACAAGCTGAAATCTTATACAGGTAAGGACAAACTGGAATTTGAAGCCATTACCTATAAATTTTTAGAGGATTTCAATACTTCTATGCTGGCTGATGGCATGAAAATAAACGGAGTTTCCAACTACCTAAGAACTATCAGGGCTTTATTCAACAAGGCTATTAAAGATGGTACTTTAGAAGCCAGATTTTACCCTTTTACAGGCTTTAAAATCAGGAATGAGAAAACTATCAGCAGAGCATTGACCTTGCCAGAAATGGCTAAAATTGCTTCCCTAAAACTGTCTGAAAATACTCCTGTTTGGCATCAAAGAAACCTGTTCTTATTGTCCTACTGTTTCATTGGGATTAATCTTGCTGATCTGCTTACCTTGACAAAGGAAAATATAATAGATGGCAGGATAATCTTTAGGAGAAAGAAAACGCATAAGGTTTATAGTATCTGGGTACAGGAAAAAGCAAAGGAGATTTTCAGATATTACGTTACTGCGCTTCCTGAAAACAATAAAGAGTTTCTACTACCATTTGTAAAGCAAAAGAACAATCCTATTCAGTTAAAAAAGGATATTCAGCAAGCCACTAAAAATTGTAATGACTATCTGGAAAAATTGGCTAAGCTATGCAAGATTGAAAAGCCTGTTACTTCTTACTATGCCCGTTATTCATGGGCTAACATTGCCAGAGCATTGGGTTATTCAAAAGACCTGATAGCAGAGGCATTAGGCCATGAGTACGGAAATCGGGTAACTGGCATTTATCTGGACAACTATGATAATGCCACTTTGGATAACATGAATGAAAGGGTAATTAAAGCAGTATTTGAAGGATGAAAGAATACTGGTATTTTAGGTGCAGGATAGAAATATTTTGCACCTAAATTTTATTCATGGTACACCCTTTAAGAAGTTACAGAGCAATCGCCAAGCCTAATTTCATAGCCAATTTGGAGGATAAATTCTTTACAGAATATTACAACTATCTGCTTAGTGGGTTTGATGTTGAAAAAGATGAAGAAAACGGCATACTCCGAATTAGTGGATTTGATTTATATAACCGGGGTATTCAGGGAGATAAAACATTTAGCTCTTACCTGATTGAAGAATGTAATAAGATGGAAGAAGATGCAAGGAAAATAATTGATGAAACAATTTTGACATTTATTGGCGATAAAAAACAAACAGACTTTGTAAATACAATTCTCACAGAGTTGCAAGTTTTATATGATGGAATTAAGGAAATAAAACTTAAAAAGAAATATGAGATTTTACGGCCTATTCTTTTAAACCAAATAGATTCTTTCAGTAAACTTCTTAATGCTTTGTATCAGCCTAAAAAACAACGGGCATATAACCTCACACCAAAAATTCAATGGTTAGAGGCAACGAATTTATTAACTACATTGTTTTATGATTTGTTGAATGGACAGAAAAAGGCGAAAAAAGGAGCAAAAAATACAAAGCCGTTCATTAAAGCCAAGACTACTGATATTGAAAAACTTTTAATTGAAAACTTTCTTCGATTCAGAAGGCAAAGAGCTTTCACCGGAAACTATCAAGACATACCTCAATAATTCAAGACCTGAAACAAGAGTGAGGGAAGGGGGAAGAATAGAACTGGAATTTTAATACTCCACTTGGAAGGATTTCGTTCACTTATTAATTCAAAATTGGGATAAGAATGGGATTGCATTGGGATTGTATAAACTTTCCCCAATGAACACTTTTGTGTTATGGAAATTAATTGCATAACACAAAACAAAGACCCGCCCAAAGCGGTAATTCTGAACACAATCAACAACAAGATTCTTAACTGTTCAATCAGGTAAAGTATATAAAAGTATTCTGAATGAACGCAATTCTAAATTTATGAGTAACGAAAATAATAATGCAGTTGGAGGTAAAAAGAAATACCCATACCTCTTTACAGCAACAGAGCTATTAAGCATGAAACAGAATGATATTCCCTATTTATGGAAGCCTTTTCTTATCAGCCAGGGATTGGCGGCACTTGTTGGAAGTAGTGACGTTGGAAAGACTTCCTTTCTTAGACAGTTAGCTATTAATATTGTTTTAAAGAGAAAAGATTTCTTAGGCCACGAATTAAATGTAAGACATGGAAGGGTTATTTATTTCTTGACAGAAGACAATCAAATTTCAGTAAATGCGCTATTAAAGAAACAAATTGATAAAAGCATAAACCCGATTGACCTAAAGGGATTGTGTTACATATTCAATGCTGATAATCCTTTTAAGGTTATTGAAGAACAATTAAAGGCTGAAAAAACCGATCTGGTAATAATAGATGCCTATTCGGATATATTTGAAGGGAATAGTAATGACTTAGGAAACGTAAGAAAGTTTTTAAACAGGTTTGAAAAATTGGCACAAGAAAATGATTGTGCTATTATTTTCCTACATCATACTGGCAAGAGAACTGAATTAGGAAGCCCCAGCAAGAATAATATAATCGGTTCACAAGGCTTTGAAGCTAAAATGAGGATTGTATGGGATTTAAGAAAAATGGAAGGGAATCCCAACAGGTTTTTTCAGGTCACAAAAGGAAACTATTTGCCAGAATCCCAGAAAAGTAAATCAATGGAATTACTTTTTAATTCAAAACAAGAGTTTGAATTTACCGGGCAATTTGTTGATAGGAATAACTCCCAAAGCAAACTCAAGTTTACAGAGGAGGAAAAAACTGCTATAATGAAGGAAGTTGAAAGAATGCTGGCAGATAAGCTACCCTATGTTACGATATTGACGGAGTTGAAAAAATTGGGATTTGAAAATACTCCCTCCATAGGAACTCTTTCAAACTGGATAAAAGAGAAAAAGGTTGTTCATTCAGATGAAAACATAGAAAAATAAGTGAATGAACATATAAGTCAATACGTCAAAGGGTAGGATAATGCCACCCTATTGGCGTTTATGGGAAGTTCACTAACCTGATTAAGTTTTTCAAAAGTTCATTAATCTGATTAAGGCAATAAATCTTTGGGAGTAACTCCGAGGGCTTCTGCCACCCGGAAAAGATAAGAAATTGAAAAATTGACCAATCCTGTTTCCATTCTCGCCCATTGTGAATAGTCAATACCAGAACTGTTTGCCAAATTCTCCATAGACAGATTTTTAGCAACTCTTATTTCCCTGATTCTGTTCCCAACCAGTAACAGGGCCGTTTTATTCACATAATAGGACTTTTTGGGAGCTTTTTTCACTTCCCAAAGAGAATATTATCAGGGACTTGCAGCAATAGAGAATTCTCTATACCTTGTAAGCCTCAAAACTTATATTATGAAAAAAGCAATTCTATTTACCCTTTTCGTATTTGGCTTATTATCAGCCAAAGCACAGCAAGACACCACAAAAAAAGAATATTCAATCAAGTACGAAGTATTGACCAAGAAAGGAGAAAAAATATTGGTTAATTATTTCAATGAAAAGGGAGAAAATGCGGGAGCTACTGCCAGTGAATCGTGGATTTACAATTTTACTACCACTAACAAGAATCAAAATATTCAAGTGTCCACAGTTGGAGGAGAAACAGCCAGAAGAATGAAAAGTGCTAAGGTTTGGGTGAAGATAAATATTTACGTTAATGGCAACCTTGTTAAAAGCACAGAGGAAAAGGTTTTAGGATTAGGGCCAACAGTACAAGTCAATTTAAATGAGATAAAATAGTTCCTGTATGTGGATAATAATTATCATTATCGTTCTATTCTTGTTAATCAAGTTTGTTTTTCCATTCATCGCCTACAATTCAAGGAATAATACACAGGCATTTAATATGCTTAATGATGAAACAAAAAGATTAATCTTAAATGAAGATGTATTAGAACTTGCCACTTTAATAACAGGTGCAGAAATGGAAGGTGATTATCGCACTGCTAATATTCTTTTAGATGCTTGTTTAAAAAAAAGGATATTCATTTGCCAAAAGAGTAGATAGGGTCAGAAATGAAGTAAGAATAAAAGCAGGATTAGGCCCATTAAAGAAAATATAAGATGAGCAATAGTAGTCACAATGGCCTTGGAAGATTGATAGGAATACTTCTGTTTATTCTTTTGGGTTTTCTCCTTAATTGGTTAGGCTGTGATATTTTACCCTAATTGATAGTTCCCATTGTAATTTATAGCCATTTATATTATTTTCACTGTATGCAAGGGGTTTCAACAATGAAATTTAAAGATTCTGACATTAGCCTATCTATTGCTATTGAACATATAGCACACATTCCTATTTACAAGTTTACAGAAGTAGGGCCATTAGGGAATAGCCCGATTACTGAATACAAAGCAGTAGTTTTAGCAGTTCTTAATATCACAATATCGAATACGTCTTGGCAAGTACCTTATTTGCTAATATTTCAAAAGACATTGAAGAATGAATTTCTGGACAAGTATAACATTGAAATGAAAGGCAATGACGAGTGTTTTGATTTTTTCAGAAAAAGATATTTGAATGTGCCATTATTTGAACTTAATAATGAGGGTTCAATAAGTAATTTGGTTGAATTTTTAATGATTCTTGATTTAAACAAAGTATCTACTATTTCTAATCAGGAGTATAATTTTATTACTGCTGATTGTCTATTGACGGAAAAAGATAAAACCTTAATTCAAAACTCTGATAACCTGAAATATTGCATTAAGAAATATCACAGGATAGCAAAAAAGCCTCAAAACTTCTTTTCAAATAGGGAAATGTGGAAAGTACCACATATTGCACTTGTTTCAAGGAAAAGTGACATTGAAAGGCTGGTAAATACAGTAATGAAAGACACTAACGAGATTATTAGTTCAGACAGTTATACTGTTATTCCCTATGGATATTCTTCATCATTCTTGCCATCATTCAAAGAGGTAAAGGAAAGCAGATATGTGAGTCCATTAAAATCACAAGAAGTATTTTCAGGAAGCTATGCAGAGTGTAAGTCTTGCCTTTCTGATAATACCAGGTTTAATGAGCTTTTAAAAAGGGTATATAAATTTGAACAAGATTCATTAAGAAGAAGCCAGCAAGAGGATTCTGATGCCTATTACAATTGAGGAGGATGGGAAAGGGATTATTTTGATGCGATGACAGACGGCCAGTTAGGAGACTATGACGATTTTAAAGGAGATATTGACGATATAGATACATGGAGTAGAGGATAAAATTTTCTCCCCCAATTTTTTGAGAGGTGTATGAGAAAGCCCCCCACCTCATAGACACACCCGGCGGTATTGCGTAGCAACAACAGGGGAGACGGGGTATGCTTTGAGGGAAAAAATCAATGACATATCCTGTCTCTTTTTTAAAAAGGGAAAATTTTCGACAGAGATGAAAAAGAAAGGGTGTGCCAGAAATGCCGGTTTTGGAGGGTATTTAAGAGATTTTCAAAAAACTGGCATTTTGAATTTTAAAGCTAAAATTGCTAATATAGCATACGACACAAACAAACCATATTTTATAACCAAGTATGTAGATTTGCTTATAAACTGCTTGTAAGTGGGGCAGGATTTTGTTAAAAGAGATTGATAATTAGCTTGTTATAGGAGTTTTTATTTCTCCTTACAAGCAGAGGGTCGGCGGTTTCGAACCCGTCAACTCCCACAGTTCCCGCACTGATTTTTTCAGGGCGGGATTTTTTTTTAAATTTCATTTTATGGCAAACAGCTATTGCAAATTTGTAAAAGACCTGGACCAGAGTTCTGTACACCGTATTTATCATGATACCGAATATGGCTTCCCCATTGAAGATGATAACCTGCTGTTTGCAAGATTGGTTTTGGAAATCAATCAGGCAGGGCTTAGCTGGGATACGATTTTAAAAAAGAAAGAAAATTTCTTTAAGGCTTTTGATGGTTTCAATATTGCCAAAATAGCCCGTTATACCGAGAAGAAAAAAGAAAAACTGATGCAGGATGCAGGGATTATCAGAAACCGGTTGAAGATTGAAGCCGCTATTTACAATGCAAAAACAATTATTGCCTTGCAAAAAGAATTTGAGTCTTTTAAAAATTGGTTAGATATTCAGCATAAAAAAATTCACAATTGCGAGCAGGATTCAAAAGGGGAGTGGGTTAAACTTTTCAAGCAGCATTTCCGCTTTACCGGGAAAGTATGAATTTTTATGACCGCTTGCCGGTGTCTAGTGGGTGTGTATATAGGCACCAACCGTGGGCGAGGGGGGGGCGAAGATAGTAAATGAAGTAGTGCAACATATTAGAAATTGTAAACAATTGAATGTGCTGATAAATTTAATATATTTAGGTATTAGCCTTCAAAAGTCACCACACTTCTTATGAAAAAAATATTTACACCGGTTACCTGCCCGGCATGCCATAGGAATTTGGCGACTGTGCAGAATTTATAAAAAAGAATTGCTCAGACACTTAAAAAACCAAGATGGCCATATGCAACTGAATTAGAATTAATTAAGCTTCTCAAAAGATTAATCGCCTTTCACCATAAACACAAATTTCTCAATCGTTTTTACCTGCATTTGCTTATTCAAACCTTTCAATGAAGACTTTGAAGAAAGTTTCAGATTGAGTGTGTCTGTAACCTGATTCAGGTTTTTTACAGCATCATAAATATATTTTGATTGAATAGCAAATGCTACTCCTTCTGATTCCGTATCTCTGGTACTTAAAATACCAATGACTTCACCGTTGTGATTGAATACCGGCCCGCCACTGTTTCCTCTGTTGGCCGCTATCCCCAACTGGCAGGTTAAACTGTCGCCATTAAACCCAGTTCTGGCGCTTAAATAGCCTTCACTATATACTATATCATTGCGTGGATAACCCAGCGTAAAGATTGGCTCGGCAACATCACTTACCGTTTTACTAATTCCATAAGGAAGTGAGGGAATGCGGTTGAAATTTTTATCATCAATTTTCAGAATAGCAATATCACGACTATTATCTTTTTGTAAAATGGTAGCATTATATTGATTGCCATTGTTGTCAACCACAGCAATATTTTTTGAATATTGAACGATGTGCGCATTGGTAATGAGGTAACCACGGCCATCTATCATAAAACCAGTACCGCCCGATTTAAATTCAATGGGCTTACTGTTAATTTGATTTTTGATTTTGCGCATTTCGGTGTTTTGCGCTTGTTGCAGTTGTTTTACTTTATTCAATTCACGATCCAACGCTTCAGTGTTAGAATTGTTTCTTGGTGCTACTGTCCACACTAAAGTGGAAATTGCCAATGCAGTAATTCCGGCAATTGAAGCAGCAATGGCTGTAACTCTTTTGTAACGTTTCCACAAGTAAACCACTTTGGCTTTACCCTTCAGTTTCATTGAGTCAATTTTGCCCTGCTCTGTAAGGTCTGTATGAATTTCATTTAATGCAGAACTGAAAGATTTGCGTTCGCCAAAATGATTCAGTTGTTGAAGAAAAAGCGTATGCTCTACAACCAATTGATCTACTTCTGAATTGGTTTTACGCAATTGTTCAAACTGTAACCTTTCATCAGGTTTCATTTCGCCGCGTATATAACGCTCAACAGTATCTAAAATTTTAATGTCATCCATTAGTTCGTTCGCTTTTATACTGACTAAAGAATATTTTTTTAAGCCGCATCAGACATTTATACTTCTGATTTTTGGCATTATCGGCATTGGTATAACCAAAACTGGCTGCAATTACCTGCATATTTTGTTTTTGAAGATAAAATGCTTCCAACAAACTTTTGCAAGGCTCACCTAAATGATTGATGGCATTTTCCATCATTTCAAATTCGGCATTTCTTTTCTCGTGTGCTGCTAAATCTTCATCAACCGCCACTACATTTTCCATACTATCTCCTGAAGAAGCATATCTGTTTTGCTGCTGCAGTCTTTTTAACCACAACCTTCTGCATACTGAGTAAACAAAAGTTTTTAACCGACAGTTTAACTCAAAATTGCCCGATCTGGCTTTTTCATAAAGAACTATCATGGCTTCCTGAAAAATATCTTTTGCATCATCTGCCGATCCATTATTGTTAAGAACCAATACCTGAACCATATTGAAGTTCTGACGGTAAATGGTTTCTACAGCCTTTCTGTCGTTAATAGCCAAACCTTCCAATAATGCCTTTTCGCTGTTTTCAGGTATCACTTGCCTGTTTTTAATACTTTTTTGAAGAAATTGTAACCCATCAAACTTATATATTAAGAGAGAGACAGGTATTTGGCACAAAATAAGTTAATAAACGTCTTAAAAACCCTACTTTTTTCATAAATGTGTTTGAAAAAATCTTTTTTCAATAAATAGGTAAATAAAGGGTTACTTCTTTTTCATCCCGGTATTAATCCCTGAAATATATTTCTCAAAACAAAAAAAATCTCAACAAATGAAAAAGTTTTTTGCTATCGCTTTTGTAGCTGTTGCTCTTGCATCTTGCGGTAACAGTGCTAAATCTGACAAACCTGCTGGTGATTCAACTAAACCAACAGTTGATACTCCTGCTGTAGCTCCAACTCCTGCTCCTACTACAGACAGCACAAACGTTGGTGATACAACTAAGAAGGCAGATTCTGCAAACGCACCGAAATAATCATTTCAGTGATAATGGCCAAATACTGAAAACTCAGTAAGAACTGGTCAATCAAATGTCATTGGAATACTCTATAAGAATTTCATATGGCAAGCAATCGTTAGAAGCGGCTTATATCTATAAGCTGCTTTTCTTTTTTAATACGTAAATACTTTCCTGCTGCCGACTTAATACAATTACCTTTGCGGCCTGATTCTATTTATTTAAACCTATAATATTTTGGCCACTTTTGAATCTTTGGGCATTGAACAAGGCTTGCTCAACTCTATTAATGTGCTGGGTTTTACTCAGCCTACACCTATTCAGGAAAAAGCAATTCCGGTATTATTACAGGGAACCAAGGATTTTATTGGTCTGGCTCAAACCGGTACCGGAAAAACAGCTGCTTTTGGATTACCCCTGTTGCAGCTTGTAAATAAGCAGGAACGATATCCTCAGGCATTGGTTATTTGCCCTACCAGAGAACTTTGCATGCAAATAACAAATGATCTGGATAAATATAAAAATAAAGCTGACAAAGCATCAGTTACCGCGGTTTATGGTGGCGCTTCTATTGTTGAGCAAATAAGAAGCCTGAAAAAAGGAACTCATATAATTGTAGCTACACCTGGCAGGTTGATTGATTTGATAGAACGCAAAGTTGTTAATCTGGAAAAAGTTCAGTACATCGTACTTGATGAAGCCGATGAAATGTTGAATATGGGCTTTAAAGATGATATTGAATTTGTTTTGAAAAATACGCCAAATCGTGACAGTACCTGGTTGTTTAGTGCTACCATGCCACCTGCTATACGACAAGTGAGCAAAAAATATATGGAGCAGCCTTTTGAAATTACAATAGGAAAGGTAAATGCCGGAAATGCAAATATTGATCACCATTACTATCAAACTCAACACAGCAGCCGTTACGAAACGCTGAAGAGGATTATTGATTTCAATCCTGGATTGTATGGCATCATCTTCACTCGTACTAAGGCTGATGCACAAAATATAACAGAAGCTTTGATAAGAGAAGGCTATGATATAGAAGCACTGCATGGAGACCTGACACAGGTGCAGCGTGATAAAGTAATGGCAAGATTCAGAGAAAAAAGTATTCAATTACTCATAGCAACTGATGTAGCTGCACGAGGTATTGATGTGCAGGGGATTACTCATGTTATTAATTATGAATTGCCTGATGATACGGAAGTTTATACACACCGTAGCGGCCGAACCGGCAGGGCAGGAAATAGAGGAATCTCTGTTTCCATTGTAACACCAAAAGAAATTTATAGACTGCGTCAAATTGAGAAATTGGTTAAAACCAATTTTCATAAAATGGATATTCCTGCTGGTAAAGATGTTTGTCGTAAACAGTTTTTCCATTTTATAGATAAAATGCTGCAGGCCGATATCAGTCACGGCGAATACGAAACCTATTTACCGGTACTCAAAGAAAAATTTGCCGATGTAGAGAAAGAGGCCATTCTGCAAAAGGTAGCTGCATTAGAGTTTGACCGGTTTTTGAAATATTATGAAAATGCTGCTGATCTTAATTTGAGAGAAGACAGAAAAGGAGAACGTAAAGCAGACAGACCACTTCAGCGTGATACTAAAGGCAGAAATTTTGGAGATGCCGGAAATTATCAGCGACTATTTGTCAATTTGGGAACAAAAGACGGGTTTTACAAAGCCAGTTTTTTACAGTTCATCTTAGATTTGAGCGACCTGCGCAAAGATGTATTGGGTCGTATTGATATGAAGGAAATGAACAGCTGGGTGGAAGTAGATGCATCTGCAGCCAAAAAAATGATTAAAGCTATTGATGGCAAAAACTACCGCGGCCGTAAGATACGTATGAACCCCGCCTGATGAAGTGGTGCTGCTTCTGAACGGTTGTTCGCATCCAATTATTTGATAAACGGAAATTTTTTTCCCCTTAGGTATTGGATTTTTTAAAACCACCACTTACATTTGTCACATGACAACAATGAGAACATTCTTCGGATTTTATTTTTATTACTTCTTTTTTGGAAAGAAGCCGGGGGTGTATTGTTGAAAAAATAGTAACAACTAAAGAACAACAAAATAAACTGCCCCCGCAACAGCGGGGGCTTTTTTTGTGTTAGGGGTATATAGGCGCTGTTAGAAAATATTAGTAAAAAGAAATTGACAATATTTTGAATATTAAACATGAAGGGAACAATAATGCAACAAAAACAAAAACTAACTAACGAGATTGAAACTGCAAGCCGCTTCGCAATACAAGGTTATGCTGGTAGCTTTCATCAGGTGGCTACCCGTATTTTTTTTGGAAATCAGGCGGTCGTTATTCCTTGCGATAGTTTTAAAGATGTTGTTCAAATTGCTGCAAATAAAAAAGAAAGTAATGGTGGTGTGATGGCTATTGAAAATTCAATTGCCGGCAGCATTTTGCCCAATTACAATTTATTACATAAAAGCCAATTGAAAATTGTGGGAGAAGTATATCTGCAAATAAGACAAAATCTATTGGTGAACCCGGGTGTAAAACTGGAAGATATTAAAGAGGTACACTCACACACAATGGCGTTACAGCAGTGTTATGGTTTTCTAGATAAGTATAAATGGAAGCTTGTTGAAACCGACGATACAGCATTGAGTGCCCGAAATATTCATCAACATAAAAGTAAACATATAGCAGCCATTGCCAGTAAGCTAGCGGCAGAATTGTATGAGTTGGTAGTTTTGGCCCCCAATATTCATACTTTAAAAAATAACTACACCCGATTTTTAATGTTGCAAAGAGAAAAGGAAACAAGGCCAGTTGAAAATGCCGATAAAGCTTCAGTTACATTTCATACCGATCATTCAAAAGGTAGCCTGGCCAAAGTGTTGACTAAAATTTCAGATGGTGGTATCAACCTGAGCAAGTTGCAAAGTTTCCCAATTCCTGGCTCCGATTTTAAGTATGCATTTCATGCCGATATGGAATTTGAACAGGCAACACAATTTGAAAAAGTAATGAAGTCAATAAAGCCATTGACTGAAGCCATAAAAATTTATGGCGTTTATAAAAGAGGCACATGGAAATGAAAATGGGAAAATAATTTTGTTTGCATCAAACTATTTAAAGTAAAAAAAAAGGAACAGCTAAATGAATACCAGTAAAAGACTAAACGGCATTGGCGAATATTATTTCTCTCAAAAACTGCGTGATATTGAAGCCTTGAATAATGCAGGTAAGTCTGTAATTAATCTGGGCATTGGCAGTCCCGATCTGCCTCCGCATCCATCTGTAATAGCAACGCTTCAGGAAGCAGCAGCCAGACCGGATACACATGCATATCAATCCTACAAAGGAGCAGCAGTGCTGCGTAGTGCTATCAGTAACTGGTATCAAAAATGGTATGGGGTATCACTTGATCCACAAACAGAAATCTTGCCACTCATGGGCAGCAAAGAAGGTATTCTTCATATCTGCATGACTTATTTGAACGAAGGAGATAATGTACTGGTGCCCAACCCGGGTTATCCTACTTATACTAGTGCTGTAAAGCTGGCCGGTGGCAGTTGTATTGATTATGAATTGCTGGAAGTAAATAATTATTTCCCTGATTTTGAAAAGCTGGAAACTTTAGATTTAAGTAAAACAAAACTTTGGTTTGTCAATTACCCGCACATGCCAACAGGGCAGTCGGCATCAATTGAGCAGTTTGAAAAAATGATACAGTTTGCTCAAAAACATCAACTGCTGATTGTACATGATAATCCATACAGTTTTATTTTGAATGAAAAGCCGCTTAGCTTATTAAGTATTGCAGACGCAAAAAATTGTGTGGTTGAATTAAATTCATTGAGCAAGAGTCATAATATGGCCGGGTGGAGAGTCGGAATGCTCTGTGGTGCCAAAGAAAGAATTGAAGAAGTGCTGCGCTTCAAATCGAATATGGATAGTGGTATGTTTTTACCTGTACAGCTTGCTGCCGCAAAAGCATTGGAACTTGGCGCCGACTGGCACGATTCATTAAACGCAGTTTATAGAAAACGAAGAGATGTAGTTTTTGAATTGCTTAAATTGCTTAATTGTCAATATTCCAAAAATCAATCAGGTCTTTTCGTTTGGGCCGCTGCATCTGAAACTGATTTAGATGTTGCACATCAATATGGAATGGGCGGCGCTTTAAGCGATCGCTTGCTTAATGAATCTGGAATATTTATCACTCCGGGTGGCATTTTTGGTACAGCAGGTAATGGGTTTGTTTGAATAAGCTTATGTGCCACCGAAGAAAAACTGGATGAAGCGATAAACAGGATTAAACAAAAAAAATAAAATTGAAGAGATGGAAAGAAAATCAATTTGCATAATCGGCACCGGGCTCATTGGAGGGTCCTTAGCCATTCAGTTGCACGAGAAAAAAATTTCTTCAAGACTGATAGGAGTGGAAACAAATCAGCTGAATGCAGAGGCCGCTATACGTTTAGAGTTGGTTGATGAAATACTTGATTTGGATGATGCAATTGCACAGTCGGAAGTAATCATTTTGGCCATACCGGTTGATGTGGGTGTAAAATTGTTGCCGGCAGTCCTTGACAAAATAAGTAATCAAATTGTAGTTGATGTAGGCTCTACCAAATCGGAATTAGTTGAAAAAGCAAAACAGCATGAAAAGCGTGGACGCTTTGTAGCTACTCATCCCATGTGGGGAACCGAATACAGCGGGCCCACTGCTGCTGTAAGAGGAGCATTTGAAAATAAAGCAGTCATCATCTGCAATGCAGAGGAAAGTGATGCAGATGCCATTGATTGGGTAAAAAATTTTTATCAGAAGATAGGCATGCATTTGATAGAAATGGAAGCAAAAGCACATGATTTACATGCTGCCTATATCAGTCATATTTCTCATATCACTTCATTTGCATTGGCCAATACGGTGCTGGAAAAAGAGAAAGAAGAAAATGCAATATTTGAACTGGCCTCCGCCGGTTTTGAAAGCACGGTGAGGCTGGCAAAAAGCAGTCCGGATATGTGGGTGCCCATTTTTTTGCAAAATAAAACCAACGTATTGGATGTGCTCAATGAACATATTGCACAATTAATAAAATTCAGAGAAATAATTCAAAGTGGTAATCAGGATGAATTGAAGAATATTATTTCAAATGCCAATACTATCAGGCGAATATTAAAATAAAAAGGAATCCTGAATGCAAATGATGAGATAAGATATGATAACAATATAACTTTACAAATATTTATTAAATGCAAACAAAAGAACAAACAGTCCTCCATGCCATACAAACTGTGTGGAATAAACGTCCACTCATCATCAGCGGGCCCTGTAGTGCCGAAACAGAAGAGCAGCTATTATCAACAGCACAAAGGCTTGCAGATACCGGAAAAATAAATATGCTGAGAGCCGGCATCTGGAAGCCAAGAACCAAGCCTGGAATGTTTGAAGGCGTAGGTGCTAAAGGATTGCCCTGGCTGCAACAGGCAAAAAAAATAGCAGGACTGCCTACAACGGTGGAAGTTGCTACAGCCAAACAGGTGCAGGATGCACTCACCTTTGATGTAGATGTTTTGTGGATTGGTGCCCGCACAACAGTTAATCCATTTAGTGTACAAGAAGTGGCCGATGCCTTGAGAGGTGTTGATATTCCGGTGCTGATAAAAAATCCTGTAAATCCAGATATGGAATTATGGATTGGTGCAGTAGAAAGAATAGCGAGGGCGGGCATAAAAAATATTGGATTGATTCATCGTGGCTTTAGCTCCTATGGCAATACCGAATACCGGAATGCACCCATGTGGCATTTGGCTATTGATATGAAACTGAAACATCCCGAAATGCCATTTATCAACGACCCTTCACATATTTGCGGTCGCAGAGACATATTGCAGGACACAATGCAAAAAGCAGTTGATCTGGATTATGATGGATTCATAATTGAAAGTCATATTGATCCTGATAATGCCTGGAGTGATGCCAAGCAGCAGGTTACTCCCGAAATTCTGGCCGAAATGCTTGATGCTATTATTTGGAGAAAAGAAGATATAAAATCAGCGGCTTTTCATGCGGCATTGGAAAAACTGAGACAACAAATAAATCAACTTGATGATGAGCTGATGCAGATACTGGGGCAAAGAATGAAAATAGCAGAACAAATTGGAAAATATAAAAAGGAAAACAACATCACCATATTGCAAACCAATCGTTGGAATGAGATAATTGAAAGAGCAACGGCTAAAGGAGATAAAGTTGGATTGAGTAAGGATTTTATTTCAAAGTATTTTGATGCCGTACACATGGAAAGCATCAATCATCAGAAAAAAGTACTGGATAGTTGACTCTTGATAAATCGGTTATTCTGAATAATAAATGAAACAGCTAAAAATTAAATTTTCTTCTGGCACAACGACTTTATATCTGGCTGCGGGGTTCAGTCATTTAAAAAAGATTGCAGATCAAAAAGCTTGTGTTTTATTGACTGATGAAAATATCTATAAAGCACATCGCCAACGCTTCAAAGGTTGGAATGTGATTGTACTGAAATCCGGTGAGTCTTATAAAGTACAACCTACAATTGATGCATTGGTAGCACAGTTGATAGAAATGGAAGCTGGCCGCAGCACAACACTTGTGGGTGTAGGCGGAGGTGTGATAACTGATATTACCGGCTATCTCGCTGCTGTTTATATGCGGGGTTTGAAATTTGGATTTGTGCCTACCTCCATTCTGGGAATGGTAGATGCAAGTATAGGTGGTAAAAACGGTATTGATGTAGGCGATTATAAAAATATGGTGGGCACCATAAAGCAACCAGATTTCATTTTGCATGATATGGCTTTTCTCAAAAGCTTGCCACAACAAGAATGGGTAAATGGGTTTGCAGAAGTAATCAAACATGCATGTATAAAAGATAAAAAAATGTTTGAGGAGCTGGAGCAAAAATCACTAAGACAGTTTCAGCAAAAACAAAAAACTATTTGTGAACTGGTGCAGCGAAATACAATGGTAAAGGTAAACGTAGTAAAGCGAGATGAATTTGAAAGAAATGAAAGAAGGATGCTCAATTTTGGTCATACACTTGGACATGCTTTGGAGACACAATATGAATTATTGCACGGGCAAGCTATTTCAATTGGTATGGCATTCGCCTGTTATGTTTCAGAAAAACTATGCGGGTTTAAAGAAACAGAAAGAGTAGAACAATTACTGAGCCAGTATCATTTGCCGATGGCAGCTGCATTTGACAAGCAACGAGTTTTTAATATTTTAAAAATGGACAAGAAGCGGGAAAAAAGGCAAATGAACTTTGTATTGCTGAATAAAATTGGGAAAGCGGTCGTGCATCCTGTATCATTGGTTCAGTTGGAAAAATTGCTGACAAACTGGGAATAGCACATGTTTTCTATTGGGGCTAAATTTCTCTGATTAATATTAATTCTTGGATATACTTATGAACATTACTATTCATCCTTCAAGCCTCAAAGGCAATATAAATGCACCTGCATCTAAAAGTTTGATGCAGAGAGCCTGTGCTGCGGCTTTATTGAGAAGGGGAAAAACTATTATAAAAAATCCAGGGCATAGCAATGATGATAAAGCTGCAATTTCAATCATTGAGAAATTGGGCGCCGTGGTTGAAAGTAATTTAAATAAAATAATAGTTGAGAGTAACGGAGTAAATCCTGCATCAACAGAAATTAATTGTGGCGAAAGCGGCTTGAGTATTAGAATGTTCACTCCCATTGCGGCTTTAAGCAATCAAGAAATAACAATTAATGGAACCGGTAGTCTGGCCGAAAGACCAATGCATTTTTTTGATTCAATCCTGCCTTTGCTGGATGTAAACATCAAAAGTAATAATGGAAAATTACCATTGACTATACAGGGCCCATTAGTTTCAAAAAATATTGAAGTAGATGGTTCTTTAAGCTCACAGTTTTTAACAGGCTTGTTATTCGCATTTGCTGCTTCACCTCAAATACAGCATGGAGCATTGGAGTTGAGTATTAAAGTCAATAATTTAAAAAGCAAACCCTATATTGATCTGACGTTGGATGTTATGAAAAAATTCGGGATGTGTATTCCAAAAAATATGAACTATCAGGAGTTTATATTTCAGATTGACCCAAATTGTCATTCAACTACTGATGCGGAAATGATTTATAATGTTGAAGGCGATTGGAGTGGCGGCGCATTTCTTTTAGTTGCGGGTGCCATTGCTGGCCCTTTATCTGTAAGCGGGTTAGATTTAACCTCTGCACAGGCAGACAGAGCAATTGTAGATGCATTAATACTTGCTAATGCAGGTATTGCTATAGAGGCAAAAGGTATTAAATTGATTCCTTCATCTTTATCAGGTTTTGAATTTGATGCAACAGATTGTCCCGATCTTTTTCCGCCTTTAGTTGCTTTGGCTGCTTACTGTAAAGGAGCAACAACCATAAAAGGAGTATCAAGACTTACACATAAAGAAAGTAATAGGGCAGCAACATTAAAAGAAGAGTTTGGAAAAATGAAAGTTCAAATTGATTGGGATGATGACATCATGCAAATCAATGGGGGTGAAGTAAGAGGCGCTGTTGTGCATTCGCATCACGATCATCGGATTGCAATGGCTTGCGCAGTGGCGGCATTAAAAGCAGATGGTGCAACAACTATTGAGAGTGCAAATGCTGTCAATAAATCGTATCCCGACTTTTGGAAAGATTTGAAAAGTATGGGTGCTGCAGTAAAATTTCCGGGTTATGTTTTGTAAGTTTGAGAAATGCAGAATGACTGCTTTTTGAATTTAAAAGGAAGAATCGTTTTTGAATTTATATTATGAACAGTTTCGGTCACATATTTCGTATTTCAGTTTTTGGAGAATCGCACGGAGAGTGTGTGGGTGTGGTTATTGACGGTTGTCCTGCAGGTTTGCATTTACATGTAGATGATTTTGTATTTGATTTGGAAAGAAGAAAAGGCGGGCAGGGAAAAGGAACAACACCGAGAAAAGAAGACGATATTCCAATTTTTAAAAGCGGAATCTTCAATGGTAAAACAACAGGATTTCCTATAACCATCTTGTTTGAAAATAAAAATACAAGAAGCGAAGATTATGAAAAGCAGAAGAGTATTCCCCGTCCTGGTCATGCCGATTGGGTAGCTCATCAAAAATTTGGCGGCAATGAAGATTATAGAGGTGGAGGCCATTTTAGCGCCCGGCTCACTACGGGTATTGTAGCTGCCGGAGTTATTGCAAAAAAAATATTGGCGTTGGGGCAGGCATCTCCCTTGTTTCAGGAAATGGAAGGTGAAACGCTGTCTGATACCGCCATTAGCATATCCGCATCGATAACCGAAATAGCAGGTGAAAAAGATCTGGAAAAAGGCTTGCAAAAAGCAATTGATGCAAAAGATTCTGTTGGTGGTGTAGTGGAATGTGTCGTAAAGGGCATTCCCGTTGGATTGGGTGAACCTTATTTTGATTCTTTGGAATCTGCACTGGCGCAGATTGTTTTTGCGATACCTGCTGTTAGAGGTATTGAATTTGGAACCGGTTTTGCAGCCACAAAAATGTTTGGCAGCCAGCACAATGATGCTATTGAAGATTTGACCGGGAAAACAAGAACCAATCATGCAGGAGGCATTGTTGGTGGTATAAGCAATGGTAACGATCTTATCTTTAGGATTGCAATAAAACCTACTTCCTCAACTCCACAAAAACAAAATAGCTTGAACTGGGATACTGGCAAAACCGAAGATTTCTCTGTTAAAGGCCGTCATGATCTTTGTGTGGCATTGCGTGCACCAGTGATTGTAGAAGCCGTAACAGCAGTAGTACTTGCGGATTTTATGATAAGGGAACAAAAAATTAAAAAAGTTTTATAATGGCTGTTATTTATCATATTGCTTTTGCTACCGACTGGAATAAAGCTTTACAAAATGGATTTTATGAACATCCTTCATTGAAAGATGAAGGTTTTATACATTGTTCTCAGGAGCATCAGGTAGCGGGAGTACTGGAGCGTTATTTTTCAGGTGCAAAAAACTTAGTTAAGCTGGCAATAGATTCAGAAAAGCTAACCAGTAAACTCGTTTACGACTGGTCACCCACTGTACAGGATACTTTTCCTCATGTTTATGGCGTCATCAATCCCGAGGCCGTTGCAGAAGTAATTCCCCTATAATTTTCTTTTCAATTTTTTAAATCCCAAATTCAGCAATTCATATTGAGAGCTTTGTGGCAATGAGTAATGCCACCATTCTGTTTCCAGAGCTTTGAATCCATTTTGCTCCATAGTTGATTTTAATAAAAGCCTGTTTTGAAGCACCGATTCGGGTAAATCTGTAAAACTGTGATGGGCTGTATCAGTAAAATTATCAAATCCGGTTCCCATATCTAATTCCAGTCCACTATTTAAGTTGAAGATAGTAAGATCTACAGAGGTGCCTCGATTGTGACCACTTCCTCTTGCCGGATTGGCTACATAGCGTTCATCATGCACCAGCTCCCAGAATTTTTCTGTTACAGCATAAGGCCGATAGGCGTCAAAAACTTTCAGTCCCAAACCCATTTCATGCAATTTTGATTGTGCATTTTGTAATGCTTTAGCCGCAACAAGTCTGAGAAAAGTGAATCGGGTTTTTGAAGGATACATCAATCTGTGCATGAAATTATTTGAAGTTGCATAGCGCAGGTCATACACCATCCCCGGAATGGCTGATTTCAATTCCACCATTTTCTTGTTTGAATCGGCTTTTACCTGTTTCCTGTATTCCTTCCATTTGTCAGTAATATCAGGTCTTATATAACTGGTTTGTTGTGAAAAAGCACTGGTTGCAAAAATGAAGAAGACAATTTGAAGAAATAGAAAACCTTTTACTATATTGTAATACATATCCGGCTTTTACAGTTTGTAATATACTGCAATTGCCCGATACCATTATACCACACTAACCTATGAGGCAGATTTTTTTAATTCGGCTAACAACGCCGGCCCTGTTATGTTGCCTGTTTTTTTTAGCTTGTAAAAGCAATGGAAAGAAAGGCAATAATACTATTGCAAATTCTCCCAGAGATTTCCAGCAAAAGATTTCCGGCGATTTAAAAAACACATTAGCAGATGCTACTTCGCAAAATGGTTTTATGCCGGATTCCACCAGGCTTTATCAGACTTTATTAAGTCAAAAATTATATGAACAAAATAATTTTGAACCTTTTTGGTGCAGAGAGGAGAAGTGGACAAAGCAAGGTAACTCAATGCTTGAATTTGTGCAGCAAGCCAGACTAAATGGACTTTTTCCTGAGGATTATCATGCCCAACAAATTTTGGCTATTGAAAATCGTTTTGGGAATGACAGTCTGGGTAAAGGTGACCGCAGAAAAATAAACTTGTGGAGTATCGCAGATATATTAATTACAGACGCTTTTGTAAGAGCAATAAATGAAATTAAAATCGGAAGACTTCCTAATGACAGTGTTTCTATAAGAACAGATTCTGTTTTAAGTTTTGAGTTTATTGCCGAACAGCTTGCTTTGATAAGGCAAACGGGATCTATGAATGAAGTGATACAAAAAATTGAGCCCCATCATCCAGCTTATCAGTTGCTAAAAAATGCGCTAAAAAAATTTATTGATAGTGCCAGTTTCAAAGAATTTGCAAAGGTGCCACAAAGGGGAAAGAATGCAGCAGCTTTTAATAAAGCGCTTCAAAAAAGATTATATGAAGAAGGTTTCATCGCATCAGATAGTGTTGTTTTGGATTCTGTACAATTAGCAGTTGCAGTTAAAAAATTTCAACAAAAGAAAGGAATAGCAGTGGATGGCAAAGTAGGTGAAGGAACTTTGCGTATGATTAATTTGAATGACAGAGAAAAATTTGTCCGTATAGCATTGAGTATGGATAAGTATAAATTGCTGCCACAACAAATGCCGGAAAAATATGTTTGGGTAAATCTGCCTGCATATAAACTGGAGCTTTTTGAAAACGGAAAAGCAAGAGTAGAGTCAAATATGATATGTGGAAAGCCAATGACAAGAACACCGCTACTCAATAGTCAGATTTCAGAACTCATTACATATCCACAATGGGTGCCGCCACCCAGTATTATTCAAAAAGAAATATTACCGGCTGTGAAAAAGAATCCGGGTTATCTGGCAAGAAAAGGGTTTAGTCTAATTAACTCAAAAGGGGAGGAGGTGGATCCTTATTCTGTGGATTGGACGAAATATAGCAAAGGCATACCATATCGGGTAGTGCAGGGCAGTGGAGATGCTAATTCTTTAGGTATTATGAAATTTGTATTTCCCAATAAATACTCTGTTTATTTACATGATACAAATCAACGTTATCTTTTTGGTCAGTCTTACCGCTCACTAAGCCATGGTTGTGTAAGAGTACAAAACTGGCAAGCCCTTGCCAACTATATTATTGGAGAAGATAAGCAGAATGGAGGTAAAGCAAAAGTAGATTCAGTAGCCAATTGGCTGGTAAAAAAGCAAAAACGCAGTATTGCGCTCAAAAATAAGGTGCCCGTTTATATTAGGTATATAACCTGCGAGGGCAGCCCCAATGGAATCAATTTTTATGATGATATTTATGGAGAAGACCGTTATTTAGCCAGCAAATACTTCAAAGACAAGCTTTAAAAAGCCCTTCTTTTCTGAGAAATGTATAAGTGTTGAAAGACAAGGAAAAAATTATTCCCATAATCCTGTGAATATGAGCTAAATAATTTATTTTCGGATATAGAACTTAGCCGTTATTTTTGTTCAGATTTAAAACCAAACTATCTCTTTATGAAGAAGTTGATTTCTTTATGTTTCGCCCTATACATGCTTTTGCCGGGTGCAGAGGCACAGAAGGAATGGGTTCGTCCAAAAGCTTTAGGTGTAAGTTTCTTTTTAAACGATTTTATTACGCCTGCTCGTATCCGTTCTACTTCGCTTAGTCAAGTACTTAGCGACAAAAAATTTGCCAAGATGAGAGAAATGTCTCCCGGTCTTGCATTAAACTATTTTAAGGGTATTTCCAACCATGTGGACTTTGCCGCTACTATCGGCGGATCATTTATCCGATATCCCATGCCCGGTAAAGTATTTTCCAATGACAGATTTTTATTGGAAGCAAGTGCTACCGTAAATCTGAAAATGACAACGGAAAAATATTGGGTGCAGCCTTATATTATCTTGGGAGTAGGTGGTCACAAATACACAAAATACTATGGAGCATTTATGCCTTTAGGTTTGGGTATGAAGGTGAACTTCTGGGATGATGTTCATATGTTTATTACTTCAACTTATCGTGTACCAGTTACAACCGAAACTGCAAATTATCATTTGCAGCATAGCATTGGTTTTGCAGGTGCTTTAAAGAAGAAAGAAGCTAAAGTAATACCTCCACCTCCACCACCACCGCCACCGCCAAGTGACAGAGATAAAGATGGTATTATTGATGATGAAGATAAATGCCCGGATGTATTTGGTTTGGCAAGATATCAGGGTTGTCCAATACCGGACAGAGATAAAGATGGCATTAATGATGAAGAAGATAAATGTCCGGATGTTCCAGGATTGGCTCGCTACCAAGGATGCCCAATTCCTGATACTGATGGTGATGGTATTAATGATGAAGAAGATAAATGTCCTACCGTTCCAGGTGTAGCACGTTATCAAGGATGCCCAATTCCTGATACTGATGGTGATGGTGTAAATGATGAAGAAGACAAGTGTATTACAATTCCTGGTCCTGCTTCTAATTTTGGCTGTCCTGTAATTCCAGAAGAAATCATCAAGCGGGTACAGTTTGCAGCTAAGAACATTTTATTTGTATCCGGAAGTGCCAAATTGCAAAGCAAATCATTCAAAGGTCTTGCCGATGTTGCTAAGATTATGAATGAAAATCCAAATATGAAGCTGGCTATTGATGGTCATACAGATAATGTAGGAAAAGACGACATGAATCAGAAACTGAGTGACAATAGAGCTGCATCCGTGATGAGCTATATTGTAAGCAAAGGGGTAGATGCAAGTCGTATTACTTCACAAGGTCATGGAGAAACCACGCCTATTGCAACTAATAACACGGCTGCAGGACGTCAGCAAAATCGTCGTGTTGAACTTACTTTGAGTTATTACACAAAAGAAGTAAAACAATAATCAAATTTTAAAGAATATAAATGCCCTTCAGAAATGAAGGGCATTTTTTTTTGGAAATAGATCTGGATATCTAAAAAATAATTTTCAGGATAAATATAAATTTCAAAATAGGAGATTGTATTTTTTCAAGATTTAAAAAAAATGAATAAATCCTTCAAGATCAAGCTTCTAAATCAATAATTAATTCTGATTTCATGTTACTAAAATCACATTTTTCCCCTACCTTTGCGCCGCCATTAAGAAAAAGCAACAGTGGTTAAGGCTAGCAATTACCTTAAATCAATATCAGAAGCGAAAGGGCATCTTCTTCAAGTGGCAGTCTATGAGAGTCTAATTACATATATAAAACCCCAGCTTATTAGCAACTACGGGGTACATCATGACCAAAATGGTCAAAGGCAGTTCAATAGCGAAATACAGTACAAGAGTGCGACGCAAGGAACGATGATAGTAGCACAACTGCTGGGTTCAAAACAAAAAACTTTAATAATAAATATTCATAACAAACAATAAACAAGAGTCATGGCCGAATTAAAATTTCAGAGAAACTTTGGCATCGCGGCACACATTGATGCCGGTAAAACCACAACCACGGAGCGTATATTGCGCTATACAGGTATGATACATAAAATAGGTGAAGTACACGATGGTGCTGCTACTACCGATTGGATGGAACAAGAAAAAGAAAGAGGTATTACCATTACCTCTGCTGCTGTAAGCTGTAAATGGAATTTCCCTACAGATAAAGGTGTAAGCACTGCTGATACAAAGCATTATTCATTTAACATTATTGATACTCCAGGTCACGTGGACTTTACTGTAGAAGTAGAGCGTTCTATGCGTGTATTGGATGGGTTGATTGCACTTTTTAGTGCAGTGGATGGTGTGGAACCTCAATCAGAAACTGTATGGCGTCAGGCCAACCGTTACAATGTGCCACGTATTGGTTTTGTAAATAAAATGGACCGTGCCGGTGCCGACTTCCTGAATGTGGTAAAGCAGGTAAAGGAAATGCTGGGGTCTAAAGCCGTACCGCTTCAGTTGCCAATAGGTGCTGAAGATAATTTTAAAGGTGTGGTGGATTTGATAAAAATGAAAGGCATCATCTGGCATGCTGAAACTGAAGGAATGACTTTTGACGAAGTACCTATTCCTGATGATATGAAAGCTGAAGCTGAAGAGTGGAGAGCCAGCTTAGTTGAAGCAGTTGCAGAGTATGACGATACGTTGATGGAAAAATTTTTTGAAGATCCCAATAGCATTAGCGAAGATGAAATTCATGAAGCGATTCGCAAGGCAACAATAGATTTATCAATTGTACCTATGATGTGTGGTTCCTCTTTTAAAAATAAAGGTGTACAAACAGCTTTAGATGGTGTATGTCGTTATCTTCCTTCTCCAGTTGATATTGAAGCAATAAAAGGAATCAATCCTGATACTGGTGAAGAAATCGTTCGTAAGCCAGATCCAAAAGAGCCTTTTGCTGCGCTGGCTTTTAAAATTATGACAGATCCTTTTGTAGGTCGTCTGGCATTCTTCCGTGTTTACTCCGGACATTTAGATGCTGGCTCTTATGTATTGAACGTAAGAAGTGGAAAGAAAGAAAGAATCAGCCGCATTATGAAAATGTTTGCAAACAAGCAAAACCCTATTGACTTTATTGAAGCGGGAGATATTGGTGCTGCAGTTGGGTTTAAAGAAATAAAAACCGGGGATACTTTGTGCGATGAAAATCATCCTATCACTTTGGAAAATATGTTTATTCCAGAGCCGGTAATTGCAATTGCAATTGAACCTAAAACCCAGGTTGACGTTGATAAAATGGGAATGGCAATTGCTAAGTTAGTTGAAGAAGATCCTACGCTACGTGTAAATACAGATGAAGAAACTGGGCAAACCATTCTTCGCGGAATGGGTGAGTTGCATCTTGAAATCATTATTGACCGTATGCGTCGTGAATTTAAAGTAGAAGTAAATCAAGGAGCACCTCAGGTAGCATACAAAGAAGCATTTACTATAACTATTGAGCACCGTGAAACTTTAAAGAAGCAAACGGGTGGTCGTGGTAAGTTTGCCGATATTGTGTTCAGCCTCGGTCCTGTAGATGCTGAATGGAAGACTGAAAATCCTGATAAGAATTATCAGTTTGTAAATGACTTGTTTGGGGGTTCTATTCCACGTGAATTTGTACCCGCTATACAGAAAGGATTTGAACAATCAATGACGACAGGTGTATTGGCCAGCTATCCGGTTGCCAATATGAAAATACGTGTATCGGATGGTAGCTTCCACGCAGTGGATTCCGACTCTATGTCGTTTGAACTTTGTGCAAAGCAAGGTTTCCGTGAAGCAGCAAGAAAGGCTAAGCCAGTATTGCTGGAGCCAATAATGAAAGTAGAAGTAGTAACACCTGACCAATACATGGGAGATGTGACTGGTGACCTGAATCGCCGCCGTGGTATGATGGAAGGTATGGACAACCGCAACAATGCACAGGTAATAAAAGCCAAAGTGCCATTGAGCGAAATGTTTGGATACGTTACTCAGCTTCGTTCACTAAGCTCTGGTCGTGCATCTTCAACAATGGAATTTTCACACTACAGTCCTGCACCTACAAATATTGCTGAAGAAGTAATAGCTAAGGTGAAAGGGAAAGTAACCGCTTAATCTTATCGGACTTAAAATATAAATCCCGTTTGAGCTTTATCAAACGGGATTTTTTTTTGGTAAAATAATTTCCAAAAATTAATCTTCATCGCCTTCTTCCATAAATGGAAAATGAAGCCCTTTATATTGAGATTCCCATTCTTTAGCTTTTTCGTCACTCAAACATTCAATAATGTCAAATAAAGAATCTTTCTTCAAATTCCATCCTGTTGCACTTAAATTATCATAACGTTGAATGAATAAACAATGATCTGTTGCCAATACAACTTTAATAAGTGTAACAGCTGTATCTTTTTTTTCCTTTACTAAATAGTAACATCCGATTTCCAGCAAGTCATACGAATACATAAATCCTCCTTTCTTTTTAATCACTTCACTTTAAATAAATTGTTTTACTTTTTAACTGAGCAGAACACCAAATTTAAGAATTTGAATGAATTGTAAACCCGAGAACGAATATAAATATTTTGCGGAAAAATTTATATTGATATTCAGCCTGTTGTAGGTAGGGGGCTTATTCAATTTACTTGCTGGGTAACTTGTGAAAATGTTTACTGATTTAATCAGAAACTTGTACTGATTTTCAGAATAAAATTAAAATGAATTGTCCAGACAGGTAATAGTTTAGTAGCAACAATTTTTATTTTCCACAAGGGTTAATAACTACAAATTTGGCTGCCAATTTCAGGGAGTTATATTTGTCCATATCCTGCAAAATCAACTATAGTTGAAAAGAAGTCTGGTGTAGTTTTTCGGGAGCATATTTATTAAAAGAATTCAATGAGCAAGGCAGTAAAAGAGAGTAATTTATTTGACTATGATGAGGATAGCATTAAATCGCTAGACTGGAAAGAGCATATCCGTTTGCGTCCCGGTATGTACATAGGTAAGTTGGGTGATGGATCTTCGCCGGATGACGGTATTTATGTATTGGTAAAAGAAGTACTGGATAATTGTATTGATGAATTTACAATGGGCTATGGCAAAACGGTGGAAATTTCCATTGAAAAAGATCAGGTAACGATTAGAGATTATGGCCGTGGTATCCCACTGGGCAAAGTGGTGGACGTAGTGAGTAAAATAAATACAGGGGCCAAGTATGACAGTAAAGCATTTCAAAAATCGGTGGGGCTGAATGGTGTAGGTACCAAAGCCGTAAATGCTTTAAGCAGCTATTTTAAAGTAACAGCAGTAAGGGATGGGAAAGAAAAAACTGCAGAATTTGACAGAGGGGTTTTGATAAAAGAATATAAAGAAGCAAAGACAGGAGAATCAAATGGTACGATTGTAACCTTTATTCCCGATGAAATTGTTTTTAAGAGCTATAAATTTCTGTACGAATTTTTAGAGAATCAGATCTGGAATTATTGCTTTTTGAATGCCGGTTTGAAAATCGTTTTCAATGGAAAGTCTTTTGTAAGTAAAAATG
This sequence comes from Chitinophagaceae bacterium, assembly GCA_037045195.1. Lineage (GTDB taxonomy): Bacteria > Bacteroidota > Bacteroidia > Chitinophagales > Chitinophagaceae > JJ008. Next base: position 350,551 of record JBAOIB010000001.1, read on the forward strand.
GTTTGCTCGATTTACTCCAACGTAAAACCAATGAAGACGAAATAAGATATCCAATTATACATCTTACCGGTGATGATATTGAAGTGGCTATTACTCACAATAATGATTATGGAGAGGATATCTACAGCTTTGTAAACGGGCAACATACCACACAGGGCGGTACACATCAGCAAGCCTTTCGTGAAGCTTATGTAAAAACCATACGGGATTTTTTTAAGAAAGATTATGATGCGTCCGATATCAGAACGGGCATTGTAGCTGCGGTTTCAGTAAGAGTTGTAGAACCCGTATTTGAATCACAAACAAAAACTAAATTGGGTTCGGTAAACGTTGATATGAATGGCCCCAGTATGAAGCAGTTCGTAGGGGATTTTTTTGCAAAAGAATTAGATAATTTTTTGCATAAGAATACTGCTATCGCTGAGGCTTTGAAAAAAAGAATAGAGCAGAGCGAAAAAGAAAGAAAGGAAATGGCAGGCGTACGCAAGTTGGCCAATGAAAGAGCAAAGAAAGCAAATCTGCACAATAGAAAGCTGCGTGATTGTCGCTATCACATGGATGATGAGCCACCCTCAAAAGGGAAAGAGGCCTATATTGCAAAACAAAATGAGTCCACTATTTTCATTACCGAGGGCGACAGTGCCAGTGGCTCCATCACCAAAGCTCGTGATGTGGAAACACAGGCAGTATTTAGCCTGCGTGGTAAACCTTTGAACAGTTTTGGTCTCACTAAAAAAGTGGTGTATGAAAATGAAGAATTCAACTTACTGCAACACGCTTTGAATATAGAAGATGGAATGGAAGGGCTTCGCTATAACAATGTTGTTATCGCAACGGATGCCGATGTAGATGGTATGCACATACGTTTATTATTAATGACTTTCTTTCTGCAATTTTTCCCTGATTTGGTAAAGCATGGAAAAGTATATGTGCTTGAAACACCATTATTCCGGGTGCGTAATAAACAGGAAACAATTTATTGCTACAGTGAGCTGGAAAAGCAGACAGCAATGAAAAAACTGGGAAGCAAGCCCGAGGTAACACGTTTCAAAGGATTGGGTGAAATAAGCCCAGATGAATTTGCCCAATTTATTAGTACCGATATGCGCAAGCAAATGATGCGATTGGAACAGGGCGATCACATTCAGCAATTGCTTGAATTTTATATGGGAAAAAATACACCGAATCGTCAAGAGTTTATAATTGAAAACCTGCGAGTAGAATCGGATGGACCTGTTGATGTAGTTTGAGAAAGTTAAATTTTAAAATCAAATCATGATTCATATAGTTTTTCAGCACGATGATGTTGCCTTATTAAAGGATGCAATGCAATTGGACGAAACATTGCAAGGCGAAATTTTTGAAATCAAAGATGAATGGGGTGTCGGCCCGCTTCAAAATTTGGATGAAACAGAAGGATGGAATCAAAGATTGGAATGGTGGCGCGGGTTATTAAAAAACTCGCCTTATGAAAATATACTGGGCAGCTTTGATGACCGTAATACAGTAAGTGCTATTAAAGAAACATTAAATAATGAACCCGGGGCTGAAGCATGGATATGGATGGGGCAAAATCAACATGATGTTACGGGATACTACTGGCTGATGAGGCAGTTGCGGGAGTATCAGGGTAGGGTAATGGTTATTTATTTAAACAATCTCCCTTTTATAAATGAAAAAGGTCAGATTTTTTATCCCTGGGCCATTAGTGAAGTGCTGCCGAAGGAAATGGTAAAGGCCAAAAAACTTTCAAGACCCATTACGCTGAGTGAATTTGAAATTGATCCTGATGAATGGATTAGAATTTCTGAAGAAAATGTCAATGTAAGAATTTTGGAAGGAGGTAAAAAGATTGTGGGAAAAGAAGATAATTTTTATGACACAGAAGTAATAAAAAATTTAACGGGTGAATGGCAGAAAGCAAGCAGGGTAATCAGTAACACATTGAACAGAATGAAAATAAAAACCGGAGACGTTTTTTTAATGTGGCGATTGAAATTTTTAATTGCTGATAATAAAGTGGAAGCAACCGGTGATATGGAAAAAAGTTGGAAAGATTTTGATGTAAGAAAACCTGAAAGAAAGCAAGGGGAGTTAAAGTATGAGGAGAAGGTGGAAAGTGGCGGGTAGCAGGTGGAGGGTTCAAAAATTTCTTTTTACAAACTAATATTTGAAGGCTATAAATAACATGAGTACATCTAAAAATAAATCAGTAGGAAATGTGGGAGAGAATGAATCGGGATTGCATGGTCAATATAAATCCTGGTTTTTGGATTACGCATCTTATGTAATTCTTGAAAGAGCCGTTCCGGCAGTTGTAGATGGGTTGAAGCCAGTGCAACGACGTATTCTTCATGCCATGAAAGAAATGGATGATGGGCGTTATAATAAAGTTGCCAATATCATTGGTCAGGCTATGCAATACCATCCACATGGCGATGCCAGTATTGGAGATGCACTGGTGAATATGGGGCAAAAAGATTTGTTGATAGATACACAGGGTAACTGGGGCGATGTGCGTACTGGCGATGATGCAGCAGCAGCAAGATACATCGAAGCACGACTGAGTAAATTTGCACTTGAAGTTTCTTTTAATAGTAAAACAACCGAGTGGCAATTGAGTTATGATGGCAGGAAAAATGAACCGGTACACCTGCCAATGAAGTTTCCTTTATTACTGGCTCAGGGTGCCGATGGTATTGCTGTAGGACTTTCTACTAAAATTCTGCCTCATAATTTTTGTGAATTGATAGATGCTGCCGTAAAATATCTGAGAGGGAAAAAATTTGAACTATATCCTGATTTTCTGACCGGTGGCATGATAGACGTTGAAGAATACAATCAGGGAAAACGTGGAGGCAAAGTAAAAGTAAGGGCACATATTGAAGAGACCGATAAAAAAACGCTTACTATCAGCAGTGTGCCCTACGGTGTTACTACTACCCAGTTGATGGAGTCGATTGTAAAAGCAAATGATCAGGGAAAAATTAAAATAAAAAAAGTAACAGACAATACCGCTGCCAATGTTGAAATACAAATTGATTTGGCACCCGGTATTTCCCCCGATATTACCATTGATGCATTGTACAAGTTTACCGATTGTGAAATTTCAATTTCGCCAAATGCCTGTGTAATTGTTGATCAAAAACCTCAATTTTTGAGTGTGCAGGATTTGTTGCGCCTTTCTGTTGATAATTCAAAAGGCCTGCTTGAACTGGAACTTAAAATTAAACTTAGCGAACTTCAGGAAAAATGGCATTATACTTCTTTGGAAAAAATATTTTTTGAAGAAAAAATTTATAAAGAATTAGAAAAGAAACACGAAACATGGGACAAAGTACTGGATGCCATTGACAAGGCATTTACCCCTTTTACAAAGCAATTAAAAAGAGCCATCACCCGGGAAGATATTTTGAAGCTTACAGAGAAACCGGTACGCAGAATTTATAAATTAGATATAGACGAGTTGAATGATCAGATTAAAGGATTAGAAGCAGAAATAAAGGCAGTAAAACATGATTTGGCCAACTTGATAGAATACGCTGTTGCTTATTATGAAAATCTGCAAAAAAAATATGGGAAGGGAAGAGAAAGGAAAACCATTATTAAACAACTCGAGGTAATTGAAGCAAAAAGTGTTGCAATTGCCAATACCAAATTATTTGTAAATCGTGAAGACGGATTTATAGGTACCAGTCTTAAAAAAGATGAATTGCTATTTGAGTGTTCAGATTTAGATGACATCATTGCATTTAGCAAAAATGGCGTGATGAAGGTGGTAAAAGTATCCGATAAATCATTTATAGGGAAAGATATTTTGCATGTTGCTGTTTTTCAAAAAAATGATGAACGTACAACTTACAACATGATATATATGGATGGCAATAGCGGAAAAAGCTTTGCCAAAAGATTTAATGTAACAGGCGTAACAAGAGACAAAGAATATTTTTTGGCAAAAGAGCATGAAAGAACCAAGGTGCACTACTTAAGTGTTAATCCAAATGCTGAAGCAGAAGTGGTAAGAATACTTTTAACCCCCGGTTGTAAAGCGCATAAAAAAGAATTTGAATACAATTTTGCCGAGCTGGAAATCACCGGTAGAAGCAGTAAGGGTATTACGGTTACAAAATATCCCATAAAGGCAGATGGCGTTAAACTAAAAGAAGCAGGCGTATCAACCATTGCCGGAAAAAAATTCTGGTATGATGATCAGTTTGGCAGATTAAATAACGATGAAAAAGGGCAGTACCTCGGCATTTTTGATGAAGGGGATGAAATTTTGGTGATGTATAACGATGGCTATTATGTGGTTACTGATCAGGAATTGACACAGAAGCTGGATGCCGATAAAGTTATTTTGATTGAAAAATTTGATCCAGAAAAAATAATTACTGTGGTTTATTCTGATTTGAAAACAAAACAGTTTATGTGTAAACGTTTTAAAGTGGAAACAACAACACTTAAAAACAAGTTTTTATATATTAAAGAAGGAGATGGTAATTATGTAGAAACTGTAACTACTATGGACGAGCCAGTGCTGGCAATGCAGCAAGGCCGGGGTACTCAAATGCGCAAAGGGAAATTGAAGATTACAAAAATTGCAGAAATCACCAGCTATAAAACGGTAGGCAGCAAACTAGCAGATTATAGTAAGTCGACCGAAATGGAATGGGTAGGCAGTAAAGAAAATAGTCAGCAAGAATTGTTTTAGTCACATTTATTTGAGCAGTACTGTTCCCATTTTTCTTGTCAGTTGTATTTCCATATTTTTTAAATGGAGATGTGTTTGATTGAGTACTTGTAATTGGTTTGGTGTTTTTGCCTTTTCAAAATCAAGTTGGTTTTCCAGAAGCATCCTGCGTACTTTTCTTAGTTTTAGATAATGAATGGCTGAATCTACCTTTTCCCGGGTGTTGTCCTGTACAAGCAGCAGATATGAGATCAACGTTGTATTATTTTTCTCATCAATTATCTGCATAAAATCTTCATAAGATTTATCAAACAGCTTACTTTGATAGCCGCTGGAAGAACTAAATTCATTTTTCCATCGTTCACTTTCTTCGTAAGGTGTGTTTAACAGTGACACAGCCAATGTGCTTAGCTTCACATCCGCATGATAAAGAAAGAAATTACTTTTGAGTACAGCCGGTTGTGTAAGCAGGGTCTCTTTATAAATAGTTATAAAATGCAGCACATCTTTATTATCAATCAGCGTTTCATCAGGCATTTCATCCAAGATATAATTCGCGGTCATTGTATTCTCGTCCCAGGGCCTGGTACCATATTCCAGTAATATTCTGGCTACCTCTCTTTCCTGAAGTTCATCTTTGTACAAAAGATTAAAAGTGGCTTCGTCAAAATCTGCTGCTTCTCCTTTTTTTGCATTCTCTTCTAACTTACGGGTTTCGTCAACAGGCAGTTTTCTTTCAAGACTACTGATGCGGTCTCTTATAAAACGGTTGACCAATGCGTGCATGCCGGCCTCATCAATTTTCAAAATCTCGGCACACTGTTTTATATAATCCTGTTGTTTGGTAAAATCTTCTGCTTTATTAATTCTGGAAATGGTTTCAGCAATGCGGTTCACTACTTCAGATTTCTTTATAGTGTCATTGCCTGCATCTTTCAAAGCAACTTCCAGTTGAAATAAAATAAAATCTTTCTTATGCTTCTCAACAAACTCTTTAAAAGACTGTGGCCCCACTTTATTTACATAGCTGTCAGGATCTTCGCCATCTGGAATTAAAACAAGTTTTACATTTAAGCCCTCTTCCAATGCTAGGTCCAATCCACGCAGGGCAGCTTTTACTCCGGCAGCATCACCATCATAAACAATGGTAAGGTTGCTGCTGTATTTTTTTATAAGTCTTAACTGATCGGGGGTTAAAGAAGTGCCTCCACTGGCTACTACATTTTCTATACCTGCCTGATGCAGTGAAAGCACATCGGTATATCCTTCTACCAATAAACATTCATTGGCTTTATCAATTGCCTGCCGGGCAAAATAGGAGCCATAAAGAATCTTACTCTTGATATAGATTTCATTCTCGGGAGAATTAATGTATTTTGGTGCTTTATCGTTTTTCTTTAAGATTCTGGCTCCAAAACCAAGCACCTTGCCACTATGGTTGTGAACTGGAAAAATAACCCGGCCACGGTAGTTGTCAACCAACTGTTCATTTCTATTGGCAACTAAACCAGTTTTTATGAGCAATTCAGCATTGTATTGTTTTGCTAAAGCTTCCTTGGTAAAAGCATCTCTGGCTTCTGGTGAATAGCCTAATTGAAATTTTTTTATGATATCCTCTCTGAAGCCTCTTTCTTGAAAGTAAGTGAGACCAATATCACGGCCTTCTTCCGTTTCAAATAATTGCTGAGAAAAATATTGTTGCGCAAACTGGTTTATAATATATAAACTATCGGCAGCTAACTGGGTTTGCCTTTGTTCATCACTTTGAAAAGTTTCTTCAACCTCTACGCCATATTTATGAGCCAGCCAACGAAGGGTATCAACATAGCTGTATTTCTCATGCTCCATCAAAAAACTAATCGTGTTGCCGCTTTTGCCACATCCAAAACATTTATACAATTCTTTTGCAGGCGAAACGGTAAATGAAGGGGTGCGTTCATTATGAAATGGGCAGAGACCGAGATAATTACTTCCCCTCTTTTTCAATTTTACAAAACCACCAATAACATTGATAATGTCAAGCCTGTCTAAAATCTGTTGTATGGTATTTGGGGAGATCAAGGTTCACATTAGCCCATCGGCCGCCAACGACTTGTCACGGCGTTGCGGACTGCGAATATAAGTTTATCCGCCCGTTTTGCTTTATTGAAATTCACCCGCAAAGGTGATATAGGTGCCGCTGGTCAAATTATTAATTAGCCTATTTTTGACAACGAAATTGATTTAACTTGTAGATATTGTATCTATGTCACTGCTTCGCCTTTATATTACAATGATTTTTACTGGCTTTTGTACAGCTGTTTATGGGCAGGCCAATCATCATGTGGTAAATAACCTTGCGCTGGAGGCAGACTCCATTAACCTGCTTGCAAGAAGATATCTGCTGAACGGGAAGCGGGACAGCGCAAAATTTCAATTAGATAAAGCGCTGGAGATTGCACACAGATCTGGCAATATTACCATCATTGCACGGTGTTATGTTGATTTTACAAGTTTATACCTGTTCCAGGCAAAATACAAACAGGCCCAGCAAAGTATGGAGCAGGCATGGCCTTATCTTGAAATGACAGACCACTACGATGTAAAGATATCGGGCATTCTGCAAAGAGCTAATCTCTATAATGTTCTGGACAGGAAAGACTCCTCTATTTTTTATTACAGACTAGCGGGAGGCATTTAATGAGAAAAAAAATCCTTACAGGAACTGGGCCGTGTACATGGCAATGGGAGAACTTTTTAATCAGATGGATGATGTAAAGGAAGCAGAGAACTATTTTATGAAGGCTTATAAACTTACAGCTGCGCAGGAAGGCAAGCCTGATCATGTATACCTGCTGACAGTTTTTCTCAATTTTTTGATGGCGAGAAATAAAACTGATGGCGCCGGAGCGCTGATAGCTGAGTATAATGAACAATTGAAAGAGGCAAAGCAAAAGAAAACAGGAGATCCGTTGCATACAATATTGATGAGTCTTACCAATGTGAAGCTGGAAGATAATGTAGCGTATATGAAGTCGGTCAAAGAAGCTTCGCTGAAAGATGGCCAGGTATTGCAGGCGCTGATTGCCAACGGGTATATAGTTAACTATTACGAAAAGAAAAAAAAGTTTGATGAGGCAATCAGCTATGCAACAGAAGGAGAGCAGCTGGCTGCAAGAACAGGAAGCCTCCGTGACCTGTACAGCACAACCAAAGTACGCTACGGGCTTTTGCAAAAAGCTGGAAAGTACAGTGAGGCAAATGCATTAGCTGATAAGCTATTTGTTTTCAAGGACAGTATGCTGTCCCTGCAAAGATGGGAACAGCTATATGAAATGGAAACAAGATTTGAAACGCAGAAAAAAGAAAAAGAGATAGCCTTGCTGAACGCCCAGAAAGAAGTGGATGCTAAAGCCATCGCCTTATTGAATTCAAAAAAGAAATTGTCTGATTTTGAATTGCTTAGGCAACTGGATTTGCAAAGTGCGTTGGTGAGAGAAAATACGTTGATGGACTCAATAGTAGGACAGGAGCGGATTAATAATGAACTGCTGACAAGAGAGAACGGGTTAAAAAAATCACAGCTCCAAAAAGAGCAGGCGCTGATGGCGGCTACTAGCCGGGAAAATATTTTAAAGGCTAACGAACTGGCGAAAGAAAAAAAGACTCGCCGCATTATGCTGGCTGGTTCGGCGATTTTACTGCTCGCAGGAGGAATTATTTTTTACCAGTACAGACGGCAAAAAGCGAAGAGCCGGATTATACAAAAACAGTCAGATAACCTGCAGGTGCTCATGAAAGAAATACATCACAGGGTAAAAAATAATTTGCAGGTGATAAGCAGCCTGCTTGATCTGCAAAGTCTGACCATTGCAGACAGTCAGGCCAGCGAGGCTGTAAAAGAAGGTAAGAACAGGGTGCAAAGCATGGCGCTTATCCATCAAAACCTGTACAGCGAAGATAATATCAAGGGAATAAAAGCAAAAGCATATATCAGCAACCTGCTGCAAAGTCTTTGTGATTCTTACAATATTAACAATGATAAGGTGAAACTAAATACTGAGATTGATGACCTGAATCTTGATGTGGATACGATGATACCACTTGGCCTGGTAATGAATGAGCTGGTGAGTAATTCACTGAAGTATGCTTTTAAAGACGGCCGTAATGGCGAATTGAATATTATACTCCGGGAGGAACCGCAACACCTGCTGCTGAGGGTAAGTGATAACGGAACCGGTGATCCTGAAGGAGTAAATGCTAAAGACAGCAAATCGTTTGGAATGAAAATGATACGGGCATTTGCGCAAAAATTAAAAGCAAAACTGGATATCTATAATAATGATGGCGCTGTTGTACAAATGGAAATAACTAAATACAACCTGGCATGAGTAAAATCAGGGTATTGATTGTAGAAGATGAGCCGGTTATTGCCGAGAATATATCCATGTATCTTCGATAACAATGACTTTGAGGTTAGCGCCATTGCCTACGACAGTGCGGAGGCAAATGAGCAATTGAAAAATAATACTCCCGATGCCGCTATACTCGATGTGAATCTGGAAAGTGAGGAAGACGGCATTGATATAGCCGGCAACATCAACCGCAAATACCAGATCCCATTTTTATTCCTGACATCCTACTCCGATAGGGAAACACTGCAAAGGGCAAAAGCGGTAAACCCGAGCGGCTATATTGTAAAACCATTCAATGAAAAAACATTGCTGGCTTCGCTTGAGATCGCCATCAGCAATCATGCTGCTGATATTAACAGGAAAATGCCGCCCATTTCCATGGGTAAAATAAATAAGCATCTTCTTTCACCACTCAGCGAAAGGGAATTTGAAGTAGTACAACTTGTTTATGAAGGCATTACCAACAACCAGGTAGCAGAAAAACTTTTTCTTTCCATCAATACTATCAAGACACATCTCAAGAACATATACCTGAAGCTGAGTGCCAATACAAGGTACAGTGTTATTGCAAGGTTAAGAGAGTTAATGTTGAAATAATCCCTTTGCTTGTTAAAATCACCCGATTAGGTGAAAGGACCTGTTGTGCGGGCAGGTAGCTTCATACTGCCAAATAATTATCACCTAAATTAATTTCTATGCAACGAAAATTTGTTTGTGCAGGGTTTGTATGCTTCTTATCAATGATAGCCATTGCCCAACCCGGAAAAATTCCGGTAAAAAGCACAATACCGAAAGCGACTTTGGAGCCGCTGCAAATAAGCCGCATGGCTACGTCAAAAGCTTCGTATGAGTATAAAAGTAAAAACGGAAAAGTGGAAATCAGCTATGCCCGGGGAAAACAACCTAAAGACGGTGTAAAAACAACGTCAAAAGAAACCAGCGAAGCTATGTGCCTCAGCAGGGACGAAGTAAGGGGGCAAAAGATTGAGAACCTGCAAGTCATTATTGATGGTAGCAAGGCGTCTCAAATATTGCCCGGCGGGGTATTTGACGGGGAAATGCTGCTAAAATCCGGGGAATTCAAATATGTAAAAATGAATAAGAGACAGCCTATTTCTATTAGCCTTGTTACCAATCAGGGCGACAGACACAAAGTAACAGTTGATAAGAAAGGAGATAACAATGTGGAGGATGACCTGCGGGCGGCAGTAAATAGCCTTACCAGCCCATCCAACATCAAGAATATGCCTAACTATGGTTCTTCGTCTGAAGTTATTACATCAACAATTGAAGAGAACACAGGGCTTAAGATCGGTGCTTCTTTTTTTTACATGGGTGTTTCAGCTAATAACAAACTGAGTTTTTCTTCCAGTTCATATCATTATATGTACCTGTACCAGTTTGAGCAGGAGTGTTTGTCTGTTGTTGCCAATACTGTTTCATCTCCTGCAGATCTTTTCACAGACGGCACCACTAAAGATGATAACCTGCTTTACATCCGGGAAGTAAAATATGGACGCCGCCTGTATGTAATTATTGAAAGCGAAAACGAATTACAGTCTTATTCTGATAAATTAAAGGGCAGTTTGGACTGGGCTGTTGTATCAGCTGCTTTTTCTCAGAATATTGAGCATTCTTCATTATTCAGCAAAACCAATATAAAGGTGAATACGCAAGGAGGCTCCCCGATAGGCGCTTTTGAAAAGGAAAATATACAGGCTGTACTGAATAACTATTTTGCAAAACCATTTAAGCAAATTGATATTGTACCAATTGCTTATAAACTTACTTATATGGATGGTGAGCCGGTAATTCTATGGTTTCCAATGCCTTTCTTGATGGTAAAAACTGCCTTGACAAAGAGAAAGTAAAAATAAGACTGACATCTGTGAAATGTATAAAGCAGCAAAATGAAAAGAAACAAGAGGAAGTATATGGGGGTGTAAATATCTATTACTATAACCCGTCAAAACAATTGGTGGCAGCTAATGCAATTACCCCTATGCCTGTTGTGTCAGGGTTTCGTCCGCCTACAGGAACATTTACATTCGGAACAAAAGAAGCCCCAGTTGCTTTATATGCCGATAGGGAAAAAAACTTTCAACCCGATGAGCAGGGTAAATACACTGTTTTCCTTTTGCCAGACCTGGATATGACAATTGAAATAGTATCCTACATACATGAAAAGGACAATGTGTTTAACAAAGATGATGACTTCATTACTGAGAACAGGATGAAGAAGACAATACGTCAGATGTTGCTTGAAGGTTCTATGTCTCCAACTTTTGAATTCAGGCATAATAACGCTATTATCAAACTCTTCTTTGAAATTCTTCCAGAAAATTAATCTAGGAAAACTATGGCCAGAAACTGCATTTAACATTGATGACTAACCAAAAACATTGAATTTATGAAATGGAAATTACCGATTATATTTTTGCAGACTATTGACAGCAATTGGCTGCAGCACTCGTTAGTGTATAATGGCTGGGGACTGTTTCAAAAGGGGAATTGGATTTTGAGGGCGGAAAGTTATTCGATTTATTTTAAGTTAATATCAGCTGTATATAGCGTTATGCCAACAGTATTAATGTACTTAATAAGGATTAAAATCATCTGTATGCCCATTGTGCAATACTTTTTAAAAATATTGCAGGAAAATCTTTGAAATTCCAGAAATCTGCTTTAATTTACTTTCGTACTTAAGAAGTACCTGTTCCAACCCGAACCCCCGAAAACGATTAGCTCTTTTATTTTTTCACCTTTTAAATTTAAATGCCATGGTTCAGGTAGAAATTGAACAGCTTTCTGCGGAGTGCAACGTATGGAGAGAGAAACTCCGTCACTACCGCGATGAATTTTCGCAAGACGAAACAAAACTTCGTCAGGTAGCAGGTCAGGATCTTTCAAAAGGTCAACTTCAAGATGTAGAACATCTTCACAATCAATTTCACATTCAGCTTATCAACATTCACGATTTAAAGCAGGCTATTAAAGTACATGACCGTAAAATGAACTTTGAAAAAGCGGCCTTTAATGGAAATGCTAACGAAGACTCTTTAAGCAGACATGACGAATTGCATCATGATTATAAAGCGCTGATAAGCACATTACACAACCTTCGTAATGAATTTCATGGCTTTTTGCAACGATCGGTTTAGTAGATTCAGCATCAGAAAAATAACCCATTCAATTTTATCAGGCACTTAAAATAAGTGTTTTTGAGAACAATTATCATATAGCAAAGATGATTGCTTTGCTAAATGAATTCCTCACCTCTAAATTTTTTTCTATGCCAGAGTTTGATACTTCACACGTAAAAAATATTGTCTTGCTGGGCCATGCGGGCTCCGGTAAGACTACTTTAGCGGAGTGCATGCTTTTTGAAGCGGGACTCATTTCCCGACGCGGCAATATTGCCGAAAGAAATACAATAGGAGATTACCATGAACTGGAGCAGGAGCGTGGTAATTCTATTTTTAGCAAACTCCTTCATACAAAATGGCGAGGGTATAAAATAAATATTATTGACACGCCGGGCTATGATGATTTTACTGGTGAAGTAATATCCGCATTACGGGTTGCGGATACCGGTGTTATGTTGCTCAATGCAGTAATGGGTGTAGAAGTAGGTACAGATATTATTTGGGACTATACAGAAAAATTTAAAACACCCATGATTTTTGCCGTCAATAAATTGGATGATGATAATGCAGATTTTGATAAAACAGTCAGAGAAGCAAAAGCCCATTTTGGAAATAATGTAGTAGTGGTACAATATCCACGTCAGACAGGTGCAGGTTTTCACGAAATAATTGATGTGTTGAGAATGACCATGTATAAATTTAATGACAAGGGCGGCAAGCCTGATAAGTTGCCAATACCTGATGACGAAAAAGAAAAAGCGGATACTTTGCATAAAGAACTTATTGAAGCGATAGCTAGTAACGATGAATCTTTGATGGAAAAATATTTTGAGAAAGGCGAGTTGGATGAAGATGAAATGAAAGATGGAATGAAGAAAGCAATGATCAATCATGATCTGTTTCCACTGTTTTGTCTGTCAGGCGAAAGAAATATGGGTAGTGGCAGGTTAATGGGATTTATTGATAATGTGTGTCCAAGTGCCAATGAAATGCCTCCGCAAAAAGCAAAATCAGGCAATACCATTTTTTGTGATGCCAGCGGGCCCGCCTGTATCTTTATTTATAAAATATCTTCGGAGCCGCATGTGGGAGAGTTGTCCTTCTTTAAAGTCTATTCGGGTACAGTAAAACTGGGAATGGAACTGGAAAATGCAAGTACTGGAGTTACTGAAAAAATTAATCAACTTTTTTTGGTTGAAGGAAATAAAAGAACATCAACACATGAATTAGTAGCGGGTGATATAGGTGCTACTTTAAAGTTGAAAAACACACATGTCAATAATACTTTACATGCAAAAGGTAAAAATTTTGAATTGCCATCAATTGAATTTCCACCTCATAATATGACGGTTGCTATTGAATCATTGAAGAAGGGTGAAGAGGAAAAACTTTCGCAGGCATTGCACCAGTTGCGGGAAGAAGATGCCACATTGATGGTGGAGGTATCTCCTGAGTTGAAGCAGACATTGATCCATTGTCAGGGAGATATGCATCTGGCAGTAGCCAAATGGAAAATCGAGCACCAGCATAAACTTGAAGTAAGGTTTGTAAAACCTCGTATTGCATACAGGGAAACCATAAGGAAAGCTGCTGATGCAAATTATCGCCACAAAAAGCAAAGTGGAGGTGCAGGTCAATTTGGAGAAGTATTTTTGAGAATTGAACCCTGGTATGATGGTATGCCTGAACCAACAGATCTTAACATCAGAGGAAGGGATCATTATGATCTTGACTGGGGTGGCAAACTTGTATTTTATAACTGCATTGTAGGCGGTGCTATCGATGCCCGCTTTCTTCCATCCATTTTAAAAGGTGTAATGGAAAAAATGCAGAATGGTCCACTCACTGGTTCCTATGCAAGAGATATAAGAGTATGTGTTTACGATGGTAAAATGCACCCGGTAGATAGTAATGATATTTCGTTTAAGATTGCAGGATTGCAGGCTTTTCGTCAGGCATTTCAACAGGCTGATCCGCAATTACTGGAGCCGGTTAATCATGTAGAAGTACTTTGCCCCGATGATATAACAGGTGCAGTAATGGGTGACTTACAAAGTCGTCGTGCAATTGTAGAAGGAATAGATAATGATGGACATTTTCAAAAAATAATAGCAAAAGTCCCGTTAGCAGAGATGGAAGGATATTCATCTTCATTGCGTTCAATAACTCAAGGAAGGGCTAAGTTTAAAATGCATTTTCTCGCATATGAAGTAGTGCCATTTGATATGCAACGAAAATTAATTGACGACTATGCCAAGCAAGCGAAAGAAGAATATGTATGACAAGAAAGTTTAAGAAAAAAATGCCCCGGATTTCGGGGTATTTTTTTTAGTTGTATGTATATTTTTAAGCATGATAAAAATCAGGATGAATTTATTCCAATTTTTTTTTTTGACTGAAATCATAATAACTTACATTTGACTTAGTCTTACCGCTTTGTATCAATTGTCTGAACTGATTTTTGCCTCCTTCAGATTTTTGTGAATTACTCTCAATTGACTAGCTGGCAAGCTCACCACTGCACGATATAAGAAAAAGTTGATACGCATTTATCAACAACAAGCTATTGTCCTGCCCTGCTATTTTATTTTTTAATAAAATAAATTTATTACTATGGTTACTATTAACCTGTTTATGACTATTCAGAAGTCAGCAGCCATTATTTCTTTTTTAGCAGCCGTGCTGGTTGTTGGAGTTGTCGTTTTTCTGATATCAACATCTTCAAAAGAGGAGGATAAAACATCGGTAAAACACAAGGTATATAAACTGCGTGGAAGATATTTTCTATTGCTGCTAACCGCTATCATTGCTTTATTATTCATTTCATTGAGACTGTTGCCTTACAAATCTTTTCAGGGTAAGGCCGATGAAATAGTAACCGTAGTAGCTACGCAATGGGCTTGGAAAATGGAGCCGGGTATTTCTGATAAAAGCCCTGCTCAGTTTACTGGCAGCAATGAAATCACGCTACCTTCACAAAAACTCATCAAATTTCTGGTTACATCGGCAGATGTCAATCACAATTTTGCAATCTACAACAGTGAGGGTGTACTGGTGGGGCAAACGCAAGCTATGCCACAATATACCAATGAAATGGAACACCTGTTTGAAGAAAAAGGGGATTATAAGGTTTTATGTCTTGAGTATTGTGGAATTCCTCATGCTTACATGTTTGCAACAATTCATATTAAATAATATAAAAAGAATTTTATGTTACAAATAAGCCCGGTTGAAAAAAAGAAACAACGAAAATTTATTGTTGTCTGGAGTGTAACTTTTTTAATAGTATTCCCCTTGCTCATTCTTCTGGGGTTGCTCATGCGAATGAATCAGGGAGAAATGATTAAGATAGGAATGGATAAGTTTTATATGATGATGACGTTGCATGGTCTCGGCATGTCGGGTTTGTTATTTAGTATGGCCTTTGCAGCTTTATGGTATTTAATCAGCACACGATACGCAAAATTGAATATTGGAGTAGGCTATTTTGTTTATATACTAATATTATTGGGTGTTGTAGGGCTTGCTATTGCAGGCTTGATGGGAAAATTTGCTGCAGGTTGGTATTTGCTTTATCCGCTGCCATTTAAAGGAGCTACCTGGGCTGCATGGTCCACCGGGCTATCTATTATTTCATTAATTGTATTAGGTGTAGCATGGCTTGCAGGAATGTTACATGTCATATATGCATTGGCAAAAGAATATGGAGGGTTTACAAATTTATTAGGCTGGCAATATCTTGGGCGCAAAGAAGTAAAGAGAGAACTGCCTCCTATAGTCATGATTGCCACTATTAGTTTAATTCCTGGTGTCATTGCTTTTCTTGCAGGTGCCGTTTTTCTTGTAATGAATTTATTGCAGTATTTCGAACCCACATTGACATTTGACCCCTTGCTATTAAAAAATCTTGTTTTCTTCTTTGGTCATACACTGGTGAATATTACATTATATTGTTGTCTTGGATGGGTGTATGCTTTGCTTCCAGAATATACAGGCAGAGAATGGAAAGTAAACAAAGTGCTGGTTTACTCATGGAATGCGACTTTATTCTTTATCATGTTTGCTTATTTTCATCATCTGTATATGGATTTTGTACAACCGCTTCCATTTCAGGTTGCGGGACAACTGGCTTCTTATTTCAGCGCTATTCCTGCTACTGTGGTTACCATGTTTGGCGTCATTGCACAGTTGTATCATTCCAAAGTAAAATGGGGCATAGTCCCAGTGTCATTTTTAATTGGTGTGGCCGGTTGGGCCATTGGTGGGTTTGCAGCAGTGGTTGATTCTACTATTGCTGTCAATAAAATTTTGCACAATACGCTTTGGGTACCAGCACATTTTCATACTTATATGCTTACGGGTGTAGTGCTTTTTATTTTCGGATTCCTGTTTTATTTATCGCATACAAAAGAAGAACAATACAAAGATAAATTTGCAAAATTTGGTTTCTGGCTCTTTGTAGTAGCTGGTCATGGATTTATTGCTACTTTCTATAGCGGAGGTTTAAATAGTATTCCAAGAAGGTTTGCAGATTATAAAGGTATCCCTATCAGTTCAACACATAACACCGCAGCATTGCTGGCGCAAATTGCTGTTTATTGTATTATCGCATTGTTTATTGGACTTTTTATCCTGTACATTTCTATTTTGTTGAAATTGGGAAAGCGGAGACAAATTCCGCTTTCACAACTGGCTGATGGATAACAGCGATCAGCCTTTTTTTAATAACAGTCAATTATTGTTCAGTTGAAAAAAATTTTGATTCCTATATTTTCATTACTCATTTGCACTTCCGTTATCTGGAAGTGGACTTATGGATTTTCTGCATTTACAATATTTTCATATACACTTAAATCGGCCGGTTCTACTCCAAGAGATTTTCCTGAAATGAAATTTATATCACAGGATGAAAAAATCTTTGAACTCAAAGAAAAGAAAAAGTATGTGTTGGTCAATTTTGTATATCTCAATTGCCCCTATGTTTGCCATAAAGTGAATAATCAAATTGAAGAGATTTATCATTTGTTTGACAGCACTATGGTGCCATCTCAATTGGAGTTTCTAACGATAAGTTTTGATTTGAAAAATGATGACTTAGTTAAAATTAAAAGATACCGTGAAAGATTTGGAACGGATATTAATGGTTGGAGTTTTGCTTTGCCATATCAGTCCGATCAGAAAACCTTCAACAGGTTTTTAATACAAGCAGGCATCTGGAAATATCAAATTCCTGCAAGTGGTATTATTAATCATTCCGTCTATTTATTATTAATTAATCCAAAGAATAAAATAGTGAAGATATTTGACCCCGCAAGAGAAAACAGTCAAGCCATAACTTCACAAATCAAATCGTGCGTCAAAAATTAACCAATACCATTTTTATTCTGATTATTGTCGTTTCATGCTGGCTGATTTCATTTTCTTTTAATGATTGGTTTTGTGCCACTATGCCTCGTCATCAGCTTTTGCAACTTCCGGCTATGTTAATTTTAGGCTTTTTTACTGGCTGGCAGTTTCTAAAAAAACTCAAGTTGGAAATGCATTGGGGAATTTCGCTTTTGATTTTCGTAATGGCCTCATTAATTTTCTGGATGTTGCCTCATTCTATAGATGCTGCCGTGATTGATAATAGATTTAACTTGTTGATGTTGATAAATATGTTTGTCGCCGGACTTTTGACGTTTCCTGTTTTAAGAAATATCATTTTTGAAATTCGTATTTTGTTTTTGGGGATGGTTGCTGTCATGAGCATTGCAACAGGTATTGCACTTATTTCGTTCAATCTTCTTTTGTGCAGCGCTTTCAACATTGAGCAGCAAAAAGAAACCGGAGCTGTATTGATTAAAGCAGGCATTGCTTTTTTCTTCTTTACCCTATATGTCTTTTTTAGAGGAATCGGGAAGCATAGAAGCTACGAATAATGCCGATGTATTTTATTTTTTCCTACTTGTATTCGCCATAAACTTCTCTCAACGTTCCTGCTATTTCACCCAAAGTGCATTTGTGTTCCACTGCTTCTATTACAGCTGGCATCAGGTTTTCGCCGGAACCAGCTCTGTCAATTAGTGTTTGTAATAACTGATCTGTTTTGGCAGGGTCTCTTTGCAGTTTTAAAGCATTCAGTTTTTCTATTTGAATATTGCGAATGGAGTCATCTACTTTTAATACAGAAATCTTTTCTTTATCATCTGTCTGGAATTTATTTACGCCTACAATTATTTTACTTTTTTTCTCAATTTCTTTTTGATAATCATATGCGCTACGGGCAATTTCATTTTGAATAAAACCCTGTTCTATTGCAGTTACGCTGCCACCCATCGCATCAATTTTTTCAATAAGTTTCCATGCGGCGGCTTCCACTTCATTGGTAAGAGATTCAACATAATAACTACCCGCTAATGGATCTGCCGTATCAGGTGCGCCACTTTCAAAGGCCACAATTTGCTGGGTGCGTAGTGCAATACGGGCAGCATCCTCTGTTGGCAGGCTAAGTGCTTCGTCATAACCATTGGTATGCAGCGACTGTGTACCTCCTAAAACTGCCGCAAGAGTTTGTATGGTTACTCTTGAGATGTTGTTAAGCGGTTGTTGTGCAGTAAGTGTACTGCCACCGGTTTGAGTATGAAAACGCAACATCATTGCTTTTGGATCTGTAGCTCCAAGTTCTTTCATCATGCGGTACCACATTCTTCTGGCTGCCCTAAACTTAGCTACCTCTTCAAAAAGATTATTATGTGCATTAAAGAAAAATGAAAGTCTCTTGCCAAATACATTAATGTCAAGTCCTTTTTCCAGTGCGGCGTTAACATAGGCCTTTCCGTTGCTTAGCGTAAAAGCAATTTCCTGAACTGCTGTACTGCCTGCTTCTCTGATATGATAACCGGAAATGGAAATGGTATTCCATTTGGGCAACTCATGGCTACACCATTCAAAAATATCGGTGATGATGCGCATGGAAGGTTTTGGTGGATAAATGTATGTTCCTCTTGCAGCATATTCTTTTAATATATCATTTTGAATAGTGCCGGTTATTTTATTTAAATCAGCTCCCTGTTGTTTGGCAAGGGCTACATAAAATGCCAATAAAATAAACCCTGTGGCATTGATCGTCATGGAGGTGGACACCGTTTCCAGTTTTATTCCCTTAAACAATGCTTGCATATCTTCTATACTGTCAATGGCAACTCCTACTTTGCCTACTTCACCTTCAGAAAGGGGGTGATCGCTGTCGTACCCAATTTGTGTAGGCAGATCAAATGCTACACTCAACCCGCTAACACCTTGAGATAATAAATAATGGTATCGTTTATTACTTTCTTCTGCTGTACTAAAGCCTGCATACTGGCGCATAGTCCACAGTTTGCCTCTATACATATCGGCCTGTATGCCTCGTGTAAAAGGTGCTTCACCAGGTTTTTCATTCATTGCTGAATAAGCTGGTGAGTGTGCATCATACACTTTGTTTATCTCAATGCTGCTGTCGGTATATTTTTTTTCTTCACTCATAACATCAGTTTTTTTGCTTCATGATTTAGTTCCTTAAGTACTAAATCATGCAGGGCTCCATCGGGTTGTGATAGTACAAGTTCAAGTATTTTTTTGTTGAGATCAGCAGCAGATGCATCTATTGGTAATGAGGAAGCTACCCTGTTTATCAACATGATGTTTTGCTCTTTTAAATTTCTTACTGCATCCCAGCTACTTTGATTTACATACAATTGTTGTGTACTGTTGTATTCAAATTCGTGTTTGATATTTTCGGTCAAAATAATTTTCATTTCAATGGCAGACATGCCGGGTTGATTAAGCCGGCTTATCAAATTGGGCAGCGCCATTCTTTCAGTAAGTAATACTAATCTTTCGTAAGCCTGAAGCCGCAGTGGGGTGGTATTATCTTTTTCAGGCTGAATGGTATTTTGCTGTGGACGGCGCAACAGACTGATTACTGCAATGATGACGGCCATAGCAGATACAATTAAACTGATAGTAGCGGTTTCCATATTGGTTTTTTGAGTTGATTGTTTACAAAATTAACCTGAAAGCTCCTTGCTTCACTATTTTGTTTTAAAGTTCATCTGCAATCATAGTCAGGCTAAAAACTTACAGAAAAAGACAAATAATTTTTTTCCTTTTTGCGAAAAATAAAGATTGTGCGCTGCCATAAACTTGAATTATTTTTGAGGTATGGAAACAACAATCATCACACCGGTAACTTTTACCGAAGGTGCTATTGAAGAAATAAAACGTTTGATGCAAGCCGAAGGATTTGACACTACTCAAAAATTACGGGTAGGTGTGAAGGGTGGGGGCTGTTCGGGCATGACCTATCTTTTAGGGTTTGATCAACCCAAAGAAAACGATCAATATTTTCAGGCGGCGGGTATAGATTGTATTATGGAAAAAGCGCATGAACTTTATTTATTGGGTATGCAGATTGATTGGCAGGATGGGTTGAACAGCAGGGGATTTACTTTTAAAAATCCTAATGCAAGCACGACCTGCGGCTGCGGTACTTCTTTTGCAGTATAATTTTTTTTTGAATGCATAAAAAAACCTCCATGTCGGAGGTTTTTTTTATTTGTAAGATTTTAATCACTTTAGCTTTTCTTCTCTTTTGATTTCTTATCTCCCAATCCTTTTTTTCCGGAGAGGTCAACCAATATAGGTGCCGCCACAAAAATGGAGGAATAAGAACCAGTGATAACACCTATCAACATTGCAAATGAGAAACCTCGTGTAACCTCACCTCCAAAAATAAACAGAATCAATATGGTAAGGAATACAGTAAGCGATGTCATAATGGTACGGCTCAGCGTTTCATTAATCGCTCTGTTAATCGTTTCAGCTAAGGGCGCATTTGGATATAATCTTCTGTCTTCACGAATACGGTCATATACGATCACCGTATCGTTCATAGAGAATCCAATTACCGTCAAAATCGCTGCTATAAAATGTTGGTCTATTTCTAATGGGAAAGGAACAATTGCTTTTGCAAAAGAGAACACAATTAATGTAACAAATACGTCGTGTAAAAGTGAAAAGATGGTACCCATTGAATAACGCCAGTCGCGGAAGCGAATGAAGATATAGAGGAAAATAACAATCAATGCAAATACGGTTGCCTTCACTGCGCCTTTCCTTAGGTCATCGGAAATGGTGGGTAACACCTTGTCTGACGATTGCTTGTATTTTGTATTAAAATCTGCGTAAGTAATTCCCTGAGGCAGATAATTTTTTAAACCATTCATCAAGGTATGCTGTACTGTAGAGTCAGCCGTCTTACTGGTGTTGTTGATCTGATAAGATGTGGTAATATCAAGCGTAGAGTTTCCACCTACTGTTTTTACAACAGGATTTTCTCCTTCAAAAGCTTCGCGAAGATCATCCCTCACATTATCAATGTTATCGACCGGCTTTTCAAATGCGATACGATAACTACGACCTCCTTTAAATTCTACTCCTTCATCAAACCCATTAAATAATGCAGCAACACCACCAATCATTACAAACACAGAGATGATATAAGCTACTTTTCTGTATTCAATAAACTTAAAGCTGGCATGTCTGAATATTTTTCTGGAAACACTGGTAAAATAAATAAGATGCTTTTTCTTATTGGTAAACCATTCTGTAATCCAGCGGCTTACTAATATTCCACAAAATAAAGAAAGCAGGATACCTAATATTTGCGTAGTTGCAAATCCTTTTACCGGGCCTAGTCCAAAGTAGAAGAGGATAATTGCCGTTAATAAAGTAGTGATGTGAGCATCTAGTACAGGTGGCAATGAACGTTTATAACCTTCATTTATCGCAGCTATATATCCCTTGCCTTTCGTCAACTCTTCTTTAATCCTTTCATATATAATTACATTGGTATCAACTGCCATACCGATGGTAAGTACCAAACCTGCTATACCGGGAGCCGTTAATGAAGCCCCTAATCCTGACAATACACCTACCGTAAATAGCAGGTTTAAAATCAGGGCAATGTTGGCTACCCAGCCGCTGGTGTTGTAGTACAACAACATGAGCAGAAAGATGACAATAAATGAAATTAGAAATGCGGTTGTTCCTCCACGAATGGCTTTTTGGCCCAGTGTAGGTCCTACCTCAGTTTCCTGAACAATTTTTGCAGGCGCTGGTAGTTTACCAATTTTTAAAATTTTGGCAAGGTCTTTTGCCTGCTCTATAGTATAGCTACCACTGATAACTGATGTACCATCCATGATGGCATCATTAACATTGGGTGCAGTTTGTACAATTCCATCCAATACCACAGCAACAGGTCGGTCTAAGTTCTCTGTAGTCATTTTGCCCCACAAATCTTTACCAGCTCTGTTCATTTCCATTACAATCTCAACCTTATTGTATTGATCGTAACGACCAAATGACTCAGTTATCACCCCTCCATCTAATTTTGGAGCAGACAGGCCTTTAGTTTTTAATGCATATAACGCCAGGCGATTACCTCCTTTACCAGTTACTGACTTTTCAGGAGTGCCATAAGCAAATACAGCATCGCCAGGGAAGAAACTTCTGTATTCATTCAAAATGGCATTCATACGGGAAGTGTCTTTCAAAGCCACCGTACCTACGGCAGCAGGAAAAAGATCTTTACTTCTTTTTGATTTGCCATAAGATGCAAAACCAGAAGGCTCTAAAAATTTATCCAGAGTTACTTTCTCTCCGGCAGGAACAGTTTGTGCTTGTGCCGTGGTAGTATCATTATCTAAATTTTGTGCAGTGCCCGAATCATTTACTTGTTTAGGAGCAGTTGAATCAGGCTTTACAGTAGAGTCGGCTTTCTTTGTTGAATCTACAACACCACCATATTTTTTATTAAAAGCTTCAAAGGTTTTATTCCATGCTTCTGCATAATTAGCATCGCCGGCTGTATAGAGTTCCCAGAACTCTAAATCTGCAGTGCTTTGCAAATTAGCTCTTACCCTTTCTTTATCTTTTACACCGGGCAGGTCAATATTGATGATTTCCTTTTCAGGATTCTTATTGATGTTAGGCTGTGCTACACCAAACTGGTCAATACGCTTGGTAAGTCGATCAAAGGTTGTTTCAAATGCCTCGCTTGCCTGACTGCGAATATATTTTTTTACTGCATCATCACCTGACTTGATGTCAATTTTACCAGCACTTGCTGCTGCAAATAAAGTTGCCAAAGGACGGGTAGGTTCCAGTTTGCGATATTCTTCAATAAACAAAGTGATAAAATCGGCATCACTATTTGCTTTTCTGTTATCAGCATTTACAAGCGCCTTTTGAAAATTGGGGTCCTTGGAATTATTGGCCAGCGACTTTAAGAGTCCCGTCATTTCCACCTCAAGTGTTACACTCATACCACCTTGAAGATCCAATCCCAGATTTAACTCCTCCGACTTGGCTCTTTGATAGCTCATCTTACCATTGATACCATAGGTAAGCGTTTTGTCTTTGGTACTGTCTTCAAAATGACGGAGACGTGCATCATAAAATTTCTTCAATGAATCAGGCAACTGATCCAGATTCTTAATTTTAATAGCATCGGGAAATTTAGCGTTCAGTTCTTTTCTGGCTTTAGCCTCCAGTTTCTTCTCGTGGTTGCGAACAAACCAAGTAAAAGATAATTGATAAAGCGAATAGATAATCAGGAGGATTGTAAAAAAACGAACCAGTCCTTTGAGTTGCATACTATAAGCGGTTTACATTGTTGGGTAATGCCCCTGTACGGCAAAGCGGTATGGGGGCAATATAAATTTTTTAAGGACGGCAAAGATAGGGGTTTCATAAAGAAAACAGGGCTTGATTTTGAGGCCATTAATGAGAAATGGTTCAAACAAAGGAAGTTGGATTTTTATTCTGGTTAATTAATGATATTAAAGAGATAAAAACTTTATTATCGCTTGATTTAGACCTATTTGTTTTAGGTTTGCAATTTTCAAAATCTGTTCATTTTTTTAATCCATTTTTATGCAGTTATCTTCTTTCCTTTCCCGTTTCAATGAGCCGGAAACTTTGAAAATGGCAAAATTGGGCAGAGAACTTCGCACTCAGGGCATAGACGTAATAGATATGAGTTTGGGTGAGCCAGATTTTGATACGCCACAACATATTAAGGCGGCTGCTATTCAGGCTATTCACGATAACTGGACACATTATACACCAGTTGCCGGTTTTCTGGATTTAAGAGAAGCAGTATGCAACAAATTGAAAAGAGACAATAATCTTGAATATCGACCAGAAAACATTGTTGTTTCTACTGGTGCCAAGCAAAGCCTTGCCAATGCTATCCTTGCAATTGTAGATGAAGGCGATGAAGTGATTATCCCTACACCTTACTGGGTAACGTATAGCGAGTTAGTAAAAATTGCAAAAGGCAAAGTAGTTGAAATAAAAACATCACTTGAGCATCATTTTAAAATGACGGCCGAAATGTTGGAAGCTGCCATTACCCCTGCTTCCAAACTATTTATGTTCTCATCACCTTGCAATCCTAGTGGTACGGTATATAGTAAACAGGAACTTGAAGCACTGGCCGAGGTTTTTAAAAAGTACCCCGATATTTTTATTTTGTCCGATGAAATTTATGAATACATCAACTACAAAGACGGTCATTACAGCATAGCACAAATACCCGAAATAAAAGAGCGGGTAATAATTGTAAACGGATTGAGTAAAGGATTTGCAATGACGGGTTGGCGGCTTGGTTATATTGCTGCAAATGCTACTGTCGCAAAAGGTTGTGAAAAAGTACAAGGGCAGTTTACCAGCGGTGCCAATTCCATAACTCAAAAAGCAGCAGTAACCGCACTTACTGCCGACCTGCGTCCTTCAATGGAAATGAAAGAAGAGTTTGCTCGCCGCAGAAGCCGGGTGCTAGAGTTGTTGAAAGATATTCCTGGGCTGCCATGTAGTGCGCCGGATGGAGCTTTTTATGTATTCCCGGATGTGAGTTATTATTTCGGAAAATCAGACGGAGAAACAAAAATTCAAAATGCAAGTGATCTGAGTATGTATTTATTAAGCAAAGCTCATGTAACATCGGTTATGGGTGATGCATTTGGTGAGCCGGCCTGTGTACGTTTTTCATTTGCCAATAGTATGAAAAATATTGAGGAGGGTTGGAAGCGTATTAAAACCGCTTTGGCGGCGCTTAAATAGCAGCAGTAGCCATTGCTCTAAATTTTTTATCAAGAGCTAATACCTGAGGTATGAGTAAAGTTGATTCATCGTTATGGATGATGTAATCACAACGACGCATCTTTTCAGCTTCATCCATTTGCCGGTTTATTCTTTTTTGTACATCTTCTTCAGTGAGGTTATCTCTTTGCATCACTCTCTTCATTCGCAATGCTATAGGTGATGATACGCCTATGATGGCATCAAGATGCTTATGAGCATCGCTTTCAAAAAGTAAAGCCGCTTCTTTAATGATATAAGGACCTTTTTGTAAAGCTATCCATTCATTGGCAGCATTGATAGTGGCAGGGTGTGTCAGCGAATTTAAAATTTCTAATTTTAGTTTATCAGCAAATACGATTGAGGCGAGATAAGATCGGTTCAGCTTATTATCGGTATAAACATTTGCACCAAAATTTTTGATGATCAATTCTTTTAAATCCGGATCGGTGTTCATTAGTTCTTTAGCAGCATCATCAGCATAATAAACAGGAATACCCAATGTCTCAAAAATTTTTGCAACTGTTGATTTGCCACTGCCAATGCCTCCTGTAAGTCCGATTTTTAACATGATATTTTTTTGTGAGAAAAATCTCATTCTTTAAGTCCAAGATAAAACAAAACCCGGAAGTAGTCCTCCGGGTTTATGAATATAAGTTATAGAAATTATTTTTTGTCTGTTGTTGCAGCAGGTTTATTCAGTGCTGCCGTCCAGTCCATACTGATGGCGCTTTTTTTCGATTTTAAGATAGCTGCCAGGACTCACTTCTATTTGCAATGTGCCATCTTCATTTACTTTGTTGATGGTGCCATGTATACCTGCAATAGTTACAATTTTATCTCCTTTGCCTATATCTTCAATAAACTTTTTTTGATTTTTTGCTCTTTTTGATTGAGGGCGAATGAAAAATAACCAGAACACCAGAATCATCAGCGGTAGAAAAATCAACGACATGATGTTTGATGAGCTCCCGCCTTTGCCCTGTTCGCCTCCTTGTGGTGGCATACAGGATACAAAAACTAAAGTAGTAACTACAAACAGTGAAACACGATTTAAAATTGATTTCATTATACTTGGTTTAAAAATTAAAAACGAATAAGTTATTCCTTCATATCACCTTCAAATGTGAGGGTGTAATCAGTTTGTGGTTTAGTATTGGCTTTTACAAAAATATGTTTTGAAATATGACCGCTGCCACTTCCGTTAAACTTAGCTCTTATGACCCCTTCTTCGCCGGGTGCAAAAGGTTTTTGTGGCTTCTCAGGTATTGTACAACCGCAGGATGCAGAAACATCTTTGATAACCAGATTTTTGTTGCCGGTATTTTTAAAACGAAAGGATACTTCTATTGACTGTTCTTTTACCAGACTTCCTAAACTGGTATTGATAGAGTCAATCCATTGAATAGTCGTCAGTGTAGCAGGGTCATCAGCAATGGCCTGGCCATTTGCCTCATTATTTGAATTAGTAGATTCGGAAATGGATCCGGATACTTTTTTATCTTTTGACTGACAGGCTGCAAAAGAAAAAACAACGGCTGTAAAAAGGAATATTTTTTTCATGACCATTAAATTTTGTGGGCAAATTTAAGCGAATTGGCTAAAGCATAAAAAGAATGCTTTTATGTTAGCCTCAGTTTCGTTTTTTATATTCTATTTTGTTCATTTTGCCTTGTTGTTCCATCTCTTTATTGATATTATCCAAAATACCATTTACAAAATGGCCGCTTTGTGGTGTACTATAATCTTTAGCCAAATCAATGTACTCATTAATGGTAACCTTGGGTGGTATCGTTTCAAAATAAAGAAACTCTGCCACACCCATTTTCATCATTATCATATCCAGTTGGGCAATCCTCTCTGGATCCCAGTTTTTTAATTTGGGAATAATGAGAGATTGCAGAAAATCATTTTTTTCCAAAACTGTTTTTAATAAACTTCTTGCAAAATTTTCTTTATCAGCTCCCAGCAGTTGATTGAATGCGATGGAACCAGGTTTTTGAATATAGGCGGCCAGCAACTGTACTACCATTTCACCATCATCATCCCAGTTGGAAAAAATTTCCTCAATATGAGATATCACTGTTTCATTCGATAGTATCAAATCATTCAAAATAAATTCAATTATTTTTCTTTCGCTTCCTTTATCTCTGCCGGTTGTATGAATGTATGTTTGATATTCGGCCGTTTCAACTAAGGTGAGATAGATTTTTCGAATCAGTTCCTTGTCAATTTTTAGTTCAGGTTTTAACTCTTTTAATTGCTGTTGCAAAGAAGCATCTTCATAAATTTTTAAAAGAATTTCATTCCCTGCAATTTTGGTATTTACATTAAGGTCTTCAGCCGAAGGCAGGTGCTTGGATGCTCTTTGATGTGAATCTCTTTCAACATATCGTGCTGTTTCACTTAAAAAATAGATAAGATAAACCAGCAAGGCACGGGTTTGTGTAAAATGTTGTTCCAGAATTTTTTGAGGGTCAATTGATTTTCCTTCAAGGGTATTAACAGTATAAATGGTCTGCATCACTTTTACCCTGATATTTCGTCTGCTGATCATTGCCTAAGAACTTTTTTATCCGAAGAACCCCTACGGATGGGGGCGAAGATACATCTTAGCAATTAAGGATTATGTTGTTATCAGATATTGTTTTATGAAACTTTGTCTAAGCTATTTGGATTAAAGGATTCAAAACATGACAAGATATTCGTTAATGTGAAATTTTGGCAAGTTCCGGTATATCCGGCATAGAATTTCCTGTACCTTCGCCGCCCGGTTTCCGGGTTTCTATAAACTTAACAATAAATCAATACAACTATGGCTAAAAAAGTAAGCGTTACCCCACTGCACGACAGGGTAATTGTAAAAGCTGCTCCCGCCGAAGAAAAAACAGCAGGAGGCATCATCATCCCCGATACAGCTAAAGAAAAACCACAACGTGGTACGGTTATCGTCGCTGGTCCTGGTAAAAAAGATGAACCCGTAACAGTAAAATCAGGCGATACGGTTTTATATGGCAAATATGCCGGTACTGAAATTCAGATTGACGGTGAAGATTACCTGATAATGAGAGAATCTGATATTCTGGCAATTGTATAATTACAATCTAATTTTTTAATTAACTCATCAACAAATAAAAATAAAATGGCAAAACAAATATTATTTGAACTGGAAGCAAGGAACCGCATGAAAAAAGGTGTGGATACACTTGCCAATGCAGTAAAAGTAACATTGGGACCCAAGGGCCGCAATGTAGTATTAGAGAAAAAATTCGGCGCACCATCAGTAACTAAAGACGGTGTAACCGTAGCAAAAGAAATTGAACTGGAAGATCCCATTGAAAATATGGGTGCTCAAATGGTAAAAGAAGTAGCTTCTAAAACTGCTGACATTGCAGGCGATGGTACTACTACTGCTACCGTACTGGCACAGTCCATCATCAGTGAAGGTTTGAAAATGGTGGCTGCCGGTTCTAATCCAATGGATTTAAAACGTGGTATTGATAAAGCTGTTGCCAAAGTAGTAGATCATTTGAAAAAGCAATCTCAAACTGTAGGCAATGACAGTAATAAAATTCAACAAGTGGCTGCAATATCTGCAAACAACGATGCAGAAATTGGTAAACTGATTGCAGAAGCCATGAAGAAAGTAGGCAAAGAAGGTGTAATAACTGTAGAAGAAGCAAGAGGTACCGAAACTACGGTAGAAGTAGTAGAAGGTATGCAGTTTGACCGTGGTTATATCTCTCCTTATTTTGTTACCAACAGCGAGAAAATGGAAGCAGAAATGGAGAATCCATACATTTTGATTTACGATAAGAAGATCAGCAATATGAAGGACATTCTTCATATTCTTGAAAAAGTAGCACAGGGTGGCCGTCCTTTATTGATTATTGCCGAAGACCTGGAAGGTGAAGCACTGGCTACATTGGTTGTTAACAAACTGCGTGGTACTTTAAAAGTTGCTGCTGTAAAAGCTCCCGGCTTTGGCGACCGCAGAAAAGAAATGCTTCAGGATATTGCAGTGCTTACAAAAGGTATTGTAATCAGCGAAGAACAAGGGTATAAATTAGAGAATGCTGATATAAGTTATCTGGGTACTGCTTCAACTGTTACTATTGATAAAGATAATACTACAGTTGTAGGTGGCAAGGGTAAGAAAGAAGATATTACAGCACGCATCAATCAGATAAAAGCACAGATAGAAGTAACTACTTCTGATTATGATAAAGAGAAATTACAAGAGCGTTTGGCTAAGTTGAGCGGTGGCGTTGCGGTATTAAATGTAGGTGCTGCTACTGAGATGGAAATGAAAGAAAAGAAAGACCGTGTAGATGATGCCTTGCATGCAACCCGTGCAGCAGTAGAAGAAGGTATTGTAGCAGGTGGTGGTACGGCTTTTATACGTGCAGTAGAATCTTTAGACAAATTTAAAGGTGCTAATGAAGATGAAACTACCGGTGCTGCTATCGTAAGAAGAGCATTGGAAGAACCACTGCGTCAGATAGTAGCGAATGCAGGTGTGGAAGGTTCTGTGGTTGTAAATAAGGTAAAAGACGGTAAAGCTGATTTTGGTTTTAATGCCCGTACTGAAGAGTATGAAAATATGCTGAAAGCAGGTATTATTGACCCTACTAAAGTTGCCAGAGTAGCTTTAGAAAATGCAGCTTCTATTGCCGGTATGTTGCTCACTACAGAATGTGTAGTTGCCGATAAACCAAAGAAAGAAGAAGCACCACATAGCCACGGCGCACCTGGAATGGGCGATATGGGTTACTAAAGGTTTAATACCGCTTATAATACTGAAATCCCGCTTTTGTAAAGGCGGGATTTTTCTTTTATAGAATTGAATTTTTACTAGGGTTCATCTTTTCTTTCAAAGAAAAATTGGAAACACCTTGTTTTCTAATTTGGTTTACATACTTGTTACAAATCAAATTATTAATCAAAAATTAATTTTATGAAAAAATTGTCTGTAATGTTTGTTGTTTAAATTTTCATTACATCCTGTTTGAAAAATGGGGTTGAGAGAACAAGTAAAGCAACTGTTGAAAATTCAACAACAATTCAAAAGAAAGTTTTTAGCGCAAAAGGCACACAGCAAATACAAGCTTGGCGTGCAACACAAGAAGAAATAGATTTAAGAGTTAATACATGGCTTACATCAATTAGAGCGAATATGCATAGTTTTCAAGGCAAAGGTCAATGCAATACCCATGTAAGTGATTTTAATATGGTTACCGCTTATGATGCAGGAAACTGTGGCGACCAATTTTGGAACATTGAATATTTGATTATTTCATTGGATGATATTTATGATGGACTCCCAAGAGAAGCGCCTGCATCTGTAGCATTTTCACCCTTGGCTCCAAATCCTTCTTTTACGCATACACTATTAAGCAGTTCAATGGAGATTGTTGATCCGAATTGTGACGCTTATTTATACGGAGGTTCTTGCGAATATCTGAGAAAGTACACATATAGACTATCAAATGTGCCAACATTAGGCACTCCATGGCCACAATTTAATGGGACATATTCACTCGTATTGGATCATAATACGCCAGGAAATTCTTCGTGTCCGCTTACTTTAACTGCTTCTGGAAACTTGATAGGGAAATATACACCTGAAGAATATCAATCTATGTCTGCAGCTGTATTTCCAATTTTAACAGGGAATCAATATTTTATTTATTCACAATGTGATGGCATATTGTGTCCGGGCCCTCGCTTTGGTGTGGGAGATTGCCCAGTCTCTGGTACTTTTAAACTAACTTATATTCAAACTAATACTACTGTTACTTATTCTTATCCCTTCTCCCAAAATAATCCAATTAGTTTAGCCTCAGGAAATTATTCTTATAACACAGTTTTGAATTACAATTTCGGTGGTCAAAACATTTCTTCAGCACCATTGACCGGCTCTTTCATAGTGCCTTAAATTCTTAAAGCTATTGCAGAAATGCAATGGCTTTTTTATCTTTGAAATATACCGTTTCCTTTTATTTCATAATATCAATATCTTCGTATGTATTAAACATTTAATTATTAATGAAGACATTTTTTCTGTGTGTTTCCTTGTTTATAACTAATCAAAAGCTACAATCCCAATCTGTTTTTTTAAAAGATTTAGGTCAAAACAAAAAATTTGATTCCCCAATTGAAAATCCTGTAAAAGTAAAAAAGTATCGTGGTCTTAAATTTTGTGAACGTAAGTCGAAATTATTTTTTGATACTTTGTCTTATGAATCAAAATTGAATAATCGTGAGTCGGCCGCAATTTTAATTCTCATAAACCCATTAGGTCAAAAGGTTAGTTTTCGTATTTGGAAAGTAGATATTGATGCAGGTGCAAATGAAAAAATAAAAATTGTCTCAATTAGAGGTCAGGGAATCTCTGATCCTTATGCTCAATTATCAGGTGATTCTGGACCGGGTGGAATGCATATTCAAGTCCGTTCTGTAAACGGCGATTATTTTATTGAGCCATACTATCCCAAAAGCTCAAAAAAATATATCTCTTATTTTAGGTCAGATTTGGCGGAAAATGTCAGGCCGCCTGATAAATTGGAAGAATCTAATCTTCCTGTAAGACAGCCGCCTATAAAAAATTAGTGTCATACTATTTTAATTAGTTTTTTCTAATATAAATATGCTTATTTTTAGCACACAAATTTTTTAACAAAACCATTTTTATGAGTAAATTTTACAAATTATTCTTTATTGGTTTATTTTTCTCGGTGTTTTATCAAAAAGGTATTTCTCAAAACCTTTTTTTTAACGACCTCGGAGCTAATAAAGTCTTGCCAAACATTGGGCAAAGGGTAATAATCCCCCAACAGTTTAAAACTGTTTCTTTGAATTTTAATTCGATGAAAGTTTTTCTTAGGAGTTTGCCTTCCGAAAGTCAAAATCTTTATCGTAATCAAGCACCCGTACTAACATTGATAAAGCCTGATGGTTCCCCTGCAAGGTTTCATGTTTGGGAGAGTAGCATTCAAGAACCTGCATTGCAGGTTAAATTTCCTGATATACGAACTTTTGCTGGTCAGGGAATAGATGATCCTTATGCATCAATCAGATTTGATATTGGACCCAATGGATTCCACGCTCAAATTTTATCTGCAAACGGTTCATATTATATTGATCCTTTTTCTGTAGGGGATGTAAATAACTATATAAGTTATTATAGAAAGGATTTAATAAAATCTAGAGAAATGCAGTGTGAAGTGCCGGATGAACCAATGCGATTTGCACCTTCAAATACGGCTGCCGCTTGTTTGGGCACTCAGCTTCGTACGTATAGATTAGCTGTAGCGTGTACTGGTGAATATGCTCAAGCTCCTGGCATTGCAGCAGGTTCTGATCCAAATATCCTTCATAATGCAATCGTAACCTCTGTAAACAGAGTTGATGGTGTTTATGAACAGGAAGTTGCTGTACGATTAGTTTTAGTAGCCAACAACAATCTTGTAGAGTTTTTAAATGCCGGATCTGATCCATTTAACGGAAACAATAATGCTGGTTTATTAATTAATGAAAGTCAAACGGTAATTAATGCAAATATTGGTGCGGCCAATTATGATATTGGTCACACTTTTAGTACTGGCGGTGGTGGTTTGGCGCAGTTACAATGCGTTTGCGGACCTAGTAAAGCAAGAGGAATAACAGGTAGTCCAAATCCAACAGGTGATGCTTACAACATTGACTATGTTGCTCATGAAATGGGGCATCAGTTTGGCGGTAATCATACCTTTAATAGTACTACAAGTAGTTGTGGAGGTGGAAATAGAAATGCTTCAACTGCTTATGAAGTAGGAAGTGGCACTACTATTCAAGCTTATGCAGGTATTTGTGCTTCTGATAATATTCAGCCAAACAGTGATCCCTTTTTTCATGCAATTAGTTTTGATGAAATCAGCAATTTTGTAGTTTCAGGTGGTGGAGCAGCTTGCGCAGTGCTAACCGCTACAGGAAATACATTGCCAGTTATTGACCCGTTACCTAACAATAATCTCACTATTCCTGTAAGCACACCATTTACTTTATCAGGTACAGCAACTGATGCAAATGGAGATCCGCTTACTTATTGCTGGGAAGAAATGGATCTGGGTCCTGGAGGTGCTTGGAATAGCGGTGCAAGCAGCACAACTGCACCATTGTTTAAGTCAAGAGTGCCTAAAACTAATGGTAGCAGAACTTTCCCTGATATGGCTGTTATTCTTGCTGGTTATCCTGCAAACCCTGCAGCTACAATGGGCGGTTTAAAAGGTGAAACTTTGCCAACTGTTGCCAGAAATATGAAGTTTAGATTTACGGTTAGGGATAACAGAGCAGGTGGTGGTGGTGTTGTTTCAAGTGGTGATGGTGGTTGTCAATCTTCAACCTCATTTGTTGTTACTACTTCAGGATCTACTCCTTTTACAGTTACCACTCCTAATGGCGGAGAGTCCTATTCTGGCGGTTCGACACAAACTATTACTTGGAATAATGCCGGAACAAATGCAGTTCCATTTAATGTTGCCAATGTAAAAATTTCTTTATCAACTGATGGAGGACTTACATATCCAACCGTAATTACAAATAGTACTGCTAATGATGGTTCAGAAGCATTGACTATTCCTTCTGTTCCTGCAACAACCACAGCAAGAATTAAAATTGAGGCTGTTGGTAGTATCTTCTTTGATATCTCTAATGCCAATTTTTCAATTACAGTTCCTGTTAATGGCTATGCTTTTGGTACAGCAACAACAGGATCTATTTCTTGTGCATCAGCCGGTCCTATTAATTCAACACTGCCTGTTAATTTACTTGGTTCATATACAGGTCCCGTGTCATTAACTTATGTTTCAGGTGCTCCCGGTGGTACAAATGTTACTATTTCTCCAAATTCATTTACCGCAACTGGAAATGCAACTGTTTCTTTAAACAATACAGGTGCTTTAACTCCTGGAACTTACACAGTAGTGGTACAGGGTAGTGGCCCTGCTCCAGGCGGTACACAAACGGCTAACGTTAGCTTTACCGTAAACGCAGGTGCAGGTCCTTCTATTTCTGTACATCCTGCAAGCCAAACAACTTGTGTGGGAACAGGGGTTAACTTTAGCGTTACAGCAAGTGGTGCTCTTTCTTATCAGTGGGAGTACAGTACCAATGGTGGTACTACATGGAGTATTATTGCTGGTGCTATTAGTAGTAGTTATAATTTCCCAAGCCCAACAGTTACTCATAACAACTGGCAATTCCGTTGTGTAGTTACCGGCCAGTGCGGCGTTTCAAATTCTAATGCTGCAGTGTTAACTGTAAATACAGCTCCTGCAGTAACCGGTCAGCCTGCAAACCTTGCAGTATGCTCTGGTAGCGCAGCTTCTTTCACGGTTACAGCTACTGGTTCTTCTATAGGTTATCAATGGGAATTAAGTACTGATGGTGGTACCACCTGGAATCCAATTGGCGGTGCAACCAGTGCTACTTACTCAATTGCATCAACCTTAATTGGTCAAAACGGTCACAGATTCCGTTGTGTGGTAACAGGTGTTTGTCCTCCTGCAGCTACTTCAAGTTCTGCTACACTTACAGTTAATTCATCTGTAACTGTAACCACCAATCCTTCTAACCAAACCATTTGCGAAGGCACAGGTACCAGCTTTAATGCAGCAGCAAGCGGCAGCGGTCTTAACTATCAATGGGAAGTAAGTACAGATGGTGGCGTTACCTGGAATAATGTTTCCAACGGCGCTAACTATTCTGGTGCAAGTACAACTACACTTACATTAATTAATACGCCTCCTACCTTCAATCAAAACAGGTACAGATGTAATATTTCAAGCCCACCTTGTACACCGGGCATTACTGCTTCTGCTTTACTTACAGTAAACTCTTATCCTGTAATTACTGCACAGCCTGTAAGCCAGACCTTCTGCGAAGGAAGTAATGTAACATTATCTGTAAGCGCAACTACTTCAGTTGGTGCACTTACTTATCAATGGCAGGCAAGTACCAATGGTGGTGCTACCTGGTTCAACTTGGTATTCCCTACTTCATCGCTTACACCTACTAATAACAGTACATTAGTACAGACAAATGTTCCTGCTATTCAAAACGGTTACAGATATCGTTGCGCAGTTACTGCAGGTTGCGGTACTACGTTTACCAATGCAGCAATATTTACGGTGAATACTTACCCTGTTATTTCTTTAAATGCTTTACCAAAAACAGTTTGCGTATCAGATGCAGCATTCAATCTTTCTGCATCTTATAGTGGTGGCGTTTGGTCAGGCACAGGTGTTACGTCAGGTGGATTATTTACTCCATCTACAGCTGGTATAGGCAATCATACTGTTACTTATACTGCAACCAATGCCGGTTGTACAAAAGCAGCCAGCTCATTGGTATTTGTACAAGAGTGTGCCGACAGACACAGAAAACTCAATGAGAAACATGCTGTATTGATAATGCCTAATCCAAACAAAGGTAATTTCAGTCTGAAGATGAACACTGACCTTTATACTTCTTTAGGAGTAAAAGTGTATGGTGCTGATGGCAGACTGTACAGAACTTATAGCTACGCTGGCTTGACTTATGGTAGTGTTATCCCAATGGATCTCACTTCATTGGCTCAGGGTACTTATTATCTGTATATGTACAATAGCGAAAACGGCTTTATCAGTCGTGGAGATGGTGTTATTATCGTACATTAATAGAAATTAATTTCTTAAAACATAAAAACCGTTCTGCAAGCAATGCAGAGCGGTTTTTTTTGCATAATACCTTCACCCAAATAACCATTCAACCAATTAACTAATCAACTACCCATTCACCTTCTCCCTTCCCCCTTTCTCCTTACCTTTGCACCCTCAAAAAAAATCAATCATGATCGGTGTTAGAGATTTGAAACTTGCCTATGGCAAAAGGGTTCTTTTTGAAGAAGTAAACCTCAACTTTACCAAAGGGAATTGTTATGGCATTATAGGAGCCAATGGCGCTGGAAAAAGTACTTTTTTAAAAATACTAAGTGGCGAAATAGAACCAAACAAAGGCAGTGTGGAAATAACGCCCGGCGAGCGGATGGCTGTTTTGAAACAAAACCAGTTTCAGTTTGACGAAGAAACCGTTTTAAATACAGTGATGATGGGTCACACCAAACTCTGGCAGGTGGCGAAGGAGAGAGAAAGCATTTATGCGCTTGCCGATTTTACTGAAGAAGATGGAATAAGAGCCGGAGAACTGGAAGGTGAGTTTGGTGAAATGGGCGGTTATACTGCGGATAGTGATGCTGCTACGCTAATAAGCGAATTGGGTGTTACGGAAGCTTATCATCAATCGTTGATGAAAGATATTCCTGCCACTTTAAAAGTCAGGGTGCTGCTGGCACAGGCATTATTTGGCAATCCCGATATTTTATTGCTTGATGAGCCTACCAATGGATTGGATATAGAAACCATCAGTTGGTTAGAAAATTTTCTGGCCGATTACGAAAATATTGTATTGGTAGTCAGCCACGACCGTCACTTTCTGGATGCTGTGTGTACCCATGTCGCCGATGTGGACAGACAGAAAATTAAAATATTTACAGGTAACTATACATTCTGGTACGAGTCATCGCAATTGATGGCACGCCAGGTAAATGATAAGAATAAAAAGACCGAAGACAAAAGACAGGCTTTGATCGACTTCATAGCACGCTTTAGTGCCAATGCCAGTAAGAGTAAACAGGCTACATCAAGAAAGAAAGCATTGGAAAAACTGACCATTGAAGAAATTGAACCAAGCTACCGGAAATATCCCGGTATCATTTTTCAGCAGTTGAGAGAAGTGGGCAATCAGATTCTCAATGTAGAGAAATTGAAAAAAACGGTGGACGGTCGTGTATTGTTTGCCGATGTTACATTTACAATAAACAAAGGAGATAAAATTGCATTGTTGAGCCGCGACCCGCTGGCGGTTACCAGTTTCTTCAATATCATTACAGCAGAAGCCATGGCCGACAGTGGTTCTTACGAATGGGGAAGTACCGTTACGCATGCATATCTGCCACAAGAGAATGCGACTTTTTTTGGTCAAGACGTTAACCTGATGGACTGGCTGCGCCAATACGTACCCGATCATGTAAAAGATGTGGATGAACCATTTTTACGTGGTTTTCTTGGCAAAATGCTTTTTAGTGGTGATGATGTAATGAAAAAAACCAACGTACTGAGCGGTGGCGAAAAAGTGCGATGTATGTTGAGTAGAATGATGTTGCAAAGCCCCAATGTAATTTTGCTGGATCAGCCTACCAACCATCTGGATCTGGAGAGTATTCAAAGCTTCAATGAACAGTGTACTTCTTACAAAGGAATTGTAATCCTCACCAGCCACGACCATACATTTATGCAAACCGTAGCCAATCGTGTAATAGAGTTGACGCCTAAAGGTATTATTGATCGTTTGATGACCTTTGATGAATACTTAGAAGATGAAAGAGTAAAAGCAATGAAAGAAGAATTATATAAATAAGAAACTGATTCAAAATCAAAAAACCCTTCACCGCCAGAAGGGTTTTTTATTAATGCGTATTGGGTTCTTTCTTTTTTTTTGTATCCTTTTGTTGCAAAAAGAAAATGTGCAATTTCGAGGCTAATGAATTCTCGTGTTTTCAAGACATTAAAAAATCTTGCCCAAAAAATATCATAGCATCTTTCGTATAATTTTCCCCAGAATCATCATGCCATAATCCAAATCATCGCTCCAGGGCTGGCCAAAACTGATACGGATAAAATTTTGATAATGACTGCCTGCCGAAAATATTTTCCCCGGTACTATTGAAATATGATGTTTAATGGCTTCCGTTCTTAATTTAAATGCATTTATTTTTTTATTCAATTCTACCCATAGCACCATGCCTCCCTGTGGTCTTGATACTTTGGTATCATCCGGCAAATGTTCAATAATGGATTGCATATACCTCAGGCTTTGAGTGTGCAGTGCTTTACGCAAATTTTTCAAATGATATTCATAACGGCCGTGTTGAATAAAATGTGCAACAGCAGCCTGCGTCAATGTAGGCTGACTGATGTTATTCATCCGTTTTATAAACTTTACTTCTTCCAAAAATTTTCCCGGCAAAGCCCATCCAATACGATAACCCGGTGCCAGCGATTTGGACAAAGAAGAACAATGTATAACCAGCCCTTTGGTATCATAATATTTACAAGTGCGGGGCCGGCTTTTGCCAAAAAATAATTCTCCATAAATATCATCTTCAATCAAAGGGATATGGTGTTTCGTAATCAACTCCGCCAATCTTTTTTTATTCTCTTCCGGCATCAGCCCACCGCAGGGGTTATTAAAATTGGGCGCCGTTACACAAGTTTTTATTTTGTAATCCTTAATTGCTTTTTGTAAAAGGCTAATATCCATTCCTGAAATAGGAGAGGAAGGAATCTCTACTACTTTAAAACCCAGACTTTCGGCGGATTGATAAATACCAAAATAATTGGGTGACTCAATCGCAATAGTATCCCCCGGTTTTGCTACGGCTCTTAAACTTATTGTTATTGCATCTAAGCATCCGGAAGTAACTACTACTTCCTCCGGTTTTATTTTTCCGCCCCAGTTAAAAGAAAGTTTGGCAATCTGCTTTCTCAAATCCATACTGCCCTGCGGATGTTCATAGCTCATGCAATGATCTTTGTAATGACGCAATGAGTGCACTACCGACTTATTCAACTTGGCCACCGGAAGCAGTGAGGCATCAGGCGCTGCTATGGCAAAATTAATGGCCTTGCTGCTGTCCAATGCAATATCTCCATAGATCGAATTAATCATTTCTTTCACACTTACTTCGTGCGACAAGGCGTCGGGTGTTATCGTCTTTGGTAAATCCCGAAACCGCTTTTGATTAAAGCGAACATAATAACCCGATTTGGGTCGCGACTCTATTAACCCTTTTCCTTCCAAATGATAATAAGCCTGAAAAGCCGTACCCATGCTGATGCCGTATTCATCACTCAGCATACGAACGGAAGGAAGTTTGTCGCCTATCTTCAATACATCATCGCCTATCATTTTTTCTAATCCTTCCGCTACTTCCAGATAAAGATGATGCCCATTGTTTTGCTGATGTCTGCTCATAGTGTCGGTGGGTTTTAAATATCTGATATAGTCAAAACTATGAAAACTGAATCTGTTTTAAACTAATTTTTATTTCAAAATTTGTAAAGAATTTATAGACGGGCTGCCATTTGTTTAAGAGGCCGGCCATTTACTTTATTAATAACAAAAATAGAATTGTATGGAAACCCTTGCCGACATGACCATTCAAAAAATCCGTAAGTCAAAAATTCAGGAAGTTGATTTTGAAAACCTGGAGTTTGGAAAATACATTTCCGACCACATGCTGGTTTGCGATTATGAATACGGGCACTGGAATACTCCGCATATTGTTCCTGTAGGTAATCTTTCGTTGCATCCGGCTACGCTGGCGCTGCATTATGGGCAAACAGTTTTTGAAGGCATGAAAGCCTTTCGTATGCAGGATGGCCGTATAAATATTTTCAGAATAGAAAAACATTACGACAGGCTTGCAAAATCGCTTGACAGAATGTGTATGGCCGTGCCACCTAAAGAAATATTTGAAGAAGGATTAAAAAAATTAGTTGAATTGGATATGGAATGGGTCCCCAAAAAGGCAGGGCAGGCCCTCTACCTGCGGCCTTTTGTTTATGCCAGTGAAGCAAGGTTTGGTGTAAAAATTTCTGAACAGTATCGGTTTGTCATTTTTACTGGTCCTGTAGCCGAATTATATACACAGCCCATTAAAGTAAAAGTGGAACAACAATATACAAGAGCCGCTAAAGGCGGAACCGGATTTGCAAAATGTGGTGGCAATTATGGCGGTGCCTATTATCCAACAAAGCTGGCAAGAGAACAAGGTTATAATCAGGTACTATGGACTGACGGAAGAGAAAATAAATTTATTGAGGAGTCAGGCTCAATGAATGTTGTGTTTGTTATCAACAATAAAATAATAACGGCACCACTTTCCGATTCAATACTGGATGGCATTACCCGTGATTCATTAATTAGGCTGGCAGCTACAATGGGAATTGCTGTTGAAGAAAGACCGATTGCAGTAGATGAATTGGAATCTGCATTTCAAAACGGATTCATCACAGAGGCTTTTGGTGCAGGCACTGCCGCTGTAGTGGCTCCTATTCAATTAATAGGTATTGATGGTATTGATTATACGTTGCCAGAATATAATGACAACTCGCTGCATCGGATTTTAAAACAAAAACTGGAAAACATCAGAAAAGGAATTGAACAGGATATTTTTGAATGGAATCATATTGTTTGATCTTTTTTCCTGATACTTTTTTTGCTAATTCACTTTCTTTCGGGGTTAATTTTTTTTATAGAAAACGAGTACATGTCTGAATCGTTTTTTTTCTCTCAAAAAGCAAATTTTCCCTGCACTTGGCACAACATTTGACAAAAGGGGTAAAAAGTACCATTATGAAATTAAAATCATCTTTAGTCATTCTTTTATCAATTGTCGCTCTCAGTTCTCAGGCACAAACCATCAAAGCAGGGTTCAATTTTGCAAATATTACCATAACCAATGATGGCGATGTGGACAAAAACAAAATGCTCACCAGTTTTCATGTGGGCTTTACCGGCGATATAAAAATTGCACCCGCAATCTATTTTCAACCGGGCATTTTATTAACCGGTAAAGGTTCTAAGACTTCTTCAGGCAACCCATCTGGTAATACTTATTTTGAAGCCACAACAAGTCCGCTTTATGTTGAAATACCTGCCAATTTTGTTTTTAAATCTCCCGGAAAAACGATAAATATATTTGGCGGCATTGGCCCTTATATAGCTGTGGGCATAGCAGGTAAAAATAAAACCGAAGGAAAATTTTTGAATATCGCTTTCAAATCTGAAGAAAATATCAAGTGGTCGGATGATGATCCTACAACATTGGATTATGAAGAAGGATCCGGCTATGGCATTATGAGAAGATTTGACTATGGCGTAAATGCGTTGGCAGGAGTGGAGTTTAAGCAAACAGTAATTTCAATAGGTTATGGATTTGGTCTTGCCAAATTACAGTCGGGCAGCAATAACCAGGCAGATGATAAAAACAAACACCGGGTGTTGAGTTTATCAGTTGGATTTAAATTATAAATTATTTTCAAATTCATTTAACTGACAATAATTCCGGCCATGCGCCGGAATTTTTTTTTATGCCAAAATTTCACAGTTTCATTTGAAATCATTTCAATAAAAACCGTTCTGTCTGAAACTTATTTTTCATTTCAATTAAAATCACCCAATCAACTATTCAACCAATAAACTAATCACCCAATCACCCAATCAACTAATCAACTAATCACCCAATCACCCCACCACCATATTCCTTATCTTGCGCCCCATGCGATACACCAAATGGATTGGACTGGCTGCTGCTTTATTGCTGATAGTTGCTGCCTTTTTGCCCTGGGTAACCATTGAAGACCGAAACCTGACCATAACTGGAATCAATACGCAGGGAACCAATTTTGGAAAACCTGCTTATCTCCATTTTATCTTAACTGCTTTTTATATTGTATGTGTATTGGTACCGCGTATCTGGGCCAAACGATTGAATCTTGCTTTGTCTGCTGTAAACATAGCCTGGGCTATTAGAAATTTTATTGTAATACCTGCCTGCCAGGGTGGCGATTGTCCTTTGAAGCAAAGCGGCATTTACCTGATGGCCCTTGCCTCACTCATAATGCTGATTGCTGCTTTATTCCCCGATTTGAAAATACAGGAAAAGAAAAACAATTAAGCGGGCAGATTAATTTTCCATTAATTTTCTATCACTCATTTTCGTTTATTCTTTTTTTCTATTCCTTTGTCTGCTTGGGCCAACAGACCTCAATCAATTTTTAATAAATGTGGATAAGTAGCTCAATCCTTCATACTTTTTATAATTGAAAAAACTAATATTTGAAATAACCTTTCCCGCCTCTGAATTTTCACGTTACTGATTTTAAACTAAAATTTAATTGTATGAAAAAAATTTACTTATTGATGGTGATGGTGATGGTTTGTGTTATTACTATTGCGCAAACTCCCGTTCCGATGTCCATCCAACCTGGAATGACATACACCGAAAATTTTGCTGATATTTCTAATTGGACAAATAACTTTGCCTTAGGAATTGGAGCCAATAGATGGGGGTCGGTTGCAGTTAATAGTACAGGTACAATACCTGATGGAGTAAAAACTACAGTTTCTACTGCAACATTTCAATCGTCAGGATCAAGTGGTGGAGTTCAAAGAGGTAGTTTGACGGGGAATCCAGCAGGTACAATCGTATTACTATCAGTAGGTACATCCAATAGTACTAGCTCGTGTGCAATTGATATATATTTAGACTATACAGGAGTAAATGCTGGTACTATTAGTTTTAACTGGACAAGAGTAAATAATAATACTGGCGATAGAGTTGGGTCTTTAAAAGTTTATACAAGTATTGATGGAGTCTCTTTTACTGAACTTAGTGGAGCTTCTGTGAATAATATTATTAATAACGGAGGAACTTCATCTGGCACAATAACTTCAGTTAGTTTACCAGCTACATTTAATAACTCTTCATCAGCAAGAATTAGATTTTATTATTTTAATGGAACATCAGGGGGAAGTTCTGGAAGTAGACCAAAAATCGCAATTGATGATTTATCAATTACTGCTGCTGTTGCTGTCACTCCCGATATAGCCATCTCCTCCGGCAGTATCGGTGCTTCTTCAGAAAATCAAGGAGCAACTGATGTTGTGTTACAACGTTATGATATGACAGTTACCAGTGCCAATGCGACACTCAATGGATTAACTGTAAATACTGCAGGAACATATAGCGCATCAGATCTGGTAAATCTGAAAGTTCGTTATTCTGCTGATAATGTATTGGATGTGGGCGATGCCACCTTAAGTACCAAAACAACGGGGCTGGGTGCCGGCTCACAGGTTTTTCCTTCATTTACTACTCAAACCATTAACAATGGTACAACGGGCTATGTATTTGTGACGGCCGATATTTCGGGCAGCGCCACACCGGGCAATACCATCAACATTGGTACAACAGCCTTTAGCGATATTTCTTTTTTGGGCACCGTAAATAAAACTGGAACCGATCCGGTATCTGCCGCAGGATTAAAAACTTTTGCTGCATTAGTACCTTCTATTGCTATTACTGCCGCATCACCAGCAGCAGGTAGTATAAATCAAAACAGTGCTAACAATTTATTATACGGCGTACAGCTTGATGTTACGGTAAATAATGCCACCCTTAACAGTGCATCCTTTACTACTGCCGGCACTTATCAGGTGGCCGATCTTCAGGCGAATAGTTTTAAACTTTGGATCAATAGCAGCAATAGTCTTAGTGGTGCTACTCAATTGGGTACTGCGCAAGCAATTGTTGCATCTGGCAATACAATTTCTTTTAGCGGATTGAGCGAAGTAATTAATAATGGCGATACCCGCTATCTGTTAGTAACAACCGATGTGGCTTATAATGGAGCAGCTGGAAATATAGTAAGTATTGCAGCGACTCCTTTTAGCAATTTGGTTTTTGTGTCAGGCACAAAAACTGGAACCGATCCCGTTGCTGCTGGTAACGATCAGACAATTGCTGCCGTTACTCCTTTAGTAACTATTACGCAAACTGGTCCGTCTGCATCCAATGTTGCCAATGGTGCAAACAATGTATTCTTGTATCAATGGAATGCTGCAGTTACGACAAACGTTGCAGTATTAAATTCATTTACTGTAAATACAGCAGGAACTTATGTTGTCAGCGATTTGGCAGCCAATAGTTTTAAACTGTGGTACAATAGTTCCAGTTCATTTGGCACCGCTACACAAATTGGAACTTCTCAAGCAATAGTCGCTTCAGGCTCACCGGTTACATTTAGCGGATTAACACAGCAAATTAATCCCGGTGCCACTGGTTATTTTTGGGTAACAGTAGATGTTGATGTTGCAGCTACTTCCGGCAATACCATCAATATCGCATCTACACCATTCACCAATATTAGTTTTGCCACAGCTACATTAAGTGGAACAGACCCAATGGCTGCAGGTGGAGTAATAACAATTGAAGTTG
This sequence comes from Chitinophagaceae bacterium, assembly GCA_037045195.1. Lineage (GTDB taxonomy): Bacteria > Bacteroidota > Bacteroidia > Chitinophagales > Chitinophagaceae > JJ008. The sequence goes on from JBAOIB010000001.1 coordinate 395,092, forward strand.
CACCTGTTGCAGGTGAGATTGTTATCAATCAGTTTAACCCTGCGTACAGTGGAGCAGGAGATGAATATCTTGAACTGGTTAATAAAACAAATAAATCATTTGATCTTTCTCTATTGAGAATTTTTTATCAGTCTTCTTCAGGTAGTGGAGGTAGTACCCTTGGGACATTATCAGGTATTATTCCACCTTATGGGTATTGGTTGTTATCCACAAATCCAACAGTAACGGTTGGATTAACAAACTCTTTAACAGCCGATAATGAAATTGGTGGAGGTTTTGCAGGCTCATCCGGACAATTTGCCCTTCAGGTTATTTCTACGGGAGCAGTAATTGATGCTTTGGGATATGGTAATTTAACAGGCGGAACACTTTCAGAAGGCACTGCTGCCGTTACACCAAGCAGTCCCGCAAACTCTGGCTTAAAAAGAAATGAAAGTGACGATACCAATGATAACAGTGTCAACTTTACGCTGGTACCTGTTGCAAATATAGATTTAAGAAACAGCAGTAGCAGACTTGCACAGGCAGGCAGCACCATTGATGCTGGTACATATACCCGTTTAGTTGTAAAAGGAAACTCAACAGCCGGTGGAAATATCACAGCAACAGACAGAGTGGAATTGCTTAACGGCACATTTACATTGGGCAACAACAATCTTACAACTGATGAAGTAGTGGGTGGTTCATCTACTGCTTATGTCGTTACTGATGGTTCAGGTACATTAACTATTAATAACGTGGGAGCCACCAATGTCTTATTCCCTGTTGGGCCTTCTGGTGCTTTATATCATCCTGCAACAATTAATAATGCAGGTACAGTTGATAATTTTTCAGTAAAAGTAAGTTCAGCTTCACCCGCATGTGTTATTGCAGGTTATAGCGTCAATGCTACCTGGGATATTGCAGAAGCAGTAACCGGCGGCTCTAACTGTACTTTGTCATTGGATTATACTGGCGCTACTACTGGAGGTTCTTATAACGCTTCCACTGCTCAGGTTATACATTGTTCCGGTGGTGGTGTTGATAATAACAGTGGTTCGGTTACAGGTACAGTAGCCACAGGTAGTGGTTTTGGCAGTTTCTCTCCATTTGGTATTTCCAACGATCCTGTTTATCTGCCTGTAGCATTAACCGGCATTAAAGCATATCAGTTGGGTAGTGCCAATAAAATTGAATGGAGCAATCTTACAGAATCAGGTGTATTGAATTATCATGTAGAAAGATCGGCAAACGGCAGTGGCTTTAGCGACATATCAGTGCAAACTGCTTTGAAAAATGATGGTAGTCGTGCAGATTATATAGTGGTTGATGCTAACCCATTGCCCGGTGTTAATTTCTACCGCATTCGTACTGTAGAGGCAAATGGAAAAATACTTTATACCAACATTGTAAAAGTAAACCGCAACGCTTCAAATATGGATATGGTTATTTATCCCAATCCTGTAACTGGGGGTCAGTTTAGTTTACAATTACCAGGCCTTGCCAAAAATGTTTATACATTAAGAATAGTAAATACACAGGGTCAGCAGGTGTATAATCGTTCATTAACACATAACGGTAATGCCACAACAGAGGTAATACAACTACCTGCAAGACTTTCACCTGGCATTTATAATTTGCAATTATTGGGAGATGGATTAAAACTCACAAAATCATTTGTAGTACAATAACCAAGTAAAAAAAAACAAAAAAAACCGCTTCGTAACCCGAGGCGGTTTTTTTGTGCAAATATCTCAACCATTTTAAATAATAGTTTTCTAGGAAGATTTATTGATATGCAGCACACAATCTCTGCAATCTTAATACTCCTGAATTTCTTAAACCTCCTTAATCCCTTTAGTTCTCAAATAATTTTGCCACACCAAAGGCTGCACTTGCAGCTACTGCACCTATGAGCATTACACGTATAGCGCCTGCCCATGCATTCACTCCGGTCATCTTACTTTTAAAATATCCAAACCAGAAAAGACATATTAATGTAACTGCTACCGAAATTTTTAATGCTTCAACAGGTGTGTGTACAAAAAAATAAGGACTGAGAGGTACCAACCCACCCACTACATAAGATAACCCGATATTTAAAGCAGATTGACGGGCACGGCGGGGGTCAGGTTTTTCTAATCCCAGTTCATACTTCATCATAAAATCAACCCATTGTTTTTTATCTTTTGCTATCTCTGCTGTTGCTTTTTGTTGCAACTCATCACTCAATCCTATGCTTGCAAAAAAATCTTTTGTTTCTTCTATTTCCCTGTCACGCAGATGTTCCACTTCGTAATACTCTCTTTTTTCTTCACTGTTATAATGGTCTTGTTCTGTTTTACCTGCCAGATAACCACCCAATCCCATCGCAATTGAGCCGGCAGCAATTTCTGCAATACCTGCAATTACAATGACATCAGTATTGTTTACAGCGCCACTTAATCCTGCTGCAAGTGCAAAAGGAACAGTTAGCCCATCACTCATGCCAATAACAATATCACGAAGGGCATCGCTGCTTTTTAAATGATGCTCCAGATGCTGCTCGGGTTTTGGGTGCAGATGTATGTCCATATGTGTAGTGTTTGAATGATTTGAAAAAAGTTTAAGGCCAACGTTGAAGGACTTAAGGTTTAGATGATTAAAGTTTAAAATGTCGCTGTCATTTGCAAGCTTTTTTGAATGATACTTACTGCATCTAATATTTGTTCTTGGTTTATTATCAAAGGCGGTGCGAATCTGATTTTATCGCCATGTGTTGGTTTGGCCAATAAACCATTTTCTTTCATTTTCATACAAAGCTCCCATGCTGCATTTTTGTTTTGATGCTCGATAACAATTGCGTTCAGTAGCCCTTTTCCTCTTACCATACTGATAAAGGGAGAATTGAGGTTTTCTATTGCTGAACGAAGCAGGTTGCCCATTGCCGCTGCATTGTCAGCCATATTTTCATCTTGCAAAACCTGAAGTGATGCGATAGCTGTTTTGCAAGCCAGAGGATTACCGCCATAAGTGCTGCCATGTTCACCGGGTTTTATTGTCATCATTATCTCATTATTACACAGTACGGCACTCACCGGAAGCATACCGCCGCTAAGTGCTTTTCCTAAAAGTAATATATCGGGTTTTACATTTTCATGATCGCAGGCGAGCATTTTCCCGGTACGGCAAAGGCCGGTTTGTATTTCATCGCCAATAAGCAGTACGTTAGCTTTCTCACAAAGGGATTTGACGGCTTTCAGATATCCTTCATCTGGCACTACTACACCGGCTTCACCTTGTATAGGCTCTACCAGAAAACCAGCAACATTTTTATCATCCAGTGCCCCTTCCAGTGCTTTTATATCATTAAAAGGGATGGCTTTAAAACCCGGCATATAAGGCCCGAAATTATTTTTTGCATCCTTGTCGCTGCTGAAAGAAATAACGGTGGAAGTGCGGCCATGAAAATTCTTTTCACATACAACGATGACGGCTTTCTCCTGTGGAATGCCTTTAACTTCATAAGCCCATTTACGACAAAGTTTGATACCCGTTTCTACTGCTTCTACTCCTGTATTCATGGGCAACACTTTATCGTAGCCAAATAAAGTCGTTATATATTTTTCGTACTCACCCAATACATCATTGTAAAATGCACGGCTGGTAAGTGTAAGTTTTTGTGCCTGTTCAAGAAAAGCAGATACAATCTTTGGATGACAATGCCCCTGATTGACGGCAGAATATCCACTTAGGAAATCATAATATTGTTTGCCTTCCACATCCCATACATGTACACCATTTCCTTTGGATAATACTACGGGTAGCGGATGGTAATTGTGAGCGCCATATTGCGCCTCAAGTTCCATAAAATAGGAGGAAGCAGAAGCAGATGAAATAGCTGTTTGCATAAAATATTTATAAGAAGTAATTGAAAATTAAATTCAGAAAAAAAAATGTCTGGAGAGGGTATGCCGATAGCAGGCAAAAAAAATCAGCGTCCTCGATGATTGAGTAAGTTGAAGGTTTTTTTTCAAAAAAGCAGGTATGACCGCAATTGTTTTTATGTCTGAAATTTTATGCAAGTTACAAATGAATGTCCGTAATATCAAACAGGGGGTATTGTTATAATTACTGAGTTAAAAATATTTTTTAGAATAACCCCGATGTAATCAGAAGAAAATCTAAGAATTGATTATAGTTACTCCGGTTGGGATAGAATAAAAACATAAAGGCTTTATATTAGTTTTGAAAACCTATATGTATATCATGATGCCCAATAGCGAACAGATCGCTGAAGAGTGCGACGCAACTGGGCCACATAGTAGTAATGCTGTCTGGCTAATAAATAATTTAATGTGATTTTAATTCTTCTGCCCATTTATCTCTTTCATCAGGGCTGAATTTCCAGGGGGCAAAATTATTCTCAACATTGCTGAACATGCCTGTCCATTCCTGTGGCGAGTTACTTTCTTCCATTACCAGATAACGGCGCAGCTGCACAATAATATCAAGCGGACTGATGCTCACCGGACATTCCTGTACGCAGGCATTGCAGGTGGTGCAGGCTCTCAATTCTTCTGTAGTTATATAATCATGCACAAGCGATTTGCCATCATCTTTAAAATCGCCGTTGTTATTAATATTTTTTCCTACTTCTTCCAGCCGGTCACGAGTTGCCATCATTATTTTTCGGGGCGAAAGCAGTTTGCCTGTTTGATTGGCAGGGCAGGCTGCCGAGCAGCGACCACATTCGGTACAACTGTAGGCATCCATCAGGTTTTTCCAACTTAAATCTTGTACATCTTTTGCGCCAAATTTCAATGGTGTGGCCTGCTCGCCTGAAGAAGCCAGTTCGGGCTGCATGGCGTACAATACTTCTTTTTGTACCGATTCCATATTCTCCATTTTTCCCATAGGCTCCAGCCGGGCATAGTAGGCATTGGGAAAAGCCAGAATAATATGCAGGTGCTTAGAATAGGGGAGATAGTTTAAAAAAGCAAAAATGCCAACGATGTGTAGCCACCAGCATGATCTTTCAATGAGTTCCAGACCATGATTGCCAATGCCCGAAAGAACAGGGTGCAAAAATTTTGAAATGATAAATCCTTCGCCAGAAGTACCGGCGCTGCGGTTGACTAATAAAGTTTCGCTGGCATTCATCAACAGAAAAAGCGACATCAATACAATCTCCGTTATCAAAATATAATTGGCATCGCTGCGGGGCCAGCCTTTCAGGTCTTTGCTGATAAAACGTTTGACTTTGATAATATTTCTTCTCACCAAAAAGATAGCACAGGCAGAAAGTACCAGCAAAGCCAGCACTTCAAATGAGTTGATTAAAAACAGGTAAAGGCCCCCTAATGGTTTTGCAAACAAGCGGTGTGTGCCCAAAAATCCGTCCAACACTATCTCAAGTACTTCAATATTGATAATGATAAACCCGGCATACACTAAAAAATGCAATACAGCTACCAGCGGATTTCTAAACATTTTCTTTTGTCCAAAGGCGAGCAGCAATAAATTGCGCCAGTGTAGTGAAGGATTGTCGTTGAGGTTTTCATCTCTTCCCAGTTTTATATTTCGGCTTATCTCTTTTACTTTCTTTGAAAAGAGCCAGATGGCGATTGCGCTGATGAAAACAAAAATGATTTGCTGGGCTATTTGCATATAGGTTGATTGCAGCCGCTAATTTACAGTCAAATTCCCGTATTTGTGGGGTTGGAGTATTCTCAAATTTTTTGACGATTAATTTCTGCAATCTTATACATTTGTGCCGTTATAAAATTACTGACTCCTTATTAGAGAAAAGAATGTCAAACTCTTATTTAGATCTCGTAAAGCAAACCTTTAATTTTCCTCAAGAGGGAATTGATGTAAAAGATGGCTACCTGCATTTCAACGGTCTTGATTTAAAAACGCTGATTGCCAACCACGGCACACCGTTAAAATTGACCTATCTGCCTAAAATAGGAATGCAGATTAAAAAGGCCAAGCAAATGTTTGCGGCAGCTTTTAAAAAACATAAATACGAAGGAAAATATTTTTATTGTTACTGTACTAAAAGCTCGCATTTCAGTTTTGTAGTTGAAGAAGCTTTGAAGCATGATATCAATCTGGAAACTTCTTATGCTTATGATATTGAGATTATCAAAAAACTATATGCCAAAAAGAAAATAACCAAAGACATTCATATTATTTGCAATGGCTTCAAGCAAAAAGGATATACCCGGCGCATAGCTGGATTGCTCAATGATGGCTGGCAAAATGTCGTTCCGGTATTGGATAATAAAGAAGAGCTGAAAGAATATGCTACATCGGTAAAAGTGCCATTTAAGCTGGGCATCAGGGTAGCGGCAGAAGAAGAGCCCAATTTTCCTTTTTATACTTCCCGGTTAGGTATCAGGGCAAAAGATATTTTGGAATTTTATGTAGACAGGATTGAGGGATATGAAAGCAAGTTTCAATTAAAGATGCTTCATATTTTTTTAAACAAAGGCATCAAAGACGATATCTACTACTGGAGTGAGTTGAATAAAGTAATCAACCTTTATTGTCAGTTAAAAAAGATTTGTCCCGAGCTGGATTCAATAAATATAGGTGGTGGTTTTCCCATCAAACACTCTCTGGGTTTTGATTATGATTATCAGTTTATGATAAATGAGATAATCAAAAACGTAAAAGTGGCATGTAAAAAAGCAAAAGTGCAAATGCCCAATATTTTTACAGAATTTGGCAGCTATACTGTTGGCGAAAGCATGGCACATATATATAGTGTGATTTCTGAAAAAGTACAAAACGACAGAGAAACCTGGTACATGATTGATTCATCGTTTATCACCACACTGCCGGATACCTGGGGGATAGGTGAGAAATTTTTAATGCTGCCGGTTAATAAATGGGATGCTGATTATCAGCGTGTGGTTTTGGGTGGCATTACCTGCGACAGTCACGACTACTACGATTCTGAAGAACATATCAATGAAGTTTTTCTTCCCAAAACCAATGACGGAAAAGAGCCGCTTTATGTTGGTTTCTTTCATACGGGTGCTTATCAGGATCAGATCAGCGGTTATGGAGGCATCAAACACTGTCTTATACCTTCGCCAAAGCATGTGATAGTTGGATATGATAAGAATGGTAAACTGACTGACTGGGTTTATGCCAAGCAGCAAACCGCACAAAGCATGTTGAAAATATTGGGTTATAAATAACCACTGGATAAAAGGGGGTTAAATTATTTCATTATTTGTCAGACCTGGTGCGTTTGTTTCTGGTTTCACCTATAACGATACTCTTATTTATATTTGAATCAACCGATTTTGTTTCTACTGTTTTGTTTTGAACAACGGATGTGGAATCGTTGGATGCAATTTTTACAATTGCATCACTTGTATCTTTCTTAGCAGGAAAAATTTTTGCCAGATTATCAAGCGCAATTGTTTTGCTTCCGGTATCTCTTCCCATTATGATATCTGTTGTTACCCAGCCCTCATCTTTTGCTTCTAAGCTTTCGAGTTCCAAAAATCTCATGGCAAGTTTAGATGAGTCTGTTTCATTAATTGTATCTTTTGAAGCAAATACTTTGCGGGTATATTCTTTACCTGCGGCACAACTGGCGGCCATTGCTACAATCAGCATCAGGATTACCGCCTGTACTAATCTTGTTATTTGCATGGCAATACGTTTTATCTTTAGTAATACTGTTATCAACGATATATTATTCAATTCATTTGCCACATTCTCTTAAAATTGTTTTGTATGAAATACTTTTTCATTCTCTTAACATCATTGTCTATTTCTATTTCACTTCGTGCCCAATCTCCTGCTGATTCGGTAAAAACTGTAATCAACAAAATGTTTGCTGCGATGAAAAATAGTGATGGCCTGATGTTGCAAAGTGTATTTGCCGATCAGGTTATTTTTCAAACTATTACAAAAGACAATGAGGGTAACACAATTGTAAAAACGGAAGAGGTTACAGCATTTATAGAGCAAGTGAGCAAGGCCGAACCCAACTCGCTGGATGAGCAAATAAGTTTTGAAGGGAAAAACGAATGGGCCGGCACGGTAAAAGTAGATGGCCCATTAGCTATTGCCTGGACGCCTTACCAATTTTTTTATAAAGGTAAATTCAGTCATTGTGGGGTCAATTCATTTCAGTTGGTTAGGATGAAAGGTGAATGGAAAATTCAATACCTGATAGATACGAGGAGGAAAATGGGATGCAGTGAAGAGTGAGGTATATGTAAAAAGGGAAAGGGTAGAAGGTAAAAGGTGGAAGGGATATGGTAGCGGGTGGAAGGTTGAAGATGGAGGGGCAAGGAATTGATTAGTTGATTATTTGGATGAACGGGTTCACAGTCTTTAAAAAGTTTTTAAAGCAAATTGTGGTCTATAATAGTTGTGTGGTATAAAAAAATGCATTCATTTTTTCATTGTATTTTATTAAAGCGAAAGGAAGATCTTAATAAACGAAAGTTAAGCCTTCATCATTCCTGTTCAATGTTCAATATTTTCATCCCTTTATCATTTATAATTCCTTGTTCAATATTCATTATTTAAAAAGAAAACCCTCCGTAGAAACGGAGGGTGTAAACCAAAACCAACTGCTTATGAGAAAAATTTAAATATTTTTATTTGATAGCAATCTCTGTTGCTGTTTGTTTGACTTCCACTTTCTTCGGAAGGTTTAATGTCAACACACCATTGATGTAAGATGCTTCAATCTTCGTTGCATCTGTTTTTTCATCTATTGTGAAAGATCTCTTAAAAGAACGGAACTTGTATTCATTCCTGATTTGCTTGTCTGTTGTTTCCTTTTTTTCAATGTTCTTTTCTGCTGATATGGTCAACAGATGTTGATCAAGATTAATTTTGAAATCCGTCTTTTCAAATCCGGGAGCTACAATGTCCAAGATGTAACTGTCCGCTGTTTCTTTGACGTTGACAGGAACTAATCCTTTCATTCCAGTTTGGTTAAAATCTTGTTTAAACATAACGGGAAGCTCAGAAAAAAGAGTGTCAACCCAATTGTTCAATGTTCCTTCAAAAGGAGAGTTGTTGAATTTTAAATTTGTCATGATTATTTTTTTTTGTTTTGAATGCAATTCAGGAATGATTTTTCAAATCCTGTTCCAACGCGTTTTTGTATGACAGTTCTGACAGTTTTCACTTTTTCTGCAAGTCAATATTTCCGAATAACGGAAAATCTACTGACAGCTTTGTCAGGAAGATTGATGTAAAGGAATCTGAATCTGCTTTTAGTTATTTTTGTAGTTCATATAAAAAACAAAAAAAATGTATCCAGAAGAAATTGTAATACCCATGAAAGAAGAGCTGACTGAAAATGGTTTCAATGAGCTTTTAACAACAGCAGAAGTTGAAGCGCAGCTTGTAAAAGGAGGCACTACATTGGTAGTGATCAATTCAGTTTGTGGTTGTTCAGCCGGCACTGCCCGCCCCGGAGTGTTGATGGCTGTGGCCAATGCTTCCAAAAAGCCTGACTACCTTACTACCAGTTTTGCCGGTTTTGATTATGATGCGGTAAAAGCTTTGCGTCAGCACATGATGCCATTCCCTCCATCTTCTCCATCTATTGCATTATTTAAAGATGGACAGTTAGTACATTTTGTAGAAAGACATCAAATAGAAGGAAGAACAGCACAGATGATTGCTCAAAATCTGGTTGGTGCATTTGATCAGTATTGTAACTAATATTTTTATTTTATATGTCCGGAGGGATTAGATTTTAATGTCTGATACTCCGGACTTTTGATGACTAAACTCCGATGTTTCCTGCGTATATTCGCTTTTAACCAACTACCGTTTCATGTATCCTAATCTTTATTATGCCTTTAAAGACCTGTTTGGTGTTGAATGGCCCTTTCTCAGATATGTAAACTCTTTTGGTTTTTTTGTGGCAATAGCTTTTATCGCTGCTGCCTTTGTATTAACTCGTGAACTTAAAAGAAAGTCGGGTCAGGGTTTGCTGCAATACACCGAAATGGAAATAATGGTTGGCAGACCCGCTACTTCAGTTGAACTGGGATTAAATTTTCTACTGGGTTTTTTATTGGGGTACAAAATACTGGCCTTGTTTATTATGGATAATACTGCCACAGAAGATCCACAGGCATTTATTTTTTCAACTATTGGAAGCTGGCCTGCTGGCATTGGTATGGGTTTATTATTTGCTGGAATTAAATGGTGGGAAAAGAACAAACAAAAATTAGCAAAGCCAGAGAAAAGAACTGTCAGAATATGGCCACATGACAGAGTAGGAGAAATCACGATTCTCGCATTGGTGTTTGGATTGATAGGAGCTAAGATTTTTAATGCTTTTGAAACCTGGGATAGCTTTATTCAGGATCCTTTTGGTAGTTTGTTTTCTGCAGAAGGATTAACTTTTTATGGAGGACTCATTTGTGCAGCAATTGCCATTTGGTGGTATGCCCGTAAGTATAAAATTGGTTTCTGGCATCTCAATGATGCGGCTGCACCTACGCTGATGCTGGCTTATGGAATTGGACGAATCGGATGTCAGGTTTCTGGCGATGGAGATTGGGGCATTGTAAATACTTTGAAAAAACCTTTTAGTTGGTTGCCCGATTGGATGTGGAGCTATACTTACCCGCATAATGTTGCAAGAGAAGGAGTAGAAATAGCCGGCGAAACCGATAAATATCGTTTTGTACTTCCCGAAGGTGTATTTCCTACACCTTTATATGAAATTGCTGTATGTATTTTGTTGTTTTTTGTTCTTTGGTATTTTAGAAAAAAATTGAAAATACCGGGTACTTTATTTGCTATTTATCTGATGCTAAATGGATTAGAAAGATTTTTTATTGAAAAAATAAGGGTAAACACCCGATTAGATATTTTTGGATTTAAACCCACACAAGCTGAAGTCATTTCTACGTTACTTTTTATTACAGGAGCAGCACTTTGGGTTTATTTAAGAAACCGAAATAAATCAAAGGTCAAGTTGTCTGCAAATTAGTTTCCGCGTACAACTATTTCAGTTTGTATTAAATTTTACGGGTGCAAATATGTGTTTTGCACAAACGAAACCGATTGCGTGGATAAGTTGAAAGAATATTTTATTTGAAACGTTATGAGAAGCAAAAATTAAAACTTATTTTTGCAGACAGACTTGGACGGTCGCAGTAATTAACTTACCCTTTGCAACTTTCCTTTAAAAAACCAACTCTTAATTACGTTTTTTAAAAGTAACACTCAAGCACTATGAGGCAGCTAAAAATTGCTACCCAGATTACAAACAGAGACAGCCAGGCGGTTGAAAAGTACCTTCAGGAGATTTCTAAAATTCCAATGATTACGCCGGAAGAAGAGACCACTCTTGCCCAGCGAATCAAAATGTTTAACAGGAATCCTGTAGATTCTCAGAGAGCACTTGACAAACTGGTACAGGCCAATCTCCGTTTCGTAGTATCTGTGGCTAAGCAATACCAACATCAGGGTTTATCACTTAGTGATTTGATTAACGAGGGCAACCTCGGATTGATTAAAGCGGCACAACGCTTTGATGAAACTAAAGGTTTCAAATTTATATCTTACGCCGTTTGGTGGATTCGCCAATCCATCCTGCAGGCGTTGGCAGAGCAGGGCAGATTAGTCCGCTTGCCTCAAAACAAAATTGGCACTTACAACAAAGCCAACAAGGCTTACATGGCTTTTGAACAAGAACATGAAAGAGAGCCTTCAACTGAAGAATTAGCAGAACTGCTAGAAATGAGCGAAACAGAAATCAACAACATCTTTCAAAGTAACACCCGACACACTTCGCTGGATGCACCTGTGCATGAAGCAGAAGATGTAGCAATGGGTGACCTGCTGGAAGGCAGTGATGATACCGATGATGATGTTATGAAAGATTCACTTCGCAACGAAATCCGTCGTGTTTTGAAATCATTATCACCACGGGAAGCAGAAATCGTAAATGCTTATTTCGGTCTGGATGGAGAACAGGGTACTACTATCGAGCAAATCGGACAAAAATATGATCTTACCAAAGAGCGTATTCGTCAGATTAAAGAAAGAGCAATCAAGCGTCTTCAAAAAGCAAGATATAGCAGCGCCTTAAAAGCCTATTTGGGCTAATATTTTATTGATGGATTAGTAACCATATCCCGTTCTTTTAAAAGGACGGGATTTTTTTTTACTTGAATATTGAGAAAAAACAAATAGCACAGTATTTTTGTTTTGATATGATAAAGTTTATCGGGTTTTTTTTATGGACAGGTGTTATATTATCGGGCTGCGAAAAAGCCGTTCATTTTGATTTAGAAAAATCACAACCTAAACTGGTTGTTGAAGCTACTATTGAAAACGGGCAGCCTCCCATCGTTTATCTGTCAAAAAGTATAAATTACTTTTCTTCAATTGATTTGGGACAACTTGCTTCAGGGTTTGTTCATAATGCAGAAGTTTATGTTTTGAATGGTACACTTACTCATAAATTAAAAGAGTATAGCATTCCAGTGGGAGGCGGTTTTAGCTTTTATTATTATTCAAATGATCCTTCAAGCCCGGCAACGGCTTTTAATGGAGCTTTAAATACACAATACAACATGCGTATTGTTTCAGAAGGAAAAGAATACACTGCTTCAACAAAAATTCCCAATATCACCCGTCGTATAGACTCAATATATTGGAAAAATGCACCTGTTGGTAATGCACCGGAAAAAGTGATGCTGATGCTTAAAGCTTATGATCCACCTGGTTTTGGTGACTATGTCAGGTATTTTACAAAACAAAACAGTGAGCCACTTTATCCCGGATTAAACTCAGTCTATGATGATCAGGTAATTGATGGTACGAATTATGAAATACAGATAGAAAAAGGTGTGAACAGAAATGAAAGCCATGAAGAAGGTTATACTTTTTTTGAAAAAGGTGATACAGTTATTTTTAAACTTTCAAATATTGATAAAGCAACTTATGATTTTTGGCGTACGATGGAATATACTTATGCCTCCGTTGGCAATCCATTTGCTACACCTACAAAAGTGATGAGTAATATAGTTGGTGGAGGATTGGGTTATTTTGGTGGCTATGCCTCTCAGTATAGAACAATCATCATCCCTCGTTAATTTTTTTTCATGTAACTGATGTTGCAGTGCGACAAATGAATTAGCATTAAATTTGACGATTAATACAAAAATTTCAAAACAGGACAGATGGAAAGAGTAAGTTGTCTTATAATCGGCTCCGGCCCCGCCGGATATACTGCCGCTATATATGCATCAAGAGCAAATCTAAAACCAGTTTTATATCAGGGAATACAACCTGGAGGTCAGTTAACTATTACTACCGAAGTGGAAAATTATCCCGGCTATGCAGATGGTGTTCAGGGGCCAGAGATGATGGTAGATTTTGAAAAGCAGGCCAAAAGAATGGGCGCTGATATCCGTTTTGGATTAGCAACAAAAATTGATTTTTCTTCACAACCATATAAAGTACAGATTGATGATGGAGATTGGATTGAAGCTTATTCCGTTATTATTGCTACCGGCGCTTCAGCCAAATGGCTGGGTCTTGAAAGCGAACAACGTTTAAATGGATTTGGTGTAAGTGCCTGTGCAGTTTGTGATGGCTTTTTCTTTCGTGGAAAAGAAGTGGCTATAGTAGGAGCAGGTGATACGGCAGCGGAAGAGGCTTTATATCTTTCAAAACTTTGCACTACTGTACACATGTTTATACGTAAAGATGCAATGCGAGCCAGCAAGGTAATGCAGGACAGGGTGTTTAATACTCACAATATCAAAGTCTATTGGAACACAGATACAGATGAAATATTGGGCGATAAAACGGTAACAGGCGTAAGAATAAAAAATAATAAAACAGGTGAAATAAGTGTAATTCCCGTTAATGGGTTTTTTGTAGCAATAGGGCATCAGCCCAACTCCGAAATATTTAATGGTGTAATAGATATGGATGAAGCCGGTTACATAAAAACAATACCCGGAACTTCAAAGACCAATGTGGAAGGAGTTTTTGCAGCTGGCGATATACAGGATAAAATTTACCGACAGGCAGTAACGGCTGCTGGTAGTGGTTGTATGGCAGCATTAGATGCAGAAAGATATCTGGGATCAAAAGGAATTCATTAAAATACAATGCAAGGTCTCTTGACAATAAAGCTTAACAATCTTCGGTTTCACGCTTTTCATGGGTTGTATCATGAAGAGCAAAATGCGGGGAATGATTTTATCGTAAACCTGAGTGTGACTTATCTTCCTGCACAACCAATTGTACAGACGCTAAGCGAAACACTGGACTATGGTGCATTATTTGAGATCATAAAAACAGAAATGCAAAAGCCAAGACTCTTGCTTGAAACTTTTGTAATGGAAGTCGCTGAAATTATTTACAAGCGTTTTCGGGTAATACGCACTATTGAAATTTCATTAGAAAAAATTCAGGTTCCACTCTCTGGATTTTCGGGTAGTGCTGTTGTATCGTTTACCAAAAATTATGAAACTTGAATTAAGCACCTGTACTTACTTCAATTGAAGGAGTCATCCTAACTGTTGATTTCACTGAGTTGGAAATAAGACAGGCTGCTTCAGATTTTTGTAAAACCTTAAGCGCCTTTTCTCTGTCTGTCTCATCTCTAATTACCAGTTTTGGTTCTAAAAGGACTTCCGTCATCATAAACTGCCCATCTGCTTTATCTAATTTCCCTTTTGCATTACATTGAAAAGAAATAAAGTCCAGTTTAAAATTTTCTGCAATGGCTAAAAAAGTAGTCATCAGGCAACTGCTGATTGCTGCTGTATAAAGATGCTCGGGTGACCAAATGCCGGGAATGCCCTTTGGGAATTCTGGCGGTGTAGCTACTTCTATACAGCCACAGTCGTTATTGCTGTCAGCGTTTAGTTCTGGAGAGCACATCATGCCTTTACGATCCTGGCTCCACGATATGTTTACATTGTAAAAATGAGGCGTCATGTAATATACTTTTAAGAGCCAAAACTAAAAATTGCAATTAAAATAATTTATGACGGATGTCACAAATAGAAATGAATTAGCTACAAAAGAATATGGAGACTGGGGTTTGAATAATTAACTTTGTACACTTATGTCAGAAGAAAACAAAAACGAAGAAAGGCTCAATTTTTTGGAAGAAATAATTGAAGCAGATTTAAAGGATGGAAAATATAAGGAAATCATCACCCGATTTCCACCAGAGCCCAATGGCTATTTACACATTGGTCATGCATCTAGCATCTGTCTCAATTTTGGGCTCACACAAAAATTTCCGGGATATTCCAATCTTCGCTTTGATGATACCAATCCTGTTACGGAAGAAACTGAATATGTAGAAGCCATTAAAGAAGATATTAAATGGCTGGGTTTTACCTGGAAGCATGAATTGTATGCTTCGGATTATTTTGATCAACTTTATGACTATGCTATAAAACTAATCAAAAAGGGATTGGCCTATGTTGATGATAGCACCAGCGAAGAAATAGCTGCAATGAAAGGAACACCTACAGAAGCTGGCACTGATAGCAAATACAGAAACCGCAGTATAGAAGAAAATCTGGACTTGTTTGAAAAAATGAAAGCAGGAACTTTCCCAGATGGTAGCAGGACCCTTCGGGCAAAAATTGATATGACGCACATCAATATGCTGATGCGTGATCCCATACTTTACAGAATTAAACATGCACACCATCACCGAACCGGAGATAAATGGTGCGTTTATCCAATGTACGATATGGCACATGGGCAAAGTGATTCAATTGAAAATATTACACATTCAATCTGTACATTGGAGTTTGTACCCCATCGTGAATTGTATGATTGGTTGATTCACCATCTTGAAATATATCCCTCACACCAATATGAATTTGCAAGAAGAAATATCAATTATACAATTACCAGCAAACGAAAACTTTTACAATTAGTGAATGAAGGGCATGTATCCGGCTGGGATGATCCCAGAATGCCAACTATAAGCGGAATGCGAAGGAGAGGTTACACACCAGAGAGTATTCGGGAATTTTGTGACAGAATAGGTATTGCAAAACGAGATAATATAGTAGATGTTGGTCTCCTGGAGTTTTGTGTTAGAGAACATCTCAACAAAATTGCATGGAGAAGAATGGTGGTTTTTGATCCGGTGAAATTAGTGCTGATAAATTATTCAGGAGAAGGAGAGTGGCTGGAAGCCGAAAATAAACCTGAGGATGACAAGGCGGGTATTCGAAAAATAAAATTTGGTCGTGAGTTGCTTATTGAAAGAGAAGACTTTATGGAAAATCCTCCTAAAAAGTATTTTAGATTGGCTCCAGGTCAAATGGTAAGGCTGAAAAGTGCGTTTATAATAAAATGTGAGTCGGTTTTAAAAGATGATAAAGGCCGTATCCAAGAAATTCATTGTTCTTATATTCCTGAAAG
This sequence comes from Chitinophagaceae bacterium, assembly GCA_037045195.1. Taxonomy (GTDB): domain Bacteria; phylum Bacteroidota; class Bacteroidia; order Chitinophagales; family Chitinophagaceae; genus JJ008. The sequence continues at coordinate 411,481 of JBAOIB010000001.1, forward strand.
CAGGAGCGGGAAAGATACAAGTGGCATCAATGTAAAGGGAACTTTACACTGGGTTAATGCTTCAGAATATGTTGAAGTTGAATTGAGAGAATATGATCGTTTATTTAGAGTTGAAGATCCCACATCAGAGGCAGGTGATTTTAAAGAATACCTGAATCCTGATTCTTTAAAAATTATCAAAGGATTTGCGGAAGCATCCTTAAATGATTCAACCGAGGTAAAACATTTTCAGTTTTTAAGAAAGGGTTATTATGCTTTGGATAAAGATTCAAATAAAAAATGCTTGATTTTTAATCGTACTGTTGGGTTAAAAGATAGTTGGAAGCCACAAAATCAATGATTATTGGCGTTAAATTTTGATAAAAGGCAAGGGGGGATTTTTTTTTTGTTAAGATTTGTCTTAATTCTTACTTTTAGTAGGTCAACCAAATAAATATTTATTATGAGAAAAATTTTTACCCGTTGCATTTTCGCAACATTTTCATTGTTATTGGTTGCCTCATTATCAAATGCTCAGCTAAAACCTGAGACTGCAGCTGTTAAAGGTCATCTAGTCAGGACAACTCCCCGACTAGCAGACATTGATAACACTACAATGTATGGGGCTCCACTTTTAATTACCCGTACTTCAGAGGGGCCCATTATGAAAGGGCGGCATCAGGAAGAAACTGAGGAAAGATTGGAAGAAGAAATGCGGGAAAGAATTTTGAGGCAATATAATGCTGCTATGAGAGGACAAAGCCCAACTCCACCTCCTGTGCAGTCCCCACTTCAAACACCTACTACTACACTAGGGGTTAATTTTGATGGAGATAATTCTCCAGGTTTGCAGCCATCAGATAATAATATGGCGGCAGGTCCAAACCATGTGATCCAAATTGTGAACAATACGTCAGGTTCCAGATATAGAATATGGAATAAGTCTGGTACTCCTCTTGCCAATGGAATTTTATCTGCTTTAACTGGGTTTTCAGGTTCTGGTGACCCAATCGTATTATATGATCAATTGGCTGACAGATGGTTTATGGCTGAATTTGGTCCATCAGCTTGTTGCAGTCAGTTGATAATTGCTGTTTCTACAACACCCGACCCACTTGGCACATGGAAAATTTATGAATATACAGATGCTTCTTTTTTTCCTGACTATCCAAAATTTGCAGTATGGCATAATGCATATTATGCTTATACAAATGACTTCAACTCGGCAGGTACTGCATTCTTAGGTACTTCTGTTTGGGCATTTGATCGTACTGCAATGTTGGCTGGTAATGCTACAGCTCAGATGGTTAGACAGAGAATAAATATTCCCAATATGATAGCAATGGGTGTTGTTACTTTGGAAGGAATGACACCATCAACTCAAAATGGTTTGTTCCTTGTACCTTCTAGTTCCACACAAATGGGAGTTTTTGAAGTTACTCCCAATTTTACCACTCCATCAATTACAGTAGGTGCTGTTACAAATATGACAGTAAATGCATGGTCAACTGCAGGTTCAATACCTCAGCAAACAGGTTCTAATCTGGGTTCACTTTCACCACGTATGATGTTTAGAGTGAATTATAGAAATAACGGAGGGACAGAATCAATTGTTGCTGCTCATACCATTGCAAATGGTGCGTTAGGGCAGGTACGCTGGTATGAGTTTAGAAAGGCAGGTCCCAACTGGACAATATATCAACAAGGAAATGTAGCCGGTACTGATGGTAACAGCCGTTGGATGCCCGGTATTTCAATGGATGGTTGCGGTAATATAGCATTAATGTATGATGTAGCCGGTAAAGGCTCACCTCAAACACATCCTTCAATAAGATACACAGGACGAAATTCGGCTGATCCAATTAATTCAATGACTTTGCCCGAATCTGTTATTATAAATTCACCTTCAGGTTTTGGTGGATTCAGATGGGGCGATTATAATACTGTAGTACAGGATTATTCTGCTGCGGGCACGCCTACAAATGGATCTTTTTGGGCTACATCTCAATATGGTAATCAGTCTACCCGTGTTGCTAACTTTACTTTAACGGGTGGTTGTGCGGCGGCACCATTAATTAATCTTGGAACAGTAAGTTTGACAGCTGAGGCCTGTGTACCTAATAACAGTGCAATTGATCCTCAAGAATTAGTTACTTACAATATTCAGTTAGTTAATAACGGTACTTCTCCAACAACTAATTTAGTTGCTACTTTACAAGCAAGTGGTGGGATTATTCCTGTTACTACATCACAAAATTATGGAGTAATTGCTTCAGGTGGCGGTACAGCAACACAAGCATTTACATTTAATAACTCATCTTCTATTTGTGGAAGTTCAATTACATTAACTCTTACATTACAAGATGGAGCAACCAACTTAGGTTCAGTTACACAATCCTTTACATTAGGTGCAACCAACAATGTTGCTTCAGAGAATTTTGATGCTGTAGTTGCTCCTGCTTTACCAGCTGGTTGGGTTGCCTCTAATGCTTCTGGATCTACATTGTGGGTAACTTCTGCTGCCTCTCCATTCTCAGCACCAAATGCTGCTTTTATTGATAATCCTTCTACATTATCTGATAAGAGATTAGAGACTCCTTCATTTGTACCTGGTACAGGTGCTAAGATTAACTTTAGAAATAACTTTGCAACCGAAAACAATTTTGATGGAGCTGTTCTTGAAATATCCATTAACGGAGGTGCATATCAGGATATCATTGCCGCAGGAGGTTCATTTACTGCAGGTGGATACAATGGAACTGTAAGTTCAACATTTGGAAATCCATTGGGGGGCAGACAAGCATGGACGGGCAATAGTGGAGGTTACATTGTAACTACAGCAAATCTTCCAGGTGCAGCTATTGGCCAACCTTGTAAGTTACGTTTCAGAATAGGTACTGATGGCAGTGTTGCTGCAACTGGATGGAGAGTTGATGACTTTACAGTAAGTCAACCTGCATGTTGTGGTGCTGCATGTGTTATTACTTGTCCTGCAAATATGACGGTGAATGCAGCTCCCGGTCAATGCGGTGCTAATGTAACGTTGCCTACACCTACCACAACTGGTTTGTGTGGTCCTGTAACACTTACACCAGCATCAGGATCATTCTTCCCTGTTGGTACAACTACAGTAACAGCTACAACAGCTGCCGGTCCAAGTTGTACTTTTACAGTAACTGTTGTTGATAATACACCACCTACAATTACTTGTCCGGCACCAATTACGGTGAACAATACGCCAGGCTTGTGTAGTGCAGTAGTTAATTATCCGCTGCCAACGGCTTCAGATAATTGTGCTCCTCAAACGCCGGTTTCAATACAGCAAACAGCATCACAGGTTCCTGTTGCTGGTTCAGTATCTTGTAATGCAGGCGGTATTCATACAGATAATAGTTATTGGAGAGCTTACAATCTGGCTCCATTAGCATTGTCTGGTGCTATGAATGTAAATTCAATTCAAGTTGGAGTAGAGCAGGCTGTTGCAGGCTCAGGTGGCGCACAACCAGGAGTTATTCGTTTATATACCCAAACTACCGGAACATTCCCAGGTGGAACACGTACCTTGGTTTATACTCAGAATTTCTCAATACCTGATCAGAATCTTAGTACCATGACAGTTCCTATGGCAGCACCTCCATCAGTTCCTGCAAATGCAGTATTGATTGTTGAGTTGTTTACGCCAGACGGTAGCGGTTCAAGCAATAGTTTCTTTATAGGTAGCAATAATTCTGCACAAACTGGACCCAGTTATATTTCAGCAGATGATTGTGGAATTACTACACCAACAGATATTGCAACTATAGGCTTCCCTAATATGCACATTATATTGAATGTAAATGGTTCTGTTCCTGGTGCTATGATTGTAACACAAACAGCAGGATTACCAAGTGGCAGTGTTTTCCCTGTAGGAACAACTACAAATACATTCCAGACTACAGATGGTGTTGGTCTTACTTCAACCTGTTCTTTTACAGTTACAGTTGTTGATAATCAAAACCCTGTAATTACCTGCCCTGCTAATATTACGGTTAATACTCCAGCGGGTTCTTGTGTTGCGGTCGTAAGCTATAGTGTTACTGCAACAGATAATTGCCCTGGAGTTACAACAGCTTTAATAAGTGGTTTAGCAAGTGGGTCATCATTCCCAATTGGTACTTCAACAGTAAGTTGGAGAGCCACTGATGCTGCAGGAAATGTATCCAATTGTTCATTCACTGTTACAGTGAAAGACGGACAGTTGCCGACTATCACAGCGCAACCAGTTAACCAATTTGGTTGTGTGGGTGGTGGCGCTACATTCAATGTTACTGCAATAACAGCACCAAACGCAGGTGGACCATTAGCTTACCAATGGCAAGCATGGAATGGCTCAGCATGGGTTAATATCTCTGGAGCTACCACATCTTCATTGGCATTCTCAAATCTTACTTTGGCAATGAATACGAATAGTTACAGAGTACAGATTACTGGTCTTTGTACAACTATATTTAGTAATGTAGCTTCATTATATGTAAATTCTTTGCCAACTGTTTCAATTTTGGCATCAAGAACAACAGCGTTATTACCTCCAGAATCAGTAAACCTAACCGCAGTTGTAAATCCTGGCGGTGGTGTTTATCAGTGGTTGAAAAATAACGTTGTTATCCCAGGTGCTACAGGTGCTTCTTTAAATGGACTTACTGTTGACGATATAGGTACCTATCGTGTTATTTATACCGATCAAAATGGTTGTACACAAACTTCTGCCTCAATTGATGTAACGGGATTGGCTTCTGATAAGCTATATGTTTATCCAAATCCGAACCGTGGTCAATTCCAGGTTAGATTTTTCAACTTGGCTAATGAAAATGTAACTGTTCAAATCTTTGATGCTAAAGGAGCAAAAATTTTAGTGAAAGCTGTTGTCTCCTCAGGTATTACTTATTCAAGAATTGATATAGATATTTCTTCAAAACCAAGTGGTACTTATGTTTGTGAAGTGGTAAATTCCGCAGGCAAAATCATAGGTGCGAAGAAATTTGTCAAGCATAATTAATTAGAAATTGATTCATCAAAAAGCCATCCTTTTCCGGATGGCTTTTTTTATGATTTTAATTAAATAAAGGGATAGATTCTGAAACTAAAAGGAAGTACTTTGTTTTCTCTTTTAGATCTTTGTTTCCTTGAGATAAGTATCCTGGCTAGGTATTAAATCGTTTTGATAAAGCTTCCTGAATGTTATCATTGGGTAACTGATATTTTTGAATGTAACTGAACAATATTTCTGGTTATCAGGTATATCAGGTTTTTTTTCATCAGCGATAAGAGGCCAATATGTTGCAGTGATTAGAGAGTCGGTCTTTGAAAGAAACAATATATATAATCAGCCCATTTTACATTTTTATCAAACTGGATTTTCGTTTCAAAATGATTTAAACGAAATCAACTTCTCAACGATTATAATCACATTTAAGTAAATGAAGTCAGGATTCAGTTATTGAAAAAAATGAAAGGAATCTCCAGTTCCGAAAAGGATACCTTGAAAATTAAAAATGATGTCTTACAAATGCTTCCATTGCGGCATAATGTGTAAGCCCAAGATCGGCATAGATATTTGCAGTATTGGCATTTCTCTCTTCAGCCCTTTGCCAAAACTCTCTTGAATCACTACCTTGAAAGGGTACCATATCTTTTTGCGATTGGTGAATAAAAATTCCAAAACGTTTTTTCAAAACCTGATCAGGACTCATAGGCACTGCCATTTCAATTTCTTCAATGGCCCATTCCTGCCAGGCACCTTTATATAGCCATAGCCAGCAATCGTTGATCCATTCATTTTGTTTTTTAGCTTTTGCAATTTCTTTTATTCGTTTCAAAGCCTCCAGTACTACCTGAAAGCAAACGATATGTGTGCCATGAGGATCTGCAAAATCTCCTGCGCAATAAACCTGATGCGGTTTTATATCATTTAATAAATCAATAGTTAGTTTAATATCCTTTTCACTCATAGGTTTTTTTTCAATAGCACCCGTTTCATAAAACGGGAGACTTTGAAAATGTATATGTTCATCTTTTATACCCACATACCTACATGTAGCTTTTGCTTCTCCTCTCCTTATTAAACCTTTAATAGAACGGATAACTGGTGTATCCATTTGATTAGATTTTTTTCTGGAAATAAACTTCCTTGCATCAGCAAGAATTTTCCCTGATTTTCCTGTGTTGATACCGGCAATATCTTCAAACCCAACTGCAAAATCCAAAAAGCGGGTTACAAATTCATCGGTAACGGCAATATTGCCACTTGTCTGATAGGCAATGTGAACTTCATGCCCCTGATCATGTAATCGCTGGAAAGTGCCCCCCATGCTAATTATATCATCATCGGGATGAGGAGAAAAAATTACAACCTTCTTGGGATATGGAGTGGAACGTTCGGGATGTGATGGTAAATTAACATGGGGTTTGCCTCCTGGCCAGCCTGTGATAGAATCACGAAGCATATAATAAACCTGAAGATTGATTTCATAAGCATCACCTTTTTCTACAAGCAAATCGCTAAGCCCATATTCGTTATAATCAGTATTGGTCAAACTAAGCACAGGCTTTTTTAATTTTAAAGCCATATTGGCCACTGCCTTTTTTATCAGGAATGGCGTCCATTCGCATTCGCCAGCCAGCCAGGGCGATTTGTTTCTTGTAAGTTCTGCTGCCGCTGGTTCATCTACTATAAAAGTAACATCATCGTGGTTTTGCAGTAACGAAGCGGGTACTTGTTCTGTATCATCCCCTTCTACGGCTTTCTTAACTACCGGTGCTTTGGTACCACCCCAGGCAAGCAGTATTATTTTCTTCGATTGTAAAATGGTACTAATGCCCATTGTAATAGCCAGCCTAGGTACTTCCGAAATATTTGCAAATTCATAAGCGTTTGCAATACGGGTAGAATTATCTAAAGTAATTAATCTTGTTTTTGAATAATACCCTGATCCTGGTTCATTAAATCCTATATGTCCGTTATTGCCTATACCCAGAATTTGTAAATCAATGCCACCAGCTGCGGAAATCATTTGTTCATATTGACGACAATGTTCTTTAATATTGTCTTTATTTATTTCACCATTCGGGATATGTATATTTTTTTGAGGAATATCAATATGGTCAAATAAATGCGTCCGCATAAACCTGCTGTAACTTTGCAAAGCATTGTTGTCAATAGGATAATATTCATCAAGATTGAAAGTAATGACATTCTTGAAACTTAGTTTTTCTTCCCGGTGCATCCTTACCAGTTCAGCATAGAGTGATTTTGGAGTAGATCCCGTAGCAAGACCTAAAACACATTTTTCTTTTTTCTGTTGCTTTTCTCTGATAAAATCAGCAATTTGCCGGGCTACAAATGCAGAGCCTGTTTTGGAATTTGAAAATATCTGAACTGGTATTTTTTCAAAACTATCTGAGTGGCTGGAAGGAGCAGTTTTCTTAGTCATTCTGTAAAAGTTGAAGTGTTGGTTTCAAAGGTATTGATTAGATATTTATCAAGAATATCTTGATAATACTTCTTGGAAAATATTATTAATTCACCTCAATCTCATCTACAAACAGCCATGCTTTATGTCCGGCACCAGCCATACCCGAAGGGATAGTGCCATAGTTTCTTATAGCAATTTTTATATAGCGGGTAGTAGTCTTATTATCTTTTAATATTAAACTCGTTCTTAAATGCTGGTTACCTTTAATATCAGAAGCGGCATCAAAAGAAACTTCATTGAAGTTCACGCCATCATTACTGATTTTTAGCTCTACATTTTTTAGTGGGTAAATCCAGCTTCCTTTTTCTGTTAAACTATGTACGATTACATTTTTTACTTCGCTTATATTTCCTAAATCAATTACAACTTCACAGTCATCGCCACTAAAGCCAAGAAATTGTCTGCTTTTCCCAAGACCAGTTTCATTTATTACTCCATTTACCAAAGTAAATGCACCATCACCCGGATAACTGGGGGATGAAACTTTTGTCAACATAATTTTTTTCCCAGTTGCTTTGTTAAAATGAAATTTTTCTATAACCACACTTTCTAATTTCTTTCCGATATAAAAGAAGCCTTTTAAGACAGTTGATTTATTTACTTTAACAGGCGAAAGATATGTTGATAGTTTTTCATTGTCATCAACCTGATACTTTATAATGCCCGACTTGAGTTTGGTTTCTAATTTCCATTGTACGCCATTGTATTTGGCCAAAGGAAGTACAGAAGTTTTTAAATCAAAATATGCTTTGCTATAATTTATTTTCAACAAATCATATCTTTTAAATAATGCATTCAATCTGATTTGAAAATTTTTCCAATTCTTTGATGCTTTTGGACTCCACAGTACTTCACTTAGGGCTGCAATGCGTGGGAAAAGTTGATATTCTACTTTTGAAGGGAAGGCCATGTATTCGGTCCACAAATTGGCTTGTGCACCCAGTATGTGTTTTGCTTGTGCATCATTTAACTCCATGGGAATCGGTTCATAAGAATATACTTTTTCTATGGAATTGTAGCCGCCAATGGTTATACTGTCTTCATTTGTACTTTGTGAGTGATCAAAATAAACTGGATTACCCGGTGTCATGATTACATCATGATTTTGTTTTGCAGCATCAATTCCTCCTTGCTCTCCCCGCCAACTCATTACAGTGGCATTTGGAGCAAGACCTCCTTCTAATATTTCGTCCCAACCAATTATTCTTCTTCCTTTGCTGTTAAGGTATTTTTCAATTCGCTGAATAAAATAACTCTGTAACTCATGTTCGTCTTTTAAATGTTCATCTTTCATGCGTTGCTGACATAGCGAACATCGTTTCCAGTTTTCTTTTGGACATTCGTCTCCACCTATATGAATATATCTGGATGGAAACAAGGCAAGTACTTCGTCTAATACATCCTGTAACACTTTGAAAGTGTTTTCTTTTCCGGCACAAAAAACATCATCAAACACACCCCATGTTTGCTGCACCTGTTTACCTGTAGTATCACCACTCCAGGTGCATTGTTTTGGGAAATAATTAATCGTAGATTCTTGAGGAAAGCAACTAAGTTGAGGGTAAGATGCAATTGCAGCTGAAGCATGACCGGGCATTTCTATTTCTGGGATAATAGTGATAAAGCGTTGCGAAGCATATTTTACAATATCTTTTATATCTTCCTGAGTATAATAACCGCCATATTGTAAATTGTCATTTCCTGTGCCTGGATATCGGCCAATGATAGTACCATTCCGCCAACTTCCCTTGGAAGTAAGTTGAGGATATTTTTTTATTTCTATTCTCCAACCCTGATCATCGGTAAGATGCCAGTGAAATGTATTGAATTTATGTAAGGCGAGGTAATCTATATATTTTTTGACAAAGTCCACCTGCCAGAAATGACGACTGCAATCAAGATGAATACCACGATATGCAAAACGTGGATAATCTGTAATACTTACCTGTGGAATTTTTAAGGAAACATTGTTGGATTTTATAGCAGTGGAGGTTAAGGGCAATAGTTGAATTAATGTTTGTACTCCTGCAAATGAACCAGATGCTGTTTGTCCGGCAATGGAAACACCCTTTGAAGAAACGTTAAGTGAATAGGCTCCTTCTTTTCCCGGCAACAAGGGTTGCAAAGTGGTTATTTTAATATAATTATTATTTGCCTGTTTTACTTTTTTAAGCTCCCTTCCATAAAGCTGTTTTATGTAGATATTAAAAAAATCCGCTGTATTGTCATCTACACCATTACTAACCACTAATACTGTTTTTGAATTGATTTGATAACTGCCCACGCCAGTTTTTATGGAAACAGGTTGTGGAATGACTTGAACAGTTTGTGCCTGAATGCATTTTACACAAAGAATTGAAAGTATTGCTAATATGTATCGCATTTTAATTATTTGAGTATGGGTAAGCTAATTGATGAAGCATTATTGGCATCATGATATATTTTGATTGTAGCTTTTTTAAAATCACTGGATTTTGCTTCATAAATGTTCATGAACTGCTGAGGATTTCTGTCGGCAATAGGAAACCAGCTACTTTGAATCTGCACCATCAATCGGTGCCCTTTTTTAAAAGTATGTGCAATGTCGGGCAAATTAAAATTGACTGCTTCAACTTTTCCGGGTTTAAATGCCTCAGGGTGTTCAAAGCTGTTTCTAAATTTTCCTCTCATAATTTCTCCACGTACCAGCATTTGATATCCACCCATTGGATAGCTATTGGCAGAAGCCGGTGTTTGATATTGAAAATTATCAGGGAATACATCAATCAACTTTACAACAAAGTCAGCATCTGTTCCAGAAATACTTACTTTTAATTTTGCAGAGATTACACCCGCTAAGGTTAGGTCTTCTGTTAAAGGATCAGTTTCAAAGCTGAGAACATCTGTTCTTCTGCCAGCAAATCGTTGATCATCTGTCATATATTCTCTTGTTCTTCTGAAATGTACATCTTCAGTATAAGGCACAGGATGTGCAGGGTCGCTTACATACTCACTGAAACTTCCTGCTTTTACATAAGTAGGCAGGTTCCATGATAATGCACCATTTGGTGCCAGATAAATATCACGGGGACTTGATTCTTTTGGTGGCCATTGTTCAAACTGCTTCCATTTATTTTCGCCAGTTATAAATACGGTGGCTTCTGCAAGATTGGGATTATCACCTTTGCCTTTCAGATAGTAATTGAAAAACGGCAGCTCAATATTATTTTGATACCATACAGATGTATTTTCTCCAAATCTAATATTACCTAAACGGCTGCCATCATTGCTGCCCCATTGGCCATGGCTCCATGGACCCATTACAATTTTATTATTGGTTCCAGGGTTTTGTTTTTCAATTGCTTTATATAAATTCCATGCTCCATAACAATCTTCTGCATCAAATAACCCACCAACTACAAGCATAGCAGGTTTAATATTATACATAGCCCTGCGTGCATCTCTTGCCTTCCACCAATCATCGTAGTTGGGATGTGCAAACAATTCTCTCCAAAAGGCAACACTATCGCCTATTAATTCCATTTGCTTAGAAGGAGGAGTTTCAAGATAGAATTTATAATTATCACGAATAGGAAATTCATAACCTATTGGGCCAATGGTGGTGGGCATTGGTCTTGGTTTCCCAAAACCGGAATAGAAACTAAATCCATCCATCTGAAAAAACGCACCATTATGATGAAAATCGTCTCCCATAAACCATTCTGTAACCGGCGCCTGCGGACTAACAGCTTTTAATGCAGGATGCCCCGATGCCGCCGCCATAGTGGAATAGAAACCTGGATAAGAGATGCCAAACACACCCACATTTCCATTATTATCAGGAATATTTTTTATGAGCCAGTCAATGGCATCATAGGTGTCGCTGGCTTCGTCAACATCGTTACCCATTTTGTTTTTATTAAAAGGTTTTACATCAACAAATTCGCCTTCACTCATCCACCTGCCTCTTACGTCCTGAATTACGATAATGTAATTTTCGCGGCAATAATATTTCCAATGTGTTTTTAACAACCGCATACTAAAGTTTTTCCCATAGGGTGCACACGAATAAGGAGTCCTGTTCATTAAAATAGGATGTTTTTCGCTTTTGTCTTTTGGCAGATATACAGCTGTAAAAAGCTTAACACCATCACGCATTGGAATCGTTATTTCCTGTTTGGAATAATGGTCCATTATCCAGGCAGAATCCTGATCTGTTTGTGCTTTTACAATTGAAACCGATAGGACTAAAATGAGTCCAGCAATAATTTTTTTCATTTGGAATAATTGTGCGTTAAATTTACGAATTCTCAAGGCATCAAATTCTGAAATAATGATGAATAATGAAGAATTAATAACTCAATTTTACAGTGCATTTCAAAAACTGGATGCGGCAACTATGAACAGTTGTTATAGTGATGAAATTATATTCAGCGATCCGGTTTTTGGATTATTAAAAGGGGAGGAGGTAAGGGCTATGTGGAAGATGCTTTGCCAAAATGCAAAAGATTTTTCGCTGTCATTTTCCAATATTCAACATCTTGATGATGAATATGCCACTTGTCAATGGACGGCTTCTTATACTTTTTCAAAAACAGGGCGACGGGTGGTCAATAACATCAAAGCCTATATGCGTTTTGCGGATGGAAAAATTATTGAACACAGTGATGCATTTAAAATAAGTAAGTGGGCTTCTCAGGCACTTGGATGGAAAGGTGCTGTATTTGGCTGGATGGGATGGATGCAGCGTAAGATTAAAAAAAATGCAAAAGCGAATCTTGAAAAATTTATAGCGAGTAAATGAAGTAAACAATAAACAAAAGGATTCCGTTATCGCCGAAATCCCTTTTTTTGATTTATCTAATCTTCTAATACACCAAATTTTCCGGTATTTACATCTTGTATTGCCTGTTCTACTTCGGGCCAGGTGTTCATTAAAAATGGACCATAAGCGGCAATGGGTTCATTTATCGGTTCGCCTGATAATACCAGTATTACAGTATCCTCTAGTGCTGTTATATTTATAGTATCACCATCATGATTGAATAATACAAAATGATCCGTTTTAGCTGTTTCGTCATTTACCATAGCATCCCCTTCAATAATCAACATTCCCGTGTTATCAGTTTTTGGAAACGATAGATCAATATTTGCTCCTTTCTTTAATCTTAAGTTATACATCTGCATTGGGGAGAAAGTGTAGGCCGGACCTTTTGTGCCCTTATATTCACCTGCTATTACGGACACTTCACCCATTTCATTGGGCAAAAGATATCGGCCTTGTAAATCGTTCTTCAGATCCTGATATTTTGGTTTTGTCTTTTTGTATTTTGCCGGAAGATTTACCCACAACTGTACCATTTGAAATAGCCCACCGGATTTACTAAAATTTTCTTCATGATATTCTTTGTGCAACAGACCCGATCCGGCAGTCATCCACTGCACATCGCCTTCGCCAATGACACCTGCGTTACCTGCACTGTCGTGGTGAGCTACTTTTCCATGATAAGCAATCGTAACTGTTTCGAAACCAGCATGTGGATGTACACCTACACCCCGTTGATGTGTGGTTGGTGAAAATTCAATCTTGGATCCATAGTCGAGTAGAAAGAAGGGACTCATTCTCCTTTTATCTATTAATCCGCTGCTGGGAAAAAAGTTATGCACCCTAAAGCCGTCACCTACCATGTGTGGCGGCGGCGGAGCAATGATGGCTTCTATCGTTTTATTTGTTTTCATATAAATGTTTTATTTGATTATTTTTTTCATACAAATATTTTTTCAGAAACAGTTTTTTCTGCAAGCCATAAAAATTCGGTTATAAAATTGTGAATCGTATGCTCAAATTTTTCATCAAGCAAGTCGCCTGTTTCAGAAAACTTCTTATCTACACCGGGCACTACCAACATATAAGGGGATGCAATTCCAAAAAGAGCAGGTATTAAAAGTAGCATTTGTTGTGCTGCACGCATACCACCCATGGCACCGGGCGAAGCCGTAACGATACCAAATGGTTTGTGGTACTGTTTTGGAAAATGATCAAGCAAATTTTTCATTGTCGGGGAATAACTGCCATTATACTCCGGTGTTACTAATATATAAGCGTCTGTTTCAAAAATTTGTTCTGCCAGGGGACGAAATTTTTCAGGTGCAGATTGAGGAGAAGTCCATACGGATTGAACCATGGGCAGATGCCATTCTTTCATATCTATAATGTCAACTTTGTGCGAGGTATTTTCTTTTAATTGGTTTTGTAAATGCAGGGCAACACGATGTGTAACACTGTTTGTTCGCGGACTTCCTGATATAATTGTTATTTTCATTTTTATGATTTGAGGGCACAAAGATAATAATCAATGTTTAAACATCAAAAATTATCTTTATTAATTTTAAAACAGCAGATTTTTAACTTATAAACGATTGTAGAACAAACGCTAATGAAGTTTTGGAAATGAATCTTTATTTTAGTAGGATAATTTTGAATTATGATTGAAAGGAGAAAGTTTATTAAAGTATCAGCAATATCGGGTTTGGCAGGCTTGATAAATGGAAAAGTTTCAGGGTCTGATTTTTATTTTACTAAAAAAGATAAGCCGATTGTTATATCAACCTGGGACGCTGGTATTGAAGCGAATAAAGCAGCATGGCAAGTACTCTCTGCAAATGGAAAAGCATTGGATGCAGTAGAGAAAGGAGTGATGGTGACAGAAACTTCACAAAATTGCTGTGTAGGTTTGAGTGCCAATCCTGATCGTGATGGCTATGTAACGCTTGATGCAAGTATTATGGATGATAATTTTAATTGTGGAAGTGTTGCTTTTTTAGAAAGAATAAAGCATCCCATATCAGTTGCACGCAGAGTGATGGAAAAGACACCACACGTAATGTTGGTTGGTTCAGGAGCACAGCAATTTGCAATTGCAGAAGGATTCCCGTTAGAAGAACAAAAACTATCGCAAGAGGCGCAGAAAAACTATGATAAATGGTTAAAGTCATCAGAATACAAATCACCCGCAATTAATGTAGAAAAAACAAAAGAGCATGGCCCTTTTGCTCCAGCAAAACTGGATAATGGAGAATGGAATCATGATACAATTGGAATGATAGCAATGGATTTCAATGGCAATTTAAGTGGCAGCTGTACTACCAGCGGTGCGGGATTTAAAATGAGAGGCAGAGTAGGTGATTCGCCCATCATTGGCGCAGGCCTGTATGTAGATAATGAAGTGGGTGCCTGTGTAGCCACCGGCCAGGGTGAAGATGTGATACGAGTGGCCGGTTCTCATTCGGTAGTTGAAATGATGCGACAGGGTCTTTCACCAGAAGCTGCTTGCAAAAAAATTATTCAACGCATTATTAAAATCAAAAAAGAAAAAGCGAAAGATATTCAGGTGGCTTTTATTGCATTAAATAAAAACGGGCAACACGGCTCATTTGCTATTCATCCCGGATTTGAGTATGCACTGAGAAATACAAATAATGAGAAATTAGTGAAATCAAAAAGCTGGTTTAATATTTAGTTTTTATGTCTTACATAATTGAAATTGCTAGTTCCGATTTTATAACTACACAATCTGCTGTGGCAGGAGGAGCTGATCGTATTGAACTTTGTGCCAATCTTGCGGAAGGGGGGACTACACCTTCTTTAGGAACTATTAAGAAATGCAGAGAAATTTTTTCTGTTCTGTTGTATCCCATCATAAGACCAAGGGGCGGCGACTTTCTTTTTACAAACGATGAGTTTGAAATCATGTTGCAAGATGTAAAGCAATGCAAAATACTTGGATGTGATGGCGTTGTAATAGGTATGTTGTTGGCCGATGGAAATATAGATGTAGCAAATTGCAGTAAATTAGTGGATGCTGCATATCCAATGGGTGTTACATTTCATCGTGCATTTGATCGTTGTAAAAACCCGTTTGAAGCATTGGAACAAATCATTGAGATGGGATGTGAAAGAATATTGACTTCGGGGCAAATGCCTTCTGTTATGGATGGTGCGGAATTAGTAACTTCTTTAAACAAAAAAGCAGATGAAAGAATCATCATCATGCCGGGTAGTGGCGTAAGAAAGGAAAACATAAAAATGCTTGCAACACAAACTGGATGTACTGAGTTTCATTCATCACTAAGAGGAAAATCTAAAAGTCAGATGCAATTTATTCATCCCGGTTTTCAGAATTCTGAAGAAACAAATTGGAATAATGCAATTGTTGTGGATGAAGTACGAAAACTGAGAGTGGCCTTAACTTAAAATTTTAATTGCTTCATATATCGGGCATTTTTAAATACCGTTTGCAGCGGAGTTCCATTTGGACAATATTCCTGTTCAACAAAAAAGTATTTCATCCCGTTTTCAACGCCCGATTTGATGGTGTTGGGAATATCAATAGAACCATCACCCAGATTTACAGAATTTTTATCATTGTCATTTCCGGGATTTTTATTTAAATCTTTTATATGTCCCAGTTTAAAACGGTTGGGATATCTGGCCATCCATTCAGCTGCGTTTTCGCCGGCAACTGCTGCCCAGTAAATATCTAATTCAAAATCTACCAAAGCTTCATCAGTATATTGTAGAAGAATATCTTGTGGAAACAGGCCGTTACTTTTTTCAAATGAATATGAATGATTGTGAAAAGCAAAACTAATTCCTGATTTTTTGCAGATGTTACCCCATCCATTTAGCTTTTCTGCAAACTGTTTGTACCACTCAATACTTCGGCCTGGCCCTTCCCATGCACTGATTAAATATTTCATACCTACTGCCGCCGCTTCATCTGCTTTTTTTTCAAAATCTTTTTCTGTATCGCAATGGCTGGCTACAAATGACATTCCCAGGTCTTCCACAAATTTCTTAAAGTCTGTATTTTT
Organism: Chitinophagaceae bacterium; assembly: GCA_037045195.1. Lineage (GTDB taxonomy): Bacteria > Bacteroidota > Bacteroidia > Chitinophagales > Chitinophagaceae > JJ008. The sequence continues at coordinate 427,824 of JBAOIB010000001.1, forward strand.
TGAACCCCAGAAAATTCCTTTTGACCTTTCGTATCCTTCCAAAAATTTATAACCCGTCCCAGCCAATTGTTTTATTGTGCCAAGTGGATCTGTTTCAAAAGTATCTCTTAAGGTATAAAGCTGCAAACCAAAATCTTTAAGCTGATTGGTTTTTGATACAGGTTGAAAAAGAGTACAACCTGTTTGGGCAATCAATGCACCACAAGCAAGTCCCGATGAAAGTCTGAGAAATTGTTTCCGATTATATCTCATTTGAGGTTGTTGTACTTTTGAAATCCTTAAAGGATATCATAAAAATAAGCATCACTACTGCTGCAATGGCTGCGGGAATAATCCAAATCATTTTAAAATCGGATTGATATTCATCAACCACCCATCCGGCAACTTTAAAACCAATAAGCATACCTACGCCGTAGGTTGCTAAAGTAATTAATCCTTGTGCAGCACTTTTATATTTTTCACCAGCCCTTGCATTGGTGTAAAGTTGACCCGAAACAAAAAAGAAATCGTAACAAACGCCATGTAGTGCTATGCCCAATATTAACATAAAACTCAATTCGCCGGCATTGCCAAATGCAAAAAGCAAATAGCGAACAGCCCAGGCCAGCATACCTACCAGAATTGTTTTCTTAAATCCAAATTTTTTGAAAAAGACCGGAAGGGCCAATAAAAACAGTACTTCTGATGCCTGACCTATCGTCATCTTACCCGTTGGATTTTCCATTCCACTTGCCGTTAAAAATGGATTGGCCAATTGATAATAAAAAGCAAGAGGAATACAAATGAGTACTGATGCGATAAAGAAAATTGCAAAATTTTTATCTTTTAAAAGTTTTAACGCATCCAGCCCAATGATTTGTGAGATACTTATTTTACTGTCTGTAGATTTTACAGGCGGCGTTTTTGGCAAAGTAAAACTCATGAAGCCTAGAACTAAAGCAGCAATGCCCGAAAGCAGGAAAGTGTTTTTTAAAAAGCCTTGTGCAATCCCATCTTTTGAATCCCAGTGAAAAAAATAACTTATTAAAAGTCCTGCAACAATCCACCCGATGGTTCCAAAAACTCTAATGGAAGGAAATTCTTTTTCGGGGTCTTTCATTTGTTTAAAAGAAACTGAGTTGACTAATGCCAGCGTAGGCATGTAAAGAATCATATAACCTAATGCGAATGGAAAAAATGAAGCAGCATTTTCTGAGCTATACATCATATACATAAGGCCGGCACCTGCCAGATGCAATACACCTAAAATTTTCTCGGCATTAAAATATCGATCAGCAATCAAACCAATGATAAAGGGAGAAAGTATAGCACCCCATGATTGGGTTGAAAAAATATTTCCTATTTGTGCTCCATTCGCACCCAGATTGCTTCCCAGAAATGTACCCAAGGTTACAAACCAACCTCCCCAAATAAAAAATTCAAGAAACATCATGATGGACAATTGTATTCTCGTGGTTTGATTCATAACGGGTCAAATTTTTTTATTAAATGGCAGCAAATTTCAGTTGGCTAAATGTAGTATATTTAATATTACAATTATGTTTGTATTTCATAGAAATATTCAAGACAAATTTTTCAATCGTTTGCAATCATGAATCGGAAACTAAGAATGGGTATGATAGGTGGAGGGCCTGGCTCTTTTATTGGCGCAGTGCATCGCATGGCTGCTGCATTAGATGGACAAATAGAACTGGTGTGTGGTGCATTTAGCAGCAAACCTGAAAAATCTAAACAGGCTGGTGCCTCTCTTTATTTAGATACTTCAAGAGTATATGATTCTTATATTGAAATGTTTGAAAAAGAAAAAGCATTGCCAGATCATCAAAGAATGGATTTTGTAAGTATTGTTACTCCCAATCATTTGCATTTTGAACCAGCAATACTTGCACTTCAAAATGGCTTTCATGTAGTACTGGATAAACCGGCAACTTTTAACCTTACAGAAGCCAAACAACTGGCTGACATAGTAGCAGCCACTGGAAAATTTCTTTGTCTTACACATACTTACACTGGCTATCCCATGATAAAGGAAGCAAGGCAACAGATACGAAGTGGAAAATTTGGTTTAATCCGAAAAGTATATGTAGAATATCCGCAGGGATGGTTAAGCACATTTTTAGAAAGAGAAAATCAAAAACAAGCATCCTGGCGTACCGACCCGGCCAAAAGCGGAATAGCTGGAGCAATGGGTGATATAGGTACTCATGCATTTAACCTGGCTGAATATGTTACCGGTTTGCAGGTAGTGAAAATTTGTGCTGATGTAAATTCAATTGTACCCGGCCGCAGACTCGATGATGATGGTGCCGCATTACTCAATTTTAATAATGGCTCCAGCGGGGTACTGATGGCCACGCAGGTAGCAGCAGGCGAAGAAAACAATATTAAAATAAGAGTGTACGCAGAGAAAGGCGGCATTGAATGGAAGCAGGAAGATGCCAATACTTTATTGGTAAAATGGATGGATAAGCCGGTGGAGATATGGAGAGCAGGTTCCGCATATCTTAGTGAGGTTGCAAAAAAACATTGTCGTATTCCTGCAGGTCACCCAGAAGGATATTTAGAAGCATTTGCCAATTTGTACAGAAACTTTGCATTATGTGTACAAGCCGGTTTGAATAACGAGCGGCCGGATTTTGATACTTATGACTTTCCCGGAATTGATGAAGGCGTAAGAGGAATGTTGTTTATTGAAAAAATTATTGAAAGTAGTAGAAGTAATAAGAAGTGGATTGATTTTTCTTTATAATCATATTTTAATTTTTGTATGACAACCATAAAAGGCCCCGGCATTTTTCTTGCTCAGTTTATGGGCAATGAGGCACCTTATCATAATCTAAGATCAATATGCTTGTGGGCAGAAGCACTGGGATATAAAGCAGTGCAAATACCTACCTGGGACAGTCGTTGTATTGATTTAAAGTTGGCAGCAGAAAGTAAAACTTATGCTGATGAAATAAAAGGCATCGTAAATGAATGTGGGCTTGAGATTGCTGAACTATCCACCCATTTGCAGGGACAGTTGATTGCGGTACATCCTGCTTACGATTTGTTGTTTGATGGCTTTGCGCCTGATGCTGTGAAAGGAAATTCAAAAGAAAGAACAAAATGGGCAATCCAACAATTAAAATATGGTGCCAGGGCTTCGCAAAACCTGGAGCTTTCTGCACATGCAACATTTAGTGGTTCTTTATTATGGCATACATTTCATCCATGGCCGCAGCGTCCCGCAGGTATGGTGGAAGAAGGTTTTAAGGAACTGGCAAAACGCTGGACACCCTTACTCAATTATTTTGATGAATGTGGGGTGGATGTGTGTTATGAAATTCATCCCGGCGAAGATTTGTTTGATGGCATTACTTATGAAATGTTTTTAAAAGAGGTTAGTAATCATCGCAGAGCATGTTTGCTTTACGATCCTTCACATTTTGTATTGCAGCAATTAGATTACATTCAGTTCATAGATTTTTATCATGAACGCATCCGGGCTTTTCATGTAAAGGATGCCGAGTTTAATCCAACAGGGAAACAAGGAACATTTGGCGGATATCAAAGTTGGGCCAATAGGGCAGGTCGCTATCGCTCACCCGGCGACGGGCAGGTTGATTTTAAAGCCATTTTCAGTAAGCTATCGCAATATGATTTTAAAGGATGGGCCGTAATGGAGTGGGAGTGTTGTATAAAAAATGCTGAAGATGGTGCTAAAGAAGGTGCGCCTTTTATTTCTAATCATATCATTCGTGTAACTGAAAAAGCCTTTGACGATTTTGCATCAAGCGGAACCGATGAGCAGTTGAATAGGAAAATTTTGGGATTTGATTAATCTTTAACAAAGACACTAAAGCACTTTCTTTAAATCTTTTTCTTCATAAAAAGTATGACATTAATCATGTAGAAAAGATTTTTTCTTTGTTGAGAATAAATAATTCGTTTTTTTCGAAGTTAAATACAAAGGAAAATAATTTCTAAAAACATTAAGTATTAGTTTTGCCCTTATTATTTTAATCACAGGAGTATAATCTCCACAATAAAATTTTACAAATGAAAAAGACACTTGCATTTTTGGGAATGGTAGCCCTGCTTGCTTCTTGCGGCGGTGGAAAATCAAATGGCGAAGGCGAAAACACTGGCCCCGTACAAACGGAGCCTTCAACAGAAGCAACTACAACTACGCCTTCAAATGACCCCAGCAGTAATCCCGATTATCAAAAGGGTATGGAATTAATCGCTAAAAGCGACTGCCTTACCTGTCATAAAGTGGATGAAAAATTGATTGGTCCTGCTTACAGCGAAGTTGCTGCTAAATATGCAGGAATGTCCGACACTATTGTAAATCATCTGGCACATAAAATTTTAGCAGGCGGTTCTGGCAACTGGGGTGAAGTCCCTATGACTGCACATCCTACAGTTAATGAAGCTGATGCAGAAGCAATGGTAAAATATATTTTATTGCTTAAGAAATAGTGAACATCTACAAGTTTCTCAGTTATGTTTTTATTGCAGGCACATTCGTGTCTTGTGCTCATACTAAAAAAAGTACAGTTGCAAACCATGCGGCTGTACTTTTTGATTCTGTAAACTACCTCACGCACAAACAAACACAGGAAGGATGGCAATTATTATTTGATGGAGAATCTTTTAAAGGCTGGCATAAATATGGTGGAGGTAATGTAGGCACAGCGTGGCAAATAATTGACCACTCCATTTGCCTTGCGGGCACTCAAAAAAATGACTGGCAAATAAAAGATGGCGGCGATATTGTGTCAGATGAATTGTATGAGAATTTTCATTTAAAACTCGAGTGGAAAATTTCTGAAGGTGGAAATAGCGGTATTCTCTTTCTTGTTCAGGAGAACAAAAAAAAATATCAGTATCCGTATGAAACTGGGCCTAGATGCAGGTACTGGATAATGAGAAACATGGGGATGGAAAAATTTTGAAGCATCGTGCAGGCGATTTGTATGATTTAATTTCCTGTTCAAAAGAATCTGTAAAACCGGTTGGTGAGTGGAATAAAGCAGAGATAAAATTTAAGAATGGTCAACTTGAGTTCTATCTGAATGGGTTGAATGTAGTCAATACTATTTTATGGGATGCTCAATGGAATCAGTTGGTTCAGTATTCTAAATGGAAAAATTATCCTGATTTTGCTAAAGATAGAAAAGGGCATATTTCACTACAGGATCACGGTAATAAAGTATGGTACCGGAATATTATGATAAAACGTTTGTAAAATGTTTCTGCACAAATAATACCTTAATCGGCAGTAGTTATTTTCAAAACATTAGTTGGTAAATGCAAATGAACCGGAGTGCTTCCGGTGCTTACAATCACATCCCCAGTTTTTATAAATCCTCTTTCTTTCAATATATTAATCTGGTCTGAGAAAATATCATCCAGACTGATTTCTTCATCATAATAAAAAGCCCTTACTCCCCAGCTCAATGAGAGCTGATTGAGTAGCGTTCTCTCTTTTGTGAATACATATAATTGAGAAGATGGGCGATAGCTGCTGAGCATAAAACCAGTATAGCCACTTTGTGTCATTCCAATAATAGCAGTTGCATTTACATCTTGTGCAAGTTTGCAGGCATTATAACAAATTGCATCGCTTAAGTATGAAGGAGAATGAGGCTGTGGTTTTAATATTTCCTCACGATTGTAATCGTAAGCCTTTGATTCAACTTCAAGAATAATACGGGTCATTGTTTCTACAACTAGTCTTGGATAGTTTCCTGTAGCAGTTTCGGCACTCAGACGATCATCGAGTTGTCCAGCAGATTGGATTCTCCATCGGGAGTTTCTTTCAACTTAGAAAGAAAATACTGAAACTGCTCGCTATAGTAGCGATCGATCTTTGCCGATCTTTTCGATGGAGTCTTGATTCTCCTGATGGTGCGATAGAGTATGGTGTCCTTCTTTGACTTCGATCATTGGAAAGGTCTTGTTCGAGCCTTCATTAGCGAGCATGAAAGTTGCGAGCCGAGTCGTGTCGGTCCTAAAGGCAAGGACCATAAGATCGAACATGGTTCGGATGTGGTCACCATAGTTGGAAGTATTGTCTGACGGCTTGGTAGCGCCGAGACTTTCGACATCGACCACCGACTTCATTCGCTCAAGTCTCTGTTCCACATCGCGAACACTGTTGTAGTACTCATCCAGCTTTCGCCGATCCTCTTGGCTGACCTTCGATTGAAGCTCTTTCGATTGATTGTTCACCATGTCGAGGATGCTCTTCTTGAGCATCTGTCGTTCCTGAGCAGCATTGGCTTCTTTACTTGTGCCTCCAAAGAGTCTCTCAAAGGCCAAACGAGGATTGATCTCTTTGGCCATCGGTTGGCTCTCGGTTCGCCAAGAGATGTTGTTGGAGTAGGCACATGCATAGCCGGAGTCACACGAACCGGCCGAACGCCCCTCTTCGGTTCCTAGTTCAATCGAAGCTAGGCGAGTATCACGTCCGTATAAATCTGCTGCGACTTGGTCGACGCTTCGGCCAACTCGGATCTTGCTTCCCGCAGTCTTGAAGGGATGGGCACCGGTTAGAAATGCGGCTGCACTCCGAGCATGATCGCCAGGTCCATCTCCCAATGAAGCTGCATTTCTTTGTGCCAAGCCTCGAAGCACCAGAAACTCTATCGCGCATTCCGGCGAGCGGCTCCAAGCTGGGAGTCATCTTCCAATCGGCCCCCTCCCCTTCGGGCAACCATCGCTTGGAATTGGTTCCATTTGGAAAGAATATCCAGGCCATTCGGACCGGTGACGCACTTCCATTGGCCGCTGCGGACGCTACCTTCCCCATCGCCGCAGTTGCCTGGGCTGGTTTCATCGATTCGAGCAATGGCAATGCAAGGGTGACACCCATGCCGCGAAGGACAGTTCGTCGATTTAGGTTGGTAGGCTTGCTCATCGGATCTCCTAGAGTGGGTGGGGTTCGCAGTTCATCTTAGTCTTCGGAGCTGTGAAATTGGAAGGGTTGGCTTGCGATTGTCGCCCGAATAAATGACCGAATACGGTAATCATCGGCTTTTGATTGCTTCATTATTTCGTCTACCGCACATTCATCGGAGGTTGTGAGCCCGCGGCCGAGAGCGTAGGTCAGAATCTTCCGCCAAAGTGACGGGAGATTTTCGATTGATCTGATTTTAGGAGCTCAAGCATTTCAATGGTGCCCCGAGAAGGTCCGACCATCTGCAAGTTCGCCATTGGCTTCGATTTTGCTATCGTTGTCCAACTCGCGATAAACTCCAATTGCATTATAGTTCTCTAGCCCCAATCCGATCGGATCAAGGACCTTATGGCAGCTTGCACAACTCGGATTGCTCCGATGGATTTCAAGCTGCTTTCGCAAGCTCAGATTCTGATGTTCCTTCTGAGTCACTTCGAAGGGTGGAGCATTGGGAGGTGCTGGCGGAGCTGGATCTCCAAGAATGTTCTCGAGGACCCACTTCCCTCGTTTGACAGGACTTGTTCGAGCAGGGTTCGAGGTCAAAGTCAATATCGATGCTTGCGTCAACATACCTCGACGGTTGGCAGGCAATGCGACCCGAACATAGTTATCTTCCTGAAAGTAGACTCCCGATCTCCGCTTATCCCCTGCCCGATTCGGCCTACCCGGGTTTCCGATATACAGTGAGTAGGGCTCCTTGCCTTCAAATTTAAGATCGTAAAGTTCGGCAAGCCTCGGATTGATAAAGGTGTAATCGGCGTTGAGAACTTCGCTCAACATTCCATTCTCTTTGAGAAGCTGGCTGCAAAATAACTCGGTCTCTTTGGCCATCGATGCTCGTAGCCTATCGGACCATTGAGGATATCGATTGGAGTCAACCTCGATGGTCGCTAGGTTTGGGAGCCCCGGCCACTGCGCAAAGAACCCTTGCACAAGCGATCACGATCGAGGGTCATCGAGCATCCGATCAATTTGATGGTTCAATCTGGCTGGATTCTCAAGCCCGCCGACTCGGCTTCCAAAAGAAGCTCTTCATCAGGGGAACGGGACAAAAGAAAGAACGAGATGCGACTGGCTAAATCATACGCATTCAGTTTGCGGACTCCTGGTCGAACTTAGCACCATCGGACTCCTCAATGCGAAACAGAAACTGCGGTGAAACGAGTATCGCCTGGAGGCCGAACTTCATCGAATCACTAAAGGACATCCCGGACCGATTAGCCCTTTCTACAATCTGAACGACTCGCTCAACCTCAAGCGGTTCAGCAGGCCGCCGGAACGCCATTCGCATTAGCGGACCCAAATTTTGTCGAGCCGCATCCGCCATACTCAACGAGTCGCCCGGTTCGACCTGAATCACGCGCAAGTGCGACTCGGGATAAGCAGGCAGCCCTTCAAAAGGACCTTCGATTCGCAATCGTTCGACATACAATCGTGTCTCAAGACTTGGTGTCGACGCATCGTTGGTTTCATCGACAAAGCGGACTTGAAGCAGGTGCTTTCCTGCCTTGAAAGTATGTTTCAAGTCGTAGGACTTGGCCTTGGGCTCAACCTCGAACTCTTGAATCAATTCTCCATCAATGGAAAACTGCGCTTTGACGCTGTTCTTCTGGTTGTCTCCAAACCGCATGCGAATGCCGATTTCGTATTCACCGTCGGCAAACTGAAATTCAGATTGAGATTGTTCTCCTGCAAAGAGTGGTTCCCCTTCCTTCGATTGCTTTCGAAGTGACATGCGGTCGGAGACGATAGCGGTCTCGGCGATTAGTTCACTGGCTTGAAGGTACTTTTCAAGGAGCAGCGGCGGCAACGACAAGACTTCACCTTGGTTGTCGAAACCATTTCCTACCTCGTCCGAGACGAAGCCAATCTTTTGAGAAGGGGTCAAGTCAATTGCGAACAGCTGTCGAATGGTGTTGTCGTATTCAGTGTTGTTCAACCGCCGAATGGTCACATGGCCAGGCATTTGCACCGTTTCACAATCGACGCGATGCAGTACGTTTTCGATCCATTGGCTAAGCCGCTCTTTCTCTTCCGCTGTCGGCTGAACTTCATCGGGAGGGGGCATAGCACCCACTCGCGCCACTCCTCGAATCTGATCCCATAAAGCAGGTTGACTCCGAACCGATTTCAGATCCCGGTACTTTGTAATGTCGACATCCGCCTCGGCTGTCTCTGCATCATGACATTTGCTGCAATACTTCAGGATGAGAGGGCGTACATTCGCCTCCCATTCTTCGGTCAGCCCTTCCTCAAAGTTCTTCTTGGAGTTTGCGACCGACCCTGGCTCACCCTTTTCTTGAGCAAAGCCTTGCGGGCCAAGCAACACCGGAGTTGCCATCGCGACGCAAACTCCTAAACGCCAACGTACTCGCTTCAAAAGTACTTGGAATGCGATGAAAGTGTGAGCGAGTTGTGCGTACAATGGAGAAAGCGACATAAGTGCTCGAGGGTGGTTGTTGATTGCTTCAGTATTCGTAAGTCGACGCTCGACTCGTTCCGCAGGCTCGCCTTCCGTGAAGTCGGTCGGAGTCGATGTTGCGTATGCGGGATGAACAGACGAACGGTTTGATTTAGTTGCCGATGAAAATCGAGAGGGAGCATTGAATACAACGCCGACGATGGGTGGGATCTATCTATGGTAAGGAGGCTCGATCACAAGGCAAAGGGAGTTTGACGATTTGGCTAAGAATCAACCGAATCAAATCCCCCTCCCAAGGAAGTAGCCAATTTGAGAGGGCGATAAAGCTGACTTGCGAATATTCGCCGATTCCTCCTCCAACACGGTTTTGTCGGGTACCTTTTGAAGGATCGGTTCGCTAGTCTACAACGTACACTTTTCAAACGACGGTGCCGATTCTTTTCCTTAAACGGTCCGTTATGCAAGATATTGGGGTCATTGGACGATGTCTTCCCTCCCAGACGACCTTACAGACCTCGATGCAGATCTCCCGGCGATGGATTTCTCGAGTTTAGAGATTCCGGTTGCGGTGCCTACGGCGTCTCCGCAACCTGTAGTGACCCCGCCGACTCCAAGCAAAGATCCTAAGCCTACATTGAAGATCGAAACGAAGCAGGCGTCCCAAGTGGCAAGTCCACCTGCTTCCAAGCCAAGAAAACACTGGACTGCGATGCCCGCTTGGGCTGTCAGTATGCTCCTTCACACCGGGATCTTGCTTATTCTCGGGGCAATGTCACTTGAACCAGTTCAGGATGCACTGGCCGTCTTGGTTATGAATGGTTCGGCCAACGAAGAAGGATCGGAGATGCAAGCCTTCGATGTGGAAGCGGCAGCTCCCTCGATGAGCCAAAGCGAAGAGACATCGGACATGATTCCGGACGCATCCCCTTCGCTGAGCGTTTCCAGCGACTTGAATACAGAAGTACGACTTGACGCAACCATCGGAGCTGGAATTCAAGTAGCTTCTTTGTCAAGCGTTTCTCAGCAATTGACACCAAGCGACATGATGGTCGCATCGGTCAGCGGTTCTCTGTCGAAGTCATTGAGTAGCCGAACCGGAACAGCAAAGCGGGACATGCTGGAAAAGTATGGTGGGAATAAGGATAGTGAGAAGTCGGTCGCATTGGCCCTTCAATGGCTTGCTGCCCACCAACTTCCAGACGGCGGCTGGGCCTTTGGACATTCCGTTGCTTGTGGCGGCAAATGCGATCATCCAGGGACCGAGGATGGCCGTAATGGGGCAACTGGGTTGGCGATCATGACCTTTCTCGGCGCTGGCCAAACACATTTAGAAGGAGAGTACAAAAAGACGGTCCATCGCGGAATCAACTTTCTGATGCAGACGATGGATGTCAAAGGTGGCGAATTGCCTAGCGGAAGTTGGCACGGCAAAGGGGACAACATGTATGGCCATGGGATCGCATCGATTGCGATGTGCGAGGCCTATGCGATGAGCCACGATCCCGCGCTTGCCAAACCAGCTCAACTGTCTCTCAATTTTATTTCACTGGCTCAAAGCCCCAACGCAGGTGGTTGGGACTATTCGCCTCGAGGCGGCAATGGCGACACTTCGATTGTTGGTTGGCAATTGATGGCTCTGAAGAGTGGAACGATGGGTGGCCTAGTCGTTCGAACCCCGACTCTCAAGAATGCGGAGCGATTCTTGGACAGCGTTCAGATGAATAAAGGGGCTTTCTACGGCTATCGCACTCCAGACACCAACATCAACGGACGGTTAGCGACCAGCGTGCTTGTGGACTCCTTTGCCGGATGTACATGGGATGGCCCAAAACCAACCCGGCGCTGGAAGAAGGGGTTGGCTACATTGCCAAGAAAGGCCCCCATCCAACCAACGTTTATCTCAACTACTATGCGACTCAAGTAATCAAACAGTATGGAGGGAAAACCTGGGATGAATGGAATCCCAAGATGCGAGACCAACTGATCAAGTTGCAAGATAAGACCGGTCACTCCGCAGGGAGTTGGTACTATGACGACACCAGCGCTGGAAATCCTGGAAAGGTCGGAGGCCGACTCTATTTGACAACCATGTCCACCATGATTCTCGAAGTCTACTACCGATATCTCCCGATTTACGCCGAACAGTCCGAAGAGGATATATTCAAGCTATAGATTGTCCGTTTTGGACTCACTTCTTTTGGACTCTTAGGATAATTCCAGAGACGCCGGTCCTTTTTGGTCGGCTTCAATCTTTTTGCACCAACTCGATTTGACAAGCTGCCGGCCCCTGCTCAGGATGAATGCTTATCCTATTGGATTCTCGGCGACTTTTTGGCGGGCGCATCGTAAGTGAAAGACGAAGAGGACCTGATCCGCTCCGCGCTAGCTGGCGAAAGTCAAGCTTTTGGCATTTTGGTTGAACGCTATCAGGATCGACTCTTCACCGCGATGATCAGCATCGTCGGTAGTTCTGACGAAGCCGAAGATGTTGTGCAGGAGGCTTTTATACAAGCCTACATCAAGCTCAATACCTTCCAGATGAACTCTCGATTCTTCACTTGGCTCTATCGGATTGCCTTCAACTACGCCCTATCTCGAAGACGAAAAAACCGAAATCAAGTCTCGCTGGATCAATCGCGAGAAGCAACCGGAAACGACCCGATGGACCAACGGGAAGGTCCCGATGCAAGCATGCAACGGGAAGAGAGCGTTGTGCAGGTCCGGATCGCCATGGATCGCTTGACCGAAGACCATCGAACGATTTTGGTCCTCCGCGAAATGCAAGGCATGTCCTACGAGCACATCGCCGAAATCTTGGAAGTTGAAATTGGGACCGTCCGCTCCCGACTCAATCGGGCTCGAAGTCAACTGAAATCGACCTTGGAACAGTTCCCCGATTGGAAGTAGACGGAGCCAATTCCGATTGTGGACACTTTTTGCACCGAGTCGGTTCTTGAAAAACTCGGACGATTCGCTCCACGTTTTTCTCAGATTTACCGGACTGCAAGGGTTCGAGCAACCGATTCTCTATTGCGACCGATCATGGAGATCCTATGATTGGTTGGTGGGTTTCAATGCTCACAAACCTCCGGTCGTCATTCCGGCAGAGGGACCAAAAAATCGCGTTGGCCAAAGTCGTCAAGGACAAGTGCAGTAGCACGTCTGACTTTCGCTATTCTCGCAGCGGCTCCACATTTTTGTCGCAAATGGCCGGGGGAGTTTTATAAGAAACCGGTTGGCAGTGAAAACTGCCAACCGGTTTTTTTTATCGCTACCATCGCATGACGCCGGTTCCCCAAGAAAGCCCAGCGCCAAAGCCGCACAGCAATACCAAGTCGTTTCGCTGAATCTTTCCCTGAGCAATCGCTTCATCAATCGCTAAAGGAATGCTGGCCGCCGAAGTGTTTCCGAAGCGATCTAGATTGACAAAGACGGAGCTACGGTCGACACCGAAGTCGCTTACCGCTGCATCGATAATTCGAATGTTGGCTTGATGAAGGATGATTTGTGCGAGCCGTGATGGATGGACACCACAATAACCTAGGACATCGGTGCAACTGTCTTCGACCACTCGAACCGCCCACTTGAATACCGATCGCCCCTCCATTCGAAGATACTGAAGACCCGAATCAACATTGTCCGCCGTAATGGGTAATCGACTCCCACCACCCGGTATGCACAACATCTCGCCTCCACATCCTTCGGCTCCCAATGTGTAAGCCAAGAGACCGCTCGCTTGAGGTCCTTGGGTTGGTGCTGGGACCAGGAGTGCAGCTCCCGCTCCGTCTCCAAAAAGTGGATAGGTCTTCGGATCGGATGGGTCGATCGTGCGACTCATGATCTCACTCCCAACCACTAGAGCCTTCTTCGAGAGGCCGCTGACAACGAATTGAGCGGCGGTGGTCATGGCATACATGAATCCCGCGCATGCGGCATTCACATCGAATGCAGGAGCCCGACAACCCAGACGGCGCTGCAAATGACAGGCCGTGGAAGGGGTTAAGTGGTCTGGGGTCATCGTCGCCACCACAACCAAATCGACTTCGGAGGGTGCCACGCCCGCTTTCTTGAGACAATCGATCGAGGCTTCGTACGCCAGATCGCTAGTAGCTTGATCGTCCGCAGCCTTCCGGCGCTCACGGATCCCGGTCCGCTGTACGATCCACTCGCTGTCACATCCCAAACTTGCCAAGTCATCATTCGTCACGACTTGCTCAGGGACATACGATCCAGTTGAAGCGATCGTGAAACCCAGAAGCTTGCCAAGCCGACTCCGGCCGCTCGGCTGAAAGTCAATCAACCGTTGAACCAGCACGGGTGGGCCTGAAGTCGCCATCGAAATCGAAGGTGCTACATCGCTCATGCATTCTACCAATACTGATTTTCAACTCGGTGAGAGGACTCCCCGATCTAAAAAAATAATCTCGAAGAGTAGTCATCTTCGAACAAAAACGAAAGATTGCTCGTGGAAAACTTGTCCATTGTTGGCAACTATCTTTCGAAAATTCCGAACGGTCTCTTTCACCCTCGCCCCTGAATCCTTGCCAAAACCCCCTTTAGGGGGTAACTCTTTGCCAAGCCCAAGGATAAATTAATCGAGGAAATTGCGAGTCCACTGGCCGCAAGCGTAAAGGCGACCAACCAACGTGGCATCGTGTTTATAACCCACAACCAATAGAAAGCCTGTATTCCCAATGTGCTTACTGGCGATTCAGTATCGATTGGTTCCTGATAGTCCCATCCTAGTTGCTGCTAACCGTGAGGAGTTTTACGACCGTCCCAGCCATGCTCCGACGATTCAATCCGGTAAACCTCGCATACTCTGCCCGCAAGATCAACGGGCCGGAGGAACTTGGCTCGGTGTGAATCAACACGGCATGTTTGTGGGAATTTGCAACCGCCGCACCCCTAACCCGGTCATTGGTACACGTTCGCGCGGCATCCTTTGCAAAGAAGTTCTTCGGTGCACGAATTCCCGAAAGGGGCTCGATAAAGCTATCGATGAACTCTCCAAGCATCAATATGAAGGTGTCAACCTCGTGATTGCAGACCGGGATGCCGGCTTTGTGATTCACCACGAGGGCGAATATGAAGTGGTCGAGATGGAGCCAGGCCTCAACATTGTTGGGTCGCATAACCTTAATGACCATCGGGACGAACGCGTTCAGATGGCGAGGCGATTGCTGACCCTTCAGACGCTTGACTCTCCCGTTAAGTTCCTCGCTGTTGCCAGCAAAGTCTTCGCAAGGACACCCTCTTTGCCGGGACGACCAAGCATGGTGATGCGAGGGGGTGACTATGGTACCGTAAGCAGCACCTTGCTTGCTCTCGGAACCAAACCACGTGACGCCATCTTCCAGTTTTCCGATGGCTCTCCCGACAAGGCCAAGTACGAGGATTATTCGCCACTTCTTCGCGACATTTTGAGTCGTGGGTTGCGAGAGTCCCGATCGAAGGTCTCGTCGGCAACCTGAATTACCGATTCTCCTGATCAGTAGTAATTCATTACCACTACGAAGTCCGGCAAACCGCCGGACTTTTTTTATTTTCATACCACTAGCGAAGTAACTTCGCTGCGAATCCTTTGGCTTGCATTCGTTTTCTTGAATGCTCTTCGAGGGGTGTCGAATTCAAAAATACCCGCGAAACTTGAAATCGACTTGCCATAGACCCCGACTATCGTTCACACTGTTGGGCTGCGCCGCATTTTCTTGCTAGCTTCGCCATATTGATGAACATCCCAAGATTTCCGCGGGAAGGAGTCCCCTCGATGGAGATGACAAAGGAATTGGAAAAGTCCAACAGAGCTGATCTGATCATTCATATTCTTGAGGCTCTGCATCGCATTGAGAAAACCGTCAAAAGCCATAAGTTGCTTTTGGCTCGGTACTTCAAGATCATCGATCAACCCAGACTGGAATGGTCGCCAAGCACCATGAACTGGGAGTTTGAGTTTGAGGGAACCTACGACCGCGAGCTCTTGTTCACTACCCAGCTCGAAATTCAGTTCGATCCCAATTGTCCATCGGACGCGCGACGAATTCGGTTTTGGGAGGTCACCCTTCAAAAAGTTTGCAGCCACCTGCACCTGTTTTGAATCAAAGACCGAGATCTGCCCCCATACTGCGGCCATCGTCACGTTCTTGCGGCAAAAACTAAGTGGCCAGAGTCCAGAGAAAGCCGTCGAATTCCTCCAGGAGATGGTGACCGACGGACGCTCAATTGGGGCTCGTCTCGTCGAATCGATCTCGCAATTGCAGGCTTCCGCGCCAGCCATCGATGACACTGAAGTTCGTATTCAATGGCGAGTCACCACCGATCGCTATGCCTTGGAATATGCCGACGCGTTCGGGATCGTTGCCTATGCACAACAACTAAAGAAACGTGGTGGGTGGAGCAAAGGGCGTCGAGTCCGCGAGGTTTTTGATACCCTCACCGATGAGAACTTCCAACATCCAAACGATCGAGTTTTGGCGACAATGCTCGACATGACCTCCAACGCCATGATCACCAGTGGAGTTGGACTCCGCGAAGCCCTTCTGCTACTGAAGGGTCATCCCAATGTTGTCTTCGATGACGAATACACGACGCCGGTTCATATTATCGAACAACCGATCGAACTTCGAATGGAATACGACGGCGAACTCTATCGGCCTGCCCTTTGGATGGGCGATGATCGAATCGACGCTCAGCAATCAAACCTTATCCTCTATGAACTCAACGCCAAATCGTTCCTGGCAGTGGTCATATGCACGGAACGGAGAACCATTTGGTTCTCTCAGATGAACCAGCAGATGTTCAAGCTCCTCAAGGACTTTCGCTTGGCAGCGCGCCGCAAAGCGACCCTTGATCAACACTCTGCCGAACAACTCGCAGATCTGATCGCGCATCCTTCGACCAAGCCGATTCATCTGAACCTACCCGAATCCCTGGCTGGCCCCGAGCAACCTCTCGAACCCGTCATCGAAGTTCACCTGATGCCGACACTATCCGGAAGTGGATTGCATGCCGGCTTGCGGGTCGTCTGCGACGCTGCCTCCGAGCCACCCGTACCCGGGATGGAACCCCAAAAGCTACGCATCGCGACGCCGGCCGGCAGATTCCAATTGGTTCGCGACCTCGCCGAAGAGGCCCGATTAGCAGATGAGGTCGGGACCAAAATCAAGCTATCAGACCTGACCGCTGACGGTCCATACACATGGCTTGCAGAGACCGATGAAATGGCTTTGACGCTCATCGAACGGTTGCAGCAAATGGGACCCGATGGACCAGCCGTCTGCTGGCCAAAGAGCAAACCGATGCGTCTCCTTGGTGAGATCACTCCCCAGCGAATGCAGGTCAAGCTAAGTAGCCAACGCGATTGGTTTGGTATCGACGGAATCGCGTCACTCGATGGCCTTGAAATTCCCCTTGCCGAACTCTTGGCTGCCCTTCGAACCGGACGACGTTTCGTCCCGCTCGGAGATGGACAATTCGCGACCATTGGTGACCAACTTCGCCAACGTCTAACCGCCATCTTCGATGTTGCTCAACTAGAAGGTGGTCAACTTCGAATTTCCAAAGCGGCAACACCCATCATCGAAGAGGCATTGGGCGAAGATATCTCCTACGAGAGCGACGCCAAGTGGCAAGAGGCTTTGACTCGACTAAACGAAATTCGGAGCCTCCGACCTGAACCCCCTGCGGGTCTCAAAGCCGATCTGCCGCGAATATCAAAAGAGTGGCTATCAGTGGCTGTCGCAGTTGAGCCACTGGGGACTTGGCGGGTGCCTCGCCGATGACATGGGTCTCGGTAAAACCGTTCAAGCACTTGGCGTCTTGATTGATCGAGCTGCTGGTGGCCCAGCCTTGATCGTCGCGCCAACCAGCGTCGGCGTAAACTGGACACGCGAATGCGCCGATTCTCCCCAGAGCTCATACCCAAGCTTTATCGAGAACATGATCGACAACATTTGATCGAGACGGCGGCTCCAGGTGAACTCATCATCACAAGCTACCAATTACTTCAGCGCGACGCCGATCGCTTCGCTTCCCGCAAATGGCACACGCTTGTCCTCGACGAAGCCCAGTACATCAAGAACTTTCAAACCAAAACGGCGAGGGCGGTTCGTAGTGTGGACTCCGATTGGTGCCTTGCCCTTTCCGGTACACCCATGGAAAACCATCTCGGTGAACTGTGGAGTCTTATGCGAACCATCAGCCCAGGTCTACTCGGGTCGTGGGAACGTTTCCGAAAACAATTCGCTGAACCAATCGAAAAAGATCGCGATGTCGAGAGGCTCAAAGCACTCTCTCGCGTTGTCCGCCCTTTTATCCTTCGAAGAACCAAAAAGGAAGTTCTCACCGAACTTCCACCGCGAATGGAAATTGTTCGCATCGCTGAATTCTCCGACGCCGAGCGAAAGAAGTACGATGCCGCCCGTATGGCTGCTCTCTCTGAACTATCGTCGAACGACAAAGGTGAGAACGATCAACAGAAGCGAATTCGTGTCCTTGCTTGGTTGACTCGCTTGCGTCAATTGGCTTGTCATCCTCGGTTGGTCGACCCGCGCTGGTCACTCTCTTCTGCGAAACTCGACCTCTTCATGGAGATCGTCGATGAACTTCGCGAAGGTGAGCATCGAGCCTTGGTGTTCTCGCAGTTTGTTCAGCATCTGTCGTTGATTCGAGAATCGCTCGATGCGGCTGGCATCAAGTATCAATATCTTGATGGGTCCACCCCGATCAACAAACGGCAAGATGCGGTCGATGCCTTCCAAAACGGCGAAGGAGATCTCTTCTTGATTTCGCTCAAAGCGGGCGGAACCGGTTTGAACCTGACTGCAGCAGACTACGTGATTCACCTTGACCCGTGGTGGAACCCGGCTGTGGAAGATCAAGCGACCGACCGAGCCCATCGTATTGGTCAAGAGAGAGCGGTTACCGTTTATCGCTTGGTTGCTAAGGATACGATCGAAGAGCAGATCTTGTCGTTGCATGAAGACAAGCGCGAGCTAATCGCTGGGGTACTCGATGGTGCCGATCGAGCTGGAAAGCTAAGGACCGATGAACTGGTTCGACTTATTCGTCTCAGCCAAGTTCAATCGAATTCGTAAGCCCAAAGCAGCCTAGCCAATGAATCGAGGTTACCTATTTGCGATCGCGGCCTACACGATGTGGGGTTTGCTCCCTATTTACTGGCAGCGTCTGCGCGAAATTCCGGCGACTCAGGTAGTGGCTCATCGAATCCTATGGTCTTGCCTCTTCCTGATACCACTCGTCATGATCGGCGGTTACTGGCCCGTCATACGTCAAGCGTTAAAGGACCGCAAAGTGATCGTTCGGCAATCAATTGCCGCGATTTTGGTCTGCGCAAACTGGCTCGGTTTCGTTTGGGCCGTTACTCACGATAGGATCGTAGAAAGCAGTTTAGGTTATTTCATAAATCCTTTATTGAGCGTCCTATTGGCGGTAGCGATACTTGGTGAACGATTGCGGTGGAAGCAGTGGATGTCGATCGGAATTGCAGCCTTGGGAGTCGTCTGGCTAACGGTACAGAATGGAACTCTCCCATGGGTCGTGCTCATGCTGGCATCGACATTTTGCCTCTATGCCTTTGTCAAGAAGACCACCTCCCTTCATCCGATCGTCTCGCTGTCGATCGAGACTTGGGCCCTATTGATTCCCGCCCTGATCTTCCTTGGAATGGAACATTCAGCGGGACGAGGCGGACTCAAGCTTGACGGGGGGCTTACCGATTGGATGCTGGTCGGGGCCGGAGTTGCCACTACAATTCCTCTGCTCTGTTTTGCCGCCGGAGCCCAACGAATCCCGTTATCCGTGGTCGGATTGCTTCAGTACATTGGTCCAACGATTCAATTCACATTGGGGACATTGGTCTATAACGAACCATTCAATCGCAACACATTAATCGGATTTTGCTGCGTCTGGATCGCACTCGCGATTTACGCTTCCGACAGTGTTGCATCATTGTTGCATTCCCGTGCCATCCGATCAGGTCCTAAGCCGAAGCCCACACCATAGTTGGCGAGCCATAGGTTGCAACTACGCCTTCCTCCGATAGAATCTAGTCGGTTAACGCACATTGGCTCAGACAATTGACATCACCCGCGGTTCAAGCGGGAATTCCCAGTGTCAGATTGAGACTGAATGAGGTCAGATTGAGACAGCGTGTAAGATTGAAACGGATTGTCAGATCGAGACAGAAAAGCCTGCATACGATGTTTCTGGTACAGAATCCCCTGTGCGGCGATATCGGATCTCCAAAAAAAATGCCCTCGTAGCTCAGTTGGATAGAGCAACGGATTTCTAATCCGTAGGTCGCTGGTTCGAGCCCAGCCGGGGGTACTTACATTTTAGTAAGCGAATTGGTCAAGCATTACCTGTGCCGTTATCAGATGCACCTTTTCAAAAGCCCAACCGGGAACTTTCCCGGTTTCGTTTGAAAGGTGGCTCAAATTGCGTTATCCGTCCTATCGGAAACATTCTTCAGGTCAGGCCCGTTTCACCATTGCCGGCTTCGACTATTTGCTCGGCAAATATGGCTCCAAGGAAGCCAAAACCGAGTGCAAGCGTCTCATCTCCGAATACATCTCAAGTGACGGTTCGCCTTCGTTCGGGGAGAAATCTTCCGGCCTGACAATGGCCCAAATCGCCGTCTCCTAGCTCAAGTATGCAAAGGCCTACTACAAGGGCAGGGAACGAGTACGAAGAGTATCCTCGAGCATGCCAGCCACTTTCAAATCTGTACGCAAATCTACCCACTACAAAATTCGGTCCGGTCGAGTTTAAGGCATGCCGCATGAATGCAACGCTGGCATTGCGACATCGCATGGACAGGCATCGTAGCATCGCATGGACAGGCATTACGCGGACAGGCATTGCGGACAGGCATTACGCGGAGGCATTGCGCGGACAGGCATTGCGCGGACAGGCATTGCGCGGACAGGCATTGCAGCGGA
>JBAOIB010000006.1:0-158067 GCA_037045195.1 Chitinophagaceae bacterium
GCACGACCAACTGAAGTGCGCTAAAAAGAATAATAACAAGCACACTTGCAATTACCATTCTGACATTGTTCAGGTGTGAATCTATCCTCAGGAAATTTGCGGTAATTAACACGCCGATAAACCAGGTAACGATGTAAAACATCATCATGACATTGGTTGCCCTTCCTGGATTTATTATTACACCTGTTTTATATGTGAAGGGTACATGCAAGGCGATAAATATGGTGAATGTTCCAAGCGGCAAAGAGTACTATCTGCCATACTGGCACTTTAACGTGATCTGAAGATTTTGTGCCAGGGTTTCAATAGAACCAAAAGAAGACTGAATAGAAGCAGGGGCGTTCGGGCAAATAGCATAAACAGCTCTTCTTTTGTGGCAATCAACCCACCTTTGATTGCATAAAACAAATCGCCAATCGGTAAATTTTTTGCATTTTCGGTTAGTACTTCCGTTCGTACAGAATTTCCAGGGCTAATGATTGAAAAGATGCTGGCAACAATTGCAAGGGCGAAGAGTTGAAAAATAAACTTAGTGTTATTTACGGTAGGTTTTAATAATGTATAAAAAACAATAACACTTAAGATGCAGATAAAGACAAGCAGGTTTACTTCAGATGTGCCAGGAATTGATAATGCAAGTAAACAAAGCAGAAACTTGTGAAGCTTGGTTTTGTTGCTGGTATCCAGCAAGCGAAAGAACACCAATTGTAACCCGATCCCTAATTGATAAGACATTGTAGAAGGTATCCAGAAGAAGGCTTCAGCAGTTGATGGCATCTGCCAGCAGTATACGCTGACAAGCAAGGCGGTGACAAATATACTTGCCTTTTTATCCGTATAGGAGCGGGTGAAAAACCAGGATGCTACCACAAAGAGGCATATCCAGATAAACGCAAACACTTTGATTCCATCCGGCAAACCAAATTTTATGGGGTGAAGCAGGCTGATGACAAACAAGGCGAAATAACGCCCGGTCCAAGAGCGTTGATGCAAAAAGACGGTCGCCTTTCGCCCGGAAACGCTTTCGAGCTCCGACATGGCGCTGGCGAGAAATTCGTTCTCATCCGCGAAGGCGTCGACCCCTTTGCCGTCGGATCGAACCGCCAGCGTATAGACGATGGCCGCGTGCGGGGTGCTTTCGATGGCGGTGAGCAGCGCCTTGAGGAACGCCGTCAGCTGGTCGCGCCCGCCCATCCCCTGGACGCGCCGCAGATACTCACCAAGCTCGTCGAGAACGACGAGCACGGGATCGGAACCGAATAATTCCTTGATCGTGTCGGCACCGGGAGCAATGCGCTGTTCGTCGGAACGGCGGACGATCTCATAGCCAGCTTTTCCAGCAAGCTGATAGGCGATCTCGCCCCATGGCGTATGCGCCCGAACGCCTTCGCCCATCGGCCTACCGTTAGCAGGATCGGCATTCTCACCGTCGAACGCGGCAACCCGAACAGGTCGGTTTGGTACGAGGGCCGGATCGAGAAACTCGGCGACGTTCGTCACACCCCTTCATGCCCGCCGCGGCGTGCACGAGCGCAATCAGGCCGTGCGTCTTACCGCCGCCGAACGAGGTATCGAGGCGGAACACCGCGGAGACGCTTTCACCGCGGCCTGACAACCGTCCGCACACGTTTACGAGAAGCTCTTTAAGTCCCTCGGTGGGATAGGTGTTCGTGAAAAATGTCGGCGCGATCAGTATAGTCACGCGACGCTCGTCCCGTCAGGACATTCGCAAGGTTCGCCGCATAGTCGCTATCCGCAATCGTGCCCTTGGCCACGTCATCGCGCGGCTTGCAAAGGTCGAATATGTTTGGCAGCGTCATGCCCACATCCTAATTTCTCGCCGCCGGATGCGGCCGCTAGGTTACGTCCCGCGAAGTTCGTTCTTTTTGAGCCATGCGTCGATGGCCTCATTTGCGATAGCCGACGCGGATAATTCGCGATCGACAGCCGCCTTTTTCAAATCCTTGATCACATCGCTGTCGAGATGAAGCAGCATCTGCCGCCTCTCTTTGTCGGTCGGCTTCTTCGATCGGGGCTTCCGCCGTTCGTTCATCCGCGTCCACCGCGCCGTGATAGGAACCTATCAAACACAGCTAG
Organism: Chitinophagaceae bacterium; assembly: GCA_037045195.1. Taxonomy (GTDB): domain Bacteria; phylum Bacteroidota; class Bacteroidia; order Chitinophagales; family Chitinophagaceae; genus JJ008. The sequence continues at coordinate 2,098 of JBAOIB010000006.1, forward strand.
ACTGAATTACTCTGTGAAACAACTGCGAAGGCGTTGCTTCTGCCACTCAAAAGGGAGCGGCTGAGGAAACCGGCCGGAGTCACCTCCGGTCCCTGTGAGCCGTCAAGGATCGCCTCGACGATGTCGGGCGCAAGCAGCGTCAGGCGAAGGACGCGGGTGAGATAGGAGGGCGCGATCCCCTCGCGCTCGGCCAGTTCGGCGATGGTGGCGAACTCCCCGGTTCGAGCATGCGCTTCCAGCGGAAGGCGCGCGCCAGCGCCTTGACCAGCGTGTCGTCGCGGCGCGCGCTGTTGGATGCTCCGGTCGGGCAGCTGCATCTCCTTCCGCCCGCCGCGCTTCACGATGCGGAATGGGACGTGGAGCGTCACCGTTTCGGGGACCGGCGTCGCGCGGGTCATGCGGCCGCTCCCATGTCGCCGGCCAGCATCTCGCGCGCGAGGCCGCCGAGCCCGTCCACGCGGAGCCGGACGTTCAGCCCGTCCGTGCCGATGTCGACGCGCTCGACCAGCAGCGCCACGATGCGCGCCTGCTCGGCGGGGAAGAGTTCGTCCCACAGCGGGTCGAGCTGCTGCAGGGCCGCGCGCGCGTCGGCCTCGGTGATGTCGTCGGCGTCGGCGCGCGCCGCCTTCCACGTCCCCGCCGACGATCTCCGGCTGGCGGAACACGGCGCGCAGCTGGTCGATGACGGCGGCCTCGATCTCGCCGGCGGGCACGCGGCCGACCGGGCACGACCCGGCGCCATGCTTCAGCACCGTCTGGCTGACGTAGTAGCGGTAGAGCCTGTCGCCCTTGCGGGTGTGGGTCGGCGAGAACGCCGCGCCGTCCGGCCCGAAGAGCAGCCCCTTCAGCAGCGCGGGCGTGTCGGCGCGGGTGCGGGCGGCGCGCTTGCGCGGGCTCTCCTGCAGGATGGCGTGGACCCGGTCCCACGTCTCGCGGTCGATGATGGCGTCGTGCTCGCCGGGATAGCTGTCGCCCTTGTGGACCGCCTCGCCGATGTAGGCCCGGTTGTTCAGCATCCGGTAGATGTACTTCTTGTCGATCCGGTTGCCGCGCTGGTGGTGAGACCCCTCGCTCGACCAGTTCCCGCGCCAGCACCGTGCCCGACCCGATCTCGACGAAGCGGGCGAAGATCCAGCGCACATGCGCGGCCTCTTCCTCGTCGACGACCAGCTTGCGGTCCTCGACGTCGTAGCCGAGCGGCGGGCAGCCGCCCATCCACATGCCCTTCTTCCGGCTGGCGCGCGACCTTGTCGCGGATGCGCTCGGCCGTCACCTCGCGCTCGAACTGGGCGAAGGAGAGCAGGATGTTCAGCGTCAGCCGCCCCATCGAGGTGGTGGTGTTGAACGACTGCGTGACCGAGACGAAGGTCACGCCGTTGCGGTCGAACACCTCGACCAGCTTGGCGAAGTCCATCAGCGAGCGGCGTGAGGCGGTCGATCTTGTAGACGACCACCACGTCGACCAGCCCGTCCTCGATGTCGGCCAGCAGCCGCTTCAGGCCGGGGCGCTCCAGCGTGCCGCCGGAGATGCCGCCGTCGTCGTACTGATCGCGGACCAGCACCCAGCCCTCGGAGCGCTGGCTGGCGATGTAGGCCTCGCAGGCCTCGCGCTGGGCATCGAGCGAGTTGAACTCCTGCTCCAGCCCTTCCTCGGAGGATTTCCGGGTGTAGACGGCGCAGCGCAGCTTGCGGACGAGGGGTTTGGCGGTGCGTTCCCCCGATGGTTCTTCAGCCCGAAGAAGACCCAGCCGTTCCAGCGCGTGCCGGTGATGGCGCGGGCGATGGCCGACAGCGACTTGTAGGGCCGCCCCTGCCATTCGAAGCCGTCGGCGGTGACGGTGACGACGTGCTCGACGCCCTGCCATTCGCGGATCAGCCGGGTGCCGGCGATGGGGCGGTCGCGATCGGCGCGGATGCGGCGCTTCGTGATGTCGCCGCCGTCGAGTTCCTCGCCCAGCGCTCCAGCCGCCGGATCGTCTCGGGCTTCAGCCCGCCATAGGCCAGTTCCTGGATGCGATAGGCCAGGCGGCTTTCGAGGTAGCGCCGGTTGAACGGCGGCGGCTCGGTGTCGAAGAGGTCGCGCCACTGCGCCTTCAGGTCCGGCGTCGGCGTGGTCTTCAGCGCTGCTCCAGCGGCTTCATGTGTCGAGGGTGAAGCGGGTTCATGCGCCACCCCCGTCTCCCGACGCAGAGCAAGCCCACGCCAGCCGCGCGCGCGGCCCACCTGACATCCATCGAAGCCGCGTTCACGAAGGGCCTCGCCCAGAACCTTATGTGAACCAACCCGTTGCCCCCTACCGTCAGCAAAGGCCTTCCAACTCGAGAACAAGGCGGCTGCCGCCGTCTTGAAGTCAGGACCGGCAACGCACTGCTCGGCGATCCACTGACCGACCTGGTCCTCGTCAGCAAAGTAATCCGCGGCGGCAGCCATTACCACGCGTGGTGGCGCAAGGCCGATCCGCTGCCATTCAGCACAGCCTTCCAATATCCAGCCCAGAATGCCATCGGTTTCGGCAAGCAGTTTCTCTGCGAGGTGCTTGTCACGCCGCTCCACCGGAATGATGACGGTGAACGGGATCAGGTGCAGCCGACGCCGCATCGCCTCGCCGAGGCCTTCGAGACCGGGGCGGTGGTTGCCTGCGACGATCAGCTTGAAGGTCGGCCGGAACTCGAAGTTGTCGCGGTGAAGGAAGCGGGCACGGATTGTGTCGCCGCCGGTGATTGTCTTGATACGGGTTTCGGCCCAGGTGCGTCCGGGCTCGGTCTCGGTTACCACGACCAGCCGAGCGCCCCTGAGGCCGGCAAGGTCGGTCGAGTGCCGATCGCTCTGCGAGGTCATGAATGTATCGAGTGCAGCGGTGGCAGCGTAGTCGCCGAAGACTGCGGCAAGCACCTGCAGGAACACCGACTTCCCGTTCGCGCCCTGACCGTGCAGGAAGAAGAACACCTGCTCCTCGGTGGACCCGCTCAGGCAGTAGCCGCAGACACGTTGCAGATAAGCTGCCAATTCAGCTTCGCCGCCGGTGATTTCATCGATGAAGCGCGACCATTGCGAGCAGCCGTTTCGAGGCTGAGCGGCGCTGCAACGCGTGATCAAGGCGTGGCGGTCGTGGCCGCGTATCTCACCTGTCCCAAGATCGATCAGTCCGCCGGAACAGTTGAACTCCATCTGTCCAGCGTCCCGATCGCTACTGCGAGTGGTCAGTCGCGGATCTGACGACAGGATGCGTTCGACCGCCGCCATCGTCCTCGCACTGGCAACGCGACGTGCTTCACCGTCCTTGTCGTGCATTGCTGCGAATTTCCGGCAGGTCCGTCGGACCCATTCACGAAACGAGTTTGTTTCGTCCTGTGACCAATGAGTTCCTGTCCAGTGTAGCCAACGACCCCATGCAGGGACATGCCTCCAATCCAGGCCGTAACGGCGGAAGAATGCTTCGGCGAGAGCATCGTCGCTCAGTGCAGGCGGAAGCGGCGACGGTATGGCCCCGTGGGTCCGACCGAAAAGATCGGCGGCAGAGGATATCGAGGATGTTGGATCGGCAGCACCGGCAGCACCGGCATCATTGGCGTCGGTCGTGTGGTGACGCGCCCAATCCTGATCATTGCCAATCCTGTCGCGCTTGAGAAGAGCGACGAACTCTTGCCGCAGTCTGGCATCCGGCCAAGGCGGCGATATTTGCCCGGCGTTGTAGCCTTGGACAGCCTGCCAGGCTTCTTCGATGGAAACCCACCCGAAGCGAGCCTGCCGGACGTATTGACCGATGACCTTCGACAATGCCTGGAAGCGTGTAAACCGTGGAACTCCGCCTTCGTGGATGACCCGGCCCATGCGGACGTCCGCCGACGCATGGTCCCTCGCGGCTTCATCCCCTGTATCAATGCGAATGCCGTCGCTGGACAACGCCAAATTGAGGCAAGTCCGCGACGCGTTCGGCCAGTTCGTCGAGGTCGTAGTCAGATTTCGCCTGGTTCGACGATCCGAACCAGATAGCTGCGGCCAAATTTGCCGTGTATCGAGCCCGTCTACACCCGGATGAGTGACCCGATTCAAAAGATGTATCGCCGCCGGCCTTGCGGGCAATCTCGCCACGCAAATGGCAAAGCCGGACCAGGTCGGACCCGGCAGCGGGTTCGGTCAGTCGCCAATAGAGATGCAGTTTTTCATGCCCGTCCTCTGTCGCGCCAGGGGAAGCCACAATGATGCTTGCCGGACCCAGGTGACGGATCAGATGATCGCGTTTCGCAGGGATGTCGCCGGTATCGAGATCGACAAGCACAACACAACTCTGTTGGATTTCTTCCGCCTTGGCGCTCCCGGGCTGCCCGACCGTGCCGGGCACCACGTAGAGCGCCCGGCCCACGCTACTGGCTTCAATCGCAGCGGCGACCACCTCATTCAGAAGCTCGCCATTGCAGGGAGGATAGGAACTCCGGGGCTTGCTACATTCGTTGCCCTTTTCGGGAAAAATCCGAACCGGGACAAAGCCTTCAAGATAACCGAACACGACGTCGACATAGGTGGCGATGTCGGTGCGATTGATTTCCGGAGCGAACTCGGAGGACCTTGCGCTGGAAGTCACGTCTCCGACCCTCCGCGCCGCTTTGCCGCCTCGAAGACCAGCACATCCTCTCGGCGGTAGAACACGCCCCCGCCGATCTGCATCCAGGTGGGGCCGGTCCCGGCCTTGCGCCAACGCTGCAAGGTGCGCACCGAGCGGTTCCAACGCCTGGACAACGACCAACTCGGGGAGGATGGGAGGGTAAATCTTCGCTGCGTCCATTGGTGGCATCCATGGGGTATCTCCCTTCGGCTACCCCTGGAATGTCTCACAAAAATAGAGTGTTACACGTTACATCTCGCGACGCTGTTTGGCGCCCATGCGGGTCCCCAAAACCCTATGTCAAGATGGTCGACCGTTACATTTCGAGCGGGTGGCGTTACATATTCCGGCCGTCGGCGCTCGGAGATTGCAGACCGGATTACTTTGAAACGCCGTACGACCACCCAAATCGCTGGATCAAGCCGGTATCCGCGGCCCGGCACAGTCTCGATCAGAAGATGCCGGGGTGGCTTTTCCTGGAGCACGGCAAAGTAACTCGTAGCCAGTACAGCGCAGCACCGGCCGACAAGTCGGCGGATGGCTTCTTCGGACAGATGTCTGTTCAACGCGGCGTTGGCAAGATCACGGGCTTAAATCGCTCGATGATCAGCAATGCATACCCTGATGCAGTTACTCATATTGTGCACCCTGAAAATGCAGATGAATTTTTATTGAAACAAACTAACTGACCTATGAAAAAAATAATAATTCTCTTTTGTTTTATTGCTGGTATGCAAACTGTTATTGCACAAAATAATTATGCCGACAGTTTGAAAATCGTATTGGTCAGTGCAACTAAACCCATTGAGCGGTTTGATATATTAAATAAAATATTAGACAACAACGATGGCATCAATGGAAATTTTCAGGACACAGCAATAGGGCTTCAAATGCACCGGATAGCACAGCAATTAAAGAATGATTCCCTTCTTGCCATAAGTACCAATGTCATTGGTAATTATTTCAGAAGCAGAAGTGATTATCCGACCGCCCTTGAATATTTTTTTAAGGCAATTCCCATGGCAGAAAAAGTAAAAGATAAGCGAAGATTAGTTCTCTTTATTTTGACATTGCAGAATGCTATTTTAACCTGCAAAACCTGGAAGAATGTTTTAAGTATGCTAAGACAGGAGAACAACATTTACCGGACAGGGATTCTCCAATGTATGATTTTATGGCCGAGCAGTTTTACCGTACAACGGGGAATTATTACCTCCAAAAAAATCAGCTCAATTCTGCATTGGTACAAATCCATAAACTTGAAGAATCCAACCGCCGTCTGAAAAAGCCAAACTATATCATGTATAGTTATATTCAAAATCCGGCAGTTTCGGAAAAGCAGGGAGATAATGAAATGGCTGAGTTGTTCTATAAAAAAGCCAATACGCTTGCAGATTCATTACCAACTCCTTTGATAAGGCTTGTCTTTAACCAAAGCTATATTCCCTACCTCATTAACCGGCCAGTTTGAAAAAGCCAGGCAATACGCTTTACAATTATTGAACACGGGCAACGAAGTTAACAGCAACATATTTAAACTGAGAGCAGCCGGATTTCTTGGCGAGGCGTATAATCGATTAAAAAAACCTGACAGTGCATATTTCTATTTAAACATGCAATCCGAATTTAAAGATTCGTTTTTAATCAAAATAATTTTAATAAAATTCAGTCGCTTGCCTTTAATCACCAGGTAAGAAAAATTGATGAAGAGGCAAAACTGGCTGCTGCAGCAGCTCAACGCCGGCAAAATCTGCAATATGCTTTAATCGCTCTTGGTATTATTATACTGATCAGTCTTTATCTGCTCCTTCGTCGTAGTTCTATTCCCAACACCAAACTGATAGAGTTTTTTGGGGTAATTGCTCTATTGATCGTATTTGAATTCTTAAATTTATTTCTTCATCCTTTTTTGGAGAGGGCAACAAACCACTCACCTCTGCTTATGTTGCTGGCATTGGTTTGTATTGCAGCAGTATTAGTACCATTACATCACAAAGTAGAAAAATGGGCTACGCATAAATTAGTAGAAAAAAATAAAGCGGTACGATTGGCAGCGGCGAAGAAAACAGTTGAGAAACTTGAAAATAAAAATTAGTTCTGTAAATGAAAAGGCAGCATTTCAGTAAATGGAATTGCTACAAGTTTCAACTAATATTAATAAAGTTATATTACCAAAAAGCAAAGTAGTTAATAGCAGTAAATAAACTTCCTGTAAATAATATATAGAACTAACCATGGCAAAAAAAAGAGCATTACCCGGTCCTATTCCCATTCTAATGATTGTTATCATACTGGCAGCAATATGTACCTGGTTGCTTCCGGCTGGGCAATACAATAAACTATCGGCTAATGAAAAATCATTCACGATGGTTACCAACACTGGTGATGTGCAACTTCCGCTTACACAAAAAACCTTAGACAGCCTGGGCATCCAAATAAAAGTTGAAAAATTTATTCATGGAGAAATACGAAAACCGGTTTCGGTGCCGGGTACTTTTACCAAACAAAAAAGAAACGGCCAGGGCTTTATTGATATTTTACAAGCCCCTATCAAGGGTGTTATGGACAGCATTGATATCATCTTATTCGTACTTATCATTGGTGGGTTTATGTTTGTGTTTAATGAAACTGGTGCTTTAGTAAAAGGTATCACCTGGCTGGCACATAGTATGAAAGGAAGGGAGCATTGGCTCATTATAATTCTTACAAGCATATTCTCTTTTTTCGCTGGTTCGTATGGAATGGCCGAAGAAGCATTGGTATTTTACCCCATATTAGTTCCTTTGTTTCTTGCCGCCGGCTACGACCTGCTGGTTCCTCTTGCAATTATTTTTGGCGGCACCAGCATTGGCGCCTTGCCTGCATTCTCTAATCCTTTTTCAGTTATCATCGCTTCCAATGCAGCAGGTATCAATTGGATGGATGGATTAACACAACGGCTTATTCTTTGGGTGATAGTAACCGCATTATTGGTATGGTATATTTTAAAATATGCCGCAAAAATAAAAAAAGACCCAACGGCTTCATTGGTATATAAAATTGATGGCGAAGTAACTGCCCCTTATGATGTACATATAAATAATAATGAAACGCCAAAACTGGAGATAAAAACGAAATTATTATTGTTCATCTATATTGCCACTTTTCTTACCATGATTGGTGGTGTGGTTTTTTTAGGCTGGTGGACAACAGAAATGTCGGCGCTTTTCCTGGGCTCTTCTATTTTAATTGCAGTTATCTGCCGAATAAAAGAAAAAAAATTTATCAGCGAATTTATTAAAGGGGCAGAAAGCTTATTAGCAGTTGCATTTATCATTGGTGTAGCAAGAGGTGTTACAATTGTATTGAATGAAGGACATATAAGCAACTCCATTTAAATTTTACAGCCAATGCAGTACAAGGTATTCAACCGGCTTTTTTTATCTTGCTTTTATTGCTGTTTTATATTGTGTTTTCAATCTTTATACAATCTACCTCAGGTATGGCAGTACTAACGATGCCCATTATTGGCGCATTGGCAATACTGGTAAATATCCCAGGCCGTGAAATTGTAAATTCATACATGTATGGTATGTGCCTGATGTCGTTCCTGGCACTACCGGTCTTATTTTACCATCGCTGGCTATGGTAAATATTAGTTTGAAAACCTGGTTAAATTTATAATGCCTTTACTAATAGTATTCACTATCATTTGTATGATAGCATTAATGATAGGTATTTATTTATGATAAAATTGAAATACAGTAAATGATATTTAACTTTCTTGCACAAAAAAGATCAGCAATCCTTAAAGACAATTTTTAAATGAAAGCAAAAACAATTTCTGGTAAATCTAAAGAAGATATTAAGAATGCCTTAGACAAATCCCATGCTGATGATTTTACACCCACATTAGCCATCATTTTTATTTCGGTAAAGCAAGACAGGGTTGCCATTTGTGAAATTTTACAAAAGGAGAATATTGATATTATTGGCGCCACTTCCTGTTATGAATTTATTGATGGCCACCAAAGCCAGGGCGAAATAGCCATACTACTTTTCAATATTCCCAAAGATGATTATTGTATTTTAATGGAGGCGGTTGGCGAAAACACTTTAGAAGAAACAGCAACAAAACTGGCACATGCAGCTTTACTGCAATTTGCAAAACCTGCTTTAATTCTACTCAGCACCTCACTCAGTGAAAATGGAATGATGCTGGATGGTGAAAGCCTTGTTAGAAATATGGAAAAAACACTTGGTTCGCAAGTGAATATTTTTGGCGGCATGGCCGGTGATGATATGACGTTTAGCGGCACTTTTATTTTTACCAATGATCAATCTACTGATTATGGTATTGCAGCCTTAGTTTTTAACGAAGAAAAAATAACCATGCATGGTGTGGCCTTATCAGGTTGGAAACCCATTGGCGTTTCAAGAACAATTACAAAAATAAAAGACAACCTGTTATATGAGATTGATGGCAAACCTGCCCTGCAAATGTACCTGCGTTTTTTAGGTCATAATTATGATTCTGTAGAAGATCAGATGCAATTTTTTGATTCTATCGGCATGTATTATCCTTTACAGATAGAAAGAGAAAACAGGGAACCGATGTTATGTAATCCGATGGGGTACGATAAAAATGAAAATGCTTTGATTTTAGAAAGCATGGTACAAGAAGGAGCAAGATTTCGTTTTTCCACTCCACCAGATTTTGATATTGTAGAAACTATTGTGGACAAAGCAAAAGAAATTAAACTAAGTACAGGAACAGATGCAGATGCCGTTTTGGTTTTTTCCTGTGCCAGCCGCCTCAGCGCATTAGGCCCTATGGCACAGCAGGAGAATAATGAGCTTGCTAAAGTATGGAATGCGCCGATGGCAGGTTTTTATACCTATGGTGAATTTGGAAGAGCTGTGGAAGGCAAACACGAATTTCATTCAACCACTTGTAGTTGGGTGGCGTTAAAAGAAAAATAATTTCATTTCACAAAATATAAATAAAGAAAAGGATAATTATGGAAGTACATGCACACTCACATACACTACGAAAAAAATGGACTCATTATTTATTTGAGTTCTTTATGTTATTTCTTGCTGTGTTTTGCGGATTTTTAGCAGAGAATTTAAGAGAATCACAAGTACTAAAACATACTGCCGGGAAATACGTTGAATCATTTTATGAAGATTTGAAAACAGATACCGCAAGAATGAACTTTTACACTGATTTTGATGATGCTAAACTTGCCGCCCTGAAAAATCTAAATAATTGTTTTGACAGCATTTCAAAAGATTATCATTCTACATCATGCCTGCTGGAATTGATGAAAATTTCTGCATTTAACAGGGTTTTTAAAATGACAGACCGAACGCTCAATCAACTCTCCAATGCCGGGGGATTTAAACTGTTGAAGAAAGCAGATGCTGACAGTATTCTTGCTTATGAAAATAGTTTCAACGATATCCAGGATTTCCAGCAACCGTGTTCCAGGAAGCTCAGAACAAGGTGAGAACCACTTTTGATCAATTGGTTAATTTTTCTGCAAATGCTCAAATGTTTAAACCAAATGGTAACCGGGTTGATTTAAATTTTAATTCTAAAGATGTTACCACACCTTTGCTGCATGATGCTACATTACTCAATAAATATTTCAATGAGCTTTTACTGTATTATCGTGTAACCTTTAATCACAGAGCAAGGTTGGGCGAATTAAAAAAATATCAAATCCAGCTAATAAACTATTTTAAAAACAAATATCATTTCAATTGACAGCATAAAATTCTTAATGGTATTTCTTGCAGTAACACTTTAGTTTATTACAAAGAATAACAGGGAATCTATAGTCAATAGTGAAAAATTAAAAAACGATTATTATGATAAAAGCAACAGTTCTATATGGTCATCCCAAAGACGATGATGCATTTGAAAAATATTATGCGGAAACACATTTACCGCTTGTGTCAAAAACTTCTGGTATTGCGAAAGCAGAATACACAAAGTTTTTGCCAAACCCTGATGGCTCCGCTCCTGCTTATTATCGCTTGGCAGAATTGTATTTTGAAAACCCCGCTGAAATGCAGCAGGCTTTGAATTCCCCCGAAGGGAAAGCCATGGCTGATGATTTATCCAATTTTGCCACAGGCGGTGTAACTATTATTTTCGGAACAATAGAATAATTAATCATGCAAGCAAAATCAATCATCGGAAAATCTTCGGAAGAAATTCAATCAGCATTACAGCAATGTTTAGGAAACGATTTCAAACCTACACTCGCCATTGTTTTTATGTCTGTAAAGCAAGACAGGGAGGCCATTTGTGAAATGCTGAACAAAGAAGATATTAGCATTTTCGGTTCAACAACAGCAGGTGAATTTATCAGCCCTGAAATAAGCGAAGGCGGCATAGCCGTTATGTTGTTGGATATAAATCCTGCATATTTTAAAATTGCATTTATGGATACCGGCGATAGTTCTGCCAATGATGTGGCAAAACAATTTGGTGCAGAAGGTAAAAAGGCTTTTGATAATCCCGCTTTCATCATTGCTTCCGGCTGGTTACATACCGATGGTGAACAAATTGTAAAAGGAATTGAAGACGGATTTGGTGGCGAGCCAACAGTTTTCGGTGGTATGTCAGGCGATGACCTTGCCTTGCGGGAACCGGTTGTTTTTACGCATGGCAAAAGTAGTACCACTGGTTTGGTTGCCATCATCATTGACCAGGATAAAATTGATATTACAGGAATTGCTACCTGTGGCTGGAAACCAATTGGTATCACTAAAACAGTTACACGAAGTGAAGGAAATGTCGTTTATACAATAGATGACCAGCCTGCCTTGGATTTGGTAATTAAATATTTGGGATTAAATCTGGATAATGAAATCAGTGAGAGTATGGTAGTCAATCTGGGGGCCTATTATCCTTTGCAATTAGAAAGAGAAGGTGCCCCACCAGTAATGCGTACTGCTATGCTAGGCAACAAAGAAGATCGTTCTTTGATTTGTGCCGGCACCGTGCCGCAAGGTGCAAAAGTCCGTTTCTCCCTGCCTCCCGATTTTGATGTGATTGATACGGTTGTCAATGAATGTGCGGATTTGAAGGATGAAAAACATGAAGCGGCAGATGCAGTGATTATGTTTTCCTGCATCAGCCGGTATTTATCATTCGGCGTTATGACCAGCGAAGAAATAGAAAGAGTGATGAAAGTATGGAATGCACCATTCATCGGCTTTTTCTGTTATGGCGAATTTGGAAAGTCTAAGAGAGGAAAGCATGAATTTCATAACAATACTTGTTGTGTAGTGGCTTTGAGAGAGAAAACAAATGGTGAATGATGAATTATGTATTATGAATGCAGAAAATAAATAATAACACAATGAAAAAAATTACAGCATTTCTACTTCAACTGGCATTTATAGTATTAATCACAAACAGCGCTTCCTTTGCGCAGCTTTCTTCGCCGCAGGTTGATTCACTGGTTCAAACGGCTATGCAAAAATTTAACGTAGCCGGAGTTTCTGTTGCTATTGTGAAAGATGGTAAGGTGATACATGAAAAAGGGTATGGTGTAAAATCTATTGAAACCCAATCGCCGGTGAATGAATTTACCAATTTCCAAATTGCATCCAACAGCAAGGCGTTTACCACTGCTGCCCTGGCAATATTAATAGACGAAGGGAAAATTTCCTGGAAGGACAAAGTACGCACCTATCTTCCCGAATTTAAAATGTATAACGACTATGTTACCGAAAATTTTATCATTGAAGATTTACTTTGTCACAGAAGTGGTTTGGGTTTGGGTGCTGGGGATTTGATGGACTTTCCGGATGGAACAGATTTTACCATCCAGGATAAGTTGACCTTTTTCCAATATTTTAAACCGACCTCTGCTTTTCGTACACAGTTTGATTATGACAACCAACTCTACATGGTCGCCGGTGAATTGATCGCAAGAGTGAGTGGCATGACCTGGGAAAAATTTATCCAAACTAAAATTCTTGATCCTTTGCAAATGTCAAATTCCTTTTCATCGCTGAGTATGCTCAAAGATAAATCAAATATGGCGAAGCCCCATTCTACAAGTACAGGAAAAATAAGAACAATTGATTGGTTTGAGGAACGCATTAATGGTGCTGCCGGAGGAATTGTTTCAAATGTAAATGACATGAGCAAGTGGATGATCGCACAATTAAATAAAGGGAAATATGGACCCAATTTGGATAAGCATTTATTTAGTGAAGCAAGACAAAAAGAAATGTGGACGATTCACACCGTTATGCCGGCAAGTGATTTTCCCAGGTACAACCAGCATTTTGCAGGATATGGTTTAGGCTGGGGTCTTGTGGATATAAAAGGAAACCTGCAGGTATCCCATACCGGCGGCCTGCCTGGTATGTTGACCAGTGTAACACTTATGCCAGATTTAAAATTGGGCATTGTTGTTTTGACCAATACCGAAAATGGCGGGGGTGCTTTGTTCAGCGCAGTACGCCAAACAATCATTGATAGCTATTTGGGATTGGATGATTATGGCTGGGTAGAAAAATACAGCCAGCGATTGGAGGCAAATGCAAATAGTGCAGATTCGGTTACAGCAAAAGTTTGGCAAACCGTTACAGCTGCTAAAAACACAAAATATAATCCTCAGAATTATGTCGGTATATACAAAGACAATTGGTTTGGAAAGGTAGAAGTATTTATGAAAGGAAATCAGCTTTGGTTTAAATCATATCGTTCTCCAAAACTTAATGGGCCAATGGCCTTTTATAAAGCCAATACTTTCGCCATAAAATGGGAATACCAGGATATGCCTTGCGATGCTTTTGCTATGTTCTCTTTGGATGAAGAGGGTAAAGCGCAAAGCATAAAAATGAAAGGCATTTCGCCTGATATAGATTTCAGCTTTGATTTTCAAGATTTGGATCTGCAAAGAATAAAACAATAATTTAGAAAAGATGATTGCAAAAACTATTAAAGGAAAAACAAAAACAAAATTTCTGCTCCGCATAATTTGTAACAAACATTTTTAATTCAAAATAATGATTAAACAATTTGTATTTCCCTGTATTCTATTAATCGTAGTTATCGCTGGTTGTACTGAAACTGCTCAAAAAGAAAATTCAAATCCTTCAAAGACGCCGGTAGTTTCAGAAAAATCCGATTCAACAAAATTAGTATCCATCGTCAATGATTTTTTTAAAGCTTTTGATGAAAAAGATACAGGGAACATCAGCCATCTTCTAATCCCTGAAACGAAAGTGATCCATTACAACGGTGTGGTTACAAATACTGCGGCAATGATTAAGATAATTGACGAAACAAAAGACTGGTATCCCAGGACAAGAAAGATTTCTGAATATGAATATTTTTCCGGCGGGAGTATAGCCGTACTTGGATGTTTGAACGAGGTAACATTTACATTGCCTCAGAAAAAAGTAGAAGAACGCTACCGGGAAACCTGGGTTTTTCAAAGAATAGAAAATGACTGGAAACCAGTGAGGATCCATTATTCAAAAATCATAACAGACAAACATTCGGAAGAAGTGAAATGATATTATTCAAATCAACCTTCATATACAATATTTAATAAAACAGGCAAATAGGAATTTTTATGTTATCAAAAACCATCAAAGGAAAATCAACAGTAGAAATTCAACAAGCATTGAGTCAATGCAGCGAGCATCATTTTAGTCCAACGCTCGCCATTATTTTTTTAACCAACATTGAAAATGCTGAACCTTTGCGATCCTTGTTCAATAAAGAAGGCATTACCATTTTTGGCATCAGTACATCCCAAAAGTTTACAGAGCAGGGATTGGAAGAAGATGATATAGTTGTTTTGTTATTGGATATTTTACCGGATAATTTCCAAATTGTATTGAGCGATTATGATAAAACCGATTCGGTATATGATGCTGCCCGCCAGGTGGGTGAAGCAGGTGTGCAGGCTTTTAAAAATCCCGGCTTTATCATTTCATCGGCAGATCTCAAAATGTCGGGGGAAGAATTAATAAAAGGTTTGACAGATGCTGCAGGTTATGAAGTGACTGTGATGGGCGGAGTCGCAGGCAACCCTGCAGATTTTTCAGGAATTATTTTTACCAACGATGCATCCAGCACAAGAGGGATTTTGGCATTGGTCATTGACCAGGATAAAGTTGCCATCAATGGATTGGCAGTATCAGGTTGGAAACCAGTAGGAACTACAAAAAAAATAACTAAGAGTGAAGGCCCCTGGATTTTTACCATTGACAATGAACCAGCATTGAATGTGATTCAAAGATTTTTGGGAAAAGAAGTAGCCGCAGACTATAAAATGAGCGGACTGATTCCTTCCGACCTTGGCTATCCTTTACAGTTTGAAAGAGCATCAGGAAGTATTTTAATGCGGCCGCTGCTTTTGTTTAACCCTGCTGAAAAATCAATCATGGTAGGGGGTGATGTAAGTGAAGGCGAAAGTTTTCGCTTTTCATTGCCACCGGATTTTGATGCCATAGATACTGTAGTTAATAGCACCATAACAGTAAAAGAAGATACAATGCCCGATGCCGATGCGATGATTGTATTTTCATGTATTGGCAGGTTGGGTTCTTTCGGACCCATGATTTCAACAGAAATAGAAGGGTTGGCGGCTACCTGGAAAAAACCAATGATTGGCTTTTTCTCTTTGGGAGAATTTGGAAAATTGGATGAACACCGGTGTGAGTTTCATGGAACCACGGTGAGCTGGGTGGCGTTGAAAGAGAGGAATTAATTGTTAATGGTGAATTGTGAATGGATAATGATGAATGATGAATTTGTTCACTATTAGTTTCGGATCAAACAGAAAATATACCGGAATATATGCGGATACAACATAAAATATTACGAATTTAAATTATTGGGATAAATAGATTTTACAACTATGATTTATTGAAAATGAAATAGTCACAGTACTGTGATTTGGAATATTCTGAGAGAGAAATAAAATTTTACTATGAATAATAAAATAAAACTGTTTGAGCAACAAAAAGTAAGGACACACTGGGATGAAGAAAAACAAAAATGGTTTTTCTCTATCATTGATGTGATTGAAATTTTGACCGGTAGCCCAAGGCCTAGGAAGTATTGGAATGCACTTAAAACCAAACTTCAGCAGGAAGGAAGTGAACTGTCCCATAAATTGGGACAGTTGAAAATGCAGGCAGGTGATGGCAAATCCAGATTAACTGATGTTGCCGATACCGAACAACTCCTCCGCCTCATACAATCCATTCCCTCCCCCAAAGCAGAACCTTTTAAACAATGGCTGGCAAAAGTAGGCTATGAACGGATGCAGGAAATAACTGACCCTGAACAAAGCCTGGAAAGGGCAAGAGAAAACTGGCAAAAATTGGGAAGAAGTGAAAAGTGGATACAGCAGAGAATGACCGGGCAGGAAACAAGAAATAAATTGACCGACTATTGGAAAGAAAGTGGTGTTGAAAAATCAGATGAATTCGCATTCCTCACCAATATCATTCATACAGAATGGGCCGGTCTCACTGTAAAGCAACATAAAGATTTAAAAGGATTGAAATCACAAAACCTGAGGGATCACATGAGTGAGGCGGAATTAATCTTTACAGCCTTAGCAGAATTATCTACCAGACAAATTGCAGAGACAGATAAAGCAAAAGGCATTCTACAAAACGCAACCGCCGGTAAGAAAGGTGGAAAAATTGCCAAAGATGCAAGACTTGCATTGGAACAAAAGACCGGCAAAAAAGTCATTTCTGGCGAAAACTTCCTGCCACCATCCAAACAAAAGAAATTAGGTAAGAAATAAATAAAGCAAAGTTTATGAACGCAAAATCAATCAAAGGCAAATCAACCGAAGAAATCAAATCTGCTTTAGATGCAATTTTATCCGATAATTTTTATCCAACATTAGCCATCGTATTCCTTTCCATTAAACAGAACAGAGAAGCGGTTGCCAATTTACTTAATGAAAAAAACATTCAAATATTTGGCGCTACCACAGCAGGTGAATTTATAGATGGCGATATTGAGGAAGGTGGCATCGTTATCATGTTGATTGATATGAATCCTGCTTATTTCAAAATTGAATTTATTGAAACAAGTAAGCAGACTGCATTTGATGATGCAAAAAAATTAGGTGCTATTGGAAAAGAAACTTTTAATAAGCCCGCATTTATCATTGCAACCGGTGGCGTGGATTTGGGAGGCGAAGAAATTGTAGAAGGCATTACTGAAGGATTTGGTAAATCTGCTTCTCCTGTTGAAGGTGGAGTAACCTTGTTTGGAGGCAAAGCAGGCGATGACTTGGCACTTGAAGAAACGCATGTTTTTACCAACGGAAAAATTAGCGACAATGCAATAGTAGCATTGATAATTGATGAAGAAAAAATTGATGTTAGAGGTATTGCCACTTGTGGCTGGAAAGCAATCGGCACCACAAAAACAGTTACCAAAAGTGACGCAAATATTGTTTATACCATTGACGACAAACCGGCATTAGATACTTTATTGAATTATTTGGGTGTGGAGATAAAACAAGAAGGTAACAAGGATATCGTATCATTTTTGAGTTCCTGGTACTATCCATTGCAAGTGGAACAGGAAAATGTAGAACCACTCATTCGCACCGCCATGTTTGCCAATCGGGAAGACCGTTCATTGATATGTAGTGGCAATGTACCTCAGGGTTCAAAAATCAAATTTTCGCTACCGCCCGATTTTGATTCCATTGACAAAGTAGTAGCAGATTGTAAACTTATAAAAGACGATGCACAACAACAAGCCGATGCGTTGATCATGTTTTCTTGTGTGAGTAGGTATCTGTCTTTTGGAATGGTGATGAAAGAAGAAATAGAGCAGGTGCAAAAAATCTGGAAAGCACCGATGGTAGGATTTTTCACCTACGGCGAATATGGTAAATCATTATCTGCAGTGCAGGCAGGAACAAACGGCAAAAATCAGTATCATAATAATTGTTGTTGTATGGTGGTGTTGAAAGAGAGAACTAATTGTTAATGGTGAATTGTGAATGGTGAATGAAAGGGAGAACTAATTGTTAATGGTGAATGAAGAGGAATTAATTGTGAATGGTTATTTTTTAATTGTGAATGATAGAAATTTGGAGTTTCAATATTAAAACCCCGTAGGGGCGATATTTTGGTAGCCCCAATAGGGGCGAAATTTTGGTAGAAATGAATATATAAAATAAACAAACCCCGTAGGGGTGATATTTTGGTAGCCCCAATAGGGGCGAAATTTTGGTAGAAATGAATATATAAAATAAACAAACCCCGTAGGGGTGATATTTTGGTAGCCCCGTAGGGGTAATATTTTGGTAGCCTCGTAGGGGCGAAATTTTGGTAGCCCCAATAGGGGCGACATTATGGTAGTAGAAGAAATGAATGTATAAATCAAACAAACCCCGTAGGGGTGATATTTTGGTAGCCCCATAGGGGCAACATTTTGGTTACATAAATAATCAATCATGTCCAACACATATTCTCAAATTTCAATACACGCCGTATTTACTGTCAAAGGCAGACAAAATGTAATCACCAAAGAATGGAGAGATGATTTGCATAAATATATATCTGGTATCATTACCGGCAATGGAGCCACATCATTAGCTGTAGGTGGATGGATAGATCATGTTCATATTTTCTTTGGGATGCCGGTTACAACCTCTATCTCCGATTTTATGAGTATCATTAAAGCCAATAGCAGCAAGTGGATAAATGAGCAACAATTTATAAAGGAAAAATTTCAATGGCAATCTGGTTATGGTGCATTTTCTTACAGTAAAAGCCAAAGAGATAGTGTTATCAAATACATCATGACACAGGAAGAGCACCATAGAACAAAAACATTTCAGGAAGAATATTTAAAGATGTTGTCAGACTTTGAGGTTGAATATGATGAAAAATATTTGTTTGAATTTTATGAATAAAAAAATATCGCCCTTATGGGGCTACCAAATTGCCGCCCCTATGGGGGCTACCAAAATATCGCCCCTATTGGGGCTACCAAAATTTCGCCCCGAAGGGGCTTTGTTTAGAATGAATTATTAGGAATGGTTATTTGCAAATACAGTGAATCATTTATCAATTAACCATTAACCATTAACAATTTAAAATTATACATGTGAACGCAAAATCTATCAAAGGCAAATCAACTGAAGAAATAAAATCTTCATTAGAAAAAACAATTAAAGAAGATTTCAAACCAACACTTGCCATTTGTTTTGTTTCCAAAAAATTAGACAGGGTAGCCATTACAAATGTATTGGATGCAGCAGGGATAAGTGTTTTCGGCTGCACCACCAGTGGTGAGTTCACCAGTGAAGTAACGGAGAAAGGCTCTGCTGCCATTTTATTGCTTGATATGAACAGGGAAGATTTTCAGATTTATTTCCATGAATTCACCGAACTCAATTTCCGGGAAGTAGCAAAAGAAATTGCATTGAATTCCAAAGAAAAATTCAGCAACCCAGCATTCCTTATTGGCTTGAGCCATTATGCAACAGATGGGGAAGAAATCCTTCATGGGCTTACAGAAGTTGCTGGGAAAGATATCAATGTATTTGGCGGAGGCGCCGGAGATGATTATGAATTTACCGATAATTATGTTTTTACCAATAACAAAGATGCAGGCCAAGCAATTGTTTGCATAGCGCTGAACGAAAATAAAATTGAAATCAAAGGCATTGCTACCTGCGGATGGAAAGCTGTAGGCACTATAAGAACAGTTACAAAAAGTAAAGGCAATCATGTATATATGGTAGATGATATGCCCGTATTGGATCTTACGGTGAAATATGGCGGCATTGAAAATGTAACTCCCGAAAACAAAAACTTGGTGATAGAACTCGCTGCCAATTTTCCTTTGCAATTACAAAGAGAAAAAGGAGACCCTGTTATGCGGCCTGGTTTGATGGTTGACTGGAATGATCGTTCTTATTATACCAGCGGTACTGTACCGCAAGGTTCAAAAGTTAGGTTTTCGCTTCCACCCGATTTTGATGTGATGGATAAGGTAGTAAAAGCTGTGGAGCAATTAAAAGCTACGGAAATGCCCGAAGCCGATGCGGTGGTTGTATTTAGTTGTGCCGGGAGGATTTTATCACTCGGGCCTTTAATGACAATGGAATTGGAAGGAATTAAAAATGTTTGGGATGTCCCTATGGCGGGCATGTTCAGTAATTCAGAATTGGGTAGGGCTACCGGTGGCAATTTGGAGATGCACAACCTGACAACTTGTGTAGTAGCTTTAAAGGCGAAATAGATTTTTATGTTACCAGCATTTGTATTTCATTGCCTGCCCCCAATGGGTTTGTGCAAAGGTTGCGGGGGCATCGTCCCTTGCGTCGCACACTTGTACTGTAGTAATTCTATTGAGCAAAATCACAAACCATAAGAATTGGAATTTGATGAAAATTGATTTCTAAAAAAAAATAAATGAACCAACACTTACAAAATATTTTAGATAGTCTTCAACAAAATGATCATTTAACCGAAGAAGAAAAAGATAACCTCATCAAAGCCTTAAAAGATGCCAATAAGGAATTAGAGATTACTGCCTTCAAACTTGACCGCACCGAAAAGGTAAAACGAACTACCGCCATCTTGCTGGAAGAGACCATTGAAGAATTAGAACAAAAAAGAAAGGCGATTGAAGAGTCAAAAGATGCCCTTCAAAAATCAATGGAAGAATTAAAAGCCACACAGCAACAACTCGTCCAATCCGAAAAAATGGCCTCCCTCGGTGAACTCACCGCCGGCATTGCCCACGAAATACAAAACCCTTTGAATTTTGTCAACAATTTTTCAGACGTAAGTAAAGAATTATTAGATGAGATGAAGGACGCAATGGAGAAAGGTGACTCGGAAGAAGCTAAAGAAATCATGCAGGATGTAATTGCAAATCTTGAAAAAATAAATCATCACGGTCAGCGGGCCGGTGATATTGTCAAAGGAATGCTCCAACATTCTAGGACAAGTACCGGGCAAAAAGAACTAACGGACATCAATGCGTTATGTGACGAATATTTACGATTGAGTTATCATGGACTTCGGGCAAAAGACAAAAGCTTCAATGCAAAGTTTGAAACTAATTTTGATACATCACTTCCAAAAATAAATGTAGTGCCGCAGGAAATAGGAAGAGTTATTCTTAATCTAATCAACAACGCTTTTTATGCAACGAATGAAAGAAAAAAACTCAATGAGCCAGGCTATGAGCCGGAAGTGATTGTATGTACAAGGAAAGAAAAGAATAAGGTTGAGATTAAGGTTAAGGACAATGGTATGGGTATTCCTAAAAAAGTAATAGATAAAATCTTTCAACCTTTTTTTACTACAAAGCCAACAGGAAGTGGAACGGGTTTGGGTTTATCATTGAGTTATGATATTGTAAAAGCACATGGCGGAGAGTTGAAAGTGGAAACAAAGGAGGGAGAAGGAACAATATTTATCATACATCTTCCAAACAATTAATCTAACAGTATGAAACACTTTTTAACAAGCCTGCTGTTTTGTTTCTTCGCCTTTCAAATGTGCAGGGCGCAAGATACCACGATAGTGCTCCACTCCGGCATGTATGATAAAACCCTGCAGGAGATTTACATAAACAAGTTGGATGGATGGCTCTTCAAAAAAGGTAATGATACGGTATGGGCTAAAAATGATATTGACCTAAGCGGCTGGAAAAAATTTAAGCCGGTTGAATTGTCTGCTGAACAGGCTGATAAAAACGGAAAATTTGAAGGCTGGTTCCGGATAAAAATAAAACCGGATACTTCGTTTGGAGATAAGCCGCTGGGCATTAATCTGTCTTCATGGGCAGCTTGCGATGTTTATATCAATGGGAAATTAAAGGCATCAAACGGCAACACCGGGCAAAATGGAACCCCATTCAGGGAGCCGGGTTCATTACACCACTCCACGTATCCTGCTAATTTAGTGCCTGGCAACGAATATACCATTGCAGTATTTGTGGTGGATTATTTGTCACCCTTTCCTCCACGGCGTTTAAAATCAGCCGACGGTGACAATAATGATTTAATAAGCATAGCAGGGCCTGATTTTAATTCAACCTTGATACCGGAAATAATAAAATGGACTAATTATCCCGCTGCCTGGATTTCGGTTTGTTCCATCCTGAGCCTATTGTTCTGGTTATTGGCTTTTCAAAATCGTAATGAAAAAAACCTTCGTCTGATTGCTCTTTGTACAAGTTTTTTTGCAGTGAACCTCTTTTGTATAACTATACGTGGAAGTGCCCAGAGTATATCTTATTTCGGCTATACACTATACAGTTATTCCGCCAGTTTGTTTTTTGCCCTGTATACTTTACTGATGCCCATGATTCTTGCAAAAATATTTAAACGCAAAGTAACCGGGCTGTTGAAAATATTTCTTGCGGTGTATTTCATTATCTCCGTGGCGGGCAATTTCCTTTCCGGTGCTGTTTGGGTAATCGCTCCGCTTTTTGCACTGATTGCAGTTTGTATCTATTATATCATTTCATCCCGTAAAAGGCTGAAAGGTCCGCCATGGGCCATTGCAGCCGGCTTATTGATTTCTTTAGTATGGGCACTATTGTTTTTTTTCATGTTTGCAAAATACCAATCGTTTACTTTCCCTTATGCTCCCTTGTTTATAAGCGGTGTCTATTTGTCTTTTCCTTTGTCGCTGATGGTATATGTGGCCATGCGGTTTAAAGAAATAATTCAGGAAGTACAGCAACATGCAAAACAGGTTGTGCAGTTGTCAGAAGAAAGAAAGGAACAGGCCCTGAACCAGCAAAAAATACTGCAGGAAGAAGTAAACAGGCAAACGGTAGAAATAAGAACCTCGCTGGACAATTTAAAGTCTGCACAGGCACAACTCATCCAATCCGAAAAAATGGCTTCGCTTGGAGAACTCACCGCCGGCATTGCCCACGAAATACAAAACCCGTTAAACTTTGTCAACAATTTTTCTGATGTAAGTAAAGAATTATTAGATGAAATGAAAGAAGCGATGGACAAGGGTGATTCAGATGAAGCTAAAGAAATCATGCAGGATGTAATTGCTAATCTTGAAAAAATAAATCATCACGGTCAGCGGGCCGGAGATATTGTAAAAGGAATGCTCCAACATTCCCGAACCAGTACCGGGCAAAAAGAATTAACCGACATCAATGAACTATGTGATGAATATTTAAGATTGAGTTATCATGGCCTAAGAGCAAAAGACAAAAGCTTCAATGCAAAATTTGAAACTGATTTTGATACATCACTTCCAAACATAAATGTAGTGCCGCAGGAAATGGGCAGGGTGATTTTAAATTTAATCAACAATGCTTTTTATGCAACGAATGAAAGAAAAAAACTCAATGAGCCAGGCTATGAGCCGGAAGTGATTGTAAGTACAAGGAAAGAAAAGGATAAGGTTGAGATTAAGGTTAAGGACAATGGCACCGGTATTCCTTCAACAATAAAAGACAAAATCTTTCAACCATTCTTTACAACCAAACCCACAGGAAGTGGAACGGGATTGGGATTGAGTTTGAGTTATGATATTGTGAAGGCTCATGGAGGGGAGATAAAAGTGGAAACGAAGGAAGGTGAGGGAACTACATTTATTGTCCAGTTAACAAAAAATGATACTTTATGAAGCTACTTATACCAATTTTAATATTAACACTTCAGGCTGCCAAAGGCAAGGCACAAACTAACAAAGGAGATAGTATTGCCATTGTGTTTAATAATATCAAATCCAGTACTGATACCAATCACATTATTGCAGTTTTTGATTGGTTGAGTAAAAGCCCTGAAGAAATCTTGTTGAAAGACGAAGTAATGAATGAAATAAACAAGCTAAAAACAAAAGTAGATGAAACAGACTATTGTGATATAGTGAATGTTTATTTCACAAACCTTGTAACATTAAATACTTCTGCAACAAACGAAAAGGCGATAAACATTGGAAGAAAATGGCTGGCGGAAAACGAAAACATACAATCAAAGCATGGCCGCTATACCTCTTTGGATATCTTACGAGGGATGCGGATGCCTTTTAGAAACTTGGGAAAACTTAATGAATCCCTTGTTTACTACAATACAATGGAAAAGAAATACCTGGCAGCCAAAGATTCTGCAGCAGTTTCATTTGTTTACAATGTTTTATCCGGTTCATACTTCCGTATAGGATTGATTGAAAAATGCAGGTACTACCAGTTGAAATCCATCGCTTTTCTTGATGACAGCCAGCTAGACTATGGCACAGTACTTTCAGCTTCATTATTGGGTATATCAGGGAAAGTGAACCGATATGCTGTACTAGGCAACTATTACCTTAACGAGAACAAGCCTGACATTGCTGAAATCTATTTAAAAGAAGCAATGAATTACTACCATCAATTAAAATCTCCTCTCTTAATGGATGATGTTCCTTTTCTCTTTTTGCAATTGGCCCGTTGCAAAACCTTACAGCGAAGCGATAGTGCCAATTTCTATTTCAATGAAGCATTAAACCGTTTAAAAGAATATAAAAAACAACCATTGGAATACGCCTTTTTCTATCAGGCAAAAACAGGAAATTACATCAATAACGGACTTTTAGACTCTGCCCTATCTACCATAAAAAAAGTAGAACAATTAAAGGACTCAGTCAATATTCCCATTTCCAGTTATATGGGGGAATTGATACCGGCTTATTATCATGCAACCATTTTTTTAAAGCAAGGACATGCAAAAGATGGAATTAATATTCTTCAAAATGAATTGAAAGAATTACAGCAATTGAATTTTACCAAGCAAACTGTTAAACACCTCTATTTATTGGCAGATTTATATGCAGCGGATAAGAATTTGGCTAAAGCTTATAAAATACAAGGCAAGGCCATCGCCATCCAGGAAAAGATAATGCAGGATGAAAATGAAGCCCGTTCGCTGAGTTTTGAAACGGAGCAAAAAATGAATGAAAATGAAAAAGCCATATTATTGCTCGACGCTCAAAACAAGAATAATGAAAGAATCAAGTATTATCTTTTAGGAATTGTTTCGTTGCTTGGATTGCTGGCTACAGGGCTAGCTTTCTTTTATTCAAACAAAAGAAAAACAAATCGGCAATTATCGTTGAAAAACGAAAAATTGGCTCTTACCCTTGAGCAACTGAAATCCACCCAAGCCCAACTTATCCAATCCGAAAAAATGGCTTCGCTTGGAGAACTCACTGCGGGTATTGCACATGAAATTCAAAACCCTTTAAACTTCGTCAATAATTTTTCTGATGTAAACAAAGAGTTGTTGGAGGAATTAAAAGAAGAAGCCAGTAAAGGGAATTTTAATGAAGTCAAAACAATTGCGGATGATGTTATCAACAACGAAGAAAAAATAAATCATCACGGCAAAAGAGCAGATGCCATAGTAAAAGGCATGTTGCAACATTCCAGAACCAGTACAGGGCAAAAAGAACTAACCGACATTAATGCTTTATGTGATGAATATTTAAGATTGAGTTATCATGGACTTCGTGCAAAAGACAAAAGCTTCAATGCAAAGTTTGAAACAGAATTTGATCCATCACTTCCAAAAATAAATGTAGTGCCACAGGAAATGGGCAGGGTGATTTTGAATTTAATCAACAATGCTTTTTATGCTGTGAATGAAAGAAAGAAACTCAATGAAGAAGGATTTCAACCAACAGTAATTGTAAGCACAAAAAAACTGAATGAGAAAATAGAAATAAAAGTTTCAGACAACGGCACAGGTATTCCTAAAAACATTGTTGACAAAATCTTTCAGCCATTCTTCACTACCAAACCCACAGGAAGTGGAACGGGATTGGGATTGAGTTTGGCGTATGATATTATTACAAAGGGGCATGGTGGCGAGTTGTCCGTGAGGACTCCTTCGGAGAAAGTGGAAACGAAGGAAGGAGAAGGCTCTACGTTTTCCATCCTCTTACCAATAACTAATGCTTAAAATTATTTAATGAAAGAAGTAGTTTCAAAAAACAGTCCTCAACCCGGTTATCAGCATTTGCTGGTAAAAATTTCTGATACCTATCTTTCCGGACAGGTAAAGGCAACACAAGCGGTAAATATTCAGTTGCTGGAAACCTATTGGCAAATAGGCCAGCATATTGTAGAGTTTGAGCAAGGTGGTAATGCGAGAGCAGAATATGGAAAGGCACTCATTATTAATTTGGCAAAAGACCTTTCGCTGTTGCATGGGAAGGGATTTAGTGCCAGTAATGTAAAGCGGTTCAGGCAGTTTTATCTGGCTTATCCAATTGGTGCGACAGTGTCGCACCAATTGAGCTGGAGCCATGTGGTGGAATTTTTAAAAATAGATGATCCCTTAGAAAGAAGTTTTTACGAAAAGCAAACACAGGTAGAAAACTGGAATGTAAGGGAATTGGTGCGACAGAAGAACACCGCCTTATTCCAACGCCTTGCACTCAGCAAAAGCAAAGAAGAAATTTTACAACTATCGGCACAGGGGCAGGAAATAGCGTCACCAAAAGATATATTAAGAGACCCTTACGTTTTTGAATTTCTAAAAATTCCTGAAGAAGAACTTCCATCTGAGCAGGAATTAGAAAATCATTTATGCAATAACCTGCAGCAGTTTTTATTGGAGTTGGGCAAAGGCTTTACATATGTGGGCAGGCAATACCGCATGACGATTAATAACAAACACTACCGGGTTGACCTTGTATTTTACCACCGCATACTCCGCTGCTTTGTGTTAATTGATTTAAAGATTAATGAAGTACAGCATGATGATATTGGACAAATGAACATGTACCTCGGTTATTTTGCCAACGAAGAAAATACAGAAGGCGATAACCCACCCATTGGCATCATCCTTTCAAAAGATAAAGATGAACTGATGGTAGAATATGCCACCTATGGCATGAACTGCCAGTTGTTTGTAAGTCAGTATCAATTGTATTTACCCGATAAAAATGATTTGATAAAACTGGTGAATAATACACTCCAAAACGAAGAAGACAATAAAAGCTAATGCTATGAAATTATTTATAAAAATATCTCTTTTGCTGTTACTCCCTTTCTTTACCAAAGCCCAATCGCAACAAAACGAATTAGACAGTCTGCACATTGCACTAAAAAATGCGGCTAACGATACCATAAAGATGGTTACCCTTAACAATTTAACCAGCTATTATGCAGAAAGCAACAGGGATAGTGCCATGCTGTTTATAGAAGAAGCGATTAATATTGCAAAAAAAATAAATCAGCAAATTTGGATAGCCGATTTCCTGCTCTTAAAATCTTACATAGTGCAAAAGCAGGCCAATTTTTCACTCAGTCTTAAACTCTGTAACCAGGCAATGGAAATTGTACAGGATAAAAAAAATGAAAAGAATGCTTTCATTCCAAAAGAGCATGAATTTGCATCGGAACCAGAAAAATACAGGAAATCATTTATGCTGGACGTCTTTCATCAATTAGGTAATACATGGTCAGGGGCAGGTAATAAAGAAAAAGCCATAGAATATTATAAAAAGGAAATATTGATTGCTGATGAGCTGAATGCCAAAGGAGGTCGGGTTACGAGTAACATGAACATCGGCAGTATTTTCTTGGGAATGGATAAATTAGATTCAGCCTTTGTTTACACCTCCAGGGCATTACAAAATTCAAACCTTACCGGGCAGAAAAGTTATTTGGGGCTTATCCTTAGAAATATCGGAATCATTTATTTTAAAAAGAGCCAGTCAGATTCTGCCAAGTCTTACTATCGGCAATCTTTATTGGTAAATAAAAAACAAAATAATGTAGCCGGTGAAATTGCTACCCATATTGCATTTGCGAAATTATTCCAGAAATTGTTGCAGCCAGATTCAATGAAGTATTATGCCAATAACGCTTTGCAACTTGGTACCGCTTTAAAATCACCAGCCAGCATTAGCGATGCGACAAACCTGCTTTCCGGTGCCTGGAAAATGAAGGGCAATGCAGACAGTGCATTGTTTTATTTAACAGTTTCAAAAAATACAGGCGATAGTTTACTCAAAGACCTTACCGGCAAGCTTACCCAATTTCAAAATGCCAATTTTGATGAACAAATGCGGCTTGAAAAAGAAGCACAGAAAAGTGCAACCTTTAAAAGCAAAGTGCGGACTACTGCTTTATTTATTGGGTTGGGTGTATTGTCGGTACTTGCTATTGTGTTTTACAGAAACAACAGCCAAAAGCAAAAAGCAAACAAAATTTTAGAAAAAACACTTATTGATTTAAAATTTACTCAATCCCAACTCGTCCAATCAGAAAAAATGGCCAGCCTTGGTGAACTCACCGCAGGTATTGCTCATGAAATACAAAACCCGTTAAACTTTGTCAACAATTTTTCAGACGTTAGTAAAGAATTATTAGATGAAATGAAGGAGGCGATGGATAAAGGTGACTCGGAAGAAGCAAAAGAAATCATGCAGGATGTAATTAATAATCTTGAAAAAATAAATCACCATGGCCAGCGGGCCGGAGATATTGTAAAAGGGATGCTCCAACATTCCAGAACCAGTACAGGGCAAAAAGAACTAACAGACATTAATGAACTATGCGATGAATATTTGAGATTGAGTTATCATGGACTTCGTGCAAAAGACAAAAGCTTCAATGCAAAGTTTGAAACAGAATTTGATCCATCGCTTCCAAAAATAAATGTAGTGCCACAGGAAATGGGCAGGGTGATATTGAATTTGATTAACAATGCTTTCTATGCAACGAATGAAAGAAAGAAACTAAATGAACTTGGCTACGAACCAATAGTAACTGTTTCAACAAAAAAAGAAAACGATAAAGTAATCATTTCTTTAATAGACAATGGCACAGGCATTCCTAAAAACATTGTTGACAAAATCTTTCAGCCGTTCTATACAACCAAACCCGCAGGAAGTGGAACGGGATTGGGTTTGAGTTTGGCGTATGATATAGTTACAAAGGGGCATGGCGGGGAATTGTCCGTGAGGACTCCTTCGGAGAAGGTGGAGAGTAAAGAAGGAGAAGGGACTGAGTTTGTGATTTTGTTACCTGTTTTGTAGAATGTTTCGTGCCGCTAGCACTCAGGTAGGTTGCTGGATTTATGTACCCCGGAATAAATTCCGAAGTGAAATTATAAAACCGAGCCTACGGCTCTGAAGTAAAAAAGGAAGAGTAGTGTTGTGGTAAACGAGTGGCGTATTATTTGCTTACCCCGGAATAAATTCCGGCGTGATAAGATACAACCGAGCCTATGGCTCTGAAGTATAAAAGGATGATCAGTGTTTTCGCGATCAAGTGGCATAGCCACGGTGTAATTTTAAAGCTATGGACTTCAATCCGTAGCAAATGAAATAAACGAGTGGTGTATTATTTATTTACCCCGGAATAAATTCCGGAGTGAAAGTATAAAACCGAGCCTACGGCTCTGAAGTTAAAAAGGAAGAGTAGTACCATGGTAACCCAGTGGCATAGCCACGGTGTAATTTTAGAGCTATAGACTTCAATCCGTAGCAAGAGAAATAAACGAGTGGCGTATTAATTGATTACCCCGGAATAATTTCCGGCGTGAATATATAAACTCGAGCCTATGGCTCTGAAGTAAAAAAGGAAGCGTAGTGTTGTGGTAAACGAGTGGCATAGCCACGGTTTGATTTTAAAGCTATAGACTTCAGTCCGTAGCAAAAAAAAATAAACAAGTGGAATAGCCACAGTGTAATTTTAAAGCTATGGACTTCATCCGTAGCAAATGAAATAAACGAGTGGCGTAGCCACGGTACTATATTATAACATCGGACTTTAGTCCGATGTGTGTGACCCAAGCAAAACCAAGTCCCGTAAGCCTGCCGGTAGGCAGGGACGAAACATATAAAACGAAAACCAATGGCCAACTCATACGCTCAAATCTACCTACAGGCTGTCTTTGCTGTAAAGTACAGAGCAGCCGTTCTTGATAAAAACTGGCGAAGCCAAGTGCAAGGCGTAATCGGCAACCTTATCAATGAAACAGGTTGCAAAACCATCATCGTAAACGGAGTAGAAGACCACATGCACTGTTTCTTTGGGCTAAAGCCTGTGATATCTGTATCTGAATTAATGAAAGTAGTAAAAGCAAAATCGTCCAGATATATCAACGACCATAACTTAACAAAAGAACGATTTGAATGGCAGCCGGGATATGGGGTGTTTTCATACCGGCAGCGGGATATAGACCAAATATATAATTATGTGAAAAATCAGGAGGCTCATCATCAAAAACAATCCTTCAAAGATGAGTATCTTGAACTGTTAAAGGAATTTGAAGTGGAATATGATGAGCATTATCTTTTTGAAGACTTAATGTAAAAGAAAGTTTATTGTTGCTTTTTAATCCTTCTTTTCAACTAAGCATAGCGAAAGAAAAATGTGTTTGTAATTGTGTTGAACGTATGAAATTATGTAAACGAAAAAAAGAAACATAAAAAAGTGGAGAAATACAAACCAAAGATCAAGTTCAAAATTAACTTACCCGTTAATTAACCAAAATGAAGCTATCTAAACAACTAAAAACAGATTTAGCAAAAGCATACCAAGGTGCCATGGAGGTAAGCATATTGGATATGAAGGCTCCGCTTAGATACATTAATCAGTATGTTGCCGAAGATGTAAGTGGCTTTGGCACAGCAGCTGACGAAAAAGTTAAGTCAAGAGATGATTTTAAAAAGATGATTTTAGATGCCAGGCGGCAAGCCAAAGGGATGCTGTTTAAAGCCAGGATAACCACTCCTTATCGCCCAAAGTTTATTGATGAAACTACAGCACAGTTCAGGGATGAAATGGTAGTGGAGATTGGCGATAGGAAAAACAAACACAGCATTCAATTGTGGTTTAGTGTCCTGTTTAAGTATCAACATAAAAAATGGCAGATGGTAATGTTTCATGGATCTATGCCCAATGTGGGAAGTAGTTCGGCTGATACATTTCATGTGACTGAGGCAGAAAAAAAATTAAAAGAACTAGAGCAGGTCGTTGCAGAACGAACAGCCGATTTGCAAAAGAAAAGCCGTGAGTTAGAAATTGAAGCGGCATTGGAGAGGGTGCGCAGCCGGTCGCTTGCAGTTCATGCAAGCACCGAGTTCAATGAAGTAATAAAAGTGGTTTTTAAAAACCTGAGAGACCTTGGTATGGAAGCTGGCTCTGTTAGTATTAATACTTTTATAGAAAATTCAAACGACAACCAAGTTTATATAAGTGACGGCAATCATGTAATTAATTATCTTCTTCCTTATTTTGAAAATCCTATTTCCAAAGATCGCATCAATGCGAAAGCAAAGCAATTGGAGTTTTTCTCCAAAACGTATAACAAAAAAGAAAAAGACAGTTTTTATAAAATCTTGCTTACCAATTCTGGCTTAAAGAATGTTCCGGTTGAAATAAAAAAAATTATCAGGGGCAGTACTCTTTATACGATGTCGTATGCAGTTGCCAGGCATTCAATGATCGTTGTAAATGATTTTGCAGGAAATGTTTTATCGCAGGATAATATTGATATCTTAAAGCGATTTTCAAAAGTGTTTGAACAGTCGTATGTACGTTTCCTTGATTTGCAAAAAGCAGAAGCACAGGCAAGAGAAGCACAGATAGAAGCAGCTTTAGAAAGAGTGCGAAGCCGGGCGATGGCTATGCACACTTCCAATGAATTAAAAGAAGTAGCCAAGGAAATGAGAAATCAGCTTCATTTGCTCGGACAGAAGGAACTGGAAACCTGTGCCATCCATCTATGGGACGAATCAACAGGCCAGTTTGAAGCCTGGGCCGCACTTCGTTCACCGGATAATACAGGCAAGATCATTGAGTCTGAGTCTAATTTTAAAATTAAAGGCATTAAGATACTAGAAGAGAATTTTCAACACTACCATGATGGTAAAAAAGATTATGTATTAATAAATGATGTGGCAAAAGCCAGGCAATTTTTTGAAGCATTAAAACCGGTTGATCCAAAGGCTTATGCATTTTTATCTCCAACAATAAAGAATAAAAAGCCCCGGGATATCAGCGCTTATTGGTCTGTTGCTGATTTTATCGGTGGCTCATTGGTAATGGTTACCATGAACCCGCCGGAAGAAAACTCCCGTGCATTACTGCGGAGATTTGCAGATGTATTTGGATTGGCTTACCGTCGCTTTTCTGATTTGCAAAAAGCAGAAGCACAGGCAAGAGAAGCGCAGATACAATTAGCACTAGAAAGAGTTCGTGCAAGAACGATGGCGATGCAGAAAAGCGATGAGCTTGGTGAAGCTGCATCTTTACTTTTTCAGCAGGTAAGATCGTTAGGTATTGAATCTTACAGCACTGGTTTTACAGTTTGGGAGAATAATGACGGCGAAATGGTATCCTGGATGTGTAATGCCGATGGTTCTATTAATCCACCATTCAGAATGCCTGCTAAAGAAATTGATTGGCACCGGCAACAATACGATTCATGGAAAAAGAAAGAAGATTATATTATTCATGATTTCACAGGTAAGGAAATGAAGGATTATTACAAGTACCTAAGGTCCTTTCCTTTATTGGATGAAGCATTTAAAAAATCAGAAACAGCAGGTGTAATAACTCCTGCCAGGCAGGTGCATAATGCATTTAATTTCTCTAATGGTAATTTACTTTTTATCACGCTGCACACGGTTTCCGGATCTTACGATATTTTCAAACGCTTTGCAAAAACTTTTGATCAAACTTACACCCGTTTCCTTGATCTGCAAAAAGCAGAAGCACAGGCAAGAGAAGTACAAATACAATTGGCATTGGAAAGAGTTCGTGCCAGAACAATGGCAATGCAGAAGCAGAATGATTTGTTTGATGTAGTCAATGTTTTCGGTGAGCAATTAATCATGTTGGGCCTAAAAGTGGATTATGTATCCATAATGTATGGGAAAATTTCAAAAAGCAGGGATTGGAATCTTTGGGGATGTGTTCCTGGTTTGGAATATTCTTCTCAGAATAATCTTATCCCATATAAGAAAACAGCTTATTTTACCAGAACAGCCGAAAACATCGTGGCATTTGAAAGAACGGGTAATCCAATACAGGTAAAAACCTTTACAAAAAAAGAGAAGGATGATTTTTTAGATCATTACTTCTCCTTTGCAGAACCCTTGCCGGATGATTTTAAAAAACATTTGTATGATGCACCGGGATCTGGTATTGTTGACGCTTTTTTGAACGAGGTAACTGTTTCCATTTGCAGATATGATATTGGAACATATACTGAAGTGGAATTGGATATATTCAAACGTTTTTCAAATGAGTTCAGGCAGTCTTATATCCGTTTCCTTGATCTGCAAAAAGCCGAAGCTCAGGCAAGAGAAGCACAGATAGAAGCAGCTTTAGAAAGAGTGCGAAGCCGCAGTATGGCTATGCATAAAAGTGCTGAACTAAAAGAAGTGATACGGTTGGTATTTGAACAGTTTATTCACTTGAACATAAATGTAGGGCATGCCGGTTTTTATATTGATTATAAAGCCCACGATGATATGCATATCTGGTTGGCCGACCCAAACATTGATCCGTTTTATGCAATCATCCCTTATTTTGACACGCCAACATGGAACAGTTTTAGAGCAGCTAAAGCCCATGGGAAAAGCTTTTTCACCAATCTCCTGGATTTTAAAACAAAAAATAAATTCTATAAATCTCTTTTTAAATTATTCAGGATACCGGAAGAAGCAAAAACGTTTTACCTGAAATGCAAGGGGCTTGCAGTTTCCACTGTGTTGCTGGATAGTGTTGGCCTCTATATTGAAAACTTTGATGGACTACCTTATACGGAGGAAGAGAATATTTTACTGATGCGTTTCGGAAAAGTATTTCAACAAACCTATACCCGTTTCCTTGATTTAGAAAAAGCCGAGGCTCAGGCGAAGGAAGCAAAGATAGAAGCAGCATTGGAAAGGGTACGTTCGCAGGCAATGGGAATGATAGAGTCGTCAGACCTGTTAGACATTGTGGTAACCATGCGCAATGAATTTACCCGACTGGGTTATGAAGCCGGTTATTTCTGGCACATGATGTGGCTGCCCGATAAATACGAAAAAGCCATGACCTCCGGCGATGGAACAAAGATTGGTATGGTGATGGAATTGCCACGCTATATTCATGGTAATATTCCTTTGCTGGCTAAATGGGAAAAAAGTAAAAAGCCAACCGTTGTATTTGCAATGGATGTAGAAACGGCTGTGGATTATGTACACAAGATGATAACGCTGGGAAATTTTCAACAGGTAGATCCGCAGGCGCCCACTTTGGATGATATACGTCATATAGGTGGACTTACTTTTATTATGGCAAGAACCACACATGGTGAAATTGGTTACAGCCTCACCGGCGTGGTGAATGATCCACCCAAAGAAAATCTGGAAGTATTAACCCGTTTTGCTGGTGCATTTGATATTGCCCATCGTCGTTTTTTGGATTTGAAAAAAACCGAAGCACAAACAAGAGAGGTGCAGATAGAACTGGCGCTGGAAAGAGTGAGAAGCAGAACAATGGCCATGCAAAAAAGTGAAGAGCTAGCTGAAATATCTACTGAACTATTTAAACAGGTGCAATCTTTGGGTGTTCCCTGTTGGTTTTGTGCATTCAATATTAATGATGATAACCCAGATAGCTCTTTGGAATGGGGCAGTAATGGGGAATTGGCATTTCCAAAATACAGAACACCAAGAGTGAATATCTTTCTTCGTTATTATGAAGCAGGGAAAAGAGGAGAGACTTTATTCATTAATGAAATTGGTAAAGATGAGTGCCCTGCCCACTATGAATATTTGTGCACCCTGCCCGGAGTAGGGGAACAACTTCTTAAAATGAAATCGGATGGCATCCCGTTTCCTTCTTCACAAATTGACCATGTAGCTTTCTTTAAATACGGCTATATTCTTTTTATTACTTACGACCCGGCACCCGAAGCATACGATATTTTTAAGCGATTTGCCAACGTATTTGAACAAACCTATACCCGGTTTCTTGATCTTCAAAAAGCCGAAGAACAGGCGAAGGAAGCGCAGATAGAAGCGGCATTGGAACGTACCCGTACGCAGAGTATGTTGATGCAAAACTCAAATGAGTTGAATAATGCCGTTTCGGTTTTTCATGCACAACTGCAACTGTTAGGGATGGATTCAGAGTTTTCTTACCTGTGGCTACCCGATGAAAAAAAATCAAATCATTTATTCTGGGCTACCTGGGATGAGATGGAAAATGAAGAAACGGTTTACAAAAATAAATCGGTTGTATATCCGCTTGATAAATCGGAGCCTTCCATTGCCGCCTGTTATGAAGCATGGGCAAGTCGCAACCCTATTCATATCAATCCGGTTCCACCTGCTGATGTTGAAAACTACTTTGCCACCTGGAGTGAACTGCTGCAGGATATTGAAAAATTTAAACCGGAGCATTTCAGTGATGGCCTTTACTATGTGGATGCATATATGATGTACGGGTGTTTTGGAATTGTGATAAGAAGAACATTGACAGAGTATGAGAAAGAGGTTTTGAATCGCTTCGCCAAAGTATTTGAACAAACCTATACCCGTTTTCTTGATTTACAAAAAGCCGAAGCGCAGGCAAGAGAGGCACAGATAGAAGCGGCGCTGGAAAGAGTGAGAAGCCGAACCATGGCCATGCAAAATAGTAATGAGTTACAAGAAACTGCTGCGGTGCTTTTTGAGGAGTTTAAAAAATTAGGCACAGAAGAAATATACCAGGTTACTATTGGCATATATAATGAAGAGGAACAGCTAATTGATTTCAGGGTAACAGACTGGACCGGCAGCGGACAACTGGAACAACGTACTTTCCAATTGGATATGAATGAACCTTCTTTGTTGCAACCGGCGAATGCTGCATGGAAAGAAGGAAAAAAATCGGCAGTGTTTGACCTTACAGGAAAAAAATTGAAGGCATGGCTTACTTATCGGAATAAAATAAGTGGCATTACCATGAACAGTAGAGATACGAACGGCCGACGAGTTATTTCTGTTGCCTATTTTTCAAAAGGCCATCTCTCTCTCTCATCTCCATTACCATTATTAGAAGAAACGATTAAAACGTTGGAGCGGTTTGCGTCAGTTTTTGACGGAACCTATACCCGTTTCCTTGATTTAGAAAAAGCCGAAGCACAGGCAAGAGAAGCAAAGATAGAAGCAGCATTGGAAAAAGTACGTAGCCGTACATTAGCTATGCAAAAGAGTGATGAACTGGCCGAAACTGCAGCAGAAGTATTTCATCAGTTAATTGGCCTTGGTATTGATCCCAACAGGCTGTATATCGGTATTGTAAATGGCGATACAAAGGATATGGAAATGTGGGCCACTGATGAAGACGGGACGGGCATCGGTAAAAAATTCAACTTTAATGCCTTCGATAATGATTCAGTAAAAAAACTATACGATGGGTGGACTGCTAAACTAAAATCAATTTCTGTTGATATGCAGGGAAAAGAACTTGAAACTTATTTTCATTACCTGCAAAGTTTACAAATACCCATCAGCCATGGAATTAAACAAAAAAGAAGAGTGCAAAGTGTTGCGTATTTCGATAAAGGCTTTATTGGTATGGCTTCACCTGATGATCAGTCGGTACAAAATATTCAACTGCTTGAGCGGTTTGCTGCTGTTTTCAATCTTACGTTTACCCGGTTTAGCGATTTAAAAATTGCCGAAGCACAGGCAAGAGAAGCACAGATTGAAGCATCACTGGAGCGGATGCGTTCAGCAGCCATGAGCATCCGCAAATCGGAAGAACTAATATGGGTGGCCGAGTCATTATACAAAGAACTGAAAGGGTTGGGCATTTCCAATATTCGCAATGCACAAATTGTAATAAAGTTGGATGACCAGGAAAATTATTTAGTTTGTATTTTTTCCGATATAATTTCTGAAGTTTTTAATGAGTCCCGGTATGAAACATCACCCATTACACAACAGATGTATAATGAACTGGAAAGCTCTAATGAAGCATTGTACCAAAAAGAATTAACCGGTAATGAATTTGAACTATGGATGGACTGGCGAAAAAACGCCGGGGCAAAAATAGAACCCCGATTGTTGGAGGCCCGAACAGTAAGCTTTTGCCTTTATTCCATTGGTGAAGGGCATTTGGGCATTTCTGCATACAATAATATTTCGGATGAACAATTGAGTGTATTAAAAAGGTTCAGGAATGTGTTTGAACTTTCTTACAGGCGCTTTATGGATGTGGCAAAATCTGAAGAACAGGCCTTGAAGCTGCGATTGGAAAAAGAAAGACTGGAAAATACACTTACAGAATTACAGGCCACACAAAAGCAATTGATACAAAGTGAAAAAATGGCTTCGCTTGGCGAACTCACCGCCGGCATTGCTCATGAAATTCAAAACCCATTAAACTTCGTCAATAACTTTTCAGACGTAAGCAAAGAATTATTAGATGAAATGAAAGAAGCTATGGAGAAAGGAGACTCGGATGAAGCAAAAGAAATCATGCAGGATGTAATTGCTAATCTTGAAAAAATAAATCACCACGGTAAAAGAGCAGATGGAATTGTAAAAGGTATGTTGCAACATTCCAGAACCAGTACCGGGCAAAAAGAAATGACAGACATCAATGCTTTAGCAGATGAATATTTAAGATTGAGTTTTCATGGACTGCGTGCAAAAGATAAAAGCTTCAATGCAAAGTTTGAAACTGATTTTGATCCATCGCTTCCAAAAATAAGTGTAGTGCCACAAGAGATAGGAAGAGTGATTTTAAATTTAATCAACAATGCATTTTATGCCGTGAGTGAAAGAAAGAAATTAAATGAACCTGGCTACGAACCAACAGTGATAGTGAGTACAAGAAAAGAAAAAGAAAAGATTGAGATTAAGGTTAAGGACAATGGTACGGGTGTTCCTAAAAACGTAGTAGATAAAATCTTTCAACCTTTCTTTACTACCAAACCCACTGGTAGTGGAACGGGATTGGGATTAAGTTTGAGTTATGATATTATAAAGTCACATGCTGGAGATCTAAATGTGAAAACAATAGAAGGTGAGGGAAGTGAGTTTATTATTCAATTACCTCGGTAAAAATTTAATTTTTATCAGCAAATGAAATCTATAAAAGCCAAACCAAACTACAATAAGCTGCTGGCTGCTATTGGTCTTACTATTGAAACAGCAAGACAGAATGCTATTAAAGCTGTTAATACCGAATTGGTAAAAGCCAACTGGGAAATTGGCAGGCACATCGTAGAATTTGAGCAGCAGGGCAATGAAAGAGCTGAGTACGGAAGTGCTTTACTGGCAAGGCTTTCAAAAGATTTGAGGCTACAGTTTGGCAAAGGATTTGGCAGGCGCAATATCCTTGATATGCGGCGGGTTTATCTCTGCTATCAAAAATGGCAGGCAGTGCCTGCCAAATTAAGCTGGACACATATTATTACACTACTTGCCATTACAGATGATACAGCAAGAAAGTTTTATGAGAAACAGGCAGTGCATGAAAACTGGAGTTACCGGGAGTTAGAAAGGCAAATTGATTCTTCGTTATTTGAACGGCTTGCATTGAGTAGAGACAAGAAAGGGGTATTACAACTTTCAGAAAAAGGAAACATTATTTCAAACCCACAAGAAGCAGTAAAGGACCCGTATGTTTTAGATTTTCTCAAGATTCCGCAAAGCCATCGTATGACGGAAAAGCATCTTGAGCAAAAGATAATTGACAACCTGCAGCAATTTTTATTAGAGCTTGGTAAAGGGTTTGCATTTGTGGCCCGGCAATTCAAAATTTCACTTCGTAATAAACATTACTCAATAGACCTTGTATTTTATCACCGCATTTTAAAATGCTTTGTCTTGATTGATTTAAAAACTAAAAAAGTAAATCATGGTGATATTGGCCAGATGAATCTTTATCTTAATTATTTCAAAGCCGAAGAAAATGTGGAAGATGATGGTGAACCTATCGGTATTATTTTGAGTGCCGAAAAAGATGAAGTGATGGTGGAGTATGCCATGGGTGGTATCTCCAATAAAATCTTTGTATCAAAATATCAGTTATACCTGCCGGATAAAAAGCAGTTGCAGAAAAAAATTAAAGCTGTACTACATGAAAAATAATTGCATGAAATTATTACTAAAAATACTCTTCTTTGTTTTGCTTCCCTTGTTTACAACTGCCCAGCAATCCCGGGTTGACTCTGCCATTACGCTGCTCAATAAAAGCAACACCCCAAAAGGACTTGACACCGTTACCTTCTATGCTGCAAGGGAATTAATAAGAACAGCCGTATTATCAGATGCACAAATAACCCAAATAGAAAAAGCTGCGGAGCAATTTAAAAAAGGGAAAGACGAAGACCTTTGCTATGCACTGAAGTTTGCGGTTTTAACAAGCCTGTCGGTTTCTGATAAATACAAAGCTATTGATTATGGCAAAATGAACGTAGCCGAATTAGAGAAAAGCTCAACTCCCCATGCTAACTATTTGTCACATGCATTTTTAGGCGCTATGCGGTTGCCTTATCGCAATTCTGATAAAATCACGGAGGGCTTTCAATATTATACGGAAAAATTGAACCAGTATAAGAGAACGAAAGATTCAATTGGCCTTACCAACTGTTATTATGTGCTGGGTGGTTTTTACCGCACTATTGGTTTGTATGAGCCTGCCATTTACAACATGAAAAAATCAATCAGCTACCTTGATTCAACTGATATTGCCGGGTACCGTTATTTAGATTTCACGGTACTTATTGGCATAACCGGGTGGATAAACAATTCACTTGTACTAACTGAATATATCACACAGACGGGGGATTATGAAAAAGCAATTACCCAGGGCAAACGGATGTTGAAAAAGTCAATTGATTATTATAACG
Organism: Chitinophagaceae bacterium; assembly: GCA_037045195.1. Lineage (GTDB taxonomy): Bacteria > Bacteroidota > Bacteroidia > Chitinophagales > Chitinophagaceae > JJ008. The sequence continues at coordinate 41,551 of JBAOIB010000006.1, forward strand.
CCACAGGAAAAGATAATACCATAACTGGAATTAATAACATGTTTGGGGCAAGGCATTTGGCATTCGCTAAATTACTCGCCAATCAATTAGACAGTGTTGATTACTACATAACGCTGGCCGAAAGTGCTTATCAAACATCTGCACAGGGGTTTGGTCACCGTGCAGTAATGTTACAATTCCGGGCATTCTACAATATAAAAAAAGGAGCTTATGCAACTGCAGATTCCCTGTTGCAGCTATGCTCAAATTTGGTTAACCGGTATCAAATCCCTGTAGCACCGTCGGCCGGTTATGTAGAGCCAGATTATTATTTGGCTTTATTGCGTATTGAACAGAAAAATTATCCCGAAGCCATTGCTGCATTGGTAAGAAATATGCAGCGGGTAAAAGGGCTGCGGCAAAATGTATTGAGAGATTATAAATTACTGGCAGACTTGTATGAAAAAACAGGCGACAATGCAAAGGCAAAAGAAAGCTATAAATCTTTTATCAACCTGCAGGATAGTGCATTGGCCGACCAGTCAAAATTCCGCAGCATCAGTTTTGAAACGGAGCAACAGATAACAGATAATGAAATTGCTATTTCCAAATTAGAAAGTGCAAACAAACTATCTGCCCAGTCAAGAAACTTTACAATCGGCATTGCGGCCTTATTATTGATACTTGCAGGAAGTATTTATTACCGCTTTCAATCTAAAAAGAAAGCCAATGCCGTATTAGAAAAAACATTGACTGAATTAAAAACCACACAATCACAACTCATCCAATCCGAAAAAATGGCAAGCCTTGGAGAACTCACAGCCGGCATTGCTCATGAAATTCAAAACCCGTTAAACTTCGTGAATAATTTTTCTGATGTAAACAAAGAATTGCTTGCAGAAATGAAAGATGAAATAGATAAAGGAAATATTGTCACTGCAAAAGAAATTGCCAATGATGTAATTGCCAACGAAGAGAAAATTAATCTTCACGGTAAAAGAGCAGATGGAATAGTAAAAGGCATGTTACAGCACAGCCGCAGCAGTTCCGGGCAAAAAGAATTGACAGACATCAATGCTTTATGCGATGAATATTTAAGATTGAGTTATCATGGACTGCGAGCAAAAGACAAATCGTTCAACGCAAAGTTTGAAACAGACTTTGATACATCACTTCCGAAAATAAATGTAGTGCCACAAGAGATAGGAAGAGTAATTTTAAATTTAATCAACAATGCATTTTATGCCGTGAGTGAAAGAAAGAAATTAAATGAACCTGGCTACGAACCAACAGTGATAGTGAGTACAAGAAAAGAAAGAGATAAGGTTGAGATTAAGGTTAAGGACAATGGTACGGGTATTCCTAAAAACGTAGTAGATAAAATCTTTCAACCTTTCTTTACAACCAAACCCACTGGTAGTGGAACAGGTCTGGGATTGAGTTTGAGTTACGACATTGTAACAAAAGGACATGGGGGAGAGTTGAAGGTAGAAACAAAGGAGGGTGGTGGAAGTGAGTTTGTGATTTTCTTACCTGCGCAGTAAAATGTTTCGTGCCTCTGGCACTCAGGTAGGTTGCCGGATTTATTTACTCCGGAATAAATTCCGGAGTGATAAGATAACACCGAGCCTACGGCTCTGGAGTAAAAAAGGAACAGTATTACAATAGTGATCAAGTGGCGTAGCCACGGTTTGATATTGGAGCTATGGACTTCAGTCCGTGGCAAGAGAAAATGAAGGAGTGGCGTATTATTTAATTACCCCGGAATAAATTCCGGAGTGACAAGATAACACCGAGCCTACGGCTCTGGAGTAAAAAAGGAACAGTATTACAATAGTGATCAAGTGGCGTAGCCACGGTGTAGTTTTGTAAATATGGACTTCAGTCCATATCAAGCAAAATGAGATCAAGTGGCATCGCCACGGTGTAGTTTTGTAAATAAGGACTTCAGTCCACATCAAGCAAAATGAGAACAAGTGGCGTAGCCACGGTTTGATATTGGAGCTATGGACTTCAGTCCGTAGCAAGAGAATAGGTAACAAATCCAAGTCCCGTAGGGACGTTTCATATATAATGAAATCAATGGCGAACTTATACTCACAAATCTACATTCATGTAGTCTTTGACGTATAAGTAAAGGCTGGACAATACAGGGAAAATTGACCGGAAAAAACGAGTTGTATTAGATTGTCGCATAAAAGAAACTGGTTACAAATGATGGATATCTTAAATTGCTGAAAGATTTTGATATGAAGTATGATGTGTAATATATGTTTCAGGAATTAAGTAGAAATATGTTTATTAAAATTCAATGAAAAACTAATAATTTTTTAATCAGCTTTCATTATGAAAAAATTGCTTCTTGTATTATTTGTTTTATTGAGTCAGTATGCAAGTATTGGCCAAAGTGGTTCTGTTGAGAGAATAAAGTCAACCTGCGATTCTATTTTCATTAAGCTAAAAACGGAAACAAATGCTGATAAAAAGGCAGAATTAATAATTAGTTTTTACCTCACTTCTATTGATGGCTTCCCATTATTATTGTATGACTTGGGCCAAAAACTATTAACACTTGGACAAGAGAAAAAGGATGTGATGATAGAATCCTCTGGCTGGAGCTCACTTGCACAAGGCTACAGGCTTACTGGTAATTATGTACGTGCATTAGAACTGCACAGAAAAGGGCTGGCGCTTGCTGAGCAGTCCGGCAATAATGCCATCATTTCATTTGCATACAATCAAATGGGCCATATATATAAAGACAGGTTGGAAAATGAAAAAGCACTTAGTTTATACAGGATAGCACAACAATATTCTGAAAAATCAAAGCTGGGGAATATATGGTTTCCAAGTATGAATCTGGCTTCTGTTTTTTTAAATGCCGGCAATCTTGATTCATCCTTGTATTATGCTGAGAAGGCGCTTATAATGGTAAAAAACCGTGGCATATTTGTAAATCAGTCCATCATACAATCAACAATTGGCAGCATTTACAGCAGAAAGGGAGATATACCCAATGCGTTCAAGTATTTTAATGAAGCCAAGAAAATAGATAATATTACACAATCTCCTCGATATCGCAGTGTTACTTATTTAGCAATAGCAGAACATTTCAAACTTTTCAAACAAATAGATTCCTCAATACAATATTGCAAATTGTCTATTGATGCTGTACAAAATACGCCTTCCAATAATTTAGCACTCAAGCCTGCCAGAATGTTGATTGATTTTTACCAAAATATAAATGCGGACAGTACAGTAAAATTTTGGAAAATTTATGCAGCAGCAAATGACAGCCTCAACAGCACTCGTGCTAACCAGCAGTTGCAAATGTTGACAACTGAAGAAGAACAAAGGAAAAGGGATATTGATGCTGCACAAGTTGCCTACCAAAATAAAGTACGTACCGGTTTGTTATTAGGAGGTCTTGCTGTTTTTTTATTGATTGCTATTATCCTATATCGCAACAATCGGCAAAAACAAAAATCTAATACTGTTTTGGAGAAAACTTTATCTGAATTAAAATCCACTCAAACCCAACTCATCCAATCAGAAAAAATGGCCAGCCTTGGCGAACTCACCGCCGGCATTGCCCACGAAATACAAAACCCATTGAACTTCGTCAATAACTTTTCAGATGTAAGCAAAGAATTATTAGATGAAATGAAAGAAGCTATGGAGAAAGGCGACTCGGAAGAAGCAAAAGAAATCATGCAGGATGTAATTGCTAATCTTGAAAAAATAAATCACCACGGTAAAAGAGCAGATGGAATTGTAAAAGGTATGTTACAACATTCCAGAACAAGTTCCGGGCAAAAAGAAATGACAGACATCAATGCTTTATGTGACGAATATTTAAGATTGAGTTTTCATGGATTAAGGGCAAAGGATAAAAGTTTTAATGCTGAATTTAAAAATGAATTTGACCCATTGCTTCCTAAAATAAATGTAGTGCCGCAGGAAATCGGCAGGGTGATTTTGAATTTAATCAATAATGCATTTTATGCAGTGAGTGAAAGAAAGAAATTAAATGAACCTGGCTACGAACCAATAGTGATAGTGAGTACAAAAAAAGAAAAGGATAAGGTTGAGATTAAGGTTAAGGACAATGGTACGGGTATTCCTAAAAACGTAGTAGATAAAATCTTTCAACCTTTCTTTACAACCAAGCCTACCGGAAGCGGGACGGGATTGGGTTTGAGTTTGAGCTATGATATTGTGAAGGCACATGGTGGGGAGTTGAAGGTAGAAACAAAGGAGGGGGGGGGAAGTGAGTTTGTGATTTTCTTACCTGCGCAGTAAAATGTTTCGTGCCTCTGGCACTCAGGCAAGCTGCTTATTCTATTTACCCCGGAATAAATTCCGGCGTGAAAATATGAAACCGAGCCTACGGCTCTGGAGTAAAAGAGGAACAGTATTACAATAGTGATCAAGTGGCGTATCCACGGTTTGATATTGGAGCTATGGACTTCAGTCCGTGGCAAGAGAAAATGAACGAGTGGCGTATTATTTATTTACCCCGGAATAAATTCCGGCGTGATAAGATAACACCGAGCCTACGGCTCTGGAGTAAAAAGGAACAGTATTACAATAGTGATCAAGTGGCGTAGCCACGGTTTTATTTTAAAGCTATGGACTTCAGTCCATAGCAAGACGAGATCAAGTGGTGAAGCCACGATGTAATTTTAAAGCAATGGACTTCAGTCCGTAGCAAGAGAAATGGTTCTTGGCACAATAACGAAATATGTTGAAGCAGTATAAAAGCTAAAGAAAAGAAAACGAATTTGCCCGATTCATTATTATCATTCCTAATTAATCAGTATTTTCAACGCCTGTAAACAAAATCAATATGAAAATTCTAGTAGTTGATGATGAGAAAGATGTACAGACACTCTTTGAACAGCGTTTCCGAAAAGAAATAAAATCAGCCGAAATGGACTTTGTATTTGCGTTTTCGGGAGAGGAAGCATTGCAATTTCTTTATACTCACAATCATGAAGCCGTTTTAATTTTGTCGGATATCAATATGCCCGGCATGAGTGGCCTGGAATTGCTTCGTCAGATAAAAGATAAACACAAAACGCCGCCTCCTGTAGTGATGATGATTACAGCCTATGGCGATGCAGAAAATCATAATGCCGCTATGCAATTGGGTGCTGATGATTTTTTAACTAAACCAGTTGATTTCCCCTCACTTAAAGAGAAACTTAAATCAATTCACTAATGGCAAAAATTTTAGTTGTTGATGATGAAGCCGATCTGGAAGCACTCATTAAACAAAAATTCAGACAAAAAATCCGGGAAAAGGATTATGAGTTTTTATTTGCTATGAATGGTGTGAAAGCTCTTGAACAATTAGACCAGCACCATGATGTAGATATGGTACTCAGCGATATTAATATGCCCGAAATGGATGGCCTTACCTTGCTCTCTAAAATAAGCGATCAGCATGGTTTATTAAAAGCGGTAATTGTTTCTGCTTATGGCGATATGGATAATATTCGCACAGCGATGAATAGGGGCGCTTTTGACTTTATAACCAAGCCGGTAAATTTTGATGACCTGGAAATAACCATGCAAAAAACTTTGAAGCAGGTACAGCAGATGAAAGAAACGATGAAGGCGATCAAAGAAAATAATATATTGAAAATGTATGTTGATGAAACGGTGCTGAACTTCATGGGCGGCCGCGAATTCGAAAGCGCCATTACCGCAAATGAAACGGTAGAAGCATCCGTAGCATTTATTGACATCTGCGGATTTACAAAAATTAGCGAAACCGAACCGCCCGACAAAGTAGTAAGCCTTCTAAACAGTTATTTTGATTTGATGGTAAAAGAAATTATCGCACAGGGTGGATTTGTTGATAAATTTATCGGCGATGCCGTGATGGCTGTTTTCCGTGGCGATTATCATTTGGATAGAGCAGTAGATGCCTGTCTGGCTGTAAGAAAAAAAATAAGAGAACTACCCATTACTGATGCTTATTCACCAACAGTTTCCATAGGCATCAACAGTGGAGAAATGATATCCGGAAATATTGGAAGCGCAACGTTGAAGCGGTTAGATTATACTGTAATTGGCGACACTGTCAATACTGCACAAAGATTACAGGCAACAGCAAAGGAAAATCAAATCATCATCAGCGAATCTTCTTATCAGATTATCAAAGAATCTTTTAATTGCAGACAAGTAGGCGAAGCTGTTTTAAAAAATAAAACGAGCCCGGTTATGATTTATGAAGTATTAGACTAAATTTATTTCCCCTCTATGCAATACCAGCAGGTTTATAATTTTTTAATGCCCCGATTGGGAAAAGAAATTCCTGCAATTTTTTACTATCATAATGCAGCACATACAAAAAAGGTAATTGCTGCTGCTACTCACATAGCAGCTACAGAAGGTGTAACCGGTGATGATTTAATACTATTACAAACCGCTGCTTTATTTCACGATGCTGGTTTTCTGCAACAAGCTGATGGGCATGAAGAAATTTCCTGCATCTGGGCTCGAAAAGTATTTACCCGCTTATGAATATTCAGATATGCAAGTGGAACAAATTTGCAGAACCATTATGGCAACAAGATTGCCGCAAGCACCTGCTGATTTGCTGGGGCAAATACTTTGTGATGCCGATTTATATTTTCAGGGAAAAGCTGGATATGCCGAAAATGCAAATAACCTCTACAAGGAGTTTAAGCAAAGAGGATTTGTAAAGTCAGAATCAGAATGGCCGCTGATGCAGCTTGAATTTTTATCGTCTCAGCATTTTTTTACCAAAACAGCTAAACAGGAATTAGATTCAATCAAAACTGAAATTGTCAATGACCTGAATGCCCAAATCAGTAAATCATTAATTCCTCAACACGAAAATTCAACCCGACAACTTTTACAGGATCTATTGCTTACGATCATTGGTGTTACCATAGCTGGTGTGGCTTTAAAATTGTTTTTAGTCCCCAATCATTTTTTTGATGGTGGCATTACGGGTATATCATTACTGGTTCATGAGTCGTATGGATATAATCTGGGACTACTTATTCTGTTATTAAATCTTCCGTTAATTGTAGTCAGTTATTTCAGTATTGGAAAGCGGTTTGCCTTGCGTACAATCCTTAGTGTTATTTTATTGGGTATTGTATTATTATTAATTCCAGATTATCCCTCTACTACCGATAAATTACTGATTTCTGTTTTTGGCGGCGCCTTTCTGGGTATTGGCATTGGCTTGCTGATGCGCACTGGTGCTGCACTCGATAGTATTGAAGTATTGGCTGTTTATACTTTAAAGAAAACATCATTTACCATTACTGAAATTATTCTGGGCATCAATATTATTATTTTTACTATAGCTGGTTTCCGATTTGGTGTAGAAACTGCGCTTTACTCTATACTCACTTACTTTACAGCAACCCGCTGTATTGACTACGTTGTAGAAGGCTTACAGGCTTTTACAGGTGTTACCATAGTGTCAGGGAATAGCGAAGCTATAAAATATCAATTGGTAAATAAACTAGGTAGAGGAATTACTGTTTATAAAGGAGAACGAGGATTCCTTCCGGGTAAGTATGAAGTAAGTACAGAATGCGATATTATTTTTACAGTCATTACCAGACTAGAATTACGCAAACTGAAAAATCTTGTTTATGAAGTGGACCCCAAAGCTTTTGTCTTTGCCAGCACTATAAAAGAAGCATCAGGAGGAATTATAAAAAGAAGACAGGCGCATTAACTACTGCATAAGGCTTCATTTTTAGATTTAATTTAGTATTTAATGAAAAATATTTTTGGTTCAAGATTATTTTTTATTGCTTCTTTCTTTTTAATTATTGGCCTTTTTTTATGGATAAGAAAATGTGTTGATCGGGGTGTTGAACATATTACGGGAGAAGAAATAATAAGAGAAGGAGATGAATTATTTGGCACCTGGGCTAGTAAAACCAATGAAGGAATGTTGCAATTTCATCTTAAAAGAGATGGGTCGTTATCTTATATGCTTATAAATCTTGCGACAAACGATACTAACAAAAGCACAGGTCATTATTCAGTATTAAATAACAGGACTGCGAGTCCGGGTTATTTCCCCCGTATTTGTGCCATAAGTGATAATGGTGATACTTTAATGAACTATTACATTCAATATGTAACACCTTACAATTCCACAATTGATAAGTATGACAGATTGATATTGAGCCCTCATAGTATGTATGATACAGTTGCATGGAAATTTTATAGATTAAAAAAATAAGTATGAACTATCGATTTTATTTTAAAATAGGGTTAGCTTCTTTTTTGTTATTTGTTTTATCCACTTCCTGTAGAAGTCGTTCAAATGAAAAGTCGGTAAAGGTTGAAGATTTGGATAGGGTAATGCGTGAAGAAAAGGAAGCAGAAAGTAAAGAACCGGTGGTCAGTACCTTATCTGTAATTGACTTAGTAGAATTAAGCAATTGTAAAGATGCAAGTTGTGTTCAGTTGTTTATGAAAAATAAAGATCAAAGCTTTTTTTATGGCAAGAAAGGCCAGTTTGCCAGTCTGAATAGGGGTGTAGTTGCAGATTCATCTGGTAATGAATTAATCATGCCCTTCTCCACTTTATATTTTGAGGTAAATACAAATGTGGGTGCTACCTGGAGATTAGCACATATTCTTAATAAAAAACAATTAAGTGATCAATTGTTGGCAGCTTTTATTTCCAATGGCTTTGCGCTTCAGGATTCGATTCGCTATTATGCTACCAATGCAAAATGCTACCGTTACACTTCTGAAAAGTTTCCCGGAAAATATTTATACTTTTCACCTACATATAAGCCTTGGATCAGAGAAGGTTTATATCAAAATGTAACTTGGCTTTGTTATGTTTTTGAAATCCATGATATAAAACAATAATCACAACCCCAGCACCTCTTTCAATTTTCCATAACCGCTGCGGCTAACCGGCACTTTTGCACCTGTACGCAGTACAGCCACATGTCCGTCTTTTTCATATGCATCTATACGGGTAATTTGTGTGATGTTGATTATGAAAGAGCGATGACTACGTGCAAATTGAGATCCCGGCAATGTTTTTTCAAAATGCCCCATTGTTTTATTCTTCAGAAAATAACCATCTTTGGTATGCACTTTTACATAATCATCTGCGGCTTCTAAATAGAGTATGTCCTGAATAGGGATGATTTTTATTTTATTTCCATCCTTTATTACAATCCGTTGGCTTTGTGAAGGGGACTGTGAAACAGAATCAAGTAATTCTCTCGTGTTTTTTTCTGAATTCTTATCTTTTTGATCTTCCCATTTTGCCAAAGCCTTGTCAAATTGAACCTGGTCAAATGGTTTTAATAAGTAATTGACCGCATGAGATTCAAATGCTTTAATTGCATACTCATCAAAAGCTGTAGTGAAAATAACGGCGGGTGGTTCTTCAATTAGTTCCAGCATTTCAAATCCATTAATCTTGGGCATTTGTATGTCAAGGAATATTAAATCAGGCTGGTGTTGCTGAATGGCTTTTACACCCTCAAATCCATCGCCACATTCAGCAGCTAATTCCAGTGTCGCATGCTTTTGCACATATTCTTTTACAATGCTTCTCGCCAGTGGCTCATCGTCTATAATAATTACTTTACTCATTCTTTTAGGTTAAAGTTTCTGTTGGTGTAGTTTGAGGAATCACTACTATAGTTGTAAAGGTATTTTCTTTTCCCAGTGTTTGCAACAAGTCGTTACGTGCAAACAACAGGTACAGTCTTCTTTGTACCGATTTCAAACCGAACCCTGTTCCCATTTGAGGTGTAGCGGTTTCAGGATCATAAGGATTGATAACTTTTAAAACTAAATTGTTTTTATCCTTTGCTGCATATATTTTTATTTCAGTGTCGCCGATCGTATCATACAGCCCGAATTTTATTGCATTCTCTACAATAGGCTGTAGCAAAAGTGATGGCAGTTTCATCTCAGCAGCATTTTCATCTATTTCAACCTTTGTGCTTAGCCGGTTGCCAAATCTCACTTTTTCAATCTCAAGATACAGTTGTAGATATTGCATTTCTTCCTGAAGCGTTACCCATTGTGTTTCTTCTTTTTTTATCGTACCTCTTAAAAAATCTGACAACTGTTGTACCATTTTTCTGGCTTCATCGGGCCTGCTGCCTATAAGTGCATTAATGGAGTTCAGACTGTTGAATAAAAAATGCGGTTGCAACTGCTGTCTTAGTTTAAACAGCTCTGCTTCCTTCGCCATACGTTCTGCATCATCTTTACGTTGCTCCTGCAGTTGTTGCTCTTTTTGATGAAACCACAAAACGGTAAATAATATCAGACATGATAAGAGTAAAAAATCTAAGCTTACTCTTACTGCCAGTGAATGATGGAGGAACTGACTATATCCTTCCTTCTCTCCAAAAACTGCATTCAACACCCATCCTTCAAGTAAAGCAATAAGTACAGTAAAAAACAAAACCCAGGATAGCAGGTGAATATAATTTTCTTTTCGCGGCATATAAAACCGCAGCGTATTGATAATAGCAAGCGAAGCTAAAAGCAAGAAACTTTTACTGATTAAACTGTCAATCACGGCAACCTTTACCGGCAATCCAAACCAATATAATACCACGGCCTGATCAGTAATGATTACTAACCATACCAAAAAAAAGAAGGTACGAAACCGAAATGAGGATAAAGGTGAGGAGGCCATTATGCGGTTGCTAAAATTACAGCGTTATTGATTTTCTCCAGACGGGATGCTTTATTGTGTATCAACAATTCATAACTATCGCCATTGTCTTTTTCTTCTACTCTTGAGTAAAGTTCGGCTCCGTCTATAATGTCTGCCAGTCGGCGCAACTCGCATACATTTACAAATTGCCATTTCACCAACTGTTGGGTATTGTTGTAAAAAGTTTCTTCTTCGCGGCTGCCTAGTAATTGTGCTTTAAGTAATGCTTCTTCTTGTTTTTCTGCTTTTATCAATCGCAGTTGTTCGTCAAACTGGGCAGTATGATTGCCTTCTCCGCATATAATGCGGTAAACAATTTTTGCAATATACCAGTTCATATTTGTTGGTTTTAGTTTTTGCATTTTTTAATAACTTTTGATATCAACTCCTCCAAAAATAACAGTGCCTTTTATCAATAAAGTTTTGTTGGTAGCTGCAGGGTCATTAGGTATATGTCTTTTATCATCAATACCACCAAAAATTACAGCCGCATCCGATTTTACAGACCAGTCTGAAGGGACTATTAGTTTGGTGCCTCCAAAAATATTGGTAACCTCTACGGTGGCTACGCCATTGATATCGCTGCGTGAAAGATCCAGCTCCGATCCGCCAAAAATATTTACCAGATCGCCACCTTTAAAATTTTTAGAAATGATGTTTTTCTTTACACCGCCAAAGACGGAAGTAGTGTGTACAAAATCTTCTTTTGAATAAGAAGTTTCATCTACAATCTTAGCCTCTTCTATATCCGGTGCAGGTCCACTTTTTTTTTGTGAGTCATTCGTTTCACTATCATCCCAGTTGCACCGGCGTGGTCTAAGTATAATGAAGGCGCCTACAATAATTAAAACTGCCGGCCATACATAAGGGCGAAAATTTAGTTCAGGATTTATCTCTGGCAGCAAAAAGGCACTGCCTACCAATATCAACACCAACCAGGCCACGTTGCGAAACTGATGTTTGACTCCGATAAATAAACCAAGGGCAATTAAAAAGGTTTGCCAGCTTATCAGCCATTCAGGCAGGCCGGTAGTAGTGCGGTCAATCAACACCGCTACGCCTATCAGCAAAATAAATATTCCTGTCCACATACGGCCATGTCTGTAAAATTCTCCTGATTCCATATTTTGGTATCTGGCTTCAAAACGAGTTCTCCATCTTTCACGGGCAGCATCACGCCTCTTTCTTCTTTCCTCTCTCCAGTTATTACTGTCGTTCATTGCTTTTAAATTTTAAACAAATCTATTAGGGAAATGTTGAGGAGAAAAGCAGAAATGGGTATTGTTCATGTATTTATCGGTAAACAGTAATATATCTTCGGTTAACGGATTGGGTGAAATATTTTTTTTGTTACCAGCAGCAGTTTCAGTGGGCATCGTCCCTTGCTACGCTCAGTTCAACTGTAGTACCAATGGCAACTTTTTTTTCGTGCAACACTCAACTTCGCCTAAAAAAAGTCATCATACAATCAAATAATTTTTGATCGTGCATCTTTAGTTCAGCGAGCTACTCCATATTAATTGGTAAGGGGCGCCGCTTCCTTTAATGCAGGTAAAATTGAAGCAAGAAATAAAAGGCATATTAATGTGCTCATTTTTGTCAGCATCAATTCCCAGCGTACCGCTTACATAGGCTTCTGTGCTTGAGGTTTCTAAAGCTTTCCAGCCTTCAGGCATTTTTTCATTGCCATAGCCAATGTCGTAGCGGCGGTAAGCAAGCCGCTCTACAAGGTTTTGCACCAAATCGGGTTGATCAATTGCGGCTGAAATGTGTAGAATCTGCTTCATAGTGTGGCATTTTAGTGTTGCCCTTTTCATTTACACCGGCCATACCACAGGGCTTCAATGTTGTTCACGCTAGTAAGATGCAGAAATCTTTATTTTACTTATTAAGAGAATGTGAAAACTATAGCAGGTAAATCTACGGCTGTACAAACTCAAAACGATCTCCGTCAAACAGACCTTTGTCGCTCAGCTTCAAATGAGGAATTACCAAAAGCGCCATAAACGATAATGTCATGTACGGCGAAGTAAGCGTAGCACCCAGCTCTTCTTTGCACATGCGGTCCAGTTGTTCATATTGTGCAGCAATCATATAGCCATCTTCATTACTCATCAATCCGGCTACAGGCAGTGGCAATGCCATTTCCGTCCAGCTACCTTCGGGCTCCACCGGGCACACACAACTGATGCCGCCTTTATGCTGTATAACAAAGTTCACCGCACGACAAATGCTTTCATCATCTACGCCTACGGCTACTATGTTGTGACTGTCGTGTGCAACCGATGATGCAATTGCACCTTTCTTGATCCCAAAATTTTTTATCAGTGATGCAGCTACCGGTGCAGACTGATATCTGTTCACCACCACTATCTTTAAAATATCATTTCCAACATCACTTACAATATTATTGCCAACCACTTTTGGCTTTATTGAAAGTTTATTGGTTATAAGCTGACCATCTAAAGCTTCAATAACTGGATTTTCATTTTTGCCATTCCAGGGCAGTGCAAAATCATCTGCACTTTTTTTGCTGCAAGAAAAATTATTTATAACTCCAGAACGTGAAGCCTTTATCAGCGATCGTCCTTCTTCAGCTACAAGCTCACCGTTGATGAATGTTTTTACAACTTCAAAATTTTTCAAATCCTTCACCACCACAAAATCTGCAGCGTCTCTCTTTTGCAGCAGTCCTACATCCAGCTTATAATGCACCACTGGATTTACACAGGCAGCTTTCAATACTTTAAAAACATCAATACCCTTTGCCACAGCCCTGGCACAAAGTTGATTGATATGTCCCAGTGCCAAACTATCCGGATGTTTATCATCGCTGCAAAACATGATACGTTCCGGCCAGTCGTTTAATAAATCAATCAGCGCTTCAAAGTTTTTGGCAGCACTTCCTTCTCTGATGATGATTTTCATTCCATATTGAAGTTTCTCCAATGCTTCTTCGTACGTAAAACATTCATGGTCTGTACTGATGCCAGCATCTATGTATTGCTTAGCTTCCTCGCCACGCAGCCCGGGGGCATGGCCATCCACTGGTTTATTTTGTTGATGTGCAGCAGCAATTTTTTGCATTACCGATTCATCTTTGAATAAGACACCCGGAAAATTCATCATCTCACTCAGATACTTTATTTCTTTTCGCTGTAGCAGGCTGGTTACATCCTTTACATCCAATATGTCACCTGCGGTTTCAAACACGGTTGCAGGTACGCAACTGGGTGCGCCAAAATTAAATTTGAACGGAACCGTATTACCATTGTTAATCATAAATTCCACACCTTCCATGCCGCACACATTGGCTATTTCATGCGGATCGCTAATGGTGGCCACCGTGCCATGCACTACGGCCATTCTTGCAAACTCAGATGGCACCAGCATTGAGCTTTCAATATGTACATGGCTGTCTATAAAACCGGGAAGAATAAAGTCTGATGACGGATCAGGCTCTTCACTTGTTTTTTCAATAGCCGTGATGATGCCGTTTTCGACAGTGAGTGTGGCTGCATATATTTTTTGCAAATGCACATCCACCAGATTGCCGCTAATAGTGAAGGAAGACATGGGTTGAGTTTTGGTAAAGATAGATGATGGTTGAGTTTTTTTGAGTAGTTGAATTTGCTTTAGGAAATCAAAGCTAATTTTTGGGGTAGCTGAAACTAATGATATAATTTTTTGTGTAAGGCAAAATTTTCCATTCTGGGACGATCTATCCATATTGGATTTACCCCCCTTCTCTGCGAGGCCATTCTAAATTTTTGACTTACTCCACCTGGTTTTTCACTAAAGTGGACTGCCGAGTCAAGAAGGGGAAGGTTGCGCCATTACATTTCCCTCTTGCAACACCGCAAACATCATTGGCGTTATGTGTTGCACTTTCGAATATCCTATAATAATACAAACATTTATGATTTTGTCGTGCTAGCCAATGGTTATTATAAAATTTTGCGATGTATATAAAACCCAGACACTAAGCCAACCTTGCAAAGAGAAAAAATGCCAACTCACTCCCCACCAACCACAGCTTACATAATTATTATCAGCTGTAGCAATAATCAGCAGCTTTATAAATCTTGTCGGCATCCTTACGGGTAACACACTTTACTGTTCAATATTTCCATAGCCAGGATAGTAACAAAATTCAGGATGTTTTATGATGCCTATCAGCAAAAAGCCACAACCTTAAAGTTACTTTCACGGAAATAATTAGTTATGAAGGTCCCATATAAAGAATTGATTCAAAAAGCTATCAAAGCTCCATCTGGCCACAACACACAACCGTGGAAATTTAAAACTGACGAGGACAGCATAACAATTTACCCAGATTATAATAGGTCATTACCGATTGTAGATGCTGATAACCATGCATTATTCATCAGCCTTGGTTGTGCTTTGGAAAATTTAGTAATTGCCGCACAACATTTCGGCTTCAAGACTAATATTACTTACTATACCGAGCAAGCTGGTAGTGAAAGTATCGTAGTGCAGTTAACTCCTTCATCTGCGGAAAAAGAAAATGGTGTGCTGTTTAATTCTATAGATATTCGCCAAGCTACACGTAATAAGTACAATAGAGAACCTATACCGGAAAAAGATATTGAAAAGCTCAGGGCCATTTCTAAACAGGAAGATGTACAAGCAATATTGATTACTACCGAAAAAGATACTCAACAAATACTGGAATTAATTAAAGAAGGAAACATGATGCAATTTTCTAATCCATCTTTTATTGCTGAACTTATAAAATGGATTCGCTTTAATAAAAAAGCTGCTATTAAACAGAGCGATGGCTTATACGGAGCAGTTACTGGCAACCCATCAGTGCCTGCATGGTTTGGTAAGTTAGTTATGAAACTATCGTATAGCCCCAAAAAAGAAGCCAGTAAATGTGTTGAGCTTATCAATAGCTCATCAGCCCTAATGATTTTTATTGCCGAACGAAACGATAAAAAAGCCTGGATTAATGTTGGCAGAAGTTTTGAAAGAACGGTGCTGATGGCTGCTTCCTTAAATATTAATCATGCACATGCCAATATGCCGTGTGAAGAATTAGAAGTAAGACAAAAGCTTATTGACCTGTTGGGCCTTAAAAATGGCGAACAACCTTTGCTGCTGATTCGCTTAGGCTATTCTGAAAAAATGCCCTATTCTTTCCGCAGACCTTTAAATGATATTATGCTTGAATAATCAAACTGTTACTTATGTTAAAATACATATTTGCATTTATTATTCTTATTCACGGGTTTATTCATTTTATTGGCTTCGCCAAGGGCTTTAATATTGGCGACATGAAGCAACTGACTATGCCTATTTCAAAACCCATAGGGTTATTGTGGATGGTTGTGGCTTTCTTATTTATTTTCACAACCATTTTGTTTTTGCTGAAAAACGAATACTGGTGGATAATTGCAATAATAGCAGTAGTGTGTTCTCAAATAGTCATTGTGATGAGTTGGATGGATGCAAAGTTTGGTACGATGGCTAATCTTATTGTTTTACTAGTGGCTGTGTTATCATTTACAACTCTTCGGTTTGAAAAAATGTTTTGGGCGGATGTGGTTAAACAATTTCATCAAAACAACACAATGGCTACGCCTCTTATTACCAAAGCCGATTTGGCGAATTTACCACTCCCTGTGCAGCAATATTTAAACTATTGTGATGTGGTTAATAAACCAAAAGTAAAAAATATGCGAATCGTTTTAGAAGGGGAGATGCGTAGTAGAAAGCAAGATTGGTTTCCGTTCACATCGGTGCAATATAATTTTTTAGATGACCCCTCTCGGTTATTTTTTATGAAGGGGAAAATGTTTGGCTTAACAATACCGGGTTACCATCATTACATAAACAAAAGGGCTGTAATGGACATACGGCTGTTTGGGTTAAAGAAAATGGTTTATATGCAAGGTGCCGAAATGAACAAGGCTGAGACTGTTACTTTATTCAACGATATGTGCCTGATGGCGCCAGCTTCTTTAATTGACAAACGTATTTCATGGGAGCCGATTGACAGCAGAAAAGCTAAGGCTGTATTCAACAATGGTAACATAAGCATTACGGCCATACTGCATTTTGATAAAGAAGGAAAACTGGTTGATTTTACATCTAACGACCGTTACGATGTAAACGAAAGACAATGGATTCCTTTTTCTACACCGGTTAAAGAATATCAAATTATAAACGGTATGAAAATAATTAGTTATGGTGAAGCGACATGGCAATATAGTGATGGAAATTTTACTTATGGCAGATTTAGATTGAAGGAGGTAGAATACAATCTGGAAGTATTTAAAAATTAATTCAGAAGTGAGTATAAAGTACTAATCATAATTCAGGTATTAAATGATTCATATCATATACTGCTTTAACTCATATCGTCTTTTCCGCAGGCGGCCAAAAATACATGGCAAATGAAAGTTATTATTCACAATATTAAATTTTAGGTTATGAAAAATGTAAGAATGACAACATTAGTAGTCACAGTAATTTTTATATTAAGTGGCTTCATGGCAAACGCACAAATGAAATGGAGTTTTGAATTTCGGCCGGGCATAAACTTTGCTACTAAAAACTTAGGTGATGCCAATTTGAAAACAGGTTTTGGTTTTGAAGGTACATTAGCTTACAAGTTTATGTCGCATCTGGGGGTTTATGCAGGATGGAGCTGGAACAAATTTGCCGCTGAAAACTCGTTTATGGGGAGCAATATGGACTTTGAAGAAACCGGTTATTGCTTTGGCTTGCAGTTTATTCATCCTATTGAGAAAACAAAAATAAATTACCTGCTTCGTGGCGGCGCTGTTTACAACCATATTGAAACAGAAAACAGTGAAGGGAAAATTATAAACGATACGGGGCATGGCTGGGGCTGGCAGATTGGCGGTGGCATTGCCATTCCATTTGGTAAAAGACTGATGCTTACTCCTGAAATACGTTATCGTTCATTATCAAGAGATATAAAAGTGGGTGATGTGAAAACACCGGTAGATTTGAATTATGTATCTGCTGGCGCAGGGCTATCTTTTTCATTCTAGAACCTATGCAGAAATGAAAAGAGAGTTTTCAATAGGGCTTTATCTTTTTATCGTGGTGCTTCTTTCATGGCCATTTCAGTTTTGGTTTGTGTTCAAAGCTGAAACGGCTTTTGATAAATATCTGTACAGCTCCCTCTCAATGGCAATGGTAACGGTGGCAACATTTATTGCAGGCCGGTTTGTATTTAAAGATGGGTTTACAAATGCAGGCTGGCATTGGGGGAAGCCGATTCATTACATGTATGTTTTGTTTTTTGCATTGATTATTTGGTTTGCTCCTGCCATGATTGAAAATATTTCAGCCATGCATTCACCGGCAACGAAGAAAACAGCAGGTGGTATGGTAATATTTTTTCTTACAAGTTTTACAGCTACATTAATACCTGCATTTGGCGAAGAGTTTGGCTGGCGGGGATATATGCTGCCACGACTTACAGAAAAATTTGGCGCCAAAAAAGGCTTATTGCTTCATGCATTTATTTGGTGGGGCTGGCATTTACCTGTACTGGTGGGTATTGGGCTGAAAGAAACCGTAGCTGGAAGTTCATCGCTTCTTAATTTGTTGCTGGTCATTTTCATTAGTATTATTCCTTCAATGTTGCATGCGGTAATTTTTGCTTATATCTGGGGCAAAACAAAAAGCCTGGCAGTGGCAACGGTTTATCATGCTGCTTTTGATGAAGTAAGAGATACGATGGAAAAAACTATAGGATTTGGAACATTCACAGAAAGCTGGCAAATGGTAGTGATAATTATTGTAGGTGGCTTGTTATTGTGGAAAGCCGATTGGGGAGAATTATTAATGAAGCAAAATTATTCAGAAAGCTTTCAAAAAGAAAGTAAAATGAAAATGCAATTTTAATATTCTTAAAATATCTGCAACATGAATAAAACAATTTATACAATTGGCTATTGGTCAGGTATCGTTGCCTTTACAGCTACATTCTCATTTTATATTGTACAGATGCTGCAGGTGTTGGGAATGCTCACATTTCCCTTGGATGAAATTTTGATATACGGATTTTCACTTTGCATAACCATCCCTTTTATGATTGAAATGCTGGCACTTCATCATGTGGTTGCTCCTGAGAAAAAATTCTGGAGCCATGGAGCTTTGCTGTGTACAGTTGTGTATGTTGTATTTGTTACTGCTAATTATGTTGTTCAATTGGCAACTGTAATTCCTATGACGATAAAAGGAAATGCTGACGAAATTCAATTGTTAAGGCAAACACCTCATTCACTATTCTGGGATTTTGATGCAGCAGGATATATATTCTTGGGACTGGCAACTCTATTTGCTATTCCTGTATTTAAAAAGCAAGGATTTCAAAAGTGGGTGAGGTATTCTCTTCTGGCTCACACACTTGTTACTCCTTTAATTGCATTCGTATATTTTTATCCGGATTTTTCAAACAACTTATTGCTGATTGCAACACCTTGGGCAATTACCGCTCCATTGTTCATGTTACTACTTGCCCTATATTTTAAGAAGGACTTAGCTGTAAAAAACAAAAGCATTTAACATCATACTAATGAGTATAGTTAATATTTGGATTGCATGAAAAGTAAATCATTAACGCCATTATCAGTAACAAATGAAGAAAATCCTTAAATCAACAAAACGAATGTTACTCATACTATTTTCAATTGTGTTGGGATTGCTGTTAATCCTAACCTGTGTTTTATTAATATACAGTCCCGGTAAAATGAAACAGTACACAGACGACAATGGTACGCCAATACCCGGAAGCATTTCTGAAAAAATCTTTGTCAATATAAATGGTACAGAACAGGGTATGATTATCAAGAGCAGGGATTCAACGCATCCAGTACTGCTTTACCTTCATGGTGGTCTGCCAGATTATTTTCTCACCAAGAAATATCCTACGGGACTTGAAGATTATTTCACTGTAGTTTGGTGGGAACGACGTGGCTCAGGTCTTTCTTTCAATGCCGACATTTCAACAGAAGAAATTACACTGGAGCAGTTATTATCGGATACGAAAGAAGTAACGAATTACCTGCGTAAGCGATTTGGACAAGAAAAAATTTACCTCATGGGACGCTCAGGAGGAACTTTCATAGGCATACAAGCGGCTGCACTAACACCTGAATTGTACCATGCTTATATTGGTGTGGCGCAGATGACAAATCAACTAAAATCTGAAAGACTGGCATACGAATATATGCTTGAGCAGTTTAAAAAGAAGGGAAACAAACAAATGGTTCGAAAACTTGAGGCAGCACCAGTCACTATCGTAGATGGAATACCAAGCGCCTACATTACATTGCGTGACAAAGCTATGCATAGCCTTGGTATTGGCACTACGCATAAAATGAATTCCATAGTCACCGGCATGTTTTTGCCATCACTTACCTGTCGTGAATATACATTAAGTGAAAAGTATAATTTATGGCGTGCAAAAGCCCGTTCCGGTGTCAGCATATTGTGGGATACAATATTGGCAACGGACATAATCAAACAAGTGCCCGAATTAGATATTCCTATTTATTTTTTTCATGGCATATATGACTATACAGTTTCTTATCCATTGGCTAAGGGCTATTTTGAGCTGATAAGGGCACCACTTAAAGGCTTTTATACATTCAACAACTCCGCTCATAGCCCAATATTTGAAGAACCTTTGCTGGTAAGACAAATAATTGAAAAAGATATTTTGAATAATAATAACAGTTTATCAGATAAAATGCAGTAAATGAAAAACATTAAATTCTCGGGCACATTACTTTTTTTAGCAGGCTCTTTTATTTTAATGGGAATCACTACTGCAGAGGCATTTTATCCATCGGGTTACACAACTGCTAATAGTGAAATAAGTGATTTGGGGGCAACAATCCCACCTAATAGTGTAAGCTATCAACCATCAGCGAATATTTTCAATTCAACCATGCTGGTAACAGGTTTAATGATTTTGGTTGCCGCCTTTTATCTGCATAAACAATTTAAAAAATATTTATTTAGTATCCCGTTCTTTTTATTTGCAATTGCTCTTACAGGAGTTGGCATCTTTCCAGGCAATAAAGTTCCCTATCATGGCATCTGCGCCTTACTCACTTTTACAATGGGAGGTTTGTCTGCCATAACATCTTTTAAAATTATAACAGGACCGTTACGCTACATCTCCATTGTATTTGGTTTTATAGCATTAATAATCTTATTTACTGCCAACAACTTTATTCCTGTAATTGGCGATGGTGGTACAGAACGCTGGGTTGCTTATCCCGTGGTATTGTGGCTAACAGGTTTTGGTGGTTATTTATTAAATGAAAAGCAATGAGTAAAACCGGTAATATTTTATCAGGCAGTGCTTCAAGAGGCATTAAAGATTCAAGGAGGTTACTAAAAAAATATTTCTTCAACTGTTTCCTTCTCACCATCCCTGTTTTAGTATGGGATTATATTTTTACCGATAAGCTGCCCAGCCTTTTTCAACCTGAAAATTTTTGGAAGGATATTCCTGCTTTTATTGCTTATGGAGAAAATATTTCAAGATTAGTGATGTTTGTTTTTATTTCTTTAATGCCACTAAAGATTATTAACGATAAGAAAAAATGTGGGTTACTGCTGTATGTTGCAGGTGTTTTATTGTATTTTGCTGCATGGGTTGTTTTGATATATTTCCCCACTACTGCTTGGAGCAATAGTGTATTCGGCTTACTTGCTCCTGCATACACACCACTGTTTTGGTTAGCTGGCATCGGCTTTATTGGAGATTCATTGTTTTTTAATATCCCGTACAAAAGGTGGCTATATTTTTTGCTTGCAACTATATTTCTGATTTTTCATAACTGGCATACCTATTTAATTTATTTTAGAACACATTGAATGAAATTACGAAGTACAATCTATGAATTTCCCTCTACCGACTTTGAATTTAAGGTTGTGTTTTAGACCGATTGGCAAACTAAAACAAATGCGATGATTCAATAAGAACTACACATTGCCTTAACAGCAAGTCAGGCACATTTGCAAGGCACACAAAGCCGACACACAGAAGCCAACCTTGTAATAGAGACTGCTTTGTGACAACAAACAGGCAACAATTTAAAATGCGACACAAAATAACATTATGGATTGTCTGCAAAAAAGCGGCAGCCTAAAAAGAAAGTCAGAGGAAAAGATTTGGAGGGAAAATTGCTGCATTTCAAAAACACCTGCATTTGGAAAAATTTCGGGTCAATGTGCTGGATGCTTTGATTATTGTGGTTGAGGAAAAAATTATTTTTTCTTTCAGAAAAAGTCTGGAGGCTCGCAGTTCAAGAATTAGAAAGGCAAATAGTAATGTCAGCTTACAAACTATTTGACGATTGTTTGTCTATACACAACTGTCTTATCATTAATGTCAATACAAAACCATGCGCCTGCATTTGTAGTAAGGTTCAAGTCTGAAACAAATACAATGGTTTAGTTTACACTAGTGTCTATTTCTCATTTACTTCTGTGAGCCGCTATTGTTAGCACCCCAAAAATTAACCAGGAAACTCTATGCTTCCTGGAGTAATGCCTGCAATACACACCAAAGAATCAGAATTTTGTTTAATAGTATAGTTGACGCGATGTTGTTGATAAATTGTTTTATTTTTTCTAATCTTGTTTTTGTAACATAAAGCTTTATTTCAATCATGATAACCATTCAAGAACTTCTCTTTAACCGCAGGTTAGACAAGAGCAAAAACATTAGGCTCATGAGGCATAAAAGTAATTGAGTTGATCTTAATAATTTATATGCTACAGATAAACAAATGTTGTTTGATTTTCAGAGACAGCAGGGAAAAGATTTTTTGAAGGGTGTTGACTATATTGTTTCCTTTATTGGAGAAGAAGGAACATTTGCAAGATTTATTGGAGTATTTAAAATTAATGGATGCAAAAAACTTTCAAACAAAAAACAAAGCATAGATGGAAGTTTATATCAATATCTCTATGAAATTTCAGAAATAAATGGGTTTGAAGATTTAAAAGAAAGAGTAATCATTGATTGGGGAAAGGCCACAATTCAATGGCATCAGAGTATTAAGAACTTAAAGCATGTTGTTGAAATAAAACCAGGTCTTCATTACCGCCCCTTTACTGATTTTCTTAATATTATTCTTGATTTCCGTCAATTACAAGAAATTATCGGTAACCAATATCCCGACTGGAAACTCATGCTTTCTTCTACAAAAGGAATTTATCTGATTCAGGATTCCAAAACCGGAAAACTATATGTAGGTGCAGCCTATGGCGATGATGGTATTTGGGGAAGGTGGGCTAACTATGTATCAACAAACGGGCATGGAGGAAATAAGGATTTGATGAAACTTGTTAAAGGTAACAAAGACATTGCTTTTAGATTTAAGTTTTCAATACTCATGCTGTTGCCAAAAACAGTAACTGCAGATCAAGCAATTGAAATGGAAAAATTATTTAAGGCCAAATTAGGAACCAAAAATTTTGGATATAATAATAATTGATTTCGTAAATGCAGTTTTATATAATGCGAATCAATATCCCATTCCACCTACCACTCAAATAAAATCCACTCCCGCTAATTTTTCAATTCATCTATTTGTTTACCTTCAAAGCAGCATCAAAACAACTAACTGTATGAAATTGTTTTTTCTTCCAGCCTTTATGGCCATCTGTTTTTTTGCATCGGCGCAAAAAAATATAAAAAGCACAATTGAAAAACTTGCTCCAGTTGACAATACCGATGAAGTATTGTACAAAAATTTAAAGTTTCGGATGATTGGCCCTTATCGTGGGGGAAGAAGTGCCGCCGTAGCAGGCAGCTATCAGCATCGCAATACATTTTATTTTGGCGCTACCGGTGGCGGCGTTTGGAAAACGACTGATGGTGGCAGTAACTGGAAAAATATTTCCGATAAATATTTTGGCGGCAGCATAGGTGCCGTTTCAGTTGCACCTTCCGATGAATCGGTAGTGTATGTAGGTGAAGGAGAAAATACCATGCGGGGAAATGTAAGTGAAGGTCTGGGTGGTATGTGGCGAAGTGATGATGGTGGCAAGAGTTGGAAAAATATTGGGCTTAAAGATGGCCGTCATATTATTCGCATTGTTATTCATCCACGCAATCCTGATGTAGTGTGGGTAGCCGTAATGGGTCATTTGTTTGGCCCTAATGAAGAAAGAGGCGTTTATAAAACTACTGATGGTGGTAAAACTTGGAAGCGTACACTATTTGTAAACAATCAAACCGGCTGCAGCGATCTGGTAATGGAACCTGGAAATCCAAATGTTTTTTATGCAGGTACCTGGCGGCTGATAAGAACGCCACATAGTTTGGAAAGTGGAGGTGAGGGCAGCGGTCTTTGGAAAAGTGATGATGGCGGTGAGACATGGAAAAATATTACAACGAATAAAGGATTGCCGAAAGGTGTTTGGGGCATAGTGAGTGTTGCAGTGGCTCCTTCTAACACCGATAAAATTTATGCCCTTTTTGAAAATAAAACAGGTGGATTGTATATGAGTGCAGATGGCGGCAACACATGGACACTTACCAGCAGCGATAACAATATTCGGCAACGGGCATGGTACTATACAAAAGTGTATGTAGATCCTAAAAATGAAAACAAAGTGTATTGTCCCAATGTGGGTTTTATGCGCAGCACCGATGGTGGTCGCAGTTTTCAAAGCCTCAATACACCACATGGCGATCATCACGATTTGTGGATTGATCCGGACGATGGCAATCGTATGGTGGTGGCCGACGATGGCGGTGGGCAGGTAAGTTTTGATGGGGGCAGCAGCTGGAGTACCATGATGAATCAGCCTACGGTACAGGTATATCGCATCAGTACCGATAATGCATTTCCTTATCGCATACTGGGTGGACAGCAGGACAATGGTGCTTTCAGAATTAAGAGCAGAACTTATGGATTTGGAATTACCGCTTCCGATTTGGAAAATGCAGCAGGCAGCGAAAGTGGTTATGTAGTAGCCGATCCGCTCAATCCGGAAATTACTTATGGAGGAAATTATATGGGGATGCTGCAAAGATTAGATCACACAACTGGTGAAAGCCGGATGATAAATGTTTGGCCCATTGATAATATGGGCGCTGGTGCTGAAGCAGCTAAGTATCGTTTTCAGTGGAACTATCCCATTTTCTTTTCGCCCAATAATCCCAAAAAACTTTATGCAGCAGGCAATCATCTTTTTGCTTCTGAAGATGAAGGCAGATCCTGGCAAATGATTTCTCCCGACCTTACTACCAATGATAAATCTAAACAAGCATCCAGCGGTGGACCCATAACGCAGGACAATACAAGTGTTGAATATTACTGCACCATTTTTTATGCAACCGAAAGTTGGGTAGAAAAAGATTTATTATGGACAGGTAGTGATGATGGCATTGTATCAGTAAGTAAGGATGGTGGTAAAAACTGGGAAAATGTAACGCCCAAAGATTGCCCAAAATGGATGATGTGGAATTGTATAGAAGTAGATCCTTTTAAAAAAGGCGCTGCATATATTGTAGGTACAAGGTATAAGCTGGATGATTTTAAATCGTATATCTACAAAACTGAAGATTACGGTAAATCATGGAAGCAAATCACAAATGGTATTGATCCCATGCATTTTTCTCGTTGCCTGAGGGCAGATAGAAAGAGACAAGGACTTTTGTATGCAGGTACTGAATATGGTATGTATATTTCTTATGATGATGGTGCCAACTGGAAATCATTTCAGTTGAACATGCCGCTAACACCTATCACCGATCTGGCAATTAAGAATAATGATTTGATTGTGGGTACACAGGGTCGCAGTATTTATATTTTGGATGATCTGACAGCAATACAACAAAGGAGTGCAGCTATTTTGAATCAATCACTACATGTGTTTAGTATCAATCCTGCCTATCGTATGCCTGGCGGTGGTCGACGATTTGCAAGAATGATGACGATGACCTTGCCACCTAATACCGGAATGAATCCTCCCAATGGCGTAGTAATGAATTATTATTTGAAAGATGTAAACGACAGTACACAGCTCTCCATCCGCATTATGGATAGAAATAAAAAAACAATTAAAACATATGCCACTGCTTCCAATGAAAATAAAATTGAGATTAACAATGGTATGAATCAGTTTGAGTGGGATATGAATTATCCTGAAGCAGAGAGAGTGGATGGCTTGATACTTTGGAATGGTTCCATAAGCGGGCCCAAAGCTGCCCCCGGCAATTATTTCGCATTTATTAAATCGGATAAAGACTCTGTGGAAGTTCCCTTCACGATTTTGCCCGATCCTAATTATAAAGCCACACAGGCCGAGTATGATGAGCAGTTTAATCAATTGATTACTATGCGGGATAAGTTTTCAGAAATGATGAATGCAATCAAAAACATTCGTGAGCTAAGACAACAAATGAGTGACTTTAACTCCCGTGTAGGGAAAGAAATGCCAAAAGAAGTGAAGCACCAGATGGATAGCATCAACAAGCAACTTACAGCTGTGGAAGAAGCCTTGCATCAGACCAAAGCTAAGAGCAGCCAGGATGTGTTGAACTTTCCTATAAGGCTTGACGATAAACTAAGCAGTATTTATAATGCAGCCGCTGCAGGTAGTGCAGGGCTTAGTAAGCAGTCAAAAGATGCTTATGCCGAATTGCAGCCGTTAATAAACGCACAATTGGACAAATTGAAAAAAATAATGACGGATGATGTGGGCAAACTCAATCAACTGATTCATGAGAAACTGCTGCCCGTTATAGGTGTGAAGAAAGATGAAAAGAAATGGTAATAAAGAAAAAGCCCGGACTCAAAGTGCCGGGCTTTTTATTAAGCAGTAAGTTTATACTTTCTGGTTCTTTCTTTCATGTGCGCAATAGCTTCTTCTTCATTTGCAAACATATTGTTTACATTCACTAAATTTTTTGCCAGTTTATCGTAGCGTTTGGTCATCAGCCAGATAAAAATATGCAGGTAGTGAATACCCTCAAAAGTGAGAATTTTTTTCTCGGCAAACTTGTCTTTGTTTTTCAAAAATTCACCTGGTATTTCAGTATAGTGCAATGCTGGTCTGATATGGTGTACCGCATGATAACCATCGTTCCAACACATCTTATTGTACTTTGTATTGATGCAGTTGATGGTATTGTCATCCAAATCCTCAAGATTTACAAAGGCGTGTTGCGTCCAGTTGCCCAGCATCATTACTATTCTTGCAAATACAAATGGAATAATGAAAACAAATAAAGTGGCTTTAAAGTTTACAAAACACATACCTACACAAAAAAGATAAAAAGCCATTTCCCCCGCAGTCATACGCATATAAAATTTCTTTCTTTTACGACTAAAGAAATACATAAATGTATCAACGAATCCTAAAACTAAAAATCGACCTACGTAAGATAAAAATCCGCTAAAGCTGTCTCGTTTATACGGCAAGGTGCTGCTGGCATCATCCAGCATATTGTTTTCAACATGATGCATGCCCATGTGGTGGGCAAAATAGGTTTCAGGCGTATGGCCAAATAATGGACATATTGCCCAAATAACATAATCAAACAACCAATTGTATTTTTTCTTAAAAGGTTTGCGGTGGCAAATGCAATGCAGCATCAAACCAAATCTGCCTTTAAAATACATCTGCGATACATAGAAGTATGGAATATATAAAAGCCACCAATACCAGCCCTGCAGTAATGGTGTATATAAAATAATGGCAGCCGGTATTACCAATATATGAATTGCTGTAAGTAAATGAATAAAGGGAAGATCTCTTTTATCATTCATATATTTCAACCAGAATTTTTCATAAGCACTGAAATGCTTCGGCTCATTATAAACTGGATCGGTTATCTCTGTAAGTGCTTTCATTTTGAAATTTTATTTATCCTTCGTTTTACAACAAATAAAACGAACGACTAAAATCGTAAAGTATTGAATAACAGGAAAAATTGGTTTGATGACGGGCTAAAATTACTGCTTTCCTGTATAAAATATGCTAAATCTTCCACAATCACTTCAGGCTTCATTTGTCATGTTTTAATTTGTACTTTTTTTAATGTTAATACTCAATGAAGACATAAAAAGGGAAAACCTACTTTTTATCATACATCATCTCTTTTACTTTTTCTTTATCCTCTTTTTCATTCTTCAAGTCAAACATGGTTCCAAATATATGGTCCCATAAAGTGGAGCTGACACCAAAGCCTTTGTTTTCATCTTTATAATGATGCAGGTGATGATTGCGCCAGTGTGGTTTCATCCATTTAAATGGGGGATTCCATGCATGAATGGCATAATGAATACTTCCATACAGCAAATAGCCCAATAGAAATCCCGGGAAAAACATAAAAGCATTGTATTTCATAATAAGAAACATGATGCCGAAAACTGAACCTGAAATGATAATACTGGGAATGGGTGGCATAAAAAGTCTTGTAGTATCACGAGGATAATGGTGATGGCAGCCATGAAAAGTATAAACAATTTTTTGAGCTCTTTTGCTTTTGGCTTCCCAATGAAATAGAAAACGATGTGCCAGATATTCAAAAAAACTCCAGAATAACACACCTGCAACATAAAGTACAAGAATTTTTTTTGTTGAAAAATTCAGGTTGGTAGCAGCATAATAAAGCATAAAGCCGATAACCGGCAGGTACATGCCCCATATAACCAAAGGATTTGCTTTGGTAAGTGCTTCCAAAAAATTACTCTTAAAAAGTCGTGCCTGACCTTTGTTGTATATTTTTTCGTATCGCATACTGGCAAAGTAAACAATGCCGGTATTTCATTATCTGATTTTAATCAGGTGAAACCATCCTTACATTTTAAGTTCGGGTTTTACATCTCTTACCTTGGTGGTAGCACCTCCGTTCAATGTCATGTCGTGTGGCTTATTGGTTTTCCAGGAGCCGCGGGTAAAGTCAGGAATATCAACTGTTCTTGAGTTTTTTGCTACTGAGCGTTGGCTCAGCGGGAATAGACAACTCCAGGAAGCTGCATCATAAACATCCTGATCTAATGGCAATCCATTGCGAAGACAATCAATCAATCGCCAATCCATTATAAAATCCATACCACCATGACCGCCTACTTCTTTGGCTATGGCGCCAATATGGTTTACAATGGGTGGCGAATATTTTTTATAAAGATTATCAAGCTCCTCTTTTTTTATCCAACTGTGGCCAAAAGCAATTCTTTCGGGGCCAGGCCATTTTTGCGCTGCGCCTTTAGTACCACTTACCAGATGTATGCGTGAATAAGGTCTCAATGATGAAACATCGTGCTGCACCATCACTGTTTTTCCTTTATTTGTTTTTATCAAAGTGGTATTCATATTCCCCCGATATGGCTTGTCCACATATTCTTTAAAGAAATCATCTTTTGCAGCTAGATCTTTAGCCATATTATTCATTGTAAAATCATTGCTGCTCATGCTTACCATGTGGTCAAATTTATCGCCCCGATTTATATCCAAACATTGCGCCACCGGACCCAAACCATGCGTAGGATACAAATTTCCGTTGTGACCAATATTTTCTTTTAGTCGCCACATATCGGCATAAGCTTTCTTATTAAATGTCCAGTCTTTTGTAAGATCGTGAATGTAGGCGCCTTCCACATGTACCAGTTCTCCAAACAATCCCTGCCTTGCCATATTGAGTGTGAGCAGTTCAAAAAAATCATAACAGCAGTTTTCAAGCATCATAAAATGCTTTTTTGTTTTTTCTGAAGTTTCAACCAGTTCCCATAGTTCATCCATTGTTTTTCCGGCGGGCACTTCAGTTGCAGCATGTTTGCCATTACGCATTGCACGTAATGCAATAGGCGTATGCAAATGCCAGGGTGTAGGGGTGTAAATCAAATCCACATCATTACTATCACAAAGTGCTTTCCATCCTTCTTCTCCACTGTATTCTTTAGCTTTGGGTCTTTTCATTTTTTCCAATGCCTGTTGCGATTTTGTAACCCTGTCGGGATATTTATCGCACAGCGCTGTTATCTCCAATCCATCAATATAGCTTAGTCTTTCCACTGCATCACTACCCCGCATACCCAGGCCGATAACACCTACTCTTACTGTCTCTATTTTGGGTGCTGCATAGCCACACATATTAAAACGCTGTCCTTTGTTTTCAAAAGCTGAAGCGTTTTGCATTTCTTCATCTGTACTACCCGTTATACTTGCAAAACTGGGAAGACCGGCTGCCAATGCGCCAGCTCCAATGGCTGCTTTACGTATAAAATCTCTACGGTTATTTTTCATATTAATAATATTAAATGTGTGGTTGCAAATTAAGTCATATATCAGCCTATTGCACCTACAAATTACATTTTATAGCAATCGGTTGTTTCCTTTTTTTATTTAAAAAAATAGGAGATTAAAAGAAAAAGTAGAAAAATAGTTTGAGTGTTAAACAGCTAATGAATCTAACGCCTCCGTTAAAAGAATACTTAAAATATATTATTCGTATTTTTTTCCAATAAAAAGTCTGCTATCTAAAACTAAGTATTAGTCATCATGTTTTGACAAAAGAGAAGAGTTGCAAAAAATTTGAGTTTTGGAAGTTTAATCACCTTCTAATAAATCCGGACGCTTCTCTTTAGTTCTTAATAAAGATTGCTCCAGCCGCCACTCATCAATTTTTTTGTGATCACCACTCATTAATATTTCAGGAACATTCCATCCTCTGAAATCTTCAGGCCGGGTATAAACGGGTGGCGCTAATAAATTATCCTGAAACGAATCGGTAAGTGCCGATGTTTCATCGTTCAGCACACCGGGAAGTAAGCGACCAATAGCATCTACCAGAATGGCTGCAGGAATTTCGCCACCACTCAATACAAAATCACCAATTGATATTTCCATCGTTATATAATGATCTCTGATTCGCTGGTCTATTCCTTTGTAATGACCACAAATGATGAGCAAATTATTTTTTAATGATAGTTTATTTGCAGCTTTTTGATTGAAAGTGAAACCATCGGGGGTCATATAAATAATTTCATCATATTTTCTATCTGCCGAAAGTGCTTCTATCGCATTGGCTAATGGTTCACACATCAATACCATGCCAGCTCCACCACCATACTGATAGTCATCAATCTGGCCATATTCATTTACAGCCCATTTTCTTAAATGATGTACTTGTACAGTCAAATGTCCT
This sequence comes from Chitinophagaceae bacterium, assembly GCA_037045195.1. Taxonomy (GTDB): domain Bacteria; phylum Bacteroidota; class Bacteroidia; order Chitinophagales; family Chitinophagaceae; genus JJ008. The sequence continues at coordinate 72,435 of JBAOIB010000006.1, forward strand.
TTGTCCTGTGCCCGCTTCATCATACTGTGCTGCAATGGACTTTCTAATAATTCAGGTAGTACCGATAAAATATCAATATGCATGAAACAAAGATAATCGCAAAAAATTAACCCCCGGGGAACCGGGGGTTGTACAGAAACAAAAACCAACAATAACTCATTTGCATGAGTGTCTATGATGTATTTTCAGATATAAAAATAGTTTCCCGAACATCGTTGGAATGTGATGCTGGTCAGTTTAAAAAATGATAACCGTCAGTTTTTTTTTAGGGCTGGCAGGTAACCGCTGCTCCACCTGCCTGTGGCATCATTGGGCTTATAAAAGGAATTCCAAGATTCAAACCTCTGAGTATGAGCAGGGCGCCCATCACTGTGATAAGTAGGGGAGTTATTTTTCTAAACACCATTCTTATTTCGGGATTAATAAGGGTGCCGGCATAGCCTATCAACATCATAGCAGGCAGTGTGCCCAATCCAAATGCCGACATAAAGGTGGTGCTTTCAATAACCGAGTGTAGTGTAAATGTGGTGGCCAATGCTATATATACCATTCCGCAGGGCAACAATCCATTGGCCATGCCTAACATTAGAAAACTTAATAAATGCGTGGGTGATTTTAAAATTTTAATTATCACCCTTTGAACTGATTGATAAAAATTATTAAGAAATGTAATTTTTATTTTTTTCTTATTCAGAAAATATAAAGTTGCCACCAATAAAATGAGCACTCCCATGCCTATTGAAAACCATTGCTGATATCCTGCTATATAAATACTGCGGCCGGCCAGTCCGAAAATGAGTCCAATCAAACTATATGTAATCACCCTGCCAATTTGATACAGGAGTAAAGCTAAAAATTTTACTGGCTTTGATAAATGATGAACTGGTAAAGAAAGACTCAGAGGCCCGCACATACCCACACAGTGCAGGCTGCCAGCTGCTCCCAATGTAAATCCGGTTATCAAAACACTCCAGGTCATTTATTTTACCTTTAAATACTTTTCAGTATAATAACTTTTTTCTTCATCCGCCCATTGTAATTTTAATGTATAAGTTCCGGGCAATATGCTTCCTGTTGTAAAAAGCTGTGATAGGCTTGTATCTGTTTCTAATTGATATTTTCTATCCTTTGTTTTATCATATGCACAATAAAACCAAACATTACCAGTCAGGGGTTTGTGTTTCATGTCTTCGGGTATCTTTAAAACGACACCATCATTATTTTGAAAAACAGACGCCTGTTGCGACAATTGATTTGCCTGATTCCTTTGATCTATTTTTTGCTGATATGCTAATTCTTGATTATAATAATCGTTCTCTACCATTTCAAAATTGGTTTGTGTACTTCTATAAACCAAAAATGAAATACCTGATATAAAAACAATAAACGCAATCAATAATTTATTTCCCCAATTCATATCAATAGTTTTAATATCTTTTGAAAGGCCCTGTAAAATTAGTGCTCAGCGTTCTTAATCTTTTTTGGCCATTATATAACCCGATTTTTACTTCAAGCGATCTTTTGTTTACAACTTTGGTAGGCAGTACAATAAAAAAGGAACCTGTAGCCTGATCTTCGGGGTGCAAGTTGATAGAAGTCGTACCCACAAGTTCTGTTTTTCCAAAGGCTGCTTCTTTTCCTTCCAGTCTTAAGGTAAGCGGAATACTATCTCGTGTTTTGTTGATTATACTAATATTAAAAAGATTTGTAAGACTATCAGTTCCTCTTTGTTGATAGGTTAGCCCTTTGGTTCTGATGATGGTACCGTCAATATCCTTGCGACTAAAAATAAGTAAGGAAAGAATGGCTGTAAGTGCAACCAATAAAACGGTATAGAACTTCATTCTGCCAGTAAAGCGAAGTTTCTTTTTCTCTGCAATGCCCGCTTCTGAAGCATAGCGAATAAGACCACGGGGCTTGTTAGTTGCATCCATCATTACATCACAGGCATCAATACAAGCAGTACAGGCTACACATTCCATTTGTGTACCGTTGCGAATGTCAATTCCTGTGGGGCAAACTTTCACACATTGAAAACAATCAATACAATCACCAAGATCAAGTTTGGCTTCTTCGTTTTTAGTGAATTTTCCCCGCGGCTCTCCACGTTTATAATCGTATGCAACAATTAAGGAATTACGATCCATCAATACACTTTGCAATCGGCCATAAGGGCAAACAACCGTACACACTTGCTCTCTAAAAAATGCATAAATCCAGTAAAACACAAATGAAAATACCAGGATGGAAAGAAAACCACCTACATGTTCACTTATCGGTTCTGTGATAATTTCTTTTAGCTGATCTACACCTATGATATATGCAAGAAATGTATTTGCAATAATGAAAGAGAGTAAAAAGAATAAAGAATGTTTGAACAGACGTTTCCAGATTTTTGAAGCTGTCCAGGGCGCATTTTTTAAAACTCTTTGGCTGCCAGCATCACCATCAACCATGTATTCCACTTTTCTAAAAAGCATTTCCATAAAAATGGTTTGGGGGCATACCCATCCACAGAATACACGGCCAAATGCTGCTGTAAATAATACGATGAATACGATAAACGTAACCATCGTAAGACCGAAGATGACAAAATCCTGTGGCCAGAAGATTTTACCAAATATGATAAATTCACTTTCGGGAATGTTAAATAGAAAAAGCGGTCTTCCGTTTACTTTTATAAATGGAGTTGCAAAAAAAAGTGCAAAGAATCCCCAGCTTACCCAGGTACGTATATTATAAAATTTCCCTTTGGGTTTTTGTGCAAAAATCCATTTCCTTTTTCCTTTTTCATCTACAGTCGCTATTCTGTCACGAAATGATTCTTCTTTTTCTTGCGACTTTTTTGTTTCTGTGTTGTTCATAACAAAATTATTTTTTTGTTATGGTGGTCTCATCAATTATTTTATTAATTGTTCATTACTTTGAGCCACCGGTTGTGTCGGCTGCTTGTTTGTTGGCTGGTGAACCATCATCTTTAAAAATATCACCCTGTGGTGCTTTGGCATTGGCCGGTTTGGTGCCATGTAATACAGATTTTATATAACTCGTTAGCTGTGCAATTTGCTTGGCAGATAGATCATCTTTCCAGCTTCTCATCCCTTTATTAGTCCCGTACTTAATAGTTTTAAAAATATCTTTTACGCTTCCACCGTACAACCAGTAATCATCAGTAAGGTTGGGACCTATTGCATTACCACCACCATCTGTATTGTGGCAAGCAGGGCATTTTGCAGGGTCTATAAATAAAGCTTTGCCTGCCGCAAGATCATCTGCGCCGGTTAAAAGTGTAACTGTATTTTCATCAACTGCATCTCCTTTCTTTTTTAAATAAGCATCCACTTTTGCTTTGGCTTTTGCTACAGAAGTTTCATATTCCTGTTTGCTGGATGGGCCATTGTGCGAAACATGAAAACGCCAGAGATAAATAACAGCGAAAATGATAGAGGCATAAAACCCATACAGCCACCAGGGTGGTAATCTATTGTCTAATTCTCTTATGCCGTCATATTCGTGTCCGCTATCCAAATCTGCTTCCTGACTAATGGGTTTTAAACGGTGGAAACGAGCCCACCAGCCCATTTTATTTGCTTTTTCTTTTTCAACGACTGCTTTTTCTTCAACTGTTAATATTCTTTCCTTTTCTTTTTGAATCAAGAACCGAAGATTGATAAGCATTGCAATGATTACAGACAATTCAATAAGAATAATCCCTATCATTACATAAAAAGTATTCGTACTTAAACCCCCGATTGTTTTAGCTGTTGATATTGCGTTGTTTGGTGCGTCTTGTGCAATTATTGAAGGAGCAATTAATAATAAACCAATCAGCGCTATAGCTTTACTAGTAAATTCTGCTTTTCTCTTTTTTACTTTTACTTCGGCAGCGCCTATCATAATATTTCCAAGAATGCCAATAACGATTAACAATACGACCATCAAAGAAAGTAAAGCAATTGCCAATCCATTACTAAACAGAGAAGGTGAAGGCGGACCCGCAGCTAAAGCGGGTGAGGAAAACAACAAAAACAGTAAGCTAAAAATGGCGGTAGTATATTTTATTTTGGTGCGCATATAAATAACATTCAAAGTTTAGTTAATCCTGATTATCTAATGGTAAGCGACTGGCTTCGGTAAAATTTTCTTTATTTGATTTGAATAACCAAATAAGAAGGATTACAAAAAACAGAAAAAAAGCAGTGAGTGAAAACAAACCGATGACATCCACACCGCTTACTTTTTCTATATAATTAATAAATTTCATTGAGTTGATTTATTTATTTTCTGTAATGGGTTTTGGTTCATTTTGTATGTCACGGCCCAGCCTTTGCAGGTAGGCAATCACTGCAATCACTTCAGCATCGGGCAACGATTCTATATTTTCTTTTTTCAAACTGGCGGCTATTTCATTTGCCTGTTTCATTAAATCCTGATTGGCAATCTTGTCGTATCCTTTTGGATAAGGTACGCCCAGTTTTTGCATCACCCTGATTTTTGCTGGCGTATTGCTGGTGTCCAGCTTATTATCAAGCAACCAGATATATCGCGGCATTACAGAACCTGGAGATGTAGATGTAGGATCGTACAAGTGAGTATAGTGCCATGAATCGGGTCTTTTGTTTTTATCTGCACCTTCTCTTGCTAAATCAGGTCCCGTACGTTTACTTCCCCACTGGTGCGGAAAATCATAAACAAATTCACCTGCTTTTGAATATTCACCATAACGGGCAACTTCATCTCTAAATGGTCTTATCATTTGAGAATGACAAGTGTAACATCCTTCTCTTACATAAATATCACGCCCCTGCAGTTCCAGTGGTGTATAAGGTTTTACACTTGCAATAGTTGGTATGTTTGATTTGATTAAGAAAGTAGGAAGCATTTGTACAATACCTCCAATGGCAACAACGATAAGAGCCAATACCAACATAGTAACCGGTTTTCTTTCCAGTACACGATGCCATTTTTCTTTTACTGCCGGAATCGCTTTTACCAATGGTGCTGCTTCTGCTTCTTCATTGGCAATAAATTTTCCTTGTTTGATGGTCTTCCACAAGTTGTATATCATAATAAAAGTACCGGTCAGATATAAGGCGCCACCTATACTTCTTGCCCAATACATGGGTTTGATATTGGTTACTGTTTGCATAAAATCAAACTTTAACTGTCCTTCTGGCGTAAATTGTTTCCACATGATACTTTGCTCGAAACCTGCCCAGTACAAAGGCACTGCATAAATGATGATACCAATTGTTCCTAACCAAAAATGATTTGACGCCAGTTTTTTTGAATACAAAGTGGTTCCCCACATCTTGGGAATCATATAATATAAAATAGCAAAAGCGATAAACCCATTCCATCCCAATCCACCTATATGTACATGTGCAATAGTCCAGTCGCTGAAATGTGAAATGGCATTAACGCTTTTTAAACTTAAAAGCGGCCCTTCAAAAGTTGCCATACCATAGCAGGTAAGTGCAACAACCATAAACTTTAATACAGGCTCTTCTCTTACTTTATCCCATGCACCACGAAGTGTAAGTAAACCATTCAACATACCGCCCCAGCTGGGGGCCAACAGCATAACGGAGAATACCACACCCAGCGACTGAGCCCAATCGGGTAATGCAGAATATAAAAGATGGTGAGGACCAGCCCATATATATAAGAAAATTAATGTCCAAAAGTGAATGATAGATAACCTGTACGAATATACTGGCCGGTTGGCCGCTTTGGGTAAAAAGTAATACATCAATCCTAATACGGGTGTAGTTAAAACAAAGGCAACTGCATTATGCCCATACCACCATTGTACCAGTGCATCCTGCACTCCTGCAAACATAGGGTAGCTACCCGTTAATGAATATGGAATTTCAAATGAACGTACGATATGCAATAACGCAACGGTAACCCATGTACCAATGTAAAACCAGATAGCAACATAAATATGCTTTTCTCTTCGTTTCATTATCGTCATCATCATATTGATACCAAATACTACCCAAATAATTGTTATAGCAATATCAATAGGCCAAATTAGTTCCGCATATTCTGCACCGGTTGTTAATCCTAAGGGTAAAGTAATTGCAGCGCCTGCTATAATAGCTTGCCATCCCCAAAAATGTAACCAACTCAGCTTGTCGCTCCACATGCGTGCTTTGCAAAGCCGTTGAAGAGAATAATAAATTCCCGTAAAACATGCATTACCGACAAATGCAAAAATGATTGCATTGGTATGTAAAGGGCGCAATCGACCAAATGTGGTCATTGCCAGATTTAAACTTGCAGCAGGATAATAGATTTGGATAGCAACCCATAAACCTACTATCATACCAATAACTCCAGATATAATAGTGGCATAACCAAAGGCTCTTACAATCCTATTGTCATAATAAAACTTTTCAACTTGCATAAGCAGAACTTTTATTTTGTTTTGGGTGATGATGGTTTATCGTCAAATAAAATGCGGGAACCAGGCGAGTAGTCGTCTTCAAACTGACCAGATTTTACGCTCCATAGAAAGGCGAATAAGAAAAATCCGGCTACGGTGATGCTTACAGCTAGTAAAATGATAATAACACTCATATCAGTTTGTTGGTTTCCCGGTTACTGTCAGGAGCGGTAAAAGTATTTTGACTAGTGTAGGTCAAGTATAAGACCTGTCAATAAAAAACCTGATTTTAATCATGCCTTTTTTACTGACAATAATCTCAACTTTCTTGCTATCAGGCTGCTGCTACCATATGTAAGTAATAATATACTTAAAGAACTGATGGGCATTAAAATAGCAGCAACTAATGGCGACAAATTGCCTTGAACAGCAAAAAACAACCCTACGACATTATAAACAATGGATAGCACAAAACTGGCAACTACAATATTTTTATTGGCTCTGCAAAGCTTAAAAAATTTGGTAAGTCTGGGCAACTGGCCTGCTTCTATAATTGCATCACTCAAAGGAGTAAAATTATTAGCCTGCTCTGTAACTGCAATCCCCACATCGCTTTGTTTTAAAGCACCTGCATCGTTGAGTCCATCGCCTATCATCATTACTTTTTCACCAGATTGCTGTAATTGTTTTATATAATTTAGTTTATCTTCTGGTTTTTGATGAAATAGTATAGTTGTATTTTTCCCCATCAATCTTTGCAGGTTGTGCATTGAGGCCTCATTGTCGCCCGATATTACCGACAACTTGTACTTTGATTTCAATTTTTGAATCAATTCGGGTATTTCATTTCGGTATTGATTGCCAAATGAATAATAACCCTTTACTTCTTCTTCAAATCCAACATATACAACTGTGCTGGTTTGCAAAAAATGCCGATTTCCTGTTACAAACTTCTCTGTGCCTAGCTTTATTAAATCTTCTCCTACAATGCCTTCTATACCTTCCCCTGTATTTTCTTTAAATCCGGTTACTTTCTTGAGATTTACTGGCGAAAGATGCATGGCTAATGCTCTGCTTAAGGGGTGATTAGAGTTAGAAGCAAGTGCTGCAATTTGTTGTTCCTGTTCAGTTGTTAAAGGTTTGCCGTTATAATTGATATTCTGAAAATACGAAGAAGTAAGTGTGCCTGTTTTATCAAAAACGATATGTGTTGTTTCTGCTATCGTCTCTATTACTGCTGCATTTCTTAGATAGAAGCGATTGCGGCCCAATATGCGCAACACATTGCCATTGGTAAAAGTATTGGACAATAATAAAGCACAAGGACAGGCAATAATAAAAACAGCAGTTACGGCAGGCCAGATTTTTGCTGAATTGTGAAATTGCCAATAGAGTGCAGTAATTGTTGCAATGGATAATACGATATAAGTAAAATACCTGCTGAGCAAATGCACAAATGAAACATTTTTGTCTTCACCCTTTTGTTGCATTTCCTCTTTATTCCATAGTTTGGTTAAATAACTCTGGCCTACTTCTTTAATTACTAAAATCTCTACCTGGCCACCTGTTTGCTTGCCGCCTGCATATACCAGTTCGCCCACCTCTTTCAAAACTGGTAATGACTCACCGGTTACAAAACTGTAATCAATAAAAGCTTTTCCTCTTGTAAGAATGCCATCTGCAGGTATCAGTTCTTCGTTATGAATTACCATTGTATCGCCGGGTGTTACATCGGGTAATGCAGTTGGCTTTTCCATACCTTCTTTTAGCAACGATACTGCTATTGGGAAATAGGATGTGTAATCTCTTTCAAATGAAAGTTGACGGTAGGTTTTGTCCTGAAGTATTCGCCCAGCGAGCATTAAAAATACAATCCCCGACATGGAATCAAAATATCCACCACCTGTTCCACTTATTACTTCCCAGGCACTGCGAATAAAAGTAATAATAATAGCAAGCGCTATTGGTGCATCAATGTTTAAAAATTTATGCTTCAGGCTTTTCCAGGAAGATGTATAAAAAGGCAAAGCGGCATATAACAAAACAGGAATTGCAAGTGCAAAATTGATCCATCTAAAAGTGCTCCTCAATGCTGTTTCACTTGTATCTATTCCCAGATATTCGGGAAAACTCAGCATCATAATATTGCCAAAACAAAAACCGGCAACACCTATTTGATATACCATGCTCTTGTCAATGGCAGGTCTTTTACTTTTCAAATCACTCAGACTGATGTAGGGTTCATAACCAATGCTGGTTAATGTCTCCACTACCTGTCGAATGGTTGTTTTTTCAATAAGAAATACCACATCCACTTCTTTTCGTATAAAATTTACTTTACTGCTTACAACACCATTATTGAGCCGGTACAAATTTTCAAGCAGATAGAGACAGGAGCTGCAATGCATTTGAGGCAGATAAAATGTAACATGAACCTGCTTTTCGTTTCGAAAAGAAATTAATTGTAGTTGTGTTTTTTCATCATCTAAAAAAGCGAATTTGTCTTTTCTGATTTTTATCCGCTGACTGATTCCGGGATTCTCGTTTAGATTATAATATTCGCAAAGGTTGCTTTCATTAAGAATTTCATACACCATTTTACAACCCTCGCAGCAAAAGGGCTTATCTTCCACTTTGATGTTATCTGTAAAACAGGGCTCGCCACAGTGGTAGCAAAAAGTTTTGCTGGATGTTTCTTTTAATGAAGGCATAGTATAATATCCTAAATGCTAAAATAAAGGTAAGGTCAAACTGTGCTATTGAGTATATTCAAAAATAAAAATGATTCCTGTCAGTTTCTTTCTAATTGATTCCTGCGATTGCTAAAACATGAAATACCGGCAAACAGCAAAAACATAAGTGCCATAGCAAGCAAAAAACCACTTGCGGCAAATATCTGAAACCAGATTTTTGTGTTGAGCATGATTTGTGCAAATGGAAGATTTTTTAAGTTGCCGCTGATTTTTACAAGGCCACTGGCTATTAGCGAAATCCAAAAAAGTAGCAGAGATATATTTGCAATAATTGAAACGGCCAATATCTTTTTCTTATGTTTCTGAAATTGTAATGGAATTTCAGTTTTGGCTATAAGATAAATTGAAGCAAGTAGTAACATGGTATTGATACCTATTGTAGTGCCCATAGCATGTGCTACTGTTATATGAGTGCCATGAGTATAAAAATTCCAGGCGGGGACAGACATAATAAGAGCCAGCGTAATATTCAGAAAAATCCAGCCATCAGCAAATGATAAAAACCTGTACGATGCAAGTTGAAAATTTTTAACAGCTGCAGAAACTGACTTTCTCCATTTCCAAATGATATGCCCGAAAATAATTAATTCGGTCATGCTGATAATGTATGCAACCATCTTTACCCAGGGTGCTGCAGGTACAATATAGGTATGATGTCCCCAGTTAAACATCAGATTGGTAAGTCCTAGAAAGTAAAAAAAGAAAGCTTCTTTTGATTGCGCAATCTTAGTATCACCACTTATTTTTTCCATTACATACATGGCTGTACCATATACCAGCATATTCCAACTGCCAACCATGGATCCCAGTGCTTTCCATTGTACTGTAATATCTCTTACAATATTGCTGCTGAAATAATCAATGAGCCAGAGATATGATTCGGAAAGTGTAATAAAGAAAAACAAAATACCAGTGGACCAGCTCCATATATATACAGGTGCCTTTCCAAATTTTGGTCTGATGGTGAAAAAGAAATTTATAACTAATGGAAGCCAGGATATTAATATCAGCAAACCGAAAAGGGGAGGGAATTCTAAATATTCTCTACCACCAAAATATCCACTAAAAAAGCAAATAACAATACACACAGAAAGTGTTAACTGCATAAAAAAATGAATGACGACACCTTGCTTCCATACGCAGGGCCTTCCTGCCACTCGTGGTATATAATAATATAAGCCTCCTTGAGCAGCGGTAAATATCCAGGTAATGGCAAGATAGACATGCAGCGGTCTTGTTTTTTGAAATGATAAATCTTCTTTTAAAAATTCGGGATATAAATATTGAAGGCTTCCGGTGATGCCTAATAGTAATCCGAGTAACAAATAACTCATTGACAATATCAATATTGCTTTGGCGGCTTTGTCAGTTGCGTATTGTGTTGTTAGTGCAGTCATTCAATTAATTATTCTTTGGCCTTGTATGTTATTGCCGTTGCATCTACATACTTCAAATAGCTGATGATGTTGTCAATTTCCTTTTCGGTAAAATGAAAATTAGGCATACGGGCGCCGCCTGCTTTTAAAAAAGCCCTCATATAATTTTCTCCTCTGTTTGTGTCGCTGTAGGCGGTGGTCAACTCCGGCCCCAAATAGCCACCCAGTCCATACAACTGGTGGCAGGAAATACAGTTATGTTGCTGAAACAAGGTTTTCCCTTTTTGAATAGAAGTATAGTCCGCAGCATTGACTACTACCTTTTCTTCAGTTCCTTTTGTATAAATGATAATGCTGTAAATGATGTAAGTTATAAACAGCAGTATGAATATAAGTTGCTTTTTCATTTCAAAAACTTATGCCATTGCCTGGCATTTTTTGAAAAGCACCAGGGCTTTTGGAAAAAGAATTTTATTCTCAACTTCTATATGGCGCAATAAATTTTTTTCAAAAGTGTGCAATAATGAGAATGTGTGCTCAAATGAGGTGCAAGCACCTGGTGGAGCAGTGTATTGGTTGGAAAGTTCTTTAATAACCGCCAGCGATTTTTCAATTTGATGATGCTCTTGTTCCATCAGCGTAGTGGGTGCTTCTAAAAAGGTAGCACTAAAAACAACTCTCCCCGATTGCCCTGTATAAAATTTTTCCATTTCTTTTATGCGAGGAAAAATAATGAGTTCTTCTTTTTGAATATGCATTTCAATATCTTCTTTCAAAGTTGTAAACCGGGCGAGCAGCTGACGCAAAACAGGATTTTGATCACCCTGAGTAGCGGCAAGGCTTTGTAAATGTGAAAGCAAAACGGGAAGTGCTTTCTTCAGATATTCATGATTGGTATTTGAAATATCTATTGTTAATGCTGTTAAAGAGTGCGTATTGTTATGATGCAATGAAGCTGCGAATGCATCGCCTGTCGTTTTATCTTCTACAGATGTATTTTTTGAAACTGTCATTTGAGTGGCCATCGTATAAACTGTAATGTATGATACAAAACAAAATAGCAGTATTTGTATAAAATATCACTTGAGGCTCCTCATACATTATACTGACGTCTGTCAGCCATAAATACTATTGTCTTTCACTTAAATGTCTTTGCGTTTAAAACCTCTAACTGCCAGCCATAATGGAACAATAGCCCATAGCAGCATGATGCCTGTAGTAAAGAGAATACCTGTAAAATTTCCAAAGAAATCTTTGTACAAGGCACTGGTAACACCCATCAATGCACTTACATCCATTTTAAGCATTATAAAAACCCGGGCCAGGTCAATTGGATTCAACGCAGTAAGTAATAAAGTTATTTTTTCAAGAGGGTAGTCGCTGAAATTGAAGAGTATCAGCATTACCAATCCATCATAAATCAAAGCAAAATAAAACCAAAGCAGCAAAGCAATACCAATACCTCTTGCCTTGTCTCTTGCTTTTACCGATGCCAGAAAGGCAAGGGATGTAAATACAAGTGTAAGTAAAAAGCCGGTAAGCAGCAGGGCCATTCCGGTTGCATTAAAGCTGAATAGCAATACCGGAATTCCTACGCCAATCAAAAAAGCTCCTGCTAAGGAAAATGCAACACCTGCATATTCGCTTAGAATAATTTTTTGACGGCTCATGGGTTGTGCTAGCATCAACTCAATAAATTCATAAGAATTATAGTAATGAATTGTGCCAAAAACAATACTTACCAGCGGCAATACAATCAAAATAATATTTAATAAGCTGAGAACAGCTTTGCTTTCATTTTCTTCCAGATTGAACAGGCTGAAGGAAACGACAAATAAAAATAACGTATAAGCAATAATAATTTTACTCCTTAAGATGTCGTATAAAACGTATTTAGATAATTTCATCATGGCTTCTTAATTTTTTTCTTCTTTTTGCCCAACTTGAAAAATTGTGTTTACCCAACTGCCATCTGGTATTTCTCCTTTCATGATCTTAGCAATAGCTTTGCCCAGTTTTATTTCACCTGTCTCCTCCTGTAAAGTACCAATGTCTTTAAGGAACATGAGTTTGCCTTCCTGCAAATGCATTACATGAGTAGTAAGATCGTCAAGATCGCTAAGAATATGTGATGTAATCAGAATTAATTTGTGTTTTGCCTTTTCACGAATGATTTTTTCTTTTAAGATTTCTGAAGCCAACGGATCAAGACCTGCGGTGGGTTCATCCAGGATGAGGATTTTTGGATCAAAAAGAAATGCCAATGCCGCACTCACTTTTTGACGTGTGCCGCCACTAAGGGTACGCATGGGCTTATGAAACATTTTCTCCAGTTCAAACTGCGCTATTAATTCATTGTCGGTTAGCTTGCCGTCAATGTTCCGAATGTTTTTCATCATTTCAAATAGCTGCCCAATTTTCATATTATCAGGATAGCGACCAATTTGAGGCATGTATCCAATCTGTTCTCTGTAATTGGGGTTTTCGCTTACGGCATTTCCATTCACGATTATTTTTCCGCTTTCGGGCCGCACCATTCCCAGTATAGATTTTATTAACGTTGTTTTTCCTGAACCATTGGGGCCAATTAATGAAACTACCTGCCCTTTTTCAAATTGAGCGGATATATTATCCAGCACCTGTAGTTTTCTGAATCGTTTTGAAATATTGTCAATTGTAATCATAGCTTAAATGATTTCATTACCGGTTTATTGTCTGCTAAATTTTCGGGAGTAAGGCCTGGAATTGCTTTTTCTGCTTTGTCCAGCATTTGTGTTGTAAAGCTTCTATAGAGCATCAGCATAAAAGGATTTTGCTCCACAATTAATGAATATAAACTTACAGGATGATAAGGTACATCACCCAATCCGTCTTTGTTCAAATCATAACCTTCATATTTATCCCAATAATTATGATCAAACTTGTTTAATACCATTGTGCCATTAGTGCCCACATCAAAACTGTTTCCTAAAAAATTGTTTTCATGAAAATTATTGTCTTCGCAACTGGCTTGTATTTTCAATGCCCAGCCATTGCTTTTAAAAAGGTTTCTTTGAATATCCATTCGGCTGGTGCCCTCCAGATGGATGCCTACTGTATTTTTCTTAAATGTATTGTGTAGTATATGACTGTCGGTAATGTCTTTTAGCAAAATTCCATAGGCAGATGCGCCCCAGTTCTCTTCAAAATGATTTCCTTCCATCCACACACGTTTGGAATACATTACTGCTACACCTGCGCCATTGTTTTTGAAAGTATTGTTTTTGTAATTATCATCATTAGAAAACATAAAATGAAGCCCATAGCGAATATTGGTTTCACTTAAATTATTGCGAATGAGTGAAAAGGTGACAAATTCAAAATAGATGCCATCTCTTTGGCCAAATACTTTATTGTTTTCTATCAACGCTTTGGAGCATTTCCAAAGGTGAATTCCGTTTCCGGTCATTTGTTCGCTTTTGGGAGTACCATTAATGGTGTTGTTGCGAATCGTAATATGAATGCTATTTGAAATATGAATTGCAAAATATGCATCCGTTATTTTACAGTTTTCTACTGTGAGATTTGAAGCATCTACAATTTTAATGGCTGCAAAATCGTTTAATGCCGAATAGCCCGAATTGATAAAATGAATACCACGTACTAGAATGTTATAGCCCGTAAGTGTAAGTATTTCAAATTTTTGCTCACCATCCAGTATTACATTTCCCTCTGCTATTACAGATATTGATTTTGAAATGGTAATACTGCCTTCTTTATATATGCCGGACTTTATCAGCACAGTATCTCCATCGGCAGCATCTTCAATCGCTTTTTTTACAGAACTATTGGTGCTGCCGGGTGCTACTATAATCGTGCGGCCATAACCTATGGTAAATAAAAAAGTAAAAAATATAATAAAGCAAATTCTCATGTTGTTTGTTTCTGTAATGTAAATTCTTCATAGGACTGAGATGAGAAATGGATTATTTTAGTTTGTCATATACCTGCTGCCAGTTTAAAATTTCGCCTTGTTTCCCTTTTAGAAATTTTTCTGCAGCATCTTTGTTTTCAAAAGAGGCGGTATTGCTTCCCATAGGGCTTCTTAGCTCTTGGCTGAATACGAATACCGCCTTCTTTACTTCACTAAAATTGTTTGGTTTTTCAAAAAGTATCGTTAGGTTTTTAGAAATATTTTCTTCTTTTTCGGTGCCATTCTTTAAAAAGGCAACAAGACAGTGCAGGTCGTCAAATTTAAACACCTTACCTTTTTTTGTAATAATTTCTGCACCAAAACGTGTATCAGTAATGCTCATTTTGCAAAAATGACAACTGTCTTTTCCTGCATCAAACGGTTGTGGCTTGGTGCTGCATGATAAAAAGATAAATGAAAGACCCATTAATAAAGCAGGGGCTGCTTTTTTTCTGCTAAAAAATCCGCCGGGTCTTTTATGCTTATACCATTCTGCAAACCATACACAAAATGCAAGTGCACCGGCAGCTATTACTATCCATCCGCCAACATCGGGAAATGAATATGCATCAAAATTTAAAAGTCGTTTATGACCTATAACTGGGGGCTGGTAAGTAAGCCCGGTAACTTGAATAGGAGCATGCGGGTCCAAATTACTTCCATAATCTTTTCCCCAAAGATAAAAATCAACTAAAGCCAATATGCCCCCAATGCAGGTAAGCATCAGGTAGGCGAATAAAAATTTTCTATTCCCGGTAATGGCTACTATCATACCCAAAAGCATAAAGAAACCTACTACATAGGGAAGAAATTTAAATTCGGGGAACATGCCTGCGTGTATGGGCTTCATACCTATGTAGTGGTTAAGGCCATTGATGACATCTATTTGACCTGAGAGACCATTAATCCAGATATTCATGGTAAGACCTTCGGGATATTGTGGTGCAAAAAGGTTGAATGCGCCAGGCTGGAAGAAAGAAAACTGCAATCAATGCACCCGATGCAAAGGCTACTAAAATTCTTGAAGTAAAAGATAGTTTTTGTTTCATATTAATGCCTTTTAAAAATGCTTCCGGGACAACACGACCCCGGAAGCTGTGTATGATATAAACCTCAACAAAGAACTCATTTTGTAGCTGGTGGTAACAGCACTCCATCTATTACATGTACTGTTCCATTAGATGCAGGAATGGATGCAACAATTGTAGCTGTTCCATTCAGCATTATTTTACCATCCTTCACACTTACAGTTACATTACCACCGTTTACCATTCCTACATTCATTCCATCAGTAAAATATTCTGCTTTTAAGGAAGATGTAGTAACATGGTATTGTAAAATATCTTGCAGATCAGCTTTATTTTCGTTTTTCATTAATTTATCTACTGTGCCTGCAGGCAGTTTGTCAAAAGCCGCATTGGTAGGGGCAAAAACTGTAAAAGGTCCAGCATTTGATAATGATGATATAAGTTCTGCCTGTTTTATTGCTGCAACCAGTGTGGTATGATCTTTTGAACCTGCAGCAACTTTTACTACATCTTTTTGAGATACATCATCTTTCACATTTTCCTGTCCGCCAGTGGTTACCGCAGTTTCGTTATTTGAATTTGATGCTGAACTGTTATTTTCCTTGTTTTCGTTAGTACAACTTAGGGTAAAGATTGCAAATACAATAACCGCTAAGCCAAAATTTTTTTTCATATCAAAATAGTTTTAGTGTTTGGTTTGAGAGAAAAACAGGCAGCCAGTCTAAGCTGCCTGTTATAAGTTTACTATTTCGTTTTACCTGAATCTTTTGTATCAGGAGTTGATACCGAAGGTTTTGTTTTACCTGTGTGAAACAACAGCGGCACATTGGAGCCTGCAGGACTGATACGAATATATCCTTGCATTTCCTGATGCAGCGCCGAACAGAAGTCCGTACAATAGAATGGGAATATACCTACACGATCAGGTTTCCACATCAGGGTTTGTGTTTCGCCAGGCATTACAAGTAATTCACCATTGTTAGCGCCTTTGACGGCAAAGCCATGAGGAACATCCCAATCTTGCTCCAGATTTGTAACGTGGAAATAAACCACATCGCCCAATTTTACTCCTTCAATATTATCGGGAGTAAGGTGAGAGCGGATGGCAGTCATATATACATGCACTTCATTTCCTTTTCTTTCAACTTTAGTTTTTCCTTCACCCATTGCTACATAAGGATTCTTGTTTTCCTCAATCTTGAAGATTTTAACAGAATTCTTCATTACTAATTCAGCAGGAATTGCTTCAGCATAGTGCGGCTCGCCAATGGTAGGGAAGTCAAGTACTAATTTCATTTTATCTCCACTGATATCGTACATCTGGGCACTTTGAGAAAGCTCAGGGCCAGTAGGCAAGAAACGGTCTTTAGTAATTTTGTTATATGCAATTACATATTTTCCGTGTGGCTTCTTTGTAGGTCCGCCAGGTACTGACAAGTGACCTACTGAATAATAAGTAGGAACTCTGTCCAATACTTTCAAACTTTTTACATTCCATTTTACAATTTCAGATGAAACAAACATTGAAGTATAAGCATTTCCATTAGCATCAAATTCGGTATGTAAGGGTCCTAATCCGGGTTTTGCTACTTCGCCATGTAAAACTGCATCATATTTTAATACAGGAATACCATCGTATTCACCATCAAAAGTTTTTGAAGCAATCGCATTTTGAATTTTAGTAAATGAAAATACAGGGATGGTAGCTGCAAGCTTCCCGCTACCTACAATGTATTCACCTGTAGGGTCAGTATCGCAACCGTGTGGCGATTTGGGGCAGGGCATAAAATAGATCATATCAGGACAATCTTTAGGATCCAATACCAATACTTCATTCTCTATTGTAGAAGTTGCGCTGTGTGTGGACTCGTCATATTTATTATGCGCATACTTTACTTGCTTTTTTACACCCTTTCCGGCTTTAGCATATTCTTCAGCTTTTTTCCAGTTTACCGCCATGATGAAGTCTTTGTCTTTTTGTGAAGCATTTACTTCAAGCAGTGTATTTGCTTTTTCAGAGTTATAGCAACTAAAGAAAAACCAACCGGCTGATTTTCCTTTTCCGGCTCTTGCCAAATCAAAATTTACACCCGGAGTCAGAATCTGAAATGCAATATTCATCTCTCCAGTAGTTTTATCTACGCCTATAAAACTTACTGTACCTTTAAAATTGTCTTTATATGTATCAATAGGAACATCCACTTTATCACCTAGAGGTATGCTAAAACGTGTACCCGCTACCACATATTCAGAGTTTTCAGTAATAAATGGTGAAGAGTGATTACCTGCACTGTTGGGTATTTCAATAATCTCGGCAGTGCGGAAAGTTTTTAAATCAATACGGGCAATACGTGGTGTATTGTTCGCATTTCCAAACACCCAACGGCCATCGTGTTCGCTATTTGTAACTGATAGTGCAATGTGGTGCAGGTCATCCCAGGGAACAAAACCATTTGAAGTGTTCAACATGGGTTTTGTTTCTTCACTGTAGCCCCAACCTTTTTCGGGGTCAACAGAGAAAACAGGAATAACTCTTAGCAATCTTCCAGAAGGAATACCATAAACAGGCATTTGACCACTAAAGCCCCCTGAAACGAAATTGTAAAATTCGTCATATTTACCAGGGGCAACATAAGCCTTTGAGGCATCGCCACCGGCTGCTGAGCTGGTTCCTTTTGGTTTACAACTTTGCATAAGCAACAGGCCTGCAAAGGCGAAACTGAGCATGAATAATGAGGTTTTGAGAGGATGTTTCATATTAATTTGTGTTTTGCAGTTTATAATGAGCACTTGTGTACTTGGTTTTGTTGAAAATTATTTTTCACCGTCATTACTTCTCATAAATTCAATAAGCTGACGGGCTTGGTCTTTTGTAATATTTTGATTGGGCATTCTTACCATACATTGTTCCAGTAGTTTTTGTGCTTCCGGATCGGTCTCCAACATCATATCCACATTTGTAATCATATTCACAATCCAAAGTGGTTTTCTTCTTTTAGTTACATCTTTCCATCCGGGACCTACAAGTTTTTCTTCATTTAATTTATGACATGACTGGCACTTAAGATCATAGATGCCTTTTCCGGCATCCACCATTCCTTTGTCCAATGGATTGGAAAGGGTGATGTCACCTTCTTTTTGTTCTACGCCATGTACTTCAGGTTTGTCTTTTGTGAGTTCAGCTACATCAATTGGTTTAGGTTCTTTTTTCACACCTTCCTGACAAGAGAAGAATAAGGTGCTGCTAACGAGCAATACAATTGCAAATTTTTTGTGTTTCATTGTTGAAGTTTTGAGGTTTTTTAAAAAAGCAAGATAATCACATTTTTAAATGAAGTACCGAATTCTTATTCGGATACAAAAGTATTTTGCTCCTTATCTTCCAGTTATGACAGTACTCAAAAAATCGGATGATATTTATCAGACAGCCACCTGCTTTCAACTATATTTTTCAAACAAGAGTTACCTAATTTTTTGGCGTCATTCCTATAAGCTTTATTAGGTGAAAATTTATGAGCGGATTTGGAAAAAATATGCAGTAATCAGTGCCCGAACTGATTAATATCAGTAAGTTGAAAATAGGTTTTAGGTTTATTTGCCGGGGGAAATTTATGATTTTTAATAAGAAAAAATTGGACAGAAATCTTACAATTTCTGAAATTGTAAACGACGATTATCGTTCGGCAGATGTTTTCAAAAAGCATGGCATTGAATACTGCTGTGGTGGCAACCGATCTCTTTCTGAAGCATGCAATATAAAAGGGATAGACGAAAAGCTTATCATTCATGAACTGGAGGTTGCAATGGAAGACACAAATACATCCAATACGGTTAATTTTTCAGTTTGGGATACCGACTTTTTGATTGATTATATTGTAATGGTTCATCATCAATATCTGAGAAATGCATTACCTCGGGTCAAAGAATATGTTGAGGATTTTGTTGCCAGTCATCAAAAAAATTTTTCCTATCTGCCGGAGTTAAAAGAAATCATTGATCAACTTACCAAAACTTTTATACCCCACATGCTTCAGGAAGAAGATGTTATTTTCCCATATATCCGTCAACTACACCATGCCTTTAGCAGCAAAGAGCCTTATGTGCGCCTTTTGGTACGTACGATGAGAAAACCGGTTGATGTAATTATGGAAAGTGAACATCATTCAACCTCTCTGATACTTCAACGGCTTAAAGAGTTGACCGGCGATTATACTCCACCTCTCAATGCATGTACCAGTCACAAAGTAACTTTTGCAAAACTAAAAGAAGTGGCTAACGATCTTTCACGTCATGTGCATCTGGAAATGGATATTCTTTTTCCCAGAGCAATTGCGATGGAAAAAGAATTGATGAATGAAACTGGTTAATCTGATTATTGAGTTGTAACGTTTTTTATTATCTTGACGTCTGTTTCAATCATCAATTCTCTATATGCTGAATACTGCCAGTCATCTTGTTTTACTTTTTGAAAATGCTACTGAAGGCATCATTCTTACAGATGGAGCAGGTAATATTGTTATTATGAATCCTGCTGCTCAAAGAATGTTTGGATATTTGGAAAATGAATTGACAGGAAAATCAATAGAAACCCTAATTCCGGAAAAATTCAGGCAAGGGCATGTTTCCCAAAGAGCAGGTTTCAGTAAGAAACCATCAAACCGCGCAATGGGGCAAAACAGGAATTTATTTGGAAGAAAAAAAGATGGAAGCGAATTGCCAATTGAAGTGAGCCTTAGCCATTATAAACAGGAAGATGAATTATATGTTATTGCCTTTATTGTCGACATTACCAAAAGAAAAGAAATAGAGGCCAATATGGAAAGGCAGCAAAAAGAACTGGAAAAGGTAAGTAGCGAGATAAGAAAGTTGAATGCTGACCTGGAAGCAAAAGTTGAAGAGCGAACAATTATTCTTAAAGAGGCGTTGCAACAATTAGAGCAATCGCAGTTAGAGCTGAGTGATGCTTTGGAAAAAGAAAAACAGCTGGGGGAAATTAAAAGCCGCTTTTTGTCTATGGCTTCACATGAATTTAGAACGCCTTTGAGTACCGTACTGTCCTCTGCATCTTTATTATCAAAGTACAAAAAAGAAGAAGAGCAGGAAAAAAGGGAACGACATATAGATAAAATAAAAAACTCGGTTAAGCACTTAAACGATTTGCTGGAAGACTTTCTAAGCCTTGGAAAATTGGACGAAGGAAAAGTAACTACCAGTTGTGTGGAAGTAAATGTCAAAGATTTGATATCAGAAACAGTTGATGAAATGAATGGGCTTACAAAAGAAAATCAGCAAATTGTATATCAGCATCATGGAGCCGAACTTGCTGTAACCGATAACAAACTGCTTAAAAATGTGCTGATCAATCTGATGACCAATGCAATAAAATTTTCGGCAGCCGATACAACAATAGATGTTTACAGTTTTTGTAACGCTGAGAATATAAAAGTTTCTATTACAGACCGGGGTATTGGAATATCAAAAGACGACCAGCCTCATTTATTATCCAGCTTCTTTAGAGGTGCCAATGCTACAAATATTCAAGGCACCGGGCTGGGCCTGCATATAGTACAACGATATCTTTCATTATTGGGTGGTGAAGTTCAGTTTGAAAGTGAGCTAAATAAAGGCACAACCGTTACCTTTACAATTCCAGTAAACCAACAAGCATGAAATCTGTTTTAGTAATTGATGATAATCCGGATATCAGAGAAAATACGGCAGAAATTCTGGATTTAAGCGGGTATAAAACTTTTACAGCCGAAAATGGAAAAAAAGGAGTTGAAATAGCGCTTCGGGAAAATCCTGATGTGATTATTTGCGATATTATGATGCCCGAACTGGATGGCTATGGGGTACTTCATTTATTGCGCAAAAATGAAATCACCGAACAGACACCCTTTATTTTTCTAACAGCAAAAACTGAAAGGAGCGATTTTCGAAAGGGAATGGAAATGGGGGCAGATGATTATATTACTAAGCCATTTGAAGATATTGAGCTATTAAATGCAGTTGAAATCAGGCTAAAACGATCTGCAGTTCTGGAAAATAAGTATCCCTCTTCCTCAAGCGGCATTAGTCAATTTTTAAAAGATGTAAAAGATGCAGGACTTGTAAGCCAAATGGCGGATCAATATGAAGTACTTACATTAAATAAAAAGCAGCCACTATACCAAGAAGGTAAGCGTCCTCGTTTTTTATATTATCTAGCAAGAGGGAAAGTAAAATGTTTCAAAGTACATGAAGATGGCAAAGAATATATTACCGATCTTTTTAGTGAAGGCGATTTTTTAGGATACTCAGCATTAATAGAAGATAAAAACTATGATGATAGTGCTGTTGTACTGGAGGAAGCGGAAATTATGCAAATTCCACGTGAAGATTTTATGCAACTAGTGTTTAGTGATATTTCTGTAGCTGCAAAGTTTATTCAACTGGTAACACACAACGTTAAAGAAAAAGAAGAAAGACTAATGAGTCTTGCTTACAGTTCGCTTAGAAAGCGGGTTGCTAAAGCATTGGTAGATATACATGGAAAATTTAGCATTGGCGGAGAAAGTAAGCCTATTGAAATATCTCGTGAAGATATTGCACACTATGTAGGTACAGCTACTGAATCGTTAATACGAACACTTAGCGATTTCAAATCAGAAAAACTGATTGAAATAAAGGAAGGCAAAATAAATATTGGCAATATTGAAAAGTTGAAAAATCTGCTTTATTAATATACCACTACTTCAATCTGCTCTGTAGTATTGAATTCCTGTTTCAGACATTTAGGTATGTGAATCTCCAGCTCCCCATTTCTGAATAAGGCAGCAGTAAGCATCGTATCAGCATCAGCAGGAAGCAAAAAGACCTGTTCCCAGCTATTTAAGAAAATGGGTCTTTTTACAGTAGTTCCAGCTATGTGAATAGGTCTGATACCAGAAATCTTCAGTTGGTTTTCACAAAAAGAAACTGTAAAGTCTTTTCTATTGAGCCCGGGCATATCTACATATACTACATATTCATTTTTTTCAGTTTCAATTCTTGCTTCAGGCAATATTGTTTCTTGTGGTTTTGTCTTGGCAGCATTTTGTTGTTGCAGTTTGCCAGGTATTTGATACAAACTCTTTTTCATACAGCCTCCTTTTTTAAAGTGTAAAAAATGAATTTAACTAAAGGTAACTTTTAAAGGCTTGAAAAGAACTGATTTCAATTGGTGTAATGTCTGACAATTGTCAAATGTGCAGGAAATCGTCTAAATCTCTTCTTTCTTTCTTGGTTGGCCTGCCAATCTTGCTCTGTCTTTTGCCAGTATGAAAACTGGCTGCTTGAAACTGAAGCCTTTGTAATTCTTCTGAAGGTGTAATATCAATATAATAATTTAATGATAATTCAAAGTTCACCCTACGATGAAGCAACTCCGTTACTTTGATACGCCATCTCTTTGCTTCTGTTTTTATTTCATATTCATCGCCTACTGCTACCTGTTTCGAGGCTTTTATTGAAGCACCATGCTGCTTTACCTTACCCGAATCACAGGCGAGGGCAGATTGAGATCTCGTTTTGAAAAGTCTGATACACCAGAGAAATTTATCGATGCGGATTTTTTCTTTATTGCTATTCATATTCCGGCTATAAAAGTTAATTTTTAAAATTACTTTATAAAGGGAAGTTTAAAAATTTCAAAAAAATAATTCTTGAACAAATGAAATATGATTTTGTTGAAGGCTTTTATACTCTATAAAATTCTAATTCGCATTCCTTGCATTACTTTTTCAAACACTCATACGGTTCTCTTGATTAATTTTTAATTAACTCCTTTAAATTTTAATTATAAAATAATGTAAGTTCTGAATATTATTCAGCTTTCTTGTTTACGTGATACTTTTCTCATTCTTTTTGGACCATACCATAACCAGAAGCCTGTAATTGTAAAGATTAGCAGTGCAATTCCCATTATGGATGTGTAAATAAGTTTTAAATAACCACCTTTTACACCAAACCAAGAATCCAGAACAGAGCCATCATGAATATTTTCAATAAAATCAGATATTCTCTTTTCTATATGAAGCAGTTGTCCTGTGACTCCATCAAGTTGAACGCCCCAAAAATGCTCTTTAAAAATAAACTTAACCATTCCTTTATCTTTCCGGACATCTATTCTGTCAAGTTTTAGTGATAGATTTTTGTCAACGGAATCCTGTAGATAGTTGCAGGCTTTTTTGTGTAAACTGTCTAGTGTGAGCCAGTCTTTGAGTTCTGAAGATGTTCCTTTGTGCGATTTTGCTAAAATTAACCCACCACTGTGTTTTTTCCATCCTAATAATAATCCAGAAATGGCAATGATGAAGAAAAAGACGAATAGAAGTGCTCCAGTTATTCTATGTATTTTCCTAAAAGATCTTAGTACACTAGCTTGCTTTTGTCTTTTATTTATTTCGCTCATTAGTAAAGTATTTGATTGGCTGTTCTTGTTTGATGATTTGCAAATATCATTTTTAATTTGAATCTGAGCAAAGTACAATTAATTTACTCGATTTTCAGCATGATGTTGTGGAGGAGATCATGGAGGATGTGTAATGGAGCTTTTAAATAATTATTATAAATTGTACTATGATTGAAATAAAAAATGACTGTGTTTTTTGAATAAAAAAAGAGGCTTAGCCAGCCCCTTTTATATCGGTTTTATTATTTGATATCGTTATTGCAATTCTGAAAAATATTTATGAAAATAAGGAATCGTTTCAATGCCTTTGTAGTAATTCTCAATATTATATTTTTCGTTCGGGCTATGCAGATTGTCGTTATCTAATCCAAAGCCCATAAAAATTATTTTAATACCCAGTTCTTTTTCTAAAATGGAACAAATGGGAATACTACCTCCGCCACGTACTGGAATTGGTTGTTTGCCAAAAGTAGTTTTAACCGCCTTTTCTGCAGCTAAATATCCCTTACTGTCAATGGGTGTCATGTATGGTTCACCACCATGATGTTCCCAGGCTTTTACAGTTACTCCTTTTGGAGCTATTGATTTGAAATAGGCAAGTAACTTCTTGGTTATTTTTTTTGAAGATTGATTGGGAACCAATCTTGCCGAAATTTTTGCATTTGCCTTTGAAGGTAATACGGTTTTTGCACCTTCGCCAGTATAGCCACCCCAAATACCATTTACTTCAATAGTAGGCCGAATACCTGTTCTTTCATAAGTTGAATATCCTTTTTCACCCCAAAGATCTTTTACACCAATTTCTTTTTTATAAGCCGCTTCGCTGTAAGGTGCTTTGTTGATTAAATCCCTTTCTTTCTTTCCGGCTTTTACTACATCATCATAAAATCCAGGAATGGTAATATGATTATTTTTATCATGACAACTTGCAATCATCTGTGCAAGAATAGTGATGGGATTGGCAACCGCACCACCATAAGTACCGCTATGCAAATCTCTTTTTGCTCCCGTTATTTCAACTTCAATATAACTTAATCCACGAACGCCAGTATCCAATGAAGGATTTTTCATACTCAACATAGAACTGTCGCTTATTAATATAACATCGGCTTTTAAAAGTTGCTTATTTGCTGCTACAAATTTTCCCAAATTAGGAGAGCCGACTTCTTCTTCACCTTCAATTAAAAACTTAATATTAGTACTCATGGAATTTGTCTGTGTCAATATTTCTAAAGCTTTGACGTGCATATAGAACTGACCCTTATCATCAGCACTGCCACGGGCAAACACCATTCCGTCTTTTATTACAGGATCAAATGGTCCGCTATGCCACAACTCCAATGGCTCAGGTGGTTGTACATCGTAGTGGCCATACACCAGCACAGTGGGTTTTTTTGGGTCAATTATTTTTTCACCATAAACAGCAGGATGCCCATCAGTAGCCATCACTTCGGCTTTATCACAACCTGCAGCTAGCAGGCTTTTCTTTACTGCATCTGCGCAGCGTAGCATATCTTCCTTGTGTTCGCTTTTTGCGCTTACAGATGGAATACGCAGAAGGTCAATCATTTCATTTAAAAAACGTTCTTTATTTTTTTCCTGATAATCTTTCCAAGTAGCTGACATAAAATTGATTTTTAGGATAACGAAGATAAGCAGGTTGTGAATATTTATGTAAAAACAGCCTGAAGTAAACTTTTTATTTGTTCAAATTTTTGTGAAAGGGCATCCCTGTCTTAAATTTTCAAAAATAATTTCCCTATGTTGCGGCGAATGGCATAATTTGTATCTGCAAAACCTAAATTTCTTTTATGAAGCGAACCTTTTTCTTGATCATTCTGGCAATGGCCAATCTGGCTGCATTGGCCGATGCGGGTTTTTCCATTAGGCGTCGTACTGCTGCCGCTGAAATCACTTTTAAAGGACTCAACAATGTACCCAATCATAAATTGCTTTTAGTGCAATATTCCTATCAATCCGGTGATACGTTGTTGAAATCGCCTTTTATCAGCTATAGAGATACTTTAACGGATGGCAGATCATTTGTGATTCAAAACGGCGGAAGAAGATGGGATGAATCTGACAGATACCTTCATTTTGTTTTGGCAAAAAATGACTCAACCGGGACCGTTACAGATTCATTTACCATTTATATGAAGAAATGGAATTATAAAATGGTTGTAACGGGAGAAAAAAATGGTAAGCTGCAATACACACTAAAAAAATCTAAAGCATATTTTAATTACAATCTGATTGGCGATGACAATAATGAGGGTAATAATAAAACGATAAGATTTATTTTTATTGCTTGCTCACTTTTGGGTTTTGTATTTTTATTACTGCTTTTTCTGAAGCGGAAAAAATCAACAATTACTTCATAAGCTCCCTACATGTCTTTAATCAGTACTCTTATAGGTTTTATTATTATCAAGCTCCTATTGCAGCTTCCTTTTTATTATAAAAGCTGGAGACAATCTGCGCTGTTGGCATTGCTCACCAGCCTTTTTGTAGCGCCATTACTTACCTTGCTTTATCACGAAACAGAGGTAGATTTTTTTTCTGTTTATGTTGCGATCATTGTTTTTGACGCTATTGCTTTATATTTTTTATTGCAGCCAAACATTTGGAAAGCGGCTTTCGCAGCATTTTTGGCAAATACCATTTCTATTGTTTTTTTCTTTATAGGAAACGGATAGAAAATTTTTAAAACAAAATATATGTTACAGTTGTTACTAGATCTTTCTCCTGAACCCACTCTGGCAGAAAAAGCAAAATCCAATATTTGGTTAATTGTAATCGCTATAGTGGCTTTGGTTGGTATAGCCGGTTTTTTTATCTGGAAGAATAGAAAGAATAAAAAGAAATCCCAATGAGCCCCTGGTGGTTTTTTGGACTGACCTTGCTGTTGGAAATTCCGGTTATCTATTTGTTTTTTCAGCGACAATGGAAAGCAGTACTTATCCCATTTTTTCTTTTGAATTTGTTTACATGGCCGCTGTTGCATTACTTGTTGCTTACTACCCAATATTCATTGCCATTAATGGAGTTAGGTGTTGCTTTAGTAGAAATGACTGGCTACAAATTTTTGATGAACAGCAGCTGGAAAAAGTCATTTCTTGCATCATTTGTTGCAAATGCATTGAGTTATGGCACAGGAATTTTAATAAATAATTTTCTATGACAATTAATGCGGAAACAAAAAGCCTGCAACCTCTCTATTGGGGTTTGCTGCACGGGGTTAATGATATGCTGGCCGGTTTCTTGTTGGCCACTTATACTTTATCACAAGATTATAAAAGCAGTTTTTTGTACATCAGCCTTTATGCAATATTAGCTTTTGGCGGGCAGGTGCCGGTTGGTTTTTGGCTTGATAAAAGAAAGGACATCCGAATGTTTGCCCATATTTCAATTTTAATTTTGCCCGTTGTAGTTTTTTCATTTTTTATATCTACTGAGGCAGCCATTATCGTTTCTGGTTTAGCATCAGCATTCGTTCATGTTACAGGAGGTACAATTTGTTTTCAAGTGCATCAAAATAAAGCAGGCCCTTTAGGTTTGTTTACGGCTCCGGGTGTACTCGGGCTTACATTGGGTGGTATTTCTGGTGGCACAGGATATTTGCTTCCTGCCGGATTGTTAATAGGCATCTTGATTTTAGGTTATGTAATTTTAAAAAACTTTTTACCACAATATCAAGCCCCTGAAAAAAAACAAAGTGAATTGGATAGTCATGACCTGGCCATGCTTTTGATTTTGTTATTTATGTGCTTCAGGTCTTTTTTGTTTGATGTAGTGAATTACATAGCAGAGAACTATGAAAATGGCATCTTGTATCTGGGCGTAAGCGCTTTTCTTGGGAAAATAATTGGTGGGTTTGTAGCTGATAAAATAGGCGCAAAGAAATTTATTTATATCACATTAATAA
The DNA here is from genome assembly GCA_037045195.1 of Chitinophagaceae bacterium. Classification (GTDB taxonomy): domain Bacteria; phylum Bacteroidota; class Bacteroidia; order Chitinophagales; family Chitinophagaceae; genus JJ008. The sequence goes on from JBAOIB010000006.1 coordinate 100,291, forward strand.
CCGCATTGATATTGTTTCAGTTTGGGAAAGAAAATATTTATATGCTTTGTGCCGGTATCGCTTTTTTACAAAGCTCTGTACCAGTTACTTTATTGTTGATGGGGCAAAGCTTGCCACTGTATCCGGCCAGTGCCACCTCATTTAGTCTCGGTTTATCAATCGTATTGGCGGGACTGCCTTTGTTTTTAGTTACTGATAAAAGAAAAATATTTGAAGTGTTTCAGGTCAACTGGCTGACAGGATTGGTGTTTGTAAGTTTATCGATAATGGCAATTTATATCTTTACGAGAATGCCTTTAAGTAAATCCTTACGCAAAGAATAAATCATTGACAGAAACTTTGAGTACAATTTTTTTGATTGAATGAAAATTAAACCAGCAACTTAGCAATAATTTTCATTCAATTTTTCCGCAAACCCTTGATACCAGTCAACAGCTTCCTGATATTTTTTATTCTTAATCATTCCTACGGCTGGTTTTATCATTTGTTGGTAGAGGTAATCATAGATTTCTGTTCTGTTTTCACAATTAGATATTGCAGCTACTATTGAGGGGCCTAGTATTTGGTATTCGGTTAATAGTTCACGGCCTTGTTCAGTATTATACATATAGTTTTCTCTAAGAAATCGTAGTGTAGTCAGTTCATCACAGTCGTCAGCCAGACCTCTTTCTGTTACACAGGCAGTTGTTATAAAACAGCCCATGTCATCATCATCATTAACATCTCTGTAAGGCATGTCTATTAAAGTTTTTCCTTTGTTGTTGAGTAATTTTGCCGATTCAACCAACACTATTTTAAACACCGGGTTTACTGGTATTTCTTTTGGCCAGGCCAATTCACCCGAATCTTTTTTCCTATTTTTTGTTTTGACAATATAAACAGTATCATCTTGTGGATCTTTTGTTACTGATGATATTGTAAATGAATAAACTAATAAATCTGTAGAAACAACTTGATTAGCTTCTTTATAGTAAAAACAATAAAATTTTAATATCTTATCAGTTTCACTGGCTTTTGAAAAATTGACTAAAGCTGAATGATAGATTTCTATACTGTAATCATACCGATTTGCTAAGACAGAATTAGACTTAAGTGTATATTCGCTTAATGTGTTTTGATGAAGTAATTTTTTGGCAAGGGGTAACCCAGCCACCGCCATTGAAAGGGTTCCGGATTTTTTAATAAATTTTCTTCTGTCCATAATGATGAGTTGCTTTAAAATATAAAATTAGTTAACAAGCTAAAGATTTTTCTTCAGTAAATTTAAGGAATTAGAAGATTGGATAACAATGGGGTTGCATCAACTTTATTTTAAACTGTACATTTTTTTTAAAAGTATCAAAGCCTGGTCTCAGACTGTTTGTCGTTAATATCTAAAGAGGTATTTACTGCCTTTTTTACTACTCCTTTCCCATACCTGTCTTTAATTTCATCAACAGCCTTATAAAGGTTTAGTTTTTCCACATTATTTTCAAACAAACTAATTTGAGTGGAAATTGGAATCAACTGACTGAAGCGAACACCAATTAAGCGTACCAGTCTTCCATTTTGCCAGGTCTTTTTAAACAAATCTTTTGCTTTAGCAATTAACACATCATCAAGGGCTGAATAATCCACGGTTTCCTGCCTGGTGGTAGTCTCAAAATCGCTATACCTGATTTTAATAGTAACACATCCCGCCATTTTTTCATCTTCACGAAGTGCATATGCAGTCTTTTCAGTTAGGCGCACCAGTTCTCTATTAATGAAATCCAGATCGGCTGAATCTATGTCAAATGTATTCTCATGACTTATGCTTTTTTGTTCCCAATCGGTTGTTATTTCGGCACTACCACGGCCATGGGCTTTGTGCCAAAGTGATTCACCCCATTTGCCAGCAATTTTTTTTAGAACTTCAATTGGTGTTTTTGCCAAATCTTCAATGGTGTAAATGCCAAAACTCTTTAGGTGTTGCTCAGTCTGGCTGCCTACACCATTTATTTTTTCAATTCCCAAAGGCCATAAAAAAGCAGTTTCTTTTCCATGTGTTATTTCCAGAAACCCGTTTGGCTTTGCTTCGTTGGTGGCCATCTTGCTGATGAATCTGGCTGATGAAAGCCCACAGGAAATAGGCAAGCCGGTTTCTTCTATTATTTGACTGCGAAGAGAGGCGGTGTATTTGCTTACACCAAAGAATTTGTCCATTCCGGTAAGGTCAATATAAAATTCATCTATACTTGCTTTTTCAAACAACGGAACTTTTGATGCAATGATATCAGTAACCCAACGGGAAAATTTACTGTATTGGTCGCGGCTTGCATTGGTTACAATCAGTTGTGGACAAAGCTGCAAAGCTTTTTTCATTGGCATTGCAGAATGTATTCCAAACTTTCTTGCTTCGTAGCTGCAGGCAGCTACAACGCCACGTTCATAACCTCCAACAACAACAGGCTTCCCTTTTAAGGATGGATTGTTTTTTATTTCAACCGAAACAAAAAATGAATCCAAATCAAAATGTGCTATATAGGGAATGGGTGATGCCACAGTAGATTTTATTCTCAAAGATAGATATCCAAAAGTCCTTCAGGCAGCTGCACATGAACCTGCCTTTTCTTATGATCAATTTTTTTTAAAGTATCCTCATGCAATGGTATCAACGCTTCCTGATTGTTAATTTCAATGCGGCAAAGAAGTTGTTGTGGTTGTTCAATCAATTCTAAAATCTCTCCCAATTGTTGTTGTTGATCAATAATCGTATATCCTAATAAACCAGAAGGAGCAGACTTGGAACCATATTTTTTAAAATCCTGCTCCAAAAACCAAACCTTTTTTTGATTGAGTTTCATTGCAGCTTCACGAGTATCAACACTCTCTAATTTTAGCAAAATTTCTGTTTCTGATTTTATTTGCGCCGATTCAATAAACCAGGGAAGAAAGGAGTCCTTCTTTTCTTCAATAAAAAGAGCTTGCAATCCTTTTAAACTTGTTTTTTTGCCCAGGTCATGCTGTAACAGCAATTCTCCTTTCAAACCGTGAACGGCTACAAATTTTCCGATATTAAAATATGATGACACCTTGCACTCTTTGTTTTATGATAAAAGTAGAAACAATTATTGGTTTGGGTGGGAATTGAATTTTCAAAAAAAATCCCCGGCAATAAGCAGGGGATTAAGTTTTTTCAGGAATGGAAAGTTTTTATGCTTCACCACCGCCATCAGACTTTGTTTCAGGTCTGCGGCCAGGCATTGTCCTTCTGGCTCTTTTTTGACGGTAAGCGTCTTCCTGGCGTTTTTTCACATGAATGTCATGCTCAGCACTCCATTTTGTGAATTTTTCCATTGCAGTAGCATCATCAAACAATCCCAGCTTCACACCACGAAGCAGATGTTTCAGATACAATACACCTTTGAAGCTAAGTATACGGCGAACAGTGTCGGTAGGAGTAGCTCCTTTGTTCAACCAATCCAAAGCTTTCTGACGATCAAGCTGAATAGTAGCAGGAGCAGTCAGTGGATTGTAAGTACCTAATTTTTGGATGAATTTACCATCGCGGGGACTACGAGAGTCAGCAACTACGATGAAGTAGAAGGGTCTATTTTTAGACCCGTGTCTTTGTAGACGGATTTTGGCTGCCATTTTAAATAGAAATTTAAAGGCGTTAAACAATAATTGTTAAGTCCGGTTGAAACCGGAGGGCAAAGATAATGAGTAAATGGCAAAAAGGCAAACAATTAAAGTCAAGAAAAGGAGGGATTGAGATAAAGTGAAAAGAGATTTTATTAGTGAAAACAGCTTGGAAAACAGTTTTCTTTTTTTTTATCGCTTCATTCCGGGCATCATTTTTCCAAATGCACCCATTTTGTTCATATTCTTCATCATTCCTCGCATTTGTTCAAATTGCTTCATAAAATTGTTCACCTCCTGAATGTCTTTGCCGCTTCCTTTTGCGATGCGCTTTTTGCGGTTACCATCTATCAGGTCGGGGTCGGCTCTTTCTGCAGGGGTCATGGAGTTTATCATTGCTTCAATTCCTTTGAATGAATCATCATTGATATCCATGTCTTTTACTTTGCTGTCTACGCCGGGTATCATACTCAGCATATCCTTCATATTCCCCATTTTTTTTATGGCTTCTAGTTGCGCTTTAAAGTCGGCAAAATCAAATTTGTTTTTCCTGATTTTTGCTTCCAGTTTTTTGGCTTGCTCTTCATCAAAGCTTGCTTGAGCCTTTTCAACTAAAGAAGTAATATCGCCCATACCCAGAATACGCTGTGCCATTCTTTCTGGATAAAAAATATCCAGTGTATCCATTTTTTCGCCGCTGCTGGTAAATTTGATAGGTTTATTTACGGTGTATTTAATTGAAATGGCAGCACCACCTCTTGTATCACCATCCAGCTTGGTTAAAACTACTCCTGAGAAATCCAGTCGGTCATTAAAAGCTTTTGCTGTATTAACTGCATCTTGCCCAGTCATTGAATCTACTACAAAAAGAATCTCTTGCGGGTTTACGGCGTCCTTAATGTTAGTCACTTCATTCATCATCACTTCATCAACGGCCAATCGGCCTGCTGTATCTATGATGATGACATTTTTATTTTTGCTTCTGGCTTCTTTTACTGCATTTTGCGCAATGCTCACCGCATCTTTACTTTCAGCTTCGATATGAACATCCACGCCTATTTGCTCACCCAAAACTCTTAACTGCTCCATTGCTGCTGGTCGGTAAATATCGGCAGCTACCAACATAGGAGAAAGCCCTTTTTTTGTTTTTAGATAGTTGGCAAGTTTGCCGCTAAATGTTGTTTTACCAGAACCTTGTAAACCTGCAATCAGAATAATAGCCGGGTTTCCTTTTGCATTAAAGGTTGCTTCAGCTCCACCCATTAATTCAGCCAGTTCGTCTTTTACGATTTTAGTCATTAACTGACCGGGAGAAATGGAGTTTATAACTTTTTCTCCAATGGCCTTGTCCTTTACACGATCAGTAAAATCTTTGGCAATTTTATAATTCACATCCGCATCTACCAAAGCACGACGAATTTCTTTAATGGTAGCAGCAATATTGAGTTCCGTAATACGAGCCTGACCTTTCAGGTTCTTAAAGGCTGATTCTAATTTTTCCTGTAATGAATTGAACATAACTCACAAATATTTTCACTGTTGACAACAAAAAAGTGAACCATTCAAGTTCACTTTAAAAAGAGATGCAAAGATAATGTGAGAAGGTAAAATTATATGCAGTTGATTTGATTTAATTTATGCCTGTAAATAGGTTCTTAAAAGCTGACATCTGTTGGATGATTTCAGTTTGGTAATGGCTTTGTCTTTAATCTGTCTTACTCTTTCACGGGTAAGACTGAAGCGTTCACCAATATCTTCCAGGCTTAAAGGATGGTCAACTCCTATTCCAAAGAAATAACAAATCACTTCTTTTTGTCTTTCTGTAAGAGTTTTCAGGCTGCGGTCAATTTCAATTTTAAGAGAGTCGTTATGTACTAGTTCGCCATCTGTTCTATCTGCATTTGGATTTTCCATTACATCAATCAATGTATTTTCTTCGCCTTCAGAAAGCGGAGAATCCATACTTACGTGGCGGGCATTGATTCCTAGAGTAGCGGTAACCTCTTCAATATCCATTTGTAGTGCTTCGGCAAGTTCTTCTGCTGAAGGCTCTCTTTCAAATTGCTGTTCTAATTGAGAAAAAGCTTTTTGAATTCGATTGGTCATGCCTACTTTATTGAGAGGCAATCTTACAATTCTTGCCTGCTCTGCCAGTGCCTGTAAAATGCTTTGGCGTATCCACCATACACCATAAGAAATGAACTTGAAACCACGGGTTTCATCAAATCTTTGTGCTGCTTTTATCAATCCCAGATTTCCTTCATTAATTAAATCGGGCAGAGATAGCCCCTGGTTTTGGTACTGTTTGGCAACGGAAACCACAAAACGGAGGTTGGCTTTGGTAAGCCGGTCCAATGCTTTCTGGTCACCCTGCTTTATCAGCGTGGCAAGCCTTACTTCTTCTTCGGCGGAGATTAGCTCTACCTTTCCAATTTCCTGAAGATATTTTTCTAAGCTTTGAGATTCTCGATTGGTTATCGATTTCGAAATCTTGAGTTGACGCATACCCATAGGTTGGTTGATTAAATGGTGTTATTAATAGGGTTTAAGAAATTTAAAAGTCACTTAATGACTCTAAAAATACTCACCTGCTTGTTTTCCTTATTTCAGAAAGGATTGAATTTCAAGGCAATTTAGGCTTATCTCAGTTATATGCCAAAAATATTTTTGCAAGTCTTTAACGAATTGAAACTGAGATTATCAAATCCAGATCGGGTTATGATTGGTTTATATAAAAAATATACCCAAAAATAGTTTGCCACTGTCATTATTTCTCTATTATTGCACATATTGAATTGATTAGGAGCAAAAAAATGAGTAAGCAATTATATACCCTGGAATTTCCCGTTAGGTGTTCACCTAACATTTTGTATGAATTTTTGGCCACACCGGCAGGTTTGGGTGAGTGGTTTGCAGATAATGTGGATGAGATGGATGGCGTCTTTTATTTTAACTGGAGTGGAACTGTTGAAAAAGCAGAACTACAAGAAAGGGAAGAAGATAAATATGTTCAATTCCGCTGGTTGACCTCGCCAAAAGATGAATTCTTTGAATTTAGAATCGATAAATCAGAAATTACCAATCAGACGATTTTAGTAGTTAAAGACTTTGCCGATAAAAAAGATATTAAAGATCAAAGTATGCTTTGGGATTATCAGGTAAAAGAACTTTTTCACCGGTTGGGTAACTAGTCCTCCTGTTTTATTTTACTATTTGAATTAGATATTGAAAATGTTTCAGTAGTTGTTGCTCCGCATCATCCCATTCATTCAAAGGGATAGCCGCAGCTATTTTTACAAAACTATTTTGCGTTATATTTTGCTTGTATTCCTTCAAATTGGCTTGATGTATTGATTTGTAATTGGAAGGATCAAAATGATGTATCCATGGATCTGCATTGATGCATATAAAATAATTTTCATTTGAAAAATATTCAAAGTGATGAATTAAGTTATCTATAGCCGCTTTGTGGTAGCGACCAGCAAGATGCAATGTGGTGCTGAAAAAATTTCCCCACCAAAACATGGTTCGAATAGCTAAAACATCTTCTTTGCCAAATACTCTTGGATAATCAAGCAACTGCCAGGGTAATCCCAGATAATTTTCTCCTCTGGCAATTTTGGGAGCCACTTGTAATACTTCAGGGTTTAGAAATTTACGGGAAAGCGTTTGTTGTTTTGAAGCAAGCTGTCCCAATAGTTGATTCACTTTTGTACTAATTCTATTCTTTGTTAAAATAATATTTGAATTACTAATCAGTTCTGCCTCCTCTATCGAAAGCCTTATTTTTGTCTGGTTCATATTTAAAGATAAGTGTTCAAAAAATTAGATAAACTCATTGTTAAGGCTTTTGTAGGGCCTTTTATTGCCACGTTCTTTATTACCCTTTTTGTTCTGGTACTACAGTTCTTCTGGCTTTATATTGATGATTTTGTTGGTAAAGGACTGAGCACTGATATTATTTTTCGTTTTATTTTATATCAAAGTGCCGTACTGGTTCCACTGGCACTTCCGCTTGCCGTGCTGCTTTCTTCATTAATGACATTTGGAAATTTGGGGGAAAGCTTTGAACTGGTTGCTATCAAATCTGCTGGTATTTCGCTCTTACGTTTCATGCGGCCTTTATTTATAGTGTGTTTATTTATAAGCGGAATAGCATTCTTGTTTTCCAATAATATCATTCCGGTTGCCAATTTAAAATCAAGAACATTATTGTCGGATATCGTGTATGCCAAACCCGCATTTGATTTAAAAGAAGGTGTTTTCTATGATAAGATTAATGGCTTCGCAATTAAAATTGGTAAAAAAGAAGCCGACAGTATTATTCAAGATGTAATCGTTTATGAGCAAGGAAATCCACTACAGGATAATTTTATTATTGCCGATAGTGGTGTAATGCGTGTTACGGGAAATAAAAGATTTTTAGAATTTAATTTAAAAAACGGATGGCGGTATCAAGAACGAGGTGCTGGTTATGGTTCAGAAGGCGGAACAGAATTTGTGCGCATTGGTTTTACAGATTATAAAAAGCAATTTGATCTTAGCTCTTTTAAAATTAACTGGACAAATGATAGTGTTAACAAGAACAACGAAAAGATGTACAGCATGCGTCAATTGAGCAGGGCAATAGATTCATTGCAAATAGAAAATGACAGTATTAAATTGCGTGCTGCAAAAGATAATTTTATGTCGTTTCAATTCCCGGCGCTCATAGATTCATCCTGGAAAGAGAAGCAGGTTGCTAAAATAAAGGTTACAAAATTTAGTGAACTATTACCCGATTCGGCTCGCTATGCCATCATAGACAGAATTAAGGAAAATGCTATGAACATAAAAGGTAGCTTTGAAACGATGGCAACAGTGGATAAAGACAGAAGTAAAATTTTACGAAAGCATAAAATTGAATGGCACCGAAAAATTACATTGTCAATTGCCTGTTTGGTTCTTTTTCTTATTGGTGCCCCATTGGGCTCCATTATTAGAAAAGGAGGCCTGGGTACTCCACTTATATTTGCTATTGCCTTTTTTATGGTCTTTTATTTTTCAAGCACTACTGGCGAAAAATTTGCAAAAGAAAATTCAATGTCTCCCTTTTCTGGTATGTGGATGGCTACAATGGTATTGGTGCCAATTGGAATTTTCCTTACTTACAAAGCCATGCACGACTCGCAATTGTTTAATAAAGAATGGTATCACCGTTTAGGTAGATTCTTTAAGAAGAAGCGATAATTTATTTCATTATCATTTTTGGCTCATTAAGATTTCTGTATTTTCGAAATGCCAAAACTCTTCTATATGAAAAAATTTATTTTGTTGCTTTTTTTAGCAGCAATCTTTAGTTGTAATAATTCAACTGATAAAAAACATGCTGCTGGGCAGAAGAATCCTGATACTGTTGCTACAACTGAAACAGCAGAACAGACATTGAAGAAGATTGAATCTGTAAGGGGAAGTAAGTCTGATATTCCAGAAAATCTGAAATTGAAAGGGACGGTGCAGGAAGTATGGAAATGGAACGATATGCTAGGAGAGAATTTGCTGATTACAACTTTAGTGTCACCTTACCGTGATAATAAAGTAAACGAATTTGGCGAAACGGGAAACACTTCAACATTATTTGCCTTTCTATATGCAAAAAAAGGGGAAGAACCATTTAAACAGATATGGATGCTTACTGATGGTGTTACCTCTTGCCCATTCGATATTACCTGTACATTTATTAATAATGCAATAAAAATAACTGATCTGGATAATGATGGAACTGCCGAAATAACTGTACAATACAAGCTGGCGTGCAGAAGCGATGTTTCACCCTCCAATATGAAATTAATAATACATGAGGGTGCAGATAAATTTGCTCTTCGTGGCCTTATGTGGTACGGCATGCCAGATGAAAATTTTGAAATTAAAGAGGATAACGCCAATCTGGAAACATTGCCCGGATATAAAAAGGGAAGTGACGATTATTTAAAAGAAATGGGCAGATATGAATCTGAAAATGAATTTACCAACGCACCAGTTGCCTTTCTCCATCATGCCCGCAAACAATGGGTACAGTTTGTAAAAGAAGTAAATGAATAAATTTTGAATAAAGCAATTCAAAACTTAAAAGTACAAAAATGGGTGGCAGCTATTTCTCTGTTGCTGCTCATTGTTAAGTTTATAGCATATTTTATTACACATTCTGTAGCGATCCTTACCGATGCTTTAGAGAGTATTGCAAATGTAGCTGCAGGTTTAATTGGACTTTTCAGTTTATATGTGGCTTCTAAACCCCGAGACTTTGATCATCCTTATGGACATGGTAAAGCGGAGTTTCTCTCTGCCGCTGTAGAAGGGACTTTGATTGTATGCGCCGGGGCCATTATCATGTATAAAGCCATTAAGAATTTAGTATTTCCAATTCCCATTCACAGACTTGATTTTGGTATTTGGCTGATAGCAGTTACCGCCATTGTAAATTTTGTTTTGAGTTATTATTGTTTGCGTATTGGGAAAAAAAACCATTCATTGGCATTAGTAGCCAGTGGCAAACATTTGCAAAGCGATACCTGGTCCACACTGGGAATTATTGTAGGATTAGTGTTGCTGCATTTTACAGGTTATAAATGGATTGATAGTGTGGTTGCTATCTTGTTCGGCTTGCTTATAATCTATACTGGTTATAAAATTTTGCGACACTCTATTGCAGGAATAATGGATGAAGCTGATATTAAGCTGCTTTCACGCCTGGTGGACTTGTTGAATAATAACCGGAGCGAAAACTGGGTTGATTTGCACAATCTAAGGGTTATCAAATATGGCAGCGTCCTGCATATTGATTGTCATCTTACGGTACCCTGGTTTCTCAATGTAAATGAAGCACATAAGGAAGTGGATGCGTTGGCTGCATTAGTAAGAAAAGAATTTGGTGAAGCAGTAGAATTATTTGTTCATACTGATGGATGTCTGCCTTTTTCATGCAGAATATGTAACAAAGCAAATTGTCCTGAAAGAAAGTTTAATTTTGAAAAACGAATTGAATGGACATTGGAAAATATTTCTGAAAATAAAAAACATGAACTGATTTAATATGACAAAAATAATTTCAACCTGGATACAGCGGCATGAGTTTGATGCAATTCATGAAGGCTACAAAATAAAAATGGATGGCGACAATGAAAACGGGCATGGCCCCAAAGCCTTATTGCTATCTGCACTGGCCGGTTGCTCAGGTATTGATGTGGTTGATATACTTACCAAAATGAGAGTTGATTTCTCTGATTTCTCTATTGAAGTGGAAACCAGCCAGACCGAAGAGCAACCAAAAGTATTTAAGGATATACATGTGCATTATAAGCTGAAGTCAGATGCTGCAAATGAAGATAAAGTGAGAAAAGCAATTAACCTTTCACTGGAGAAATATTGTGGTGTTGCCGCGATGCTTAAAAAAAATTCAGCTATTCATTATTCATTAACGTTGAACTAGATATTTATGCTTTCAAAAAGATCTCAATATGCATTTAAGGCGTTAACTTATTTAGTTCAAAAAGTATAAAGCCGGGCCGGTCTTGATTTCTGAAATTGCAAGGAAAAAGAAAATTCCGCTTAAGTTTTTGGAAAATATTCTGCTCCAGCTTAAAAAGGAAGGATATCTTGATAGTAAAAAAGGGAAGGGCGGAGGCTATTTTTTAATCCAAAATCCTTCTAAAATTAAAGTAGCCCCAATTATCAGAATAGTAAATGGGCCAATTTCTATGTTACCCTGCGTTAGCCTTTATTTTTATAAAAGGTGTAAAGATTGTGACGGACAAAACTGTGGTCTAAAAGAAATAATGACGGAAGTGCGGGATGCTTCTCTTAAAATACTTGAACACAGGACTTTGAAGGATTTAATATTATAATCTCCATTTTCAATAATTTGATAAATTTAAGTCTATTGGTTTGGTAGGGTAAATTCGCTGCCTTATTTTAGCACCTGATTCATACTGCTTAATTATAAGCCAATTCTTGCTGATTTAGTTTTCTGTTGAAACCAAAATTGCCGTTTTTTAAAAGGCATTTTTTTATAACTATTAGTCTATTGATTTAGTAGGGTATTAATTTTATGACAAAAGAAGATTTAAAATATCAAATAGCCGGCCTTTCAATATCTGATTTATTGTTGAAAGCTGCTTCAATATTTCCCGGAGAGGTTGCTTTCTCTTCATCAATGGGGCAGGAGGATCAGGTAATTACAGATGTAATTTATAAAAACAATATTCCCATCAGAATATTTACAATAGATACAGGCAGATTATTTAGCGAAACTTATGAGTTGATCGAAAAAACCAATGCTCGTTACCGGCAACATATTGAAATCTTTTTTCCTGAATCGGAAGGTGTTGAAAAATATGTAAAAGCCAATGGCGTCAACGGGTTTTACGAAACGGTTGAAAAACGAAAAGCCTGTTGTTATATCAGAAAAGTAAAACCACTACAAAGAGCTTTGAAAGATGTTAGAATTTGGATTACAGGCTTGCGAAGTGCACAATCAGAAAACAGGAAAGAGATGGAATCGGTAGAGGAGGATTTTTCATTTAATTTATTTAAACTCAATCCCCTTATTCATTGGTCGTATCAGGAAGTGTTGGATTACCTAAATGAACATATTGTGCCCTACAACCCATTACACAATAAAGGATTTATCAGTATTGGATGTCAACCCTGCACAAGAGCAATTGAGCCACATGAAGATCCGCGGGCAGGTCGTTGGTGGTGGGAAGATTCTCATAAAGAATGTGGATTGCACAGCAACCCAAATAAATAGCGAATTATGAATAACTATCAAATTGATTACTTAGAGCAATTGGAAGCTGAAAGTATTCACATCATGCGTGAAGTAGCAGGACAGTTTGAAAGACCTGCACTTTTATTTAGTGGAGGCAAGGATTCTATTACAATGGTTCATCTGGCAATGAAGGCATTTGCACCCGCAAAAATTCCCTTTCCGTTATTGCATATTGATACAGGACACAATTTTCCAGAAGCACTTTCTTTTCGTGATGCATTGTCTCAAAAGATTCAGGCCACACTGGTGGTACGAAAAGTAGAAGACACCATCCGGCAAAGAAATTTAAACGAGCCTCGGGGAAAATTTCCGAGTCGCAACTGGTTGCAGACTTACACACTACTCGACACCATTGAAGAGTTTCAGTTTGACTGTTGCATCGGAGGTGCCCGCCGCGATGAAGAAAAAGCAAGAGCTAAGGAGAGAATTTTTTCAGTGAGGGATGAGTTTGGACAATGGGAACCTAAGCTACAAAGACCCGAACTCTGGAATATCTATAATGGAAAAATTCATAAGGGAGAAAATGTAAGAGTATTCCCTATAAGCAACTGGACTGAGTTAGACATTTGGAACTACATCCGAAAAGAAAAAATTGAACTGCCTTCTATCTATTTTGCCCACGAAAGAGAAGTGATAAATAATGAAGGTCAGTTAGTGGCAGTCAGCCATTTTATTCAACCTGCTGAAACTGATACTGTAGTTATCAAAAAAGTGAGATACCGTACTGTTGGCGATATGACCTGTACAGCAGCAGTAGAATCCAGCGCTTCATCAATTGACGAAGTTATCAATGAAATCATTGCTACCCGTATTAGCGAAAGGGGAGAAACAAGAATAGATGACCGGGTAACTGAAGCAGCAATGGAAGACAGAAAGAAGAATGGATATTTTTAATACAATCAAGTTTTATTTATGGACCTTTTACGTTTTATTACCGCTGGAAGTGTTGATGATGGAAAAAGCACACTGATTGGGCGTCTGTTATTTGACAGTAAGAATATATTGGTTGATCAGCTTGAAGCACTGGAACGATCTACTAAGAATAAAGAAAATGGTGATGTGGATCTGGCACTGCTCACCGATGGGCTTCGTGCCGAAAGAGAACAAGGTATTACCATTGATGTGGCCTATCGTTATTTTACAACGCCAAATAGAAAATTCATTATTGCCGATGCTCCCGGTCATGTGCAATATACCCGGAACATGATAACAGGTGCATCCAATGCCAATCTTATCATCATATTAATTGATGCCAGACAAGGTGTGGCAGAGCAAACAAGACGTCATTCCATCATTGCATCGCTATTAAAAATTCCACAAGTGGTGGTTGCCATAAATAAAATGGATTTGGTAAATTATGATAAAACAATATTTGAAAAAATTTGCTCAGATTATAATCAGGTTGCCAAACAACTTGGATTAAACAATGTAAGTTATATCCCCATCAGCGCATTAAAAGGAGATAATATTGTGGATCTATCGCCTCAAACTAACTGGTATCAGGGAAAATCATTGCTACAGCACCTGGAAGAAGTGGAAATCAGTTCGGATATCAATCTTAAAGATGCAAGATTTCAGGTGCAGTTGGTTATTCGTCCACAAACTGAAGTATTACATGATTATCGCGGCTATGCTGGAAAAGTAATTAGTGGAGTTTATCGGGTTGGAGATAAAATAACCATTTTACCATCACGAGAGCAATCTACCATCAGGAAGATTGAAACCGGAGGACAGGAAGTAGTAAAAGTTTTTGCACCTCAACCGGCTGTTATTCATTTGGCGGATGATATTGACATTAGTCGGGGTGATATGATAGTACTTACCCAAAATCTACCCAGCGTTGCTACTGAAGCTAATGTATTGCTTTGCTGGATGGATGAAAAACCATTACAACAAGGGAATAAATATTTACTGCAACATCAAAGTAAAAGAGTTCGGGCCATTGTAAAACAGGTGGACTATAAATTAGATGTTATTACGCTGGCACATCAACCGGTAAATGAAGCAGTAAAGCTGAATGAAGTTGTGGCTGCATTGATCAAAACAGCTTCACCAATTGTTTTTGATGCGTATGAGAATTTAAGACAAAACGGAAGTGCTATTTTAATTGATGAAACCAGTAATAGTACTGTGGCTGCTGTCTTATTTAGATAAATTTTTATGAAGCATCCTCAAAAGCAGATAGCTGCATATACTGAACAAATTACTCAGGTTTGTAAAGATGAAAGCATCATTAGTGATACTTCGTTGCTAAAGGATGTATTTGTTGATGATATTATTATTGAGGGAATTGGTAAAGAAAATATAAAAGATGAAAAGCGCTGGCGAATAGCTGGTGCCATCATAATGTTACTCTTGATTGTTTCAACCATACTTGTTTTTGTTTTCGACTATTCAGGTATTTTTTCTATTGCCGAATTGATAGATTCCGTACAATCTAAAATTGACCGATCGTTTTATTGGTTTATTGCAGTTGGTTTTTTTGCTCAGATGATTGATGGTGTAGTGGGAATGGGATATGGCGTTACCTGTACAAGTCTGCTCATGAGTATGGGTGTGCCACCTGCAGCGATCAGCAGCAGTGTACATACGGCAGAAATTTTTAGCAGTGCAGCCAACGGATATAGCCATTATAGATTTGGCAATGTCAATAAAAAATTATTTAAAGCATTATGGGTGCCCGGAGTGATAGGCGCAGTTGCAGGTGCTATTGTTTTAGTTTGGCTGGGTGATGAATATGCAGTTGTTGTAAAACCGGTGTTGGCAGTTTATTGTCTTGTATTAGGAATTCGCATTTTATACCAGGCGTATAAAAAAAGGAAGGGCACTCGAAAAGTAAAGAAAGCAGGATGGCTTGCCGGTGCCGGTGGTTTTCTTGACAGTTTTGGTGGTGGTGGCTGGGGCCCGTTGGTTACCAGCACACTCATAGCTAAAGGAAGAAGCCCCCAATACGTAATTGGAAGCGTAAGCCTCAGCGAGTTTTTTGTAACCGCTGCCAGCGCTTTTACTTTTTTTGCATTAATAGGTATTGCACACTGGCAAGTAATTGTCGGGTTATTAATTGGCAGCGTAGTTGCTGCACCTTTGGGCGCCCAACTTTCGGGAAAGTTGCCTTTGCGGCTAATGTTGATTTGTGTGGGAATAATGGTAATTGTGTGGAGCGGCCGTATTTTATTTACTGCTTTTTATTAATTTTTCTTCCATCTTGAAAGTTGTTGCAGTGTTGCACGCATGTCTTTTGGTAAAGAAGCTTCCAGTTCCATTTGCTTTCCATCAATATCAGTAAATGACAACTGAAATGAATGCAAAGCCAATCTGCCTAAAATAGGACGCTCCTGTTCTTCATTTTTAGAAAGATTGAATTTTTTCTTAAGCGAAGAAACTAAAACTGGTTTTCCATCTCCGTATATTGGATCACAAATAATAGGATGACCAATATCTTTGAGATGTACTCGTATCTGGTGTGTGCGCCCTGTGTGAATTTGAAATTGTAATAAAGAATAAATACCAAAATCTTCAAGCACTTTATAATCGGTTATTGCTTCTTTTCCCTTTCTGTGCACCATCATTGTTCCATTTTGGGCCGGATGTTCTGCTATAGGTGTGTTGATAGTCCCGTTGTTTTCGCTTAGCGAGCCCATTACCAAACCACAGTAAATTTTCTTTGTCTTTCTTTCCTCAAATTGTCGGGTCAGGTGTTTGTGTGCTATTTCATTTTTGGCAAATAAAATAAGCCCGCTGGTATCTTTATCTATACGATGTACAATAAATATGTTGCCATATTTCTCTTTCAAAAGTGATTTTAATGAAACTTCTTTTCCTTCACGATCAGGTATGGAAAGCAAGCCAGAAGGTTTATTAATGGCTACCCAGTTTGCTGTTTCTTCTAAAATGTAATCTTTCAGTTTAATATGCTGCATGGCGGTTTTAGCGCTTTCCTTTTCCAAAATATTTTAAGTCTCTTATTTCTTTTTCAGTCAGAAAACGACATTTACCCCTGTCAACATTTTTTTTGGTAAGACCGGCAAATGTTACACGGTCCAGGTTTTTTACTTCATAACCAAGATGTTCAAATATGCGTTCAACAATTCGGTTTCGGCCGCTGTGTAGCTCTATACCTATTTGTGTTTTGTCTTTTATATCGGAATAAGCAAGTAAGTCCACATTTGCTTTACCGTCTTCAAGGTCAAGACCTTTTAAAATAGCATCAAAATCTTTTTTATCAAGCGGTTTGTTTAGCGTAGCATGATAAATTTTTTTTATTTCGTTGCTGGGGTGCGTTAGTTTTTGTGCCAGTTCACCATCGTTTGTAAACAATAGCACACCAGATGTGTTGCGGTTGAGCCTGCCTACGGGGTAAATTCTTTCACTGGTCATTTTCCTTAAAAGATCTAATACGGTTTTTCTTCCTTGCGGATCATCGGTTGTCGTAATGTAATCTTTAGGCTTGTTCAACAGGATATAAACTAAATTTTTTTGAAGAAATATTTTTTTACCATTTACGATTATTTCATCTGCTGTTGAAACTTTAAGCCCTGGTTCCGAAACTAATTTTCCATTTACTTTCACCAGGCCTTTCTTTACCATCTCGGCAGCATCTCTTCGGGCAGCTACTCCTGCATGTGCAATAAATTTATTCAGCGGCATCTGCAAAGTGGTAACGGGTCTTGCTGTGGTTCCGGTGCTTTTGCTTCTTGTGTTTTGATTTTTGGAAGAATCAAACTGCGTTTTTCCGGAATAGTTTTTTTGCTCCTGTGCGTTATTGTTCCTTCTTTGATTTGAGGGGGTTTCATTATCATTAAAACGAGTACTGATTTCGTTTTGACGGTTTCCAAATGCCGATTTTCTACCACGTTTTTCGTCAAAAAAATCTTCCCTTTCTTTTTTCCATTTTCTTTTTTCTTGTTTAAACTGCTCTTTTTTTGCAGCATTGCTCTTTTTGGGTGCAAACTGGGCAAACTGTTTTGGTAAGCCTGATTTTTGGGGGGAGGTTTTTTTACTTTTCATGTTTGTTTGCTGTTTTACAACAGGAATAGAAGTTCAAAGATAGGTATAAAAAAAGCCCCGACCTTTTTTTAGAAAAGATCGAGGCGTACTTAGGGGTTTAATATCGGTTATATTGTAGCTGGCTGCACCTGCTTTTTGTCTTTCATTTTTTCGGGGTGGTGTTTTTTACCTTCTTGCAATTTTTTCAATTGATCTTCTGTCAATATAGATTTTGTATTTTCTTTCTGCGCTTTCATCAGGTTTTTCATCTCTTCTTTTTTCTGGTCTTCACTCAGCGATTTATTTTCATTAATAGTTTTCATTTTTGCTGCTGTTTCGCTGCGGTTTTTTTCCATTTTTACAGTCTGCTCATCGGTTAATCCCAAACGAAGTTTCATTTTCTCGGCACGGGCTTTATTATCAATTTCACGCATTTTCTTGTGATCGTTTTTTTGTTTTTCCAATTGCGCTTTTTGCTCAGTTGTAAGTATGCCATCCATTTTCGCCTTATTGTCTTTATGCAGATTTTCCATCTGGCTTCTGTATTCTTTTACGGTGATGCCATCATTCTTCTGTAATGTTTGCAATTGCTTTTGATAGCTCTCTCTTTGCGATTTAAATAGTTCTTTTTGTGAATCGGTCAGGTTTAGAGATTTCAAATCCATTTTATGTTGTCGTTTTCCCATTTCCTGTTTTTGATGTGGTTTGAAACCTTCTCCACGGCGATCGGGGATGGTTTGTGCATTGATAACTGAAACGGTAATGCATCCTACAGCAAGTGTCAGCAATATTTTTTTCATGATTTTCATTTTTGGGGCTTATAAAAAATAAATTACAGCTTACAGACCTGCAATGCAGAATTAAGTTTAAAAAGAAATAAGAATAGTTTCGTAAAATGAAGTTAATGGCTTTCTTTATTGGCCAATTGCCCACAAGCCGCATCAATATCCTTACCGCGGCTGCGTCTCAAACGGGCATTTACCCTGTTTTTTTCAAGATGGCGCATAAAAGCTTCGGTTTTTTCTTCTGATGGTTTTTCGAACCGGGCAAAATCAATAGGGTTGTATTCTATGATATTAATCAGGTCGGCGGGTACCTGTCTGTATATTTTGGTTAGTTCATCTGCATCTTCAATTGAATCATTAAAGTTTTTAAAAAGAATGTATTCAAATGTGATTTCATTTTTAGTTTGTTTGTAGAAATAGTTCAACGCATCAACCAATGACTTTATATTATTGGTGTCATTAATTGGCATTATTTCGTGTCGTTTTAGATCATTGGCAGCGTGAAGCGATAATGCTAGTTTGAATTTTACCTGATCATCGCCGAGTTGTCTTATTTGCTTTGACACTCCGGCAGTAGAAACCGTTATTCTTCTTGCACTCATGGCCAGTCCATCAGGTGCCGTTATTCGTTCTATTGCTTTCAATACATTTTTATAATTCAGCAATGGTTCGCCCATGCCCATAAAAACAATATTGGTGAGTTTGTGATTATAGATACGTTCGCTTTGTTGATTAATGAGTACCACTTCATCATATATCTCATCAAAGTTCAGGTTGCGTTTTCTGTCTATATAACCTGTAGCACAAAACTTACAGCTAAGTGAGCAGCCAATTTGCGATGATACACAGGCTGTAAATCTTTTTTCGGTGGGAATCAATACGCCTTCAACCAGATGGCCATCAAAGGTTTTGAAGCCGGTTTTTACAGTCCCATCGGCGGAGTATTGTGTGCTGTTGACCGTTAAAGCCGGAAATGAAAATACTTCGCCCAGTTTTTGTCTTAGTTCTTTGCTCAAGTTGGTCATATCGGCAAAACTCATGGCATGTTTTTGCCAAAGCCATTCCCATACCTGTTTGACCCTGAACTTTTTTTCGCCCAGTTCTTCAAAGTATTGTTCAATTTCGGAAAGCGATAGTGTTCTTATATTTCTTATCTGGGCATTTTTCATTGTGCAAAGTTAAGAAGCTGCTATTGGCTTGGGTTGATTATTTTTGATCATATATTTTTATATGCAAGAAGTATTTGTCATAGATGCAGTACGAACGCCCATTGGAAAATATGGTGGCGCTTTAGCAACCATTCGCCCCGATGATCTTTTGGCTCATGTTATCAAAGCATTGATTCAAAGAAACCCCAGTGCAGATGTAAATGCAATTGAAGATGTAATAGCAGGAGCTGCTAATCAGGCAGGAGAAGATAATCGCAATGTGGCAAGAATGGCTGCATTGCTAGCCGGACTTCCTGTTACAGTAGGTGGGGTAACGGTCAACCGCCTTTGCGCTTCGGGTTTGCAAAGTATAATGGATGCCACCCGTGCTATACAATGTGGCGATGGCGGTTTGATGATTGCCGGCGGAACTGAAAGTATGACCCGGGCACCTTATGTAATTGGAAAAGCGGTCGATAGCTTCAACCGCAGTCAGGAAATGTATGACTCCACAATGGGCTGGCGTTTTATCAATAAGCAATTAACAGCACTACATCATCCATATAGTATGGGAGAAACAGCGGAGAATGTGGCAAGACAATGGAAAATATCAAGAGAAGAGCAGGATGCGTTTGCACTCAGTTCTCAGCAAAAATATTTCGCTGCCAAAGCTGCAGGTAAATGGAAAGATGAAATAGTACCCATAGAAATAAAATCCAAAACTCAGACTAGTACAGTTGTTGAAGATGAACATCCACGGGAAACTTCTTTGGAAAAATTGGCTTCTTTAAAACCTGCATTTATCAAAGACGGAACGGTAACAGCAGGCAATGCTTCTGGCATCAATGATGGCGCAGCAGCTTTATTGCTGGCAAGTGGCGATGTTGTACAAAAATTTTCACTCAGGCCAATGGCAAAAATTGTTTCAATGGCGATTGCAGGAGTTGATCCCTCCATTATGGGCATAGGCCCCGTACCTGCTACACAGAAAGCACTGCAAAGAGCGGGAATCTCTGTCGCCGATTTGGATTTGATTGAACTAAATGAAGCGTTTGCTTCGCAGAGTATTGCCTGCACCAGAGACCTTGGACTTGATGTAAGCAAGGTAAATGTAAATGGTGGCGCTATTGCTCTGGGTCATCCACTGGGTTGTAGCGGTGCTCGAAATTGCTACAACACTTTTACATGAAATGAAGAAAAGAAGATCACATTATGGATTGGCCACCATGTGTGTGGGAGTGGGGCAAGGGGCGGCGATAATATTTAAGAATGTATAAGCCTTTTAATGCTTTTAAAAATTATAACTGATTCATTCCAAATCGGTACAGTATTTTTTTTACCATTCTGAAATTTGCTACGATAGTAAGCACCGTAAGTAGTACAGCCAAAATGAATACAGAGATGTGCAGCATAGTCGAAAGCTCCGGCCGGTCATACATTACATATTTGTGAAAAAGAAACTGAAATAATTGGGTAAGCACCAATGCTATTAACACAATATAGATATAAACCGGAATAAACTGCCCCGACATTTTTTTGCTTAACCAGCCCGGTGCATATCCCAGTGTGAGTAACAATTGCAGATTGTCTTTGCTACGTGCAATCATCAGTTGCAGATAAAAGGAAAACAACATCAATGCCAGTACAACTACCATCAACCCAAAAATGCCAAGGCCGGTTACCACTCCTTGCATAATCTGCTTGGCACGGCCAAATAGGGTTTTGTCTTTATTGATGCGATAATGCTTGCTGTCAATGTATTTTAAAAAGGATGCATTGTTGGCGTCTTTTGTTTTAATAAATAAGCGAGAAACATCCGTAGCTACTGCGCCACCAAATTTTTTATTGGCCCAATCCAAAAAAGTTTTGGGAACCAAAAAAGAATTTAAACGATCACTTTGCGCCACAATATTTCCTTTAAATTCAACAGGTATTTGATTCCTGTCGTAACAAATAATGGTGAAAACAACAGTAGAAATAGTTGCATCAGATAATTGTGGCAAGCCATAGCCAGGCGCAAAGGCTGTGTTGTACAACTCAATAAAATCGGAAGATATAATCATGGGCACAGTAGCATCGCCCTCACTCCAGAGAAAGCTATCAGGCAGTGTATCAATAAAATCATTGTCAATGGCTTCAATAAAAAAATCGGTTTGAAAGTCAAACAAACTGCCGGCGCTCAGTTGTACACGAAAATTATTGGCAACTAATGGTGCTACGGCATCTGCAAAAGGCTGTTTTCGTATGTCTGCAATTTCGCCTGACGAAAACATATTGAGTTTTTTCTGCCCCATTGTTTCATTGGTTACCGACTTGCGTATGGCGATGTAATCATATCCGTTTTTGCGTATTGAATTTTTTTTGGTGAGTTGTTGCAGGTTGAAGTACATCTGAACACAGCAAAACAAAAGCAACACACCTGTTGCCAGACCAGCAAATGAAAGTATGCGGCTACTGTGGCTGCCTGCCTTGAGCAATAATGGTTTTATTATATGAAATGAATTACTCATTTATAATTTCAATAAGCGGGTTTGTGGGTAAGGATTAAAACGCTCCAAATCGGCAAACAACACACAAGCGTTTCTTAAAGCGGCTTCTTCAAGTATCAACTCCATTGCTTTTACTGCATTGTCGTTGTCAAGATGGCTGAATGGTTCATCCAATAATAAAAAATCAAAAGGCTGTAACAGCGATCTGATGATGGCTATGCGTTGCTGCTCGCCATAGCTGCATTGGCCACACTGGGATTCTAGTTTTGAACTTATGCCCAGCCGCTCCGTCATTTCTTTTATTTTATTCTCTTGTTGAAATGGTTGCAGGTGATGCTTAATCAAAAGATTTTTTTCTACGGTTTGATCGGTAAACAAACGCAAATCCTGAAATACAATACTTATTTTTTTAGCTCTTATGGATGCTAATTGTTCCTGATTGAATTGCTTTATTAATTTATTGTCATAAGTAACAGCGCCCTCATAAGTATTTCTCATACCATACAAAAAATGAATCAGCGAGGTTTTACCACTGCCCGATGGGGCAACAATTTTTATAAGCTCACCTTTTGAAAACACAAGATCTTTTCCCCAGATGTCTGATTGAGATTTTTTGCTTTCTTCAAAATAGGTTGGTAAAAGATTTTGAATGCGTAACTGCATAGGTCAAAAATAAACTTTCTGTCTATAAAATGATAGAATGTATTTATGGTAAGCTTTAAAAGGAAATTGATATGGGTTAAAAAAACCGCAACCTCAAAATTGGGTTGCGGTTGAATGAATTATGAATCTATTTTATCATTTGAATTTTGGCGTATCCACAGGAGCGCCTGGCGATACGCTTGCAGAGTCAACATTATTATATTCTCTTTCAAAATTTCTTTCTTCCTTCATTTTTTCTTCTGCTGCTTTGCTTAAAAAATGAAACATTCGCTTCAGGCTGTTGGTGTTTTTATCTTTGAGGTTTATTTCAAAATGTGCTGATGTAGCGTTATCCTTCATATCCCCACCATAAAAAATGAGGTTTTCCCAGTTGTTGGCCAAGTTGGAAATGATTTTTTCATTTAGCTTTAAAACGCCCTCAGGAGAAACAGTTTTTGTTAATGGAATACCTGCAGCAATTTTTTGAAAATCTATAAATCCACCCATGGGATGTCCGGTTATTTGTGCAGCCAACGGGTGTGTTGTTTCAGTATTGGTTGTTGCAAACCCGTCAACAGAAGTTTGTTGGTTGCCAAGTACAAACCAGTTGTCAGTAAAAGCGTATTTGATTTTTTGCATTGCCATTTGACCGTCTTCTTCCTTGCTTAGTTCTCCTTTTACAACATTTATCAGCTTTGTAAATGCAGCCTTATCTTTTACTGAAGTAGCGAAAATGAAATTAGCATCAGGCCCAGTTGAATTAAAAGTATAAGGCACGCTGTCACCCATATTGATGGTTGTCGTTTTCTCTTTTATTGCAAAATCTGTAACGGCAATTAACATATCGCCTTTGTTGGCATTTACAAAATCATCTAATGATACGCCCATCTTTGCTGTAAACATATTGAGCAATCCATCCATCCCCATCAGTTTAAAAAATTCTTTAATTCCTTTAGGTGGGTAATTTATGGCCAACAGAGCTGCTACATTTTCAGATGGAATTTTTTTCAACATAGAAGCATCAAAATTTTTTGGCTGATACTTTTTTATAAAATTTGTAAATTCCTTTCCAAACCATGATTTTGAGTTTACTGTTACTTTTCCATTATCAAAACTTATTGCCATTCCGGAAGCATTATCTTTTACAAGAGAACTGGCTTTGGTCATTTCTAAAATGCCCATATTTTTTGGAGCAAAAGAACTGCTGTTGACAAAAACATGAACATCGCCTGTTTCTTTCAACAAAGATGTAAATCGAGCATTGCTGCTAATACTTGCTGAGTTGCTTAAGCTGTAAATTCTCTTTGCGTATTGCAACAAACTATCAGTAGTGAGTGGGTTGGCATTCTCGTTAGTATCGTATTTATATTCGTAGGCTGCATCTGGCGCAGGAGTAGTGCCCACTAGCATAAAACGGTCTTGTGTCCAGGTAAGGCAGTTTTCATCATCGCCGGTAAAGTTTATGTCCCCCGATTTTGAGACCTTTTTGTCTTTCGCTAATTCATTTATATTGGCTTCAAATTTTTTTGGGTCACTCAGTTTTCCCTGAAAAACCGTATAGCCGTATTTCCCTTTTACTTCGTAGAAAAAATAAAGATCGCTGCTAAGGTCAATACCCAGATTTTCGGGGTTATCGAGAATGCTTTTTTGAATTGGTGTTAAATCATTATCAGCAGCTTCGGTTTCCAGCGTTTTGTAAAGTTCACTGCCTTTAATATCATTCCAGCTAAGCTTGGAGCTTAATGAGGCGGCATTCAATTTAACTGCAATATTTGCGTCTTTAGGAATAAACAAAGTGGCTGTTTTCTTTCCGCCACAGCTTGCCAGAAGCATAGTAGAAAAAAGAAATGCTGTTAGTATGAATCGGGTTTGTTTCATTTTTTGAAAATTTTGAATTGCGTGTTTGGTTTATTGCCTGCAAAATTACAAGACACCACATACACTGTGCTTTTGGGCCTATTTATTATTTATAAAAACTAGTTAAAGTAGCTTTTCAAATCGCTTTGGCTGATAGTCTCCTGTTTGCCGGTCAACAAATTTTTGATATTACAGGTGTTTTTCAGCAATTCTTGTTCTCCTATAATAACTACATAAGGAATTTGTTTCTTTTCGGCATACTTAAACTGTTTGTCAAATTTGCTGTTTTCGTGATACAACTCACATCGCACTCCTTTGAATCTTAATTGCTGCATGAGTTCAAAAGCTTTTTCACTTTCGTTTTTTCCTAAATTAAAAAATAATACCTGAGTACTTACATTCACATTTTCAGGAAACAAATTCAATTCTTCCATTACATCATAGATGCGATCTACACCAAATGAAATGCCTACGCCGGGAATACCCGGTACGCCAAATAAACCAGTAAGATCATCATAACGGCCACCACCGCCAATGCTACCAATTGAAATTGCCGCTGGCGCTTTTATTTCAAAAATGGTTCCTGTGTAATAATTGAGACCACGGGCAAGTGTCGAGTCCAATTGCAGATTGGTATTTTGTAAACATGTATGCTGTAATATATATTTTAAATCATTGATACCTGTCATTCCATCTGCTGATTGGCCAAGCAATTTTTCCAGTTGCAAAATTTTTTCCTCATTATTCCCTGAAATAGATAAATATGTTTCAATGATTTGAATTTGAGATGCGGAAAGATTTTTTTGTTGCAACTCCGTTTTTACTTTATCCAACCCAATTTTATCCAGCTTATCAATTGCATTTGCAATAACTGTAACTTTTTCAGCACCACCACAAATTGCAGCAAGTGCCGTAAGGATTTTGCGGTGATTTATTTTTAATTCATAATTTTTAATACCTAATCTTTCAAAGACTTCATGATAAATATAGACGAGTTCCACTTCATTCAGCAATGAGTTACTACCCACTACATCAGCATCGCATTGATAAAATTCACGATAGCGACCTTTTTGTGGTCTGTCGGCCCTCCATACTGGTTGTATCTGATAGCGTTTAAATGGAAAACTCAGCTGGTGATGGTTTATGGCTACAAAACGTGCAAATGGTATTGTAAGATCATATTTTAATGCCCTTTCAGTTATACCTTTTGTATTTTTCCCTGATAAAATTTTTTCAAAATCTTCTCTTATTTGAATTTCTTTGTCTTTATTTTCAAGTCCGTTGTTTAATATTTTGAAAATCAGTTTATCTCCTTCTTCTCCATATTTACCAGTCAGGGTATCTAAGTTTTCCATTGCCGGTGTTTCCAATGGCTGAAATCCATATAGTTCAAACACACTTTTAATTGTATTGAAAATGAAATTCCTTTTTCTGACAATTTCTGGACTAAAGTCTCTGGTTCCTTGTGGCAGTGATGGTTGTGTCATGTAATTAATTAATGAGCTGAGCTTGTTTGTTTTTGGCGTGCGGCATATTTTGAAACAATTGCAGTACATGCTTTCTCAATTAGTTCGTAAACTTCATGATAACCAGCTTCGGGCCCATACCATGGGTCGGCTACATCAAGATTGCAACCCGGATTTAATTCATTGAGCAAAAGTTCTATTTTATCCGCATTAAATTTATTTTTACTAATAAGCTTTATTTCATTCAAGACATCGGAAGCCATTGCATAAATTTTATCATATTTTTCAAAATCGGCTGCTATAAAATTTCTGGCTTTTTGGTGGCTGATGTCTATTCCATTCAGCGCAGCAATTTTTTGCGAAAGCAGATGTGGTGCTTCTCCGGTATGAAAACCATTGGTTCCTGCACTATCAACAACCCAGGGAAGCCCGGCCAAGTTAATTTTTTCCTGAAGGATACCTTCAGCCAGCGGGCTACGGCAAATATTCCCCAAACAAACCATTAAGATTTTCATTTGGCAAAGATAGTCGCTCAGGCTACAGCAATTATTTTATAGATATGGATTAAAAAAAGAATCGCATCTATTATAAACGGTAGATAAGAATGGCTGAGGAAAGCAAATTTTGTCTATTTTCCCACTTCAGAAATAGCTGATTATGTTGGAAGAATATGAAAAGAAAAGAAAGAAACAGGTAAACCTGATGCGCTCCATGATGGACTACACTATGGGATTGATAATTATTATAATTGGTGTTTTCTTTTTCTTTTTAAGAACAAAGGAAATTAGTGTTAATCAATATCTGGGTAAGCCTGATATGCTGGATAAGGTACTTGGAGCAATGTGTCTTTTATATGGGGCATGGCGTATTTACAGGGGTTATCAAAAAAAATATTTTAGATGAAGAAGGGAAGGTTTTTAATTGTAAGTATTATTTATTTATTGTTGATACTAAATGTATTTTTTATTTCATGTAAATCAAAAACTGAAAAGGAAAAAACATTAAAGGATACGCCATGGCGTGGTAGTATTAGCATAAGTGCTGATGAATCCTTCAAACCAGTTATAGATGAAATGGTAAAAGTGTATGAATCGAATAGACCAAAAACAAAAATTAATGTATTCTATAAACCCGAAGCGGAGTGTTTTAAAGATTTTTTTGTGGATAGCATTCGTATGATTATAGCTACTCGGCGGTATAATGAAGAAGAAAAAGAGTTGATGTCAGATTCTTTAAATGTGGCACCCTCATCGCTGGTAGTAGCAAGAGATGCCATAGCTGTAATCGTAAATCCATCAGCAGACGACTCACTTTTTACATTAAAAGATCTCAAAGAAATTCTCACTGGAAAGTTTAAGAAAAAATTAATACCTGTTTTTGATGGGGTAAAAGCAACCAGTACTGTACGTTTTATCATCAATTCTTTGCTAAAGGGTGATTCGTTGACGAGTGATGCTATGGCAGCAAGAAGCAGTACCGGAGTGATTGATTATATTGCGAAAACACCTGGCGCTATCGGATTTATCGGAATTAGCTGGATTGGCAACCATGAAGATCCCAACCAGTTGAGTTATTTGAAAGAAGTACGTATGGCAGGAATAGAGAGCCATTATTTTCCAGGTCAATATGTAAAAGCATATCAGGAAAACATCTATTCTAAAAACTATCCATTGGTACGAGATTTGGTTTATACACTGAAGGAGAATTATCAGGGACTTGGATTTGGCTTTGCAACATTTATGAGTGGAGAGATAGGACAATTGATTTTCAGAAGGGCGTATTTGGTGCCTCAAATATTAAGAAACTTCGGCATAAGACCGGCAAATATTAAAGAATGAAATGTGATTGATTATTTTCTAACTCTTTTCATATTGAAAATGAAAACATTAAGAAGCGTTCAGTTTTTAGAAAAATAAGATAAAAAGAATAAAAGATGAAAAAAAGTATATTTACAACCCTAAAAGTGAATAGTAAAATGAAGAAGACCACCTTAACAATTGTAACTGCCTTTTTTTTGATTGTAGGAGGGCTAAAAGCACAAAGCATTCAGGAAGGTATGAACCATCTGTATGCGGGCAGAGTAAAAACTGCACAAGCAGTGTTTGAAAAAATGCTGGCTGCAAATCCAAATAATATTGATGCATTATATTGGATGGGTCAGTCTTATCTGGAATCTGATGAAATCATGTCATCCCGTATAGCCGCCGCAAAAGAGGTATATACAAAGGCATTGCAAACAACCAATGGCGCTCCTTTGATACAGGTAGGTATGGGGCATGTGGAATTATTGGAAAAAAAGGTTAGCGAAGCCCGCCAACATTTTGAAACTGCACTTACCATGACCCGTCACAATAAAAAAGGAGATAATCCCGATATAGAAACCGCAATTGGGCGTGCCATTGTAGATAGTAAAGATGGAGATTACAGTTATGCTGTAAGATTGCTAGAAGATGCTTCAGTAAAAGATTCAAAAAATACTGAGACGCTTTTGCAATTGGGTAATGCCTACCGCAAAGCCGGTGAAGGAAAAGGCGGTGGCCCAGCTTATACTGCTTATAATAAAGCATTGCAGGTAAATCCCAATTTTGCACCTGCGAGTTTTCGGTTATCAAAATTATTTGAATCTCAAAAAAACTGGGAACTGGTTTTGAAATATCTCAATGAAGCTGTAGAAAAAGATCCAAAATTCACAAATGCCTATTTTGAACTTTTCTATTATTATTTCTATCGTCAGAAATTTACAGAGGCACAGGTTCAGCTTGAAAAATATATAAATAGTAAAGGCGCTGATTTAGATGCACAAGATCAATATTTATATGCTATGTTATGTTGGGCACAAAAAGACTTTGAATGTGCTACTGGTAAAGGAGAATCAGTGGTGTCCGCATTGGGCGACAAAACAAAACCAAAAGTATATCGCATGTTGGCAGATGCTTATTTTCAAAAGGGTGATATTTCCAATGCAAAAAAATACAGTGACCTTTTCTTTTTGAAAAAAAATCCGGAAGATTATGCGTCCTATGATTATGAGCTGAGAGCTAAACTTTTAGCCAAAACAGGAGGCGGGGCAGATGAAATTTTCAAGAATTATGTAGAAGGTGCGCAATTGGATACAGTGCTGTCATCTCGAATTGAATTTTTGAGTCAGGCAGCAGATTATTTTAAAGAAAATAAAATTCGTGATAAAGAAGCACAGATAATTCAAAAAATTATTGATTTGAAAGCCAAGCCTACTATTAATGATTATTTTGAATTAACTACGGCCTATTATTTTGGCCAGGATTATACAAAGTTGAGAGATGCTGCAATTATTATGAGAGACAAATGGCCAACACAGGTTTATGGTTACGACTGGGTTTACAATAATAGCAGATTGATTGATACATTGAAAAAAGACAGTTTAGCTGTGCCTGATGCTATGAAACTTTATGATTTTGCAATTTCAGATACTGTAAAGTATAAAAAACAAATAATCAGTGCAGCCAGTTTTCTTGCCATCTACTATGCAAATGAAGTAAAAGATTATACCAAGGCTATTGATTATTTGAAAAAATGGCAGGCTGCCGACGCAGAAAATTATGAGAATATTCAAAAGAATATAGATATTTTGCAAGGAAATCCAGTGCGAAAACAAACCAGTACTACCCAACCTGAAAAGGGTACTAAAACAACAACATCAAAGCCTGTTAGCAAAACCAAGCTAAAAACAAAAAACGGTCAGGTTGTTGCAAAAAAATAAAATAAACCTGATAAATATTATTTGGAAGCCCTTGCTAAAATTCGCAAGGGCTTCTTTGTTCAGGTATTTCCGTTTTGCTGCCTTATTTTTGCCACAAGTGTAGATTATGTTTCATTTGTTGCAAATTGATCCGGAAAACATGACTGCGGGCTCTTATTTACCCGTTGGTTTACAAGTGCTTATTGCTATTGGGTTAGTTATATTTCTTACTGTGGTTACTCATTTGTTGGGTCCCAAAAGAAAAACAGCAGATAAATTGCAAAATTTCTCAAGTGGAATTGAAAGTCATGGCGATGCCCGTCAGCCAATGGCTATTAAATATTTTCTGACTGCCATTCTGTTTGTATTATTTGATGTGGAAGTCATTTTCTTTTATCCTTATGCTGTGAATTTTAGAGAACTGGGTTGGCCAGCCTTTTGGGCTGTTGTCATGTTTGTTGGCTTTTTCCTCTGTGGCTTTATATATATTATAAAAAAGAAAGCCCTGCAGTGGGAAGATTAAACTCCTGGGAAGAAACAAAAGGCAAAGTATTTTCCCGGTTGAATTTTTGAAAACTCCAAATTTGAAATTATGCCCCGCCAGGTATCATATAATTTAATAAAAAAGATTCCGGAATCGGATATCAGCATAGTCGAAATGCCAGATGGTCACATGGGCGAAGGATTTTTTGCAACTTCTCTAAATAAAGTAATCGGGCTTGCAAGAAAAAATTCATTATGGCCTTTGCCATTTGCAACCTCTTGTTGTGGTATTGAATTTATGGCAACAATGGGTTCTCATTACGATTTGGCAAGATTTGGTTCCGAAAGAGTTGGCTTTAGCCCACGGCAGTGCGACCTGCTGATGGTAATGGGCACCATCGCCAAAAAAATGGGTCCGGTCTTAAAACAAGTATATCTACAAATGGCCGAGCCACGCTGGGTAATGGCTGTAGGTGCTTGTGCAAGCAGCGGAGGCATATTTGATACTTACAGCGTATTACAAGGTATTGATCAAGTAATTCCTGTAGATGTATATGTGCCGGGATGTGCACCCAGACCAGAGGCAATTATTGATGGTTTGATGCGTGTTCAGGATCTGGTAGGCAAAGAAAGTTTAAGAAGAAGAAACAGTCCGCAGTACAAAGCACTGCTGGATAGTTATGGCATACAATAATTGATTTTAAAAAAAGTAAAAAAATATACCTGTTCTAAGTTAATCTGTTGAATAAATGAGTTTGACTAACGAGACGATACAAGCGAGAATTACTGAAAAATTTGGCGACCAGCTTTTAAACATTGAAGAGCCATATGGTATGCTGAGTTTTGAAGTTCCCAAAGAAATGAATCTGAAGGTTCTCAATTTTCTGTATGATGATGAAGTGCTGAAATTTCGATTTCTAACGGATCTTACGGCGGTGCACTATCCTGATGATAAAGGAAGGGAGCTGGCTGTTGTTTATCATCTTCATAATATGGAAGACAATATTCGCATCAGGTTTAAAGTGTTTACTGATATCAATACTCCAGATGTGTACACCGCAACCGGATTGTTTTCTGCTGCCAATTGGATGGAAAGAGAAACCTATGATTTTCTGGGAGTGAATTTTGTTGGACATCCCAATTTGAAAAGAATATTGAATGTAGAAGAAATGGATTATTTCCCTTTGAGAAAAGAATTTCCGTTAGAAGATCAAACTAGAATTGATAAAGACGACGAAATGTTTGGCAGAGGATAAACAGTTTATAAATCATGTCAGAGCAACACATCAAACTACCTGAAGGTTCAATTGAAAAAACCACTACCACACTCAATCTGGGGCCTACACATCCGGCTACACATGGTGTGATGCAAAATATTCTGGAACTGGATGGTGAAAGAATCGTTTCAGCCGATCAAACTATCGGATATATTCATAGGGCTTTTGAAAAACTGGCTGAAAGAAGACCGTTATATCAAATAACAACTTTAACAGACAGGCTAAATTATTGCTCTTCTCCCATCAACAATATGGGATGGCATCTTACCTGCGAAAAATTGCTGGGGCTGAAAATGCCTAAAAGAGTAGATTATCTGAGAGTAATCATTATGGAGTTGTCCCGCATATCCGACCATTTAATATGTAACTCAATTGTAGGTGTGGATGCCGGTGCCTATACCGGATTTTTATATGTAATGCAATATCGTGAGCTGATATATGAAATATACGAAGAAGTTTGCGGTGCAAGACTTACGACCAATATTGGCCGCATAGGAGGCTTTGAAAGAAACTTTAACGACATCGCATTTCAAAAGCTTGAAAAATTTTTAAAGGAATATCCTAAAGTATTGAAAGAGTTTGAAAATCTTTTCCAGCGAAACAGAATTTTTATGGACCGCACAAAAGGTACAGGCGCCATTAGCGCCGAAAGGGCTTTGAACTATGGATTTACCGGGCCCAACCTTCGTGCAGCTGGAGTAGATTACGATGTACGGGTACATACACCATACAGTTCATATGAAGATTTTCAATTTAATATTTCTGTAGGTACTACTGGCGACAATTATGATCGCTGGCTGGTACGTAATCAGGAAATGTGGCAAAGCTTAAGCATTTTAGAGCAAGCTTATCAAAAAGTGCAGGAATTTAAAGGTGCTGAAGCCGAAGTTTATCATGCCGATGCTCCTGAGTATTATCTTCCTAAAAAAGAAGATGTATATACTAAAATGGAAGAGTTGATCTGGCATTTTAAAATAGTGATGGGTGAAACGCAGATACCCGTAGGTGAAGTGTATCATAGTGTTGAGGGGGGCAATGGGGAGCTGGGTTATTACTTAATAAGTGATGGAGGCCGAACTCCATTTCGGCTGCATTTTCGCCGACCTTGTTTTGTATATTATCAGGCTTTTGAAGAGTTGGTAAAAGGCTCTATGCTGAGTGATGCCATTATGACCATGAGTTCATTAAATCTAATAGCAGGAGAATTGGATGCATAATGAGAAAAAAAAGAAAAATAGCATTGGAGATAAGAAAAGTTTCTTTTAAAGAAACAGAGGAGCTGGATGATAAGTATTGGGCGAAAAGGTCTAATGAGGAAAGATTTCAATCACTGATTGAATTGCGTCAGATTGTATTTGCCAATAAAGCGGGAAATGGAAAAATGAAAAAAGTAATTGATGATTTTGGGGTTGCTTCTTTAAGATTAACGGAAAGATGATTAATTATGAAAATGTAGTTATTCATTTTATAGGTTATAATGAATTAATAAAGATTAAGAGGATTGCTGGCAGACCACAGGATTTAGCCGACATTTATAAACTTGAAAATAGGAATAAGAAGAAAAAATAACCATGCAGTTTTCAAATAAAACCATGCAAGAAGTACAAAGGATAATTAATTTTTATCCCGAAGGAAAGCAGAAAAGTGCTTTGATACCCGTATTGCATCTGGCACAACAGGAATTTGGCGGCTGGCTCAGTACCGAAACGATGGATTATGTAGCATCCGTTTTGAACCTTTCGCCTATTGAGGTATATGAAGTGGCCACGTTTTACAGTATGTACAATCTAAAGCCGGTGGGCAAATACATGTTTGAAGTATGCCAGACCGGCCCTTGTATGATAAATGGAAGCGATGAAATTATCCAATACATCTTTGAAAAACTGGGCATCAAACCCGGTGAGACAACGGCCGATGGAATATTTACTTTGAAAACGGTTGAGTGTCTGGGTGCCTGTGGCTATGCACCTATGATGCAGATGGGAAAAAATTATAAAGAACATCTGACCAAAGAAAAAGTAGATGCAATTGTTGAATCTTGTAAAACATTGCAGGCTCAAAATAACTAAGAATGAAGAAATGCATGGTCATATTTTTTTTATTTGCCAGCACCATTGTTTGTGCTCAGACGAAGAGTACTAATAAGATTCTTGCAAAATTGAAACAATTGGTACAGGCAATTTTTGAAACAAAAGATAGTGTCATTCTTGAAAAATTGTTTGCACCGTTAATGATTCATCAGGGAGAAAATGGAAAGGTGGAGCAAAGACAAGAAGCAATAAACCATATTGTAAAAAATCCATCTTCTTTTGTACAGGCTACAATGACTAAGGGCTATGGATTGTCAAAAAATCTGGATTCAACCTTGGTAAAGTATTTTTTTAAAGGCAAAGAATTTAAGACAGATGGTAAGACGGAAGATTACACAGTGAATTTAACAATGGTATGGCATAAAGAAAAGAAGGATTATAAATTATTCAGACTGGAAACATTAAGGATTGAATAAATTGAAAAAGCTCTTTGTTTTAATATTTATTGCAGCCGGGTTAAGCGGTTATTCGCAAACCCGCAATATGAAATTAATTTCAACTTTTCACGCATTTCATCAGGCGCTTATTTTGGTGGATACTAGTTTCATAAAGCATGTTGCAATCAATGAGCTAACCTATGGCCATAGTAATGGTTGGGTAGAAACGAAAACCGATATTTTAAAAAATCTGACAACAGGTTACTTAAAGTATTTTGAAATAAAAGAAGACAGTCTAAATATAAAATTGAAAAGGAAAGTGGCAGTTGTAAGGTTTGTTGGAGATTATAAAGTGTCGTTGAATGGTGGTGAAGCAATAAGATATCATCTTAAAGTTTTGGAACTATGGATGAGAAATGGAAAAAACTGGAAATTGTTTGCCAGGCAGGCAGTAAAATGAAAATAAAACATTATTCCCCTAAAGGGGATTGTGAAATATGGGAAGAAAATTATTATTAGACAAAGCACACATTGAAAACATCAGACTTTATGATGTATATCGTCGTGAAGGTGGCTACCGCAGTGTTGAAAAAGCATTGAAGACACTTGGGCCCGATCAAATAACAGAAGAAGTCAAGAAAAGTGGTTTAAGAGGTCGTGGTGGTGCAGGCTTTCCAACGGGAATGAAATGGAGTTTTTTAGCAAAGCCAGAAGGTGTGCCCCGTTATCTGGTAGTTAATGCAGATGAAAGTGAACCCGGAACTTTCAAAGACAGATATTTAATGGAATTCATTCCCCATTTATTAATTGAAGGAATGATTACAGCTTCTTATGCATTAGGTTCTAATCGGTCTTATATCTATATCAGAGGAGAATATGCCTGGATTGTTGATATTTTGGAACAGGCAATTGCAGAAGCAAAAAATAATGGTTGGCTTGGAAAAAATATTTTGGGCAGCGGTTTCGATTGTGAGATATACGTACAACGAGGTGCAGGTGCCTATATCTGCGGCGAAGAAACAGCACTGCTGGAATCGCTTGAAGGCAAAAGAGGCAATCCCAGAATTAAACCTCCTTTTCCTGCGGTAAAAGGTTTATGGGGATGCCCAACAGTTGTCAATAATGTAGAAACAATTGCAGCAGTAGTGCCCATTATAAATGAAGGGGGAGAAGAATATGCAAAAATCGGAATTGGAAAATCAACAGGAACTAAATTGATATCAGCTTGTGGCAACATAAAGAATCAGGGTGTATTTGAAATAGACATGACCATTTCTGTTGAGGAATTTATTTATAGTGATGAATACTGTGGCGGCATCTCCAATGGCAGAAAATTAAAAGCCTGCATACCTGGAGGATCATCCGTGCCTATTCTTCCAGCCAATTTGTTGCTGACAACAGCAAAAGGTGAAAAAAGGATGATGACTTATGAAAGTCTATCCGACGGAGGTTTTGCTACCGGCTCTATGATGGGCTCTGGTGGTTTTATTGTACTTGATGACCGGCAATGTGTTATAAAGCATACTTACACACTGGCGAGATTTTACCGCCACGAAAGTTGCGGACAATGTTCACCTTGCAGAGAAGGAACCGGATGGATGGAAAAAATTTTGTGGAATATTGAGAACGGAAAAGGAAAAATGAGTGACATAGATTTATTGTGGGATGTACAAAGGAAGATAGAAGGTAATACTATTTGCCCGTTGGGTGATGCAGCTGCATGGCCGGTTGCAGCAGCTATCAGGCATTTTAGAGATGAGTTTGAGTGGCATGTACAAAACCCTCAGGAATGTTTAACTAAAAACTACGGATTGGCAAATTATGCAGCACCATTGTCAGTATAAATATAAATTCAGTTCAGGTTTAAAAGCTTTTAAAACATTTATTGTTTTGAATATTGCGGTTATTACATACGGACAAACAAGCACTACTTTTTATACTGATAAAAAGAAAGGGCAGATTTATGTTGCATGGGGATGGAACCGCGGGTTTTATTCCAAAAGCAATATTCAGATGCGTGGAGCGGATTATGATTTTACGCTTTATAAAGTAAAAGCACACGACCGGCCTACGCCTTTCAGTTATCACAATTATCTGAAATTTAATCGTCTTACCATCCCGCAAACAAATTTCAGGCTTGGCTATTTCATAAAAGATAATATTGCCGTGTCACTTGGATTTGATCATATGAAATATGTTATGGATCAAAATCAGGTAGTTACTATGAAAGGCACAATTGATCATGCCGGTTCTTTTAAAGGTGTTTATAATGGTGATAAAACGTTGACTTCAGATTTTTTAAGATTTGAACATACCAATGGATTAAACTATATCAATATTGAAGGCGAACGGTTTGCAAAACTATATCACAGTAATAGCAATAAATTAATTGTAAGCTGGTTTGCAGGAGCAGGTATTGGATTTTTATTTCCTCGTTCGGATGTCAAGTTGATGGATTATGACAGAAACGATGAGTTTCATGTTGCGGGATATGGAATAAACCTAACCGCTGGCCTGCAATCAACTTTTTTCAAACATTTTTTTATTAAAATTGAAAACAAATGTGGATTTATCAATATGCCCGATATCAATCTGCATAAAAAAGGAATATTTGGAAGAGGGAAACAATCCTTTTGGTTTGATGAACTGGATGGTATGATTGGTGGCACTTTTTCATTTGGGCATAAAAGGAAAACAAAGAAGACTATTGAAAATTACAATTAGTAATGGCAGAAGAAAATAAAAAAGAAGCACCGGCAAATTTTAAGGTAACTATTGACAACATTACAGTTGAAGTAGCGCCGGGTACTACCATATTAAATGCTGCAAGGCAAATAGGTGGAGACGTTACTCCACCAGCAATGTGCTATTACAGCAAGTTGAAAGACAGTGGTGGTAAATGCCGCACCTGTCTTGTAGAAGTAGCAGCCGGTTCAACTGCTGATCCACGACCCATGCCTAAGTTAGTGGCCAGTTGCCGCACTACAGTAATGGAAGGTATGATTGTAAAAAATATTACCAGTGAAAGGGTTCTGGATGCCAGAAAAGGCGTGGTTGAATTCTTATTAATCAACCATCCACTTGATTGCCCTATTTGTGATCAGGCAGGGGAATGTCATTTGCAAGATTTAAGTTACGAACATGGCACAGAAGGCTCCCGGTATGAATTTAAGAAAAGAGTTTTTGTAAAAGAAGATATTGGGCCTTATATACAGTTACACATGACGCGGTGCATACTTTGTTACCGTTGTGTTTTTGTAGCCGATCAAATAACTGATAACCGCATACATGGTGTGCTCGACAGAGGCGACCATTCTGAAATATCAACTTATATATCCAAGGCAGTTGATAATGATTTTAGCGGAAATATGATTGATGTGTGTCCGGTAGGAGCACTTACCGATAAAACATTCCGTTTTAAAAACCGTGTATGGTTTACCAAGCCGGTTGATGCTCATCGGAATTGTGACAAATGTTGTGGTAAAGTAACGCTATGGCAGCGAGGCAATGATGTGATGCGTGTAACCAGCCGTAAAGATGAATGGGCTGAAGTGCAAAGCTATGATGGTAAACCCGGATGGATTTGTAACACCTGTCGCTTTGATAAAAAGAAAACAAGTGATTGGGAAATTGAAGGGCCTACCAACATTAATCGGCATTCAGTTATTTCGCAGGGGCATTATCTAGGATTGAAAATGCCA
The DNA here is from genome assembly GCA_037045195.1 of Chitinophagaceae bacterium. GTDB lineage: Bacteria > Bacteroidota > Bacteroidia > Chitinophagales > Chitinophagaceae > JJ008. The sequence continues at coordinate 137,722 of JBAOIB010000006.1, forward strand.
AAAGAAACCTTAACAGAAGTAATGGGAGGACGCAATCCAAAATTACTAATGGATATAAATAAAGTGAGTGAAGTTAATAGTGTGGAACTGGCATCATTGCCGGGCCCAGCTACAAGTAAAAATTTTGAAAAGAAAGAACAATAAAAGTAAAGCATGTACTTATTGATTATAGACTGGTGGTTTATTATAGGCAAATCAATTTTGATAGCTGCTATCATAGGTCTTTCATTTTTTATTGCCATGTACACTACTTATGCCGAGCGCAAAGTAGCAGCCTGGTTACAAGACCGGCGTGGACCAAACCGTGCAGGCCCCTTTGGAATTTTACAACCACTGGCCGATGGCGGAAAACTTTTTTTCAAAGAAGAGATTATTCCTTTAGCATCCAACCGATTTCTGTTTATTCTTGGTCCTGCATTGGCAATGGTTACAGCACTTGTAACCAGCACTGTTATACCCTGGGCTGCTCCATTTGTTGCAAAAAGCGGAGCTGTTTTTCCTATGCAGGTAGCCGATGTGGACATGGGAATTCTGCTTGTGTTTAGTGTGGTCAGTGTAGGAGTGTATGGCATTATGATAGGCGGATGGGCTTCCAACAATAAATTTTCTTTGTTGGCAGCTATACGTGGCGCTTCACAAATGGTATCTTACGAGTTGCCAATGGGGCTTGCATTAATCGCTGTATTATTTATGACCGGCTCCTAAAAATGAGTGCAATCGTAGGTTATCAAATAGAAAATGGATGGAATGTGTTGTTTCAGCCATTAGGGTTTATAATATTTTTTGTATGTGCGCTGGCAGAGTGTAATCGTACTCCTTTTGACCTGCCCGAAGCGGAAAATGAGTTGAACTTTGGGTATCATCAGGAATATTCTTCAATGAAGCTGGGCTTTTATCTTTTTGCTGAGTATATCAATATGTTTATCAGCAGTGCCATTATGGTCACTTTATATTTTGGAGGTTATGATATTCCATTTGTAAATGAAGCATCGTGGGGATTAAGCTCGTTTTGGATGACATTTGTCAGCTTTAGTGTAATGATGGCAAAAGTTTCATTTTTCATTTTTGTGTTTTTATGGATAAGGTGGACCATTCCGCGTTTCAGATATGATCAGTTGATGAATTTGGGATGGAAAAAACTGATTCCATTGGCATTGATAAATATGTTGATAACGGCAGCAGTAATATTGTATTTGAAAAAATAAACAGAAGGCAGATATATTTGCAAACTTTATCATGAGTGCAAGATTAACAAACAGAGCAGTAGAAGTGGACAGAAAGCCCATGACATTTTTAGAGAGTATTTATCTCTGGAACATCATGAAAGGTATGGGCATTACTATCAGCCATTTGTTTAAGAAAAAGCCCACTATCAATTTTCCTGAGCAAACCCGCACTTTTTCAAAAGTTTTCAGAGGATTGCATGTATTAAATCGTGATGCTGAAGGAAGAGAAAATTGTACTGCCTGTGGTCTTTGTGCTGTTGCCTGCCCTGCAGAAGCAATTACAATGGAAGCCGCTGAAAGATTGCCTGGAGAAGAAGATTTATATCGAGAAGAAAAATATGCTGCTAAGTATGAGATAAACATGCTGCGCTGTATTTTTTGCGGTTTGTGCGAGGAGGCTTGTCCAAAGGATGCGATTTATTTATCGCAAACTTTTGCTCCAGCCAATTATGGACGCAAAGGGTTTATTTATAAAAAAGAAGAATTGTTGATACCGCATCCCATAAATGAAAAAGAAGCTTATGAAAAAGCAGTGGGAGACAGGGCAACAAAAAAATAAAAAGAATTAACGGCTTAAGAGAATGGGTGTAACACAAATACTTTTCTGGTTTCTGTCGGTAGTAGCCATTTTTAGTGCTTTAATGGTAGTAACGGCAAAAAACCCTGTCTATAGTGTACTATGGCTGATCGCTACTTTTTTTGCCATCTCCGGTCATTATATTTTATTGAATGCACAGTTTTTGGCAATTGTAAACATTATCGTTTATGCAGGAGCCATTATGGTGTTGTTTCTTTTTGTCATCATGCTGTTGAACCTGAATAAAGAAACGGAGCCACAGAAAAACCGCTGGTTGAAAGTTGCTGGTGCTGTTGCGGGTGGTTGTTTATTGTTGGTGCTGGTGGCTGCATTGAAAGACGCAGATATTAAATCACAAACAGCACTGGTAAACACTGGAAATATTGGATTAATAAAAAATCTGGGTAAAGAATTATTTACAACTTATGTAGTGCCATTTGAAATAAGCAGTATCTTATTTTTAAGCGCTATGGTAGGTGCTGTGGTAATTGGTAAAAAAGAATAAAACAAAAACTAAAGCTATGAGAAAATTAATTACAATCATGATGGCTGCTTTGCTTTTTACAGCAACACAAAGCAAGGCACAAATTGAAATTCCTAAAATTGATATTAAGAATTTTAATTTGGATCAGTTGCTGGGCAATGTGTTGCAAGTTAAAAGGGGATGGGCGCCACAGTTCTTTTCCGGAAAAAGTAAAATCCCAAAATTGAATATTGTAAGTCAATTATTAGGCTCCAAAAGAAATAATGAAATCAATAAGCTTTTCAGCACTTTTAAAACAGGAAGATTAGTTTATCGTATTACAAATTATGCAGGAGCGGCCATTACGATTTATGGCGCTATTAAAAAGATTTCGGAAAACAAAGACAGTCTGGCTAAAGATGCCAAAACTTTGATTATTTCCGGTTTAAGTTCTGTGTCAGTTGGTACTATTGTAAAGTTGTTAACCAAAGGAGCATCGTACAAAGCCGTTGATCTGTTTGGCGGTGTTATTAAGAAAAAAATTCTGGATATCATTTCGTTTGATGTAGGCCCTGGTACCAACTATGTGGGTAAAACAAATTTTAAAGCAGGCTTATATATAAAATTGTAGGAATGCCTATTAATTATTACATATTTCTTTCGGTCGCATTATTCTGCATTGGAATTGTTGGCGTTTTGACACGCCGCAATGCCATTATTGTATTTATGTGTATTGAGTTGATGTTAAACGCTGTGAATTTATTGCTGGTCGCATTTTCAAAAATGCACCACATGAAAGCGCTGGCTGCTGATGTAGCATCAACGGCAGGTACTGATGGGCAATTATTTGTGTTTTTTATTATGGTAGTGGCTGCGGCAGAAGTGAGTGTGGGTTTGGCCATCATTGTAATGATGTATAGAAATATTCACTCAGTGGATATTAATTTTTTAAACAGGTTGAAACATTAGAAAGGTGTAAAGGTTAATAAAACATTTAGCCTTACCAGTTTTTTTTATGAATAATGTATTGAACATCGTGTATTTGATTCCATTACTTCCGTTTATCGGCTTTCTGATAAATGGACTGGGAAGAAAATGGCTCCCAAAATCTGCTGTGGGCATTATTGGTTCGGGTGTGATATTGGGTTCATTCCTGCTGAGTGTGTGGGTTTTCTTTCAGGTAAAAGGAGGCAATACGCATACCGCAGATTATTTTAATTTTTTATCTGTTGGTAGCCTTACTATTCCATTCGCATTTCAGATAGACCAGCTTTCTTCCATTTTCCTTTTGATTATAACTGGTGTAGGATTTTTGATTCATGTGTATTCTACATCTTATATGCACGATGAAACAAAAGAACATTTCGGAAGATATTTTGCTTATCTCAATCTTTTTGTATTCTTCATGCTATTGCTGGTGATGGGGGCAAATTATGTCATCATGTTTATGGGATGGGAAGGTGTGGGGCTTTCATCTTATTTATTAATTGGATATTGGTTTAAAAATAAATCTTATAATAAAGCTGCCAGTAAAGCCTTTGTAATGAACCGTATTGGCGATTTGGCATTTTTAATTGCATTATTCTGGATTATCGGCAAAATAAATACTGTAAGTTTTTCTGAAGTATTTTCTGCAGCAAGCATCAGTAAATTCAGTGCAACGGATATTACTGGTATTACATTATTATTATTTATTGGTGCTACTGGTAAAAGTGCACAGATACCTTTATACACCTGGCTACCCGATGCTATGGCCGGCCCTACTCCGGTTTCAGCTTTAATACACGCTGCTACTATGGTTACCGCAGGTATTTATATGATAGCCCGCAGCAATATTTTATATTCTCTTTCAGAAGTTACAATGACAGTAGTGGCTATTACCGGATTGCTCACTGCTGTGCTGGCAGCTACTATTGCATTAAAACAAAATGATATTAAAAAAGTATTAGCCTATTCCACCGTTAGCCAGTTGGGTTATATGGTATTGGCAATGGGGTTGGGTGCTTATACAGCCGGTGTTTTTCATGTGATGACGCATGCCTTCTTTAAAGCACTTTTATTCCTGGGAGCTGGCAGTGTTATTCATGCAATGGGTGGTGTACAAGACATCAGATACATGGGTGGCCTTTCTGGAAAAATAAAAATCACATTTATTACTTTTTTAATTGCCTGTATTGCTATTGCTGGCATTCCGCCTTTCAGTGGTTTCTTTTCAAAAGATGCAATACTACTGGCTGCCTGGCAGAAAAGCCCAGTAATTTATGTTATTGCTTTATTGGGCGCTTTGCTTACTGCATTTTATATGTTTCGTCTTTTATTCATCACATTTACCGGAAAGTTCAGAGGAACAGAAGAACAGAAACATCATTTGCATGAAAGCCCTTCAGCAATGACAATACCTCTTATTATTCTGGCAATACTTTCTGTTGTAGGTGGATTTATAGGTATTCCCAATGTAATAATGCAAGGTGGCGATAAACTTGCAGCTTTTTTACAACCTGTAATTGCTACAAATGGAGAAGCGCATCATGTAGCAGCATCTACCGAGTTTATGCTGATGGGCCTTTCTACTGCACTCGTTATACTGGCAATTGTAGCAGCCTGGTATATGTTTAGAAATTATCAATACAAAGAATCTAAAGGACTGGGTAAGGTTTTGGAAAACAAATGGTATGTTGATGAAATGTATGATGCAGCGGTTGTAAATCCTTTGAAAAAATTTGGCAACTTCTTAAAAAACGTAATAGAAAAATCGGGTATAGATGGAGTGGTAAATGGTGCAGGTCGTTTGGTGCAATATGGCAGCAGACAGTTTAGATTGTTACAAAGCGGACAAACAGGCAGTTACATTTTATTAATGGTATTGAGCATGGTGATAATTTTTATAATTCAATTTTTTTTGAGAAAATAAATGATAGCAGTTTTACTCATATTAATTCCTTTGATTACAGGATTGGCCACCTTTTTTATTAGAAATGATAAATTGGTAAAGGCCTGGTCATTGTTTGCCACAGTCATTACGCTTGCGGTTTCCATATCAGGTATATGGCTGGTCAAGGATGCTAAATATCTGGAACATCATGGTACATGGTTGCAAATACTGGGCAGTAGTTTTTCGGTAAAACTGGACGCTTTGGGTCAGTTACTTTGTTTGCTTACTGCCATTGGTTACTTTTTAATATTTACAGCTACCTGGAAAAATGTATATAGCAAAAGCTATAATTTTTACGGACTGATGCTGCTTGCCCTATCAGGGCTGATGGGTGTTTATCTGGCCATGGATGCTTTGTTGCTTTATTTTTTCTGGGAGCTTACTTTAATACCTGTTTATTTTCTATGTTCACAATGGGGTGGCGAAAGAAGAATTGCAGTTACATTTAAGTTTTTCGTTTATACTTTTCTGGGCTCTATTTTAATGTTGGTGGGTATTTTATACTTGCAGTCAAAAACAGCTGATCATAGTTTTAGTATTAAATCATTTTACGAACTACAAACTACATTAAGCAAGGGCGATCAGTCGTGGCTCTTCTGGTTATTCTTTATTGCCTTTGCTGTAAAAATGCCCATATTCCCTTTTCATACCTGGCAGCCGGATACGTATCAACAATCGCCTACTTCTACTACAATGGTATTAAGCGGGTTGATGGTAAAAATGGGTTTACTGGGATTAATAAGATGGCTGGTTCCAATATTATCCATTGGTGCAGAAATGTGGAGCTATACCGTTATTCCATTAGCATTAATCGGATTGATTTATGCTTCACTCATTGCACTTCGGTTGAGTGATATGAAATTAATTATCGCCTACTCATCTATTGCTCACGTGGCATTAATGTGTGTGGCAGTATTTGCTTCCAATGAAATAGCAATGCAGGGAGTACTTTTACAAATGTTCAATCATGGTATTAATATAATAGGTATGTGGATGGTGGCCGATATGATTGAGAAAAGAACGGGAACTACAAAGTTTTCGGGGCTGGGCGGATTGGCACAAAAGGCTCCTACGATGGCCATTTTTTTTGTTATCATATCGCTGGCCAATATTGCATTGCCATTAACCAATGGATTTGCAGGAGAGTTTCTGATGTTTACAGGTATTATGAAAATTCATTCACCTTATTACCTGTGGTTTACCATTGCGGCTTGTGCAGGCGTTGTGCTGGGTGCAGCTTATACTCTGCGTATGGTACGAAAAATATTTTATGGGGAACTTTCAACCGAAGTAACAGGTTTTGAAGATGTGAGTTTAAATGAGAAACTGGCTTTGAGTTTGGTGGTGATATTGATTTTGGTATTGGGTATTTACCCTCAGGCCATTTTAAATATGACTGATAGTTTTTCTAAAGATTTTATTGAAAGAATAAATATCATTCAGTTTTTACCAAGTAAGACAGGAATATGAATGCATTGATAATATCGGCGGTTTGGGGTGTTGTTATGATGTTCAGCGGCATTTTGCTGAAACAGAAAAGTGCTGTTCGCAATCTGGCTATTGCCGGCATGGTGCTGCTACTCGTGGTCAATATTTTTGAAACGAACGGCACAGCTTTTTTTAATGTGGACACACGGGGCATGATGTATTTTGACAGATTTGCACTTATCTTCAATTCCATTGCAATAATGCTTTCATTGTTGTTTCTGTTACTGTCGGCAAAGGATATGGAAAAAGTGGGCATTAACTATGCAGAATACCTGGCGCTGATATTTTTTATTCTATGTGGCATTGTACTTACTTCTTCCTTTAAGTCTTTGCTTATTTTATTTTTGGGAATTGAAATCATATCTATTCCACTTTATATATTAACCGGGAGTGATAAGTTGAACTTGAAAAGTAATGAAGCATCATTGAAATATTTTTTGCAGGGTTCCTTCTCCACTGGTTTGATGTTGATGGGTATTGCATTTATATATGGCGATAAAGGAAGTTTCCTTACATCTGTTATTGCGCCTTTAAATGGTTTGCCCTCTGCCTTATTAATTGCAGGCATGTTGTTGTTATTATTTTCAATGGCGTTTAAAGCATCGGCAGCTCCATTTCATTTCTGGACGCCTGATGTATATGATGGTGCTCCCACAGTTTTTACCTCCTATATGGCTACCATTGTTAAAGCTGCTGTTTTTATTGCCTTTATTCGTTTGTTTGATGAGGCATTTGGAAATCTACAACACGTATGGAAACTGACGATTGCAATCATCACCGTAGCTACTTTATTCATTGGAAATATAACTGCTGTTTTTCAGCAGAGTGTCAAAAGAATGTTGGCCTACTCCAGTATTTCGCAGGCCGGTTTTATGTTGCTGGCAATCTATTCAATGAATACTGATGGGAAAGAGGGTTTGTTACTTTATGTAATTGCGTATAGTCTGGCAACAATCGGTCTGTTTGCTGTTTTAGCAAAAATGTCTGATTATAGTTATGATGGATTTAATGGTCTTGCTCGTCAGCAACCTTTTCTGGCAATGTTAATTACCATCTTTGTATTATCTCTTTCGGGTATTCCACTTACAGCAGGGTTTCTTTCAAAATTTTTGATGCTGAAAGCTACACTTGCGGCTGGTGGTAGCCTGTGGCTAGTAATAGTAGCAGTCGTAATGGCTGTTATCAGTATTTCTTATTATTTCCGCATCCTTCAGGCTATGTATTTTAAAAATGCGGAGAAAGAAAATATTATCATTGTTTCTTCACAGTTTAAATGGACACTTGCAGTATTGGCAACACTTTTAATATTGTTGGGTATTTTTCCCAATTTGTTTTTTGGTTTTTTTTATTTCTAAAAAAGTAGCCACAATTGTTAATTTTACCAGACCGTAAAAAGGGTCTGTATTAATGAAATTTCTCGATAATCTTTCCTTAGCCTTTCGTTCTATCCGAAGTAATAAATTACGTACCGGTCTCACCGTTGCCATTATTGCATTTGGAATTATGGCACTAATTGGAATCGTTACGGCATTAAAAGCAATGAATCAAAAGTTTTCTGAAAGCTTTTCTACTATGGGTGCCAATGCATTTACTATTAGGTATAAAGAGCGTACAATTAGAATTGGTGGAGGTGGTTCAGGATTGAGAATGTCTAAAAAAGGGGATAAGAAAGTAAAAACATCCAATTTGGACAGAAACATTACTAAAGACGAAGCAGAACAATTTGTAAAACATTATCAGTTTCCTTCAATAAAAAGTATTTCAATTTTTGGCAACAGAACTAATGTTATTTCCTATCAAGATAAAAAGACGAATCCGAATGTGATGATGTTTGGTGGTGATGAGAATTATCTGCAGTTGAATGGTTATAAAATTCAATATGGAAGAGATATGAACCATGCTGATGTTTCTTCATCAGGCAATGTTTGTATTTTAGGATTTGATGTTGCTAATAAATTATTTCGTGAAGGTGGAGAAAGGGCTGTGAATGCTGTAATACGTATCAATAGTATTCCCTATCGTGTACTTGGCGTAATGGAAGGCCGGGGCTCCTCATTTGGCTTTAGCAGAGATAATGTAGTAATAACCTCCTATGAAAATGTGGACAGAAATTTTCCATCGGGTTTTTCTTTTGTAATTGCTGTAATGACGGATAATCTGGCTAAAGTAAATGTAGCGATGGGAGAAGCGGAAGGAACCTTTAGAGCCATCAGGAAATTATCTACAACTGAGGCAAATAATTTTGCATTGGATCGTAGTGATAGTGTAGCGGAAAAGGCAATGAATATTCTGGGATTCTTTACATTGTCTGTACTATTTATTGGCTTTATTACTTTAATAGGTTCTGCAATCGCTTTAATGAATATCATGTTGGTTTCTGTATCTGAAAGAACCAGAGAAGTAGGATTGGTAAAAGCAATTGGAGGAAAGAGTAGATCGGTCAGGATTCAGTTTCTAATGGAGTCTGTTATTATCAGCCTTTTAGGTGCATTTTTTGGTATTGTATTGGGGATTTTATTTGGCAATGGAGCTTCTGTTTTATTCAAAACCGGGTTTATAATTCCCTGGAATTGGGTAATATTAGGAATTTTAATATGTACAATGGTGGGTTTGCTGGCCGGTATCTATCCTGCTTTAAAAGCGGGTAAACTAAACCCCATAGAAGCATTGCGGTATGAATAAGTAGGAGGTGCCAAAATTAGCTCAACCGTTTGTGTCTAATCTTTTATGAATCAATTTATTTCAAATGGCACTTGTTCAAATAAAAAATTCCTTAACTTGACCCCCGTTCCCAAAAAAATGAAGAGAGGGGATTTTTTTTTAAACTTTTTCCTTAGCATTGTAGCTCCGGAAAAAGGAAATAACTTTTTTAATTTTTAAAACAAAAAAACAAAGGACATGGCAGAGATTAAACCAACTGCAACAGCTTCAGTAAAGGCTACTTCTGTACAACCCAAAAAGAGCGGCAATGCCATTTCATGGATTGCACCAATAATTTGCCTTATTGCCGGTTATGGCATTTGGCGTTTTATTTTCGGTAATCCCGATGGTTTCAATGTAAAAGGTACAGGATGGTTTTGGCCAAAGCATGATAAACCCATTGGTGCTTTAAATGGAATTTATATGGGAGGAATCATTGTACCTATTCTGGTAGGTATGTTCCTGATGGTCGTTGTCTTTTCAATTGAAAGATATCTGACTATACGCAGAGCTCTTGGAAATGGTTCTATATCAGATTTTATCCGCAAAATCCAATATCATCTTGCTAATCGTAATGTGGATGCTGCACTTTCTGAGTGTGACAAACAACGTGGTTCAGTAGGTAATGTAATGAAAGCAGGTTTGCGTCGTTACAAAGAAATGATTAATGAAGGCGGTTTAAATACTGAGCAAAAAGTTATCTCTATTCAGAAAGAAGTAGAAGAAGCTACTGCACTTGAGCTGCCTATGCTGCAAAAGAATCTGGTTTTCCTTTCTACCATTACATCTGTAGGTACCCTGATTGCCCTTTTAGGTACGGTAATGGGTATGATTCGTTCATTCAGCGCTTTGGGTGATGAAGGCGGTGGTGGTGCCGGTGCATCAGCCCTTGCTGTAGGTATCTCTGAAGCTCTTTATAATACTGCTTTGGGTATCGGTACTTCAGCTGTTGCCCTGGTTATGTATAACGTATTTACTACCAAAATAGATTCAATTACATACGGCATTGATGAGTCTGGTTTTACACTTACTCAAAGTTTTGCTTCTCTTTATAAATAAGAGGACGAAATGGTATGGAAACCAGTCATTAATTAATCTAATTTAAAAATCAGATCATGCCAAGTGTAAAAATGCCTCGAAAGAGTACGGATACGGACATGACTCCCTTTGTGGATATTGCGTTCCTGATTCTGTCATTCTTTATCATGGCAACAAAGTTTAAGCCACAGGAGCCGGTCGAAACGAAGATTCCAAATTCGGTTTCTTCAGAAGAATTGCCGGAGAATGATGCAATAATGGTTTTGGTAGATTCTACAAACAGAGTTTTCTTTTCTGTACTATCTGAAAAAGACAGGACTGTAAGCGACCAAATAGTAACAAAAGCTGCTGAATTGCGCTCTATTAAACTTACTCCTGAAGAAGTACAGAATTTCAGAAAAACACCAGCTGTAGGCGTTCCATTTTCCAGACTTGCAGCCTTGCTGGATATGGGTCCTGAGGAGCAAAATGCCGGAGCCGGACAACCAGGTATTCCTGTATTAGATTCTACCGATAACCAGCTAGCAACATGGATACGAGCATCAAAAGAAGTATATGCAGAACTGGGAAGACCATTGAAATATCTTGTAAAAGGTGATGGATCTTCAAAGTATCCTACGATAGATGCTATTATTACTGCTTTTAAAAAGAATGACCAGTTGAAATTTAATCTGGTTACCTCTTTAGAAAAAGCACCAACAGGCTCTGCATTGGATCAGTATAATAATCGTATGCCGGCAACAAAAGAGTAAAAATTAATTATTTAAAATTTAATTGACCTATTATGGCAAGTATAGATGGCGGCGGCGATAGCGGCCACAAAAAAGGGCCAGGGGTAAAAAAAGCCAAAAAACTTTCTACTCGTGTGGATATGACTCCCATGGTGGACCTTGGTTTTTTGCTGATTACTTTCTTCATATTCACTGCGACTATGAGCACTCCAAAGGCAATGAATTTGCTTATGCCCAAGGATGTGAATGATCCAAAAAATCAGAATGAAGCAAAAGAATCCGGGGCACTTACAATTATGTTAGGCAAAGGAAATCAGGTTTATTACTATTTCGGACAATTAAAAGTGGATGTTGGAGAAAATAATTTTCAGCAAACAACTTTTAAAGGTATCAGACAAGTAATCATAGATAAAAGAAAAGATGTGATAGGCCGACACGTTCATGATTTATCAGACCCTGATAGCCGTTGTAAGGATATGCAGGAATCAGCAAAAAAGAAAGGCGACCCCGATTGGCAGAATGCCTGCTTAGACCGAGACTTTGTTGTCATCATCAAACCCGATCCTGATTCTAATTACAAAAACATGGTAGATATTCTGGATGAAATGACCATCAACCAGGTAAAAACCTACGCAATAGTAAAAATTCTGGATCAGGAATATACACTGATTAAAACAACAGAAGAAAGAAATGGAATAAAATAGTTCCAAAGAGTATGGAAATACTCAGTAAATGCATCTTAAAAAAAAGTGTAATTAAATGGAAGCAAACAAAATACTCTCCGCCGATGTTCTTGACATCCTTTTTGATGGAAAGAATAAGGATTATGGTGCGTACGACCTTCGCAAAACATATAACCGGAGAATTACCAAAGCGCTGATTATTACTGCAGGCATTGCTTTACTGGCATTGTTAGGTTCAGTTTTGGCAAGCAGTTCCGGAAGTGGTTCAAAAACAAAGGTGAAAATGCAGGACGTAAATCTGCAGGATATAAAGCAGGAAGAAAAGAAAATAGAACCGCCACCACCGCCACCACCCAAGCAACCCGATCCTCCAAAAGTGGAAATGAAGCAATTTACTCCTCCTATTGTAAAAAAAGACGAGGAAGTACAAAAGCCACCTCCACCTGTAGAGGAATTGAAAGAAACCAAGATTGCAGAAATCAATCAGGCAGGTGTGAAAGAAACAGATATACCGGCTCCTCCGGTTGTAATTGATCAGGGTAAAAAAATTGTAGAAGAGAAAAAGGAGGATGATGAAAATAAGATTTTTGATAAAGTAGAAATAGAAGCCGCTTTCCCAGGTGGTGATATTGGCTGGAGAAAATATCTGACCAATACGCTTAATGCTAATGCTCCGGTTGATAATGGTGCACCCGCAGGCAGATACACTGTTTATGTTCAGTTTATTGTGGACAAAGAAGGCAACATTAGTGACGTTAGATCTTTGACCAATAACGGATATGGAATGGAAGAAGAGGCCGTAAAAGTAATTAAGAAAGGTCCAAAATGGACTCCTGCTGTTCAAAACGGTCGTCAGGTAAAAGCCTATCGTAAACAGCCTATTACATTTGTAGTATCCGGCGACGAATAATTTTGAATCTAAATTTTTATAAAATCCTTCATGATGTTCATTGAGGATTTTTTCTTTTATACACTCGTCAATCCACTCTATTTTTGAAGGGTGAACAAACATACAAACTGGGACGATACAATTGTTGCCATTGCTACTCCACCTGGTGTGGGTGCTATAGGTGTCATAAGACTAAGCGGTAAACGTGCAATTGCTATAACCAATGAGTTATTTCATTCCAAAAATCTTTTGCTTGTGCCTACACATACCTTGCATGTAGGTTTGTTGAAAGATGAAGAAGGAATACTTGACGAGGCGGTTGTTTCAGTATTTAAAGCGCCTAAAAGTTATACTGGCGAAGATGTAACAGAGTTAAGCTGCCACGGCTCACCATTTGTTCAACAACAAGTGATGGCGGCCTGTATTAAACTAGGTGCCCGATTGGCCCTGCCAGGCGAGTTTACACAACGTGCTTTTTTAAATGGTAAATTAGACCTTACGCAAGCAGAAGCAGTTGCAGATTTAATAGCATCGAACACTGCTGCCTCACAAAAAACAGCACTGCATGCTATGCGGGGTGGTTTTTCTGCACACTTACTTTCATTGAGAGAAAGGCTGATAAAATTTTCTGCTTTAATTGAACTGGAACTTGACTTCAGTCAGGAAGATGTAGCTTTCGCCGACCGCCAACAGTTTTATGAACTGATCAATGAACTGGAACAAGCTACTTCACAACTCATACAATCCTTTCAATTGGGAAATGTGATAAAGAATGGCATTAGCGTAGCTATTATTGGAAAACCCAATGCGGGTAAATCAACTTTACTCAATACACTCTTAAATGAAAACAGGGCTATTGTAAGCGAAATACCCGGCACCACTCGTGATACGATTGAAGAAGTGTTGAATATTGATGGCGTACTTTTCAGACTCATAGATACAGCCGGCATTCGTGAGCATACAAGTGATATTATTGAAAGCGCAGGAGTAGAAAGAAGTATTTTAAAGATGAAGGAAGCGGGATTAGTTCTTTATCTTTTTGATGCTGCTGATGATGTAAATGAAATAATAAGAAAACAACATGAGCTGATACATCAGGGATTAAAATTTATTTTAATTGCAAATAAAATTGACCTTAATGGTGAAGATGCGTCAAAAGAAAAATTTGCAGCCATACCCGGACTGGTATTTATTGCAGCAAAAAACCATTTGCATACAGAAGTATTAAAACAAAAAATGCTGGATGCAGTATTGAATGGCGCATTACAAACAGAAAACACCATCATCACTAATGCACGACACTATCATGCACTCAAAGAAGTCGCTGCATCTTTAAACGAAATAAAAACAGGATTGGATCAAAAAATACCAGGCGATCTGCTGTCATTAGATATACGTCGCTGCCTTCAATATCTTGGAGAAATAACCGGGACTGTTAGCAATGAAGAACAGTTGGATTATATTTTTTCGAAGTTTTGTATTGGAAAGTAACTATCTTTCCTTTGTTTCATAAATGCCTGTTATTGTTAGCTTTTAGCTGATTTATCTTTCTTTTATTTGTTGCCCAACTCCACTTTTTTACCTATATTTGTTGCCTGATTGTTGCCCAGATTTGTTGCCCACAAATCAGGCAACACTCGGGAGAGAACATGCTACATACAGCTACAAGCTGCTACATGTAGCAACAACAGGCAACAAAATGAGCAGCAACATTCGTCTACAAAAAACTTGTCAGCACTGCGGTAACCGGTTTACCGCCAAGACTACTGTTACACAGTTTTGCTCAGATACCTGTGCCAAGAGAGCATACAAACAACGGAAGCGGGATGAAAAAATTGAAGTGGCCATCAAGGAAGAAACCGAGAAAGCCATGTACAACCCTGCCATTTCTCAAAAGGAATTTCTAACCGTAGATGAAGCCTGCCAGTTAATCAACGCCAGCCGATGGACCATTTACAGGCTCATCGACAAAGGCGAACTCAAAGCAGGTAAGTTGGGCAGAAGTACCCGTATCCCCCGAACAGCTATCAACGAACTATTCAAATTAACTGAAGCATGACAGTAACATTAAGACAACGCAAAAAGGGCGATAAAATCAGCCTGTATCTTGATTACTATGGTGATGGTAAAAGAGACTATGAGTATTTGCAATTATACATCATACCCGAGCCGGAGAAAGGCAAGCTCACCAAAGAGCAGAAGGAAGAGAACCGTAAAACAATGATCCTGGCAGAAGCCATCCGGTCAAAAAGATTGCTCCAGATAAAGAATGAAGAATATGGCTTTCGGGATACCGATAAAGCCAAAGGCAGTTTCATTGCCTACTTTGAAAGGCTTACCGAGAAAAGAAAAGGCAGCGAGGGTAATTGGGGCAATTGGGATAGTGTGCTGAAACACTTGAAGAAGTTTGCCAAGAATGGTGCATCATTTAAAGACATTGATAAAAACTGGCTGGAAGATTTCAAAACCTATCTCATATCCGAAGCCAAGAGCAAAACCAATAAACACCTTTCACAAAATTCACAGTCCTCCTATTTCAGCAAGGTAACCGCAGCTTTGAAGGAAGCAGTAAAAGAAGGCATCATACAAACCAATCCGGCAAACCAGGTGGAAGGCATCAGGTCAGATGATCCTGATAGAGAGTTTCTCACTTTGGAAGAATTACAGGCAGCAGCAAAAGTGGAGTGTGAAATGCCGGTGCTCAAAAATGCTTTCATCTTTTCTGCATTGAGTGGTTTGCGTTGGTCGGATATAGAAAAGTTGGTTTGGTCAGAAGTGCAGCACTCCGAGCAGTCCGGGTATTACATCCGTTTCAGGCAGAAGAAAACAAAGGGAGCAGAAACATTGCCCATTTCAGAACAAGCCTTTTCGCTTTTAGGCGAAAGAAGAAAGCAGGATGATAAAGTATTTGAAGGATTGTATTACAGTGCCTGGCATAACTTAAAACTCCGTGAATGGGTAATGAAAGCAGGTATCACCAAGCACATCACTTTTCACTGTGCAAGGCATACCTACGCCACTTTACAAATTACATTGGGAACAGATATTTACACGGTTTCAAAACTCTTAGGTCACAGGCATTTAAAAACAACCGAAATTTACGCTAAGGTAATTGACCATAAAAAACAGGAGGCCGCCAATAAAATTAAATTAGACTTATAGCGATGGAAGTAAAAGTATTAGACAGCATCATGCACGGTGTATTGAAGCCGTGGAAATTAGACACCACCAACACAAGGCGGTTCACTGAATTGGTGAAAGCTGCAAAAGCAGCTTCACCCAATACCAATGCAGAGTTGCTTTCGCAACTCACAGCATTGTTGGTTGATTACCCTTCGCTTCAAAAAATAGTGGCTGATGAAACCATAGGCAACACAGCATTGCAGCAGCTTTTATACAAAACCGATTTGCCAAAGTATAAAGATGCCGTTACCCATTTTTATTATTTCGTAATCACCGGAGAAACACTTCGTGTTTTCAATGCAGTATTGCAGCAAGCTGCAAACTGGACAGAGTTAGTTGATATTCGCTATCAGGTTGGCAAGACCCTTACCAATGTGAGAGTATTAGCCAAGCAGGTTACCACAGAATTAAATGAGCAGGGTTTTACAACGGTTCCTGATGCACAAAGCAGCGTTGTTCACTTCGCTTTGTATTACTTAAAGCATAGCCTCATTCAGCTTTATTTCAGCATACAGGAACAGTTCAAGGCAAGCCTTTCACAAACAACAACCATTGAAGATTTTTATGTGTTGGATTTGGAAGAACCATTGTCCACCGTTCAGCAATTAGAGTATGTAGGACCGCCAGCAGCAGATGAAAAAGGCAGCACCGAGTACAACGGCAACCAGGAAGCAATTCACTTTGGTTTCAAAGATGATATTGCAAAGCTCACAACGGTAGTAAATCAGTTGTGCCATCAAATAGAATTACTGAATGATGATGTTACCAGTGCTGATGAATTGATAAAGGCATTAACAGCAAAAAGCATATTGCCCGGTGCAGTTAAAATTCAATTAGGCTGCGAAACAAAACACTTCCGTTATTGCATTGATAAGTTCACACCCTACTTCAATAGCCTGTCATTGTCGAACATTGAAAAGTCAAAAATCTTCTATTCCAAAAAGGATACACTGATAACTGCAAACAACCTTTCAGCAAGTGGTTCAAAGAACAAAATTGAACCAAAGGAAAAGGCAACCATTGACAAGATTTTTAAACATCTGCAATAAAAAACATTAAGATTATTCAGTAATGTGAGTAAGGGATTAACCCCTTAACCATTGCCCCTCTTGCATTTAAGAGGTTTGTGCCATCATTCATTAAAATAAAAAAAGATGGCACACGAAGAATTAATCTTAGACAAGCTCACCGAAATCGCTAACAAGCTGGATGAGCAAAACCTGTTACAAAAAACAGTACTGAACTTTAATGAGGCTTGCAAATATTTAGATGTAAGCCCATCGCATTTGTACAAACTCACCAGTACAAAGCACATTCCCCATTTCTGTCCTCAGGGCAAAAAACTCTACTTCAAACGGGAGGAGTTGGATACCTGGTTACAACGTAACCGCAAATCAGCAGCAGATGAAATTGATCAGATGGCTGCCGATTATGTTATCCGCAACAAACGCAAGAAGTAGGATTTTTTTATTAACTGAAAGAACAGAACAATGGCATCAAGTACCATATTTAAAAATTTCACCGTGCCGGTGGAAAAGAAATCATTGCTTTTAATAGCCAATGATATTGCCTCCGGCAAATACAAAGCGGAGGTAGAAGAAATCAGGGCATTGCTGGAACAAGGCAAAACGGAAGAAGCTGCCAATAAGAAAAAGCAATTGTTGGCCTTCACTCCATCCGCAGTATTCAGCGAGAAAAGGCAAA
This sequence comes from Chitinophagaceae bacterium, assembly GCA_037045195.1. Taxonomy (GTDB): domain Bacteria; phylum Bacteroidota; class Bacteroidia; order Chitinophagales; family Chitinophagaceae; genus JJ008. The sequence continues at coordinate 155,336 of JBAOIB010000006.1, forward strand.
TGCAGTTTCCTTGAAATGTACAGCGGCTTTGTGCATCTTGATTTTGACAAGCTGACACCGGAACAGTTGGATGCAGCTTTCAAAGTCATTGCTGAAATCCCTTACACCTTCTTATGCTTTATCAGCCCAAGCGGTAACGGTCTTAAAGTGTTCATTGAGGTGAATACTGAAATTGAACACCACGACATTGCCTATTTGCAGGTGCAGAAGCATTACGAAGAAGCAACAGGTTTAAAAGCAGACCCAAGCTGCAAGGACATTACAAGGCTTTGCTTTATGAGTTATCACCCTGGGCTGTTTAAGAACATCCGTAACGAAAAGTTCAAAGTACAGTTGCCCGAAATCTTCACCCAACCGGAAGCACAGCCAAAAGCACAGCCAGTAATCCCACCAGTTCAGGAAGAACCCGAAGAGGATCTGAACATCGCTTTTATTTTCAATCAACAAATTCAATTCACCAATCAAAAAACCCAATACACCGATGGAAACAGGAACAATTATATTTATCGGCTTGCTTCTAATTGCAACAGAGCTGGTTTATCGCAGTCCGATACTGAACTTTTATGTACGCAACATTTTGACCTACCTGAAAGAGAAATTAAAGAGGCAGTAAAAAGTGTTTACTCCCACCACAAACCCGAGTTTGCAAAGTTTGCAAACACTGCAAAGCTGCAAAGTGCAGAACAGCAAACACCGCAGGAAGACTATTTAAAAGCCACTCCAACCATTCCCGAAGAACTGTATTTGCAAATGCCTGAAATATTGCAGCACGGTGCAATGGCATTTACCGATGAAAGAGAACGGGATGTTTTTCTTACAGGTGCATTGGCAATTCTCAGCGGATGTTTGCCCGGTGTAAAAGGAGTGTATGCAGGTAACGAAGTTTTTCCGAATGTTTTTTCATTTGCCATTGCCCCTGCCGCCAGTGGAAAAGGTGCATTGAAGTTCGCAAAGATGCTGGCAGACGAATACCACAGCTTTGTACTGAAAGCAAGCCGTGAGGCAGAATCACAATACAATCAGGAACTATCCGAACACAAGCAAAAAATCAGCAGTAAGAAAAAAGGCGACACCTCCACCGAAGAACAGCCCACCAAACCCACTTTTAAAGTGGTGTACATTCCGGCAAATACAAGCTATGCAAAAATCCTTTGGCACTTGGAGCAGAACGAAGGCACAGGCATTATTTGCGAAACAGAAGCCGACACCCTGGGCAATGTATTTAAACAAGAGTGGGGTTCCTATTCCGATATGCTTCGCAAATCGTTTCACCACGAAAGGCTTTCCAGTTCCCGGAAAGGCAACAATGAATTTACAGAGGTAAATGCACCCAGCTTGTCTATTGCTTTATCCGGTACACCCAATCAGGTAACGGGCTTAATATCTTCTTCCGAAGATGGCTTATTCAGCCGTTTCATTTTCTATGCTTTTAAGGTGGAGCAAAAATGGAAAGACGTTTCCCCCAATGCCAATAACATCAACCTCACCGAGCATTTCAAAGTATTGTCCTTAAAGGTGTTTAACATGGTCCAGTTCCTGCAACGGGAAGAAACCATCGTTACCCTAACCAATCAGCAATGGCAGCAGCTAAACCAAACCTGTGAGGCATGGCTCAATGAAGTAACCATGTTCACAGCCGAAGAAGCCGCCAGTATTGTAAAACGATTGGGCTTGATCCTGTACCGTATGGCAATGCTGTTTACCGCCTTGCGGAAATTTGAAAACGGAGAAGCAGCAAACCAGGTGGTTTGCACCGATGAAGATTTCAGCACCGCTTTGCGGTTGGCCGAAATCTACCTCCACCACAGTATTTTAATGTTCAACAACCTGCCAAAACAAAGCGAAGCCACCCAATTCAAAACAGGCGATAGCAAACGCAAATTCTTTGATACTTTACCATCAGAATTTACCCGCCAACAAGCCGTTGAAACCGGCAAGCAGTTTCAGCTTTCTGCCCGTACCGTGGATGATATTCTCCACAATGCCACCGGCAAGGCTTTGGAAAAGCTGAAGGCCGGGCATTACCGCAAAATCTAACCTCATTTATCTTTCCTGCATTGCTCCCCATACTGCTAAGCGGATGGGGCTTTTGCGTTGTTTGCAGACTTTGCAAGGTTTGCAACTTTGCCAATTTTGTTAGTAATACTTTTCTTTTGTTTTCTTATATTTGCCAATATTTGACAAGTCAATAATAAAACGATGAAAAGTCAATTTGGTGAGAGAGTAAGGACACTCAGGGAGAAGCAAAATTTGTATTTGCGGCAGGTTGCACCATTGCTTGAAATGGACACGGCTCAACTGAGTAAAATTGAAAAAGGTCTACGGCAACTAAAGAAAGAACAGATTCCAATTTTAGCCGATTTGCTTAAAGCTGATAAAGATGAACTTTTAATCCTTTGGTTAGCTGATCAATTATACGATGTTGTTAAGGATGAAAAGTTTGCCAATGAAGCGATGCAGGCCGCAGAGAAAAAAATAAATTTTAAAAAGCGTAAGCAATAATGGACATGAAAAATATATTCGATTTACATAAGGATATTCTTGGCGATTACAAGCTATACATTGATAGCTTTATCAATATTGCTGATGAAAAAATACTTGCTACTGTTAGAAAGGATTTTGATTCCGGCAATTTATATCCAGAGCCATTAGTCCAATTCAACCCTTCGTTTGAATCTGGTGGTAGTGTTGAAGATTTAGTTAATGCTGGAGTATTGGTAAAAGAGTTTAAT
>JBAOIB010000005.1:0-377825 GCA_037045195.1 Chitinophagaceae bacterium
AGTGCTGTGTTCATTAAGCCCCTGTAATTTTTTACAATGGATGGAGACATGGCTATTGCTTGTTTAAAATCAGCAAATGCGTTTTCATTTTTTTCTGCCTTACCATAAATTTCGCCTCTTAGAGTGTATAAGTTAGATTGCTTTTGGTCATCGTTTTTTATAGCATTGGTCATATCCTCAATAGTTTTTTCATACATACCCTTTTCATTAAAAATTATGGCCCTGAAAAAATAGGGTTCCATCAAATCAGGAGCCGCTTTGATTACTTCCGAATATCCTCTTAATGCTTCCTGCACATTATTATCTTTTCTATCAGCAACAAAGGCTTTAAAGAAAACAGTATACGGATGATCGGGAAAAGCTTTAGATAAAGCAGGCAATGCAGCTGCCAGTTCATCCAGTTTTCCCTCGCTGTAGGCTTTAATGGCTTTATCGGCAGCAGGGCCTTTGGGCGGTGGGGTTTGTGCTATTAAAAGATTTACACCCATTAAAAAAGTAATTGCAATTATTAATATCGTTTTCATTTTTTTTGAATGCTTTTTAAAATATAAGGTTTAATGTACTTATCTCTGCAATTGCCACACCTTTTCATAATCGCTATTGGCTGCTTCTTTATCTTTTAGTTCCTGCTAATGCTTTTTTAAACTGCTGGATAAAAGCATCTACCTGAAATACCTTTGCAAAATCAATAGCTTCTTTTTTCTTTAGTTCATACGCCTCGCCGGCAATGTTCATGGTAAAATATTTGGTATTACCCATAAACGAACGGAAATCACCATTGCTTTCACCTACTAGTTCAATAGTCAGTGTAAGGTGTCATTTCCGGCTTATTTTCCCAGCTTAAAGCGCAGGCTAGCGATACTTTTAGCAAAGCATCTGCCTTCGTATCTTTTAATATTGCAGATTCCCCATAATAATATTTGAAACCGGAGTTAAATGAACGGGGGATTAAGGTTCTTATACCCTTTAAAAAATTATCTTCGTTGTTTACTTCGGCTCTGCATCAGTTCCTTTGTTTTTTCATACGCGGGTGAGGATGGAATAGTACCTACTGACAACACTGTACTGCCGTTAACTTCTAGAATGGTGGCAGTAAATTTTTTATATAGATCCTCAAGCATTGCATCTAAATAGCCGTCGGGCATCTTGGAAAGTGTAGTTCTTTAGTGGTGGTTTTACCTGCGTCCAGCTATTAGTGTTTACATCATACAACTGAGTGGTGCCGTAAGTATAAAAAGAGCTAACTGCTACGTTTTTTGCAATTGATAAGGGCATTGCAAAAGCTGCATTCTTTTTATCAGTAACAGCGGTGCTGCCGCTTTCAAACTTTATGCCTTTGTTGTTGTCTTTACTGTCTGTTACATTTACCCATACACCATCGTTGCTGCCGGTAATACCATTTGGTCTTGTGGTATTGCACCAGTTGGGTTAATGACTTTTACCCTCAGTTGGTCGCTGATGGAGAGGTAGCTGTTTTTATAATTTAAATTGTTGGTGTTTTCAATATTCCGAAAGCAGCAGCGGGGATAGTAACTTTTGCCGCAGGCTTTACATAACATACAAGGTTTAATGTGCGGATACCGATTTGCGTAGTAATTACATCAACGCGTATCAGTGATTAGGCGCTGTACTATAGTTTGCAAATTCTAAAATCACATCTTTTGTAAAATCAACTTTCGCATCTTTAGTTTGCCCGTTTATCGAAATTAATTTTATGTTTTTAGTAGGCATGGGAATTTCAAAACTGCCTTCAGTAGCACCTCCCTTTTCAAACGTAATTTTTTTATTACCGGTACCGGGTGTTTCTGTGGCTGTATGTATGCCCATGCTGACATGTTTTAGTTCTCTGCCATTTACTTTTATGGTACCATCATATTTATAAAACTGGAAAGCATCTTTACTTGCAATTTGCAGCATGGTAAAGTCGCCATTGTTTACCCAGTCTTTACCTAGAAAATCGTAAACATCAGCCCAAGGTCTTTGGAGTAAATGTTTGTTCCCATAGAAACAATTACATCAGCTTCGGCTAAATCGCCTACCGCTGTCATACCGCTGGCGCTCATCCCAGTGTTGCCTGCTGCTTTACTTATTTTGCCAATTACTTTTTGAAAAAGACCGCCCCCTTTTTTCTTGTCCTTCTCTTCTGGTTCTTTTTGTTTTGCTTGTGCAGCTGTATCAGTTGCTGCTTTTTCTTCCTTATCCTTTTTCTTTTTTAAAAGTCCGCCAAGTTGTGCATCAGCAGCGTTCATAAATAAAATACTGCTGAGAACTAGGATTGCTAATTTACATTTCATGATTACTTGCATTAAACGAGGTTTAATAATTAATGGCTTTTGAAACTTATTGTTTGCTAATTTTTCCACTGGTTTCAACTATTTTATCTATTCATAACAGATACAGATAACAAATTTGGCTTGATTTACTATACTACCCTATACCCTAATCAGTGTATTTTTAGTTTAGATATTTTAGTTCAATTTTGGTAAAATGCTTAATTTTCACAAGCAACAATGGAAATAAAACCAGATTTAATATATATAGCCGATGATCACATTATCGTGGCACAGGGTATCAGCAGCCTGTTGCAGCAGTTAGGCTATACGAATGTTCGCATTTTTACCAATGGACAAGAAGTGTTAAAGGCCTGTAATGCAAAAACACCTTCCTGGATTTTTTTAGATATCTATATGCCTGAAGGTGATGGTATTTCCACCTTGCAACAATTAAGAGACAAAGGTTATCAATGCCTGTACTGATGCTTTCGATGACTGCCGATAAAAAATATGTAGATACCAGTATGGAGCAGGGGGCTAATGCCTATTTGCATAAAAGTTGCGATGCACAGGAAATCAGCAGAGCTTTTACTGCCATAGAAAATAATAATAAATATATTTCGGATGCCGTGAATTATATTAATACGTCCACCATTAAAGTGAGTATTAACAGCGAATATTATTTAAAAGAAGCATTAACCAAGCGAGAGCTAGAAATATTGGGTAAATATTGTGATGGGCTAAGCACCGAAGAAATTGCACAACAGCTTTACCTGAGCTTTGCTACTGTAGATACCCACAAGAAAAATATTATGCAAAAGTTCGGAGTAAGTACGCTTTCCAAGCTTGTCGCAGTTGCTATTAAAAAATATTTTGTATGAGGTATTGCCTGTTACTTTTAAACCTTCTTATTATAAATGCTGCACAGGCGCAGCAATACAAGCAGTATGACACCATCGCTGACCCAGCCGTAGCTTTACAAAAACTTCAAAATGCATTATCTAAAGATGCCGCAAACCCGGAATTGTATAATCTTATTGCAAAGAAAAAGATAGCGTTACAGGAATACGAATCCGGCATATCTTTTTGTAATAAAAGCATTGAGCTGCTTACAAAAAATAAAAACAACAAACAGCTTATTACCGCTTTGTACTTAAAAGGCCGGGCACAATATCTTTTAGATGATAAAGCCAAAGCGGAAGAAAACTGGAAGCAGGGACTGCTATTAGCCCTGCAGGAAAATGATTATAACGGAACAATAAGCATAGCCCCTGGCCTTGGTGCCATCTATTTAGACCAGGGATATTTAAAGAATAATACAGCAAATTATAAAGCTGCGGATTCCGTTTTTTCTATTGCCTACCAGGAAATACTTCAGAATGATTCATTGGTTACCAATAATGGATTGCGTACGTTGCGGTTGATGGCAACGAGTTTACATTTTCAAAAAAAGTACGACAGTGCAAATTTTTATTACAAAAAAGTGATTGATTTGTCGAGGGGAAAATTTGCAACACCTTACCTGGGGGCGTTAAGTTTTTATGCAAAGTCGCTTAGTGAAACAGGTAAACATGAACAGGCTATTACAGTAATCAAAGAAGCTGCAGATTATATTGCGGTTAACCCTGTAGAATCGCAAAGTAAAAATCATATAATGCATGTGTATGCCGAAGTTTTATATGGAGCAGAAAACTTCAAAGAGGCATATAAATTCATGGATACATCGTACAAAATGTTGGCCACTGATTATGCAAAAATAAATGCACAGGCTTATTCAGAATCAGAATCAAAATTCAGGAACCAGCTATTGCAATACCAGGTACAGCTGGAGCAACAAAAGAAAAACCGCCTGTATTACTTAATTGCAGCCCTGGTAATGCTTGCAGCACTTGCTGGTTTATGGTTTTACTACAAGGCCAATAAACGTATTGCCAAAGAAAAAGCAAGGCAAAAACAAATATCTATTGATGCTTTTATAGAAGGCGAAGAAAAAGAAAAAGCAAGAATTGGAAGAGAACTGCACGATGGTATTGCACAGGAAATTGTGGGAGTAAAACTGGCAATGATGCAAAGCAATACAGACCCTAAGATGATTGATGAATTAACCAGGATTAGTTTGGACATCCGAAATATCTCTCATGAACTAATGCCGCAAACACTAAAAGAATATGGCTTAAAAGTAGCGATTGAAGATATTTGCCAGAAAATACTTGCCCCATCGGGTATTCAATATGAAGTCCATTCCACTTTAACCGATGAGAGAATGGCTAATAAAATTGAAATTACTTTATACCGAATTTTCCAGGAGCTGGTACACAACATTATTAAGCATAGTCATGCTACAGAAGTACTTGTACAGTTACGTAAAATGAATAATCATATTATGCTGTTGGTTGAAGACAATGGCAAAGGTATGACAGACGAAAAAAAGAAGGGCATAGGGATAAGCAATCTTAAAAGCAGGGTTCAACTTCTGGATGGCAATTTACAATATGATTCAAGTGAAAACGAGGGGACAACGGCTATAGTTAGGGTACCTGTTTAAGAAATTAACCATATTAAATTAATTAGCCCACCACAGCAAGTCAGGCACATTTGCAAGGCGCACAAAGCCGACACACAAAAGCCAACCTTGGGCAAAAGAGCCTGCCTTGTTCCAACGCTTCCGGGACACACTCTGCCACGGTGGACACAGACTAAAAATTTGAAGAACCGAGACGAAGGGCGAACACATAACAGGGAGTTTGCTGCTATGCTGGCTGACGAATATATTCTCATCTTCATATCGCTATCAGCCCATATCCAGCTGACGGAATTCTATCAGCTTTTGTTGTTATCTTCATCATTAGTTTTCCAATCGGCTGCAGCTCCGGGCTGGACATTAATAATACCAGCACAGCAGCAAGCTCTGGCCGTTACCAGCAATATTAACAGACCCGTCCAAACGACAACATAAAGACAGAAAATGACTTTTGAAGATTTTAAAAATAGGTTAGACAAATCAACTCAAGAAGATGAAGTAAGGGGCATTTATGCAACTTATTTCAAGATTAAGTATAACACGGCTGACAGACACGATTTATATACACCACAAGTTTTATTTGAGTTTAAGGCAGACAAAAACTTTCAAAACCTTAAAGCACTTGCGACAATTCTTGCTCAATCACTTTATTACATCAGACGACTGAAATACGTTGAAGTAGAGAAAGCAATTCCGTTTTTCATTTGCCTTGCCGACAAAAACGAAGCGACAATAACCGAAACAAGAAAGTGGTCAACTTATTACACAAATGACGGTTACGATTGGGAAAGACCAGCAAGCAAACCCGACCCTAAACTTATTGACCATTTAGTGAAAGAACCCGAAACGGGAAAAATTCACGTTTACAAAATCACCAAGAAACAAGAGCAGGAAGCATTTAAGAAAAATCTTGACAACGCTTTAAATCCACAAATGATAATGGATTTTGGCGACAAGAAAATAATAAACGAAGAAAACTTTGAAGCCGTTTTTGAGCATTGGAAAAATGTAATTGGACCTTACATTGTAAACGGCTACAAACCATCTTTTTATTTCCTTGCCAATATTCAGCGTGACAAAGTAATCATTGACAAAGATAATAGCCGAGTAGTTTTCACATTTGAAGACAAGAACTCAAAAACGCAAAAAGTCCTAATGAAGGACTACGATTATTTTTGGAGTGTTTACGATTATGTAGAAAATGCCGAAACTATAAACGGTATTCACGCAAAACTTGACCGACTAACAGACGAAAGCCAAAGAAGATTTGAAGGAGAGTTTTTTACTCCGCTTCATTTTGGACAAAAAGCAGTTCACTATTGGAACGAAGTGCTTGGAAAAAATTGGTATAAAACTGGCAAGTTTAGAATTTGGGATATGGCTGCCGGAACCGGCAACCTTGAATATCATTTACCTGCCGAAGCATACAAATACTTATATATGTCAACACTTCACGGAAGTGAAGCTGACCATTTAAGTAAAGTGTTTCCAAACGCAACTTGTTTTCAATACGATTATTTGAATGATGATGTAGAATATGTTTTCAATAAAGGAAATCTACCTTTTACACCAAATTGGAAACTACCTAAGAAATTAAGAGATGAGTTAGCCGACCCAAACATTACTTGGATTGTTTACATCAATCCGCCATTTGCAACAGCACAAGACGCTAAATCAGACGGTAGTTCAAAAAAAGGTGTTAGTAAAACCAAGGTCGAACTTGCAATGGATAAAGTGGATGTAGGTCACGCTAAAACGTGAACTCTTTGCTCAGTTTATGTTTCGCATTGTTCACGAACTACCTAAAAATTCTTATTTAGGTATGTTTTCAACTTTGAAATATTTGAACGCACCTGATAGCGTTGCATACAGAGACAAACATTTTAACTTCAAATACGAAAAAGGATTTTTGTTTCACTCAAAATGCTTTCACGGAGTAACAGGCAATTTCCCAATTTCCTTCTTAATTTGGAACTTATCAAAGAAATCAGAAGCTAAATCTGTAGAAATTGATATTGCAAATAGTTCAGGTGCGACAATCGGAATTAAACATCTACGGCTGATTGAAAAAAATGATGTATTGAATAATTGGTTTAAAAGACCTCAAAATTCAAACGATTACATTTTACCTGCAATGAGCAACGGTATAACTGTTAAAGACGGAAATACTGACACTCGCCACAGAGCAAGACCAGATTTTCTGGCTTCTATTTGTAGCAAAGGAAACGACTTCCAAAATGCTAAGTATGTTACTATTTTATCGTCTCCAAGTGTAAGTGCAGGAGCATTTTCAGTAATTAAAGAAAACTTTGAAAAAGCATTGACACTGCACGCAGTTAGAAAAATTCCAAAACCGACTTGGCTTAATGACAGAAACCAATTTTTAATTCCTCAAACCGAACCGACAAAAGTATTTATAAACGATTGTGTGGTTTGGAGTTTGTTCACAAATTCAAATCAAACATCTGCATTAAAAAATGTTTCGTATTTGGGTAACACATATCAAATCAAAAACAACTTCTACCCTTTCCGACTTGAAGAAATCAAACATTGGGAAATTAAAGACCCTGATTTTAGACAACAAATAACAAAGGACGAAAACAGATTTGTTGCAGATTGGCTTTCTAAAAACGACTTATCGGACGAAGCAAAAGAAGTAATTGAAAAAGCAAAAACTGTTTACAAACTTTTTTATTCAAACCTTAACCAAATGGCGACCAACAAATGGAAAATTGACACTTGGGATGCAGGTTGGTATCAAATCAGACGTTGCTTGACAGAACACAACTTGGCGACAGACGAACTAAAAGAATTGAGCAAGGCAAACGAACAACTTGCAAACAAGATTTTACCACAAATAGAAGAGTTCGGCTTCTTAGACAAAGACGAAGTGTATGACGAAATATAAAGAAATACTGCTGGTAACAGCGGTTTGGCGTAATGGCGGGTTCAGTGCTTCGTATGACAGTTTTGTGGTAGGTTCAAGTGCAGTGCTTCGATTGAACTTTTGTGCTAAAAATCCGCCACTACGCCAAGCCGCAAAACGTTATGCCTATCAATACTCATTGCTGAATAATCATCTTTGCCCGACTTGCTTACTATCCAGTTACCATCCCATCGTTCAAAGGTTATTGTTCTCTTTGTACCAGGACAATGAGTTACCCTTATTCTATCGCCTTTTTTAAGGACTTGTTTTGCTCGGTTGACACAATCAACCCATTCTTTTTTTTGCTTGTTATCCATTGGTTTAAAAATTATTCGTTTGACAAAAGCCCGACCGCATAACATTCGTTTTGCGTCATGCGGGCAGACGTGATTAATTCAAGTTTTGTGCTTCTATTCGGCATCGGTGCAGGTTGACAGCTTAGTGCTTCTAATCCCGCACGAACGCAAAGCGAAAACACGTTGGGCGTCACCAAAAAAGACATTCCATAAAATTTATGAATTCTGAATTTAAAGACCTTGGGTTTGACAAATACTTTTATGCAAAAGGTATGCGTAGCATTGCAGGACAATTCACACAGAACAATAGATGTGGAATTTATATCTTACACTTTGAAAATGCAGAGTTTTATGTTGGACTTGCAATTGACGTTGTAAATCGTTATGCACAACATAGACAAAACCATAAAGACATTGAATACATAAGTTTCAAAGAAGTTCCAAAAACCAAACTTGCTGACGTAGAAAAAGAAACTGTATATGCACTTGAAAATTTAAATAAACCTTTACGCAATATAAATATTGTAAGCATTGTAATTGGCGAAACAGACCTTGATTTAGTTGTTACAAAAGAAGAGCAAGACGATTGGCTAAATAAAGAATTATCACTTGAAAGTTTACAGACAGAACGTTTTGATTACCCAGAATTACGAAAAAAATATTCTCAAAAATTTGACAAATTACTAAAACACGAACTTGCAGACGAAATTAAAAGTTGTTTAAGAGCATATGTTTTATCAACAATTCCATTCCCTAAAAGGACAGAATACTCCTTTTGGAGTTTGTCTTGTTTACCTTCAACTCATCCTGACACTCTTTCAAGGTTAAATATTTATTGGCAAGAGACCTTAGTTTTGGCACAATACGAACTTGACGATGATATTAAAACTGAAAAAGAAAAATTTGGAATTGGAATAACAATTTGGGTTTCAAAATCTAAACTTTTAGAAAAGTGGACAGAACAAAAACTGCAAGACAAATTTCAATCGTTGAGTTTTGTTGATTGGGTTCACGAAAGTGGTGGAATTGATCAACAATGTGTAAGTGTTGAAAGTGTTGAGTTTAACGACTTCCTTTTCACAGAAGGAATAATTGACGCAGCAAAAGAATTCAATTTACGACTAATGCGAAAAGGTGGTTGTGTTTGGAACAGATACCATAGTTTTGATTTAGCAGATGTTGCATTAGACACAAGTGATTTATCGCCAACTTAAAACTTGGCGAACGCCCAACATTGGGTTTTATGCAAGTTGGGCATGACATTGTAACATCAGCTAATTGCTAATCCTAGCTTTGGTTCCGGCAGACGAATAACTATTAGCTTTTGTACTTAACTTCAACAATATATTTTCAATCAGCAGTGGTTATCGGCAGACGGAATGCTAATTCCCAACCTGCATAAAGCCCTGCTCGTAAGGCGTCATGCTATGGCGACAGTTCGTAAATTCGACAGACCCCAAAACCAACCAACATGAAAGTTCAAACCCACGCTTCGCAAAAACAAAAGAGCTGCAAAGCCAACACACAAAAGCCGACACACAATTGCAGCACATTTGTTTTTGCCCCGACTCACCACGACCATCCTTCACAATCGAAGAGAATATTTGCGAAGCCTTTACTTTGTCTGTTAGCGTTACTATTTATCGGACTTAGTTCTTTTGCTCAATCATATCTGGGAACAATAACAAAACAGGTAAACTTTAGAGAAGGTGCCGGTAAAGAATATGATGTTATTGGCTCCATGAAGCCGGGCTCTCAAATTTTTATTGTATCACTTGAAACAGAAAATGACTTTTATAATATTATTGACATTAGAACAAATAAAGAGGGTTATGTTCATAAATCGTTTGTCAAGGTAGGAAAACAAATAAAAGAAAATGACCAGGCAGTTTTTTCATCAAGTGGGGAAACTACATCATACAATCCAGAAGTAGAGGTTTTCAATAACACGAACCTTACATTAACTCTTAAATTAAATTCTGAAACATATTCTTTCAATCCTAAAGAAAAACGTACTTTGACAATTGAGCCGGGTTCAATTAGCTATCGGGCATCAGCTCCGGGAATAATCCCAAACATCGGCTCTCAAAATTTACAAAGTAACCAAGGTTATACTTGGCAGTTTTATATTATTACTAGATACAAATAACTTTTAAAGTGCCTAAATCATATGAATTTAATTATCAATAACCCGTATCGGACAGTTGGTTTGCTCGTTGGTGCAACAGCAAGGGAACAGGAACGACAAGTAAAACGGCTGAAACAATTTTTAGAAGCAGAACAAGACCCACAGGACGACTTTAGTTTTCCAACACTTGGTAATTTGCACAGAACTTTAGATAAAGTGAATGAGGCTTCTTCAAAACTCAATCTTGACAGAGATAAAATGAATGCTGCCTTGTTTTGGTTTTACAAAGGAAACCCAATTACAGACGAACCAGCATTTGACGCAATTAAAGAAGCCGACTTAGACCAAGTAATCAGTATTTGGACAAAACTCACTTCAAACGGAGAAGTATCACAGCGTAACGCTTCTGCCTACAGTAATTTAGGAACGCTTTATTTAAGTGGCATTTTGGAAGGAACAAACACCAATGAAGCCCTTTTAGAACAAGGCATTTCATTAAAACTGAAATTCCTTGAAAGTGATTTTATAAAAGACTTCAAAGCATTAGCAACTGACGAAACTTATAAAACGACAAAGAAGGAACTACAACTTTTGTTTCTAAACCAAGTTCAATCCGAAATAGAAAAAAGCGGAGGAATATCTTCAAATAAATTTCTTGACATTTTAACGAAACAAGAATTTTCAGCCAAAGAAGATTTTTTGAAAGGATTTGTCCAGAAACCAATTGAGCAAATTGAAAAGAAAATTGAGGAGGCAAAAGCTAAGCGAAAGGCTAATAAAGCGAATGCAGTAAATGTAGGTAAAGCTTTATATGAACAAACTTCTGAAAACTTAAAACAACTCAAATCAATTTTAGGGACTTCAAATCTTAAGTTTTCTTCAATATCGGACAAAGTTTCAGATGAAATTTTGCAATGCGGAATTGACTACTTTTCTCACTATAAAAACTCAAGCACAGACCCAGGAAGTGCGTCAATGGATTTATTCCGTAAAGCGAAAACATTAGCAGCAGGAAACATCGCAAAACAAAGATGTTCAGAGAATACCGAAAACTTACAGGAATGGATTGACGATAAACCCGAAAGAGATAAACAAGCAAGAATCTTAGCTGACTTTGAGAAACTCAAAAACCTAATTGACGAGTATGAAGGCAGAAGTGAAACAGTTGCAAACGGAAAACAACTTTTAGCAAGTGCAATACCATATTTAAGCAATGTTAAAAGTGTTTTGGGTAGCACAGATGAATTATACTTGGGACTTAGTTCAAGAATTGCATCAGATGCACAAGGAATGTGTGTTTCTGAAATAAACAAGTTGCAAGAAAGATTTTCCAATACTTATGAAAATGCAACCAAGTTAGCTGCAATTCTATTGCTCAAGCAAAGAGTAGATGAAGCTTGGGAAGTTACAACCACAATAGGGTCAATGGATTTACGACAAGATTTTAGAGCACGTTACAATCAAAACAAAACTTCACTTTCTAATTTAAAAACTCAATTGGCAGTAGTAAATACTGGAGGTAGAACTGGAGGTAGAGGAGGAGGTTCAGGTGGTGGTGGATGTTATATTGCTACAATGGCATACGGAGATTACGACCACCCACAAGTAATGATTTTAAGAAAATTCAGAGATGAAGCGTTGGACAAATCAACATTTGGTAAGTGGTTTATAAAAACTTACTATCACTATTCTCCTAAACTTGTGGATAGACTGAAAAACCAAAGGACTGTAAACATTGTAATTCGCAAAGCACTAAACCAATTTATAAAACTCATTAAATAATGAAAAGACAAATAACATTCGCAATACTTCTATTTTCTTCCCTTGGTATTTTTGCACAAGAGCTAACCAAGGAAGATTTAGACAAGGAAATAAAACCTTTGACACAAAAGGTAAATTCACTTCAATCGGAAAACAGCAAACTGAAATCTGAAATTGGAACATTGAATACTAAACTTTCAAATGCAAACAAAAGCATTGACAGTTTGAGAATAAAAACACAGGATAATAGCAACGTTATTACCCAAACTGCAAATCAACTTGGAATTCAAATCAAGGAAACAGGCGACAAAAACGAAGGTAAAATCACAGAAGTTTCTGAATCACTAAGCAAAAATTCTCTTTACGGAATTATTGGAGTGCTTTCAGCAATCTTGCTTTCAGGAATTTTGTATTTGATTTTGAGTAAAAAGCAAAAAACTGATAAATCAGAGGTGGAAACACAATTAACGAATGCAAAGAAGTCAATTGAAGAAGAACAAGTGCAGATAAATACAAAACTTGCGGAACTCTATAATGGACAAATGGAATTATTAAAGCAAGAGAGAAAAGCAAACCCAACTAGTGAAATTGACCATTCATTAGCTTTAAAAGTTGCGGATGAAATAGTAAAAATGCAAATGAACTTAGTTCATATGGACAATAAAGTTAGAGGGCATAAACAATTGACGATTGCTGTTACTAATGTATTTGACAATTTTAAAGCGAATGGCTATGAAATAGTAGACCTTTTGAATAAGCCCTATAATGACGGAATGAATATGGATGCCTCAAAAGAACCTGATCTTACATTAAATGACGGGGAACAAATAATAAGAAGGATTATAAAACCAGAAATCCATTATAACAACAAAATGATTCAAAAAGCACAAGTAATTGTAGCTTATGGAGAGTAAAATTCAAATCTAAAACAATTTAAAATGGCAAGAATAAAAATTGACTACGGCATTGATTTAGGAACTACCAATTCTGCAATCGCAAGGATGGAATCGGGAGAACCTATTATTAAAAAATCTTTAGACCTGCAAAAGGACACAGTACCTTCTTGTGTTTCTATATCCAAAAAAGGTGCAATAGAGGTTGGAGATAAGGCTTTGACACAACTCGGGGTTGACAAAAGGCTTCAGAGCCAAAATCCGAATTATTCGTCTAATGTTTTCATAGAATTTAAAAGAACGATGGGAACAGATAAAGTTTATAATTCATCCCATTTAGGTAGGGACCTGTCATCAGAGGAGCTATCAGCAGAAGTATTAAAAAAGTTGAAGCAACCAATTACAGATGAAGTAGTAAATGCTGTTGTGGTTACAGTTCCAGCAAAATTTGGTGCTAATCAAAAAGAAGCAACAAAAAAAGCTGCAGAGTTAGCTGGCTTTGAACAAGTCGAATTATTATCTGAACCAGTTGCAGCCGCATACGCATATGGCGTAAAGACAAAAATAAAAGATGGCTATTGGGTTGTATTTGACTTTGGTGGAGGAACATTTGATGCTGCTTTACTCAAAATTGAAGAAGGCATTTTCAAAGTTGTAAGCACAGAAGGAGATAACTATTTAGGAGGCAAGAATATTGACTTTGCAATAATTGATGAAATTCTATTGCCTTATTTCAAAGAAAATTATGAAATAAATGAGCTGCTTGAAGATGATGAAAAATTAAATAAATTCAGAAATCAGTTTAAAGATAAAGCTGAGCAATTAAAAATTGCCCTATCCACAAAGCCAGAGGAAGATTTAATATCTCAACTTGGTGAAAACTTTGGAAATGATGATTCAGGCTCACCCTTTGAATTTGATTTAACTGTTACAAGGGAACAATTAAACAAAGTTCAAGAACCCTTTTTTCAGAGAGCTACAGACATTACAAAGGAGCTTCTAAAGAGAAATCACCTAAAAGGAAGTCAGGTCAACGCATTGATTTTAGTTGGAGGTCCTACATTAACTCCACTTTTAAGGGAAATGCTTAAGGAGCAGGTTACAGATCATGTTGACACATCGGTAGACCCAATGACCGTAGTTGCTAAGGGAGCAGCATTATATGCTTCATCAATAAACCGAGAAACCATTGCACCACCAGCGAATAGCAATTCTGTTGAATTAGAAATCAACTATGATTCTTCAACTGTAGAAACAGATACACTGATAAATATCAAAATCAAAAACCTTGATAATTTAAACGGTGAGAAAATATTTGCACAAATTTTCAGAGCAGACGGTGCTTGGAATAGTAGTAAGATTCAATTAGAAAGTAAGGCTAAACTTTTTGACTTATTGCTCAAGGAAGGGTCAAATCATTTTGAAGTAAAAACTACAGATAGTAAAGGGAATTATGTAGAGTGTTCACCTTCAGAATTCACAATCAGATGTGTAATTGACGGAGCAACTGGAACTGGACAAGGAGCAACTCTACCATTTTTCTACGGAATTGAAATTAAGAATAAGAAAACGGAAAGGATGGAATTTGAACCACTAAGGGGATTGGAAAAGGATAGAGAATTGACTTCAAAAGGACTTATTGGGGTTTCAAATGGTAGGGTTACATCTAGCCAAATAAGGCCAGGTATGAGACAAGATTTTCTCAGAATTCCAATTTATCAAGGGAATAATAATGCGAAAGGTTCTAGAGCAATATATAATGAGCACGTTTTTGATTTAGAAATAACTGGTGAAGATTTACCGGCACTTTTACCCGAAGGGAGCACTTTTCGATTTAACAATACAACTTGATAGAAACGAAAGTATTTCAGGCAAGGCATATTTCCACAAGTTGGAATATCAACACGAATTTTCTGTTGATAAAGAACATAGAATCTCAATTCCACCTACTTATAAAATCAAATCTGAATTTAAAGATGGTTTCAGAATAATCAGGGAAATAGAAAATGCGAAAGTTTTATCAGACACATCAAAACTAAATGAATTAAAATCTGCATTGACCGAATTACAAGAATATTTTGAAAAAGGGAAGAGTGATGAAGACAGAAGAAAAGAGGTGTTTGATAAAATGCGAGAAATCCTTATCAAAGTAGATGATTTAGATAAAGGGACTGGTTGGGATAGGTTAGAAAAAGAAATTCGTGAAGAATTTTCAAGACTAGAAAAAGCAAATGATGAATTAGGTAATGATAGAACTAACGAAGCCCTTGAAAAACTAAGGTCAAAAACTGATGAAATAATCCGTTCAAAAGACCAAGATTTAGGTCGTGAAGTGCTTGAAGAAATTGAAACAATGTTTGTTGGCGTTACCTTGATTTATCAATTGATGGGAAGTATCAGAAGATGGGATGAACATTTTAGCAGAATTGAATGGAAAAACCCAGCAAGAGTTAGGCAATTAATTAATCAAGGGTTGCAAATTATTTCTGAAAACCCATCCGAAGAAAGGCTTTTACCTATATGTATTGAATGCGAAAATAATTTACCTGACCAAACTTGCAATGGGTGTGGAAGAAAAAAATCACAATGTGTTTGTGTGTCTTAAAATTAATAATCTGAAAAAATGAATCAGGAAAATGGATATAGTTTAGTGAAGGGCAGTGTAGTAAAAGACTATACTGTTTCATTCCCTATTAAGAAAGGCAGCAATGCCGAAACATATAGAGTAAAGGGAAAGGACGGCAAACTGTATTTTCTTAAATTATTCAACTATGCAAAGCTTCACCGTTCTGCATTTGACAGTGAAAGCAATTTGCTAGAAACTGAATTCCTAAAGTCAATCAACCATCCGAACATTGTTTCATACAAAGACAGCGGAGAGCTGATTTTTGAAGGCAAGAAGTTTGGCTTTTTGGTGCTTAATTTCATAGCAGGTGAAACTTTGGCTGAAAAAATAAACCGTGAGAAAATTGAGTCTGTTTACGATTTAAAGCAAATTATTTCGGCTGTTTTGAACGGTCTTAATTATTTACACAATTTGCCCGAGCCAATAATTCATAATGAAATCACACCTCAAAACATAATGCTTGATTTATCGGGCGACATTCCACAAGCTAAAATTATAGATTTTGGTTTTGCCCGTTCATTTCATCAATCGTCCAAGACATATAACAAAGAAGGTTTGAATTTAAACTATGTAGCATCGGAATGCTTCAATAGTTTTTATTCTCCGCAATCAGATTTATTTTCAGTTGGTGCAGTAATGTATCATTTGCTTTTCGGAATGCCACCTTGGTTCAAAGACATTTCAAAATTTAAAGCAGACAGAACAAAAGCCGAAGATTTAATAATTGAGGAACGAAAAAAGCCAATTTCATTTCCAAAGGTTTCAGAAGATATTGTTGATTTTGATGATTCAGTTCTAAAGGTTTTAAAAAAGGCTTTGCAGAACGACCCCGAAAATCGCTTTCAATCTGCAAATGAATTTACCCAAGCATTGAATGGTGAAATTGAAATTGAAGATGTTGACACCGTTCAGAAAGTAAAATCAGATGACAAGGATGATAAAAAAATCAAAACTCAAAAAGCTAAAGGAAAAGGTTTTGATGCCATTGCAGGAATGAGGGAATTGAAAGAGCAAATGCAGTTAGACGTCATAGATGCATTAAACAATCCTGAAGAATACGCAAAGTTTGGATTAACCATACCAAATGGAATGCTTTTGTATGGCCCACCTGGTTGCGGAAAAACATTTTTCGCCAAGCACTTTGCAGAAGAAGTTGGTTCAAACTTTATGCACGTCAATCCCGGAACCTTAAAAAGTAGATATATCAATGCTACTGAAGAAAATATCTCAAAAATGTTTCAGGAGGCTGAAAAAAATGCTCCGACAATAATTTTCATTGAAGAAATCAGTGGATTGTTTCCAAGCAGAGATAGTGATGCTCACGAAATGTCAAAAAATGCAGTAGAAGCGATGTTGGCAGAAATGGACAGAACGGGAGAAAAAGGAATTTTTGTTTTGTGTGCAACAAATTATCCAGATAAAATTGATGCAGCTTTATTGAGGGCAGGTCGCTTAGATAAAAAATTATATTTACCTCCACCTGACTTTGAAGCCAGAAAGGCAATGTTTGAAATGTATTTAAAACCTCAGACCTATTGATTTTGGAATTGATTATGACAAGCTTGCTCACCTCACAGAAAATTACGTTTCATCAGATATTAAAGACTCAATTGTTGATATAGCTTCTAGAGAGGCATTAAAAGCAAAATCTAGAATTACTATGAAAATCTTGGAAGATGTTATTAAAAAAAACAAAACCGTCCGTTCCTTTACAGGAATTAAAAAAATACGAAATGATAAAAGCAAAAATGGACGGAGAAAATGTTGAACAGAAAAATGAAAGACCAAGAATTGGTTTTAACTCAAATAGAAACAACACTTAAATTTTAAAAATATGGACACAATTAGCTTTGACAAATTATTGCTTAAATCAGCATTTTGCTGTATGGCATCTGATGGGCATATTGACAACAGAGAAATTGCCCTAATTAAAACAATGTGTGAGAACTCGCCATTGTTTAAAGACTTCAATTTTCAAGAAGAAATTAATTCCCTTGTAAACAAGATTAATACAAGAGGTAAGGAATTTATTTCCTACTATTTTGACTTGTTAGGAAAATCAACATTAACTGAAAAAGAAGAATTGACTTTAATTGATTTTGCAATTCAGACGATTAAAGCAGACGAGCAAATTGAGTATTCGGAAATCAAATTCTTTAAAAACATCAGACATAGACTAAAAATAAGTGATGAAAATATTTTAGCTGTGTTTCCAGACATTGAACAGTTTTTAGAAGAAGATATTGTTACTGAATCTTTCCTTGATAAAATTACAAGCCAATATTTAGAAGCTGCTGAATTACCCCAGTTTGAGTTAATCAGCATTGACACCAGTTCAATAGATGACTTGAAAAAGGATGAATAACGCAATCAAAATAGTTTTAGCAATATTATTTTTTCTCTGTTTGGCAGATATGCCATATGGCTATTACCAATTGGTTCGTTTTGTGGCACTGATTGGCTTTGCAATACTTGCTTATAAAGCAAATGAACAAGGACAGAAAACCGAAGCTATCATTTACGTTTGTTTGGCAATACTATTTCAGCCATTGATTAAAATTGCTTTAGGTAGAGAAATCTGGAATGTGCTAGATGTGATTGTGGGAGTTGGCTTAATTGCTTCGATATTTATTAAACCGAAACATCTATAAAAAACTAAAGCTGGTTTCATCACCAACACGAGTTTGGGAGAGGAGGAACCAGCATCACGAGGCAAATATAGCCTTTAATTCGGTTTAGTGCAAATTTCTTCGCAAATTTGCAGCACTTTATGACCGAACAACAGCTAAAATATTACTTATCAAGCCCACGTTTCAACGTATATCTTGCCAAAACAAATAATGATTTTGACAAAGCCTATCGGCTTTACAAAGTAAACATTGAACTTTCAGAAGCCTTCTACCCCATTTTGTCTGTACTTGAAGTGAGTTTGAGAAACGCAGTGAATGAAACTTTGAAAGTGCATTTTAATGACCTGTATTGGTTTAAGAATAGTTTACCTGTTGAGTTCTTGCCATTTGTTTCAGATGCGACACAGAAACTAACAGCACAACGTAAAACAATTACAGCAGACAGAATAATTGCGGAACTTAACTTTGGTTTTTGGAACAGGTTATTTAACCGACACTACACAGGCTTACTTTGGAAACCATTGAGATTAATATTTCAAAACACACCAAAGCATTTAAGACAAAGAGATACTATCGCAGACGCTTTATATCGCATCAGGACATTACGAAATAGGATTTATCATTACGAACCAATCTTTGGCAATTTGCAGGACTTAGAAAATCAGTACAACGAAATGCTAACATTTCTTACATGGTTTGACAATGACTTACCCAATTTGCTTACTGACATTGACCGCTTTAATGACATCTTGAAAAAGGCAAAAGCAATATAGCCCACGCCAAAGCAAGCACATTTGCAAGGCACACAAAGCCATCACACAAAAGCCAACCTTGCAAAAGAGCTTGCTTTCCCACACACGGGACACACTCTGCTATTCGGGCGACACAGACCGACAGAGTAGAAGCACGAACGCCTTACATGGGGTTTGCCAAAATGGGGGCGGACGGAAGCCGTGTTTCAACTTTTTGTTTTTCAATTTGGCTTCATATCCAGCTTGACGTTATTAATTTAGCTATGTGCAAATCATCAACTTTTATTTATAAATTTAGCTTCAGTTAGCCGGGCGGACGGAATATCTATGACCCCCACTTCGGCAAGCCCTGAACGTATCGGCTATTCTATGACGACAGTGCTAACATCAACCGACAGGACAAAAAATGAAATTAACCCGACTATTCAACGAGTTTTTTGACAGCGAGAAATCGGGTGGCATTTTGCTTATTTGTTGCACAGCACTTTCGCTTTTGCTTGCAAACTCATTTCTTCAAGACAACTATTTACAGTTGTGGCATTTCCAACTTGGCGGACACAGTTCAACACATTGGATAAATGACGGACTAATGACCGTTTTCTTTTTGCTCATCGGTTTAGAACTTGAAAGAGAAATCTACATCGGAGAACTTTCAAGTTTGAAGAACGCTTCGCTTCCAATCTTTGCGGCACTTGGCGGTATGGTTGTTCCTGCGGGACTGTTTTTACTTTTCAACTTTGGGACAGACACACAATCGGGTGCAGGTATTCCAATGGCGACAGACATTGCTTTTGCAATCGGCATACTTTCGCTTTTAGGTAATCGTGTTCCTGCCTCACTCAAAGTTTTGTTGACAGCATTAGCCGTTATTGACGACTTGGGAGCAATCATTGTTATCGCAATTTTCTACACAAGTTCGTTAGCATTTACAAACTTGTTTTTAGCACTTGGCATTTTTGGGGTGTTGCTAATCTTAAACCGACTGAAAGTTCACAACCTTATTCCGTATCTCATTGGCGGTGTTGCAATGTGGTATTTTATGCAACAGTCAGGAGTGCATCCGACAATTACGGGAGTTTTATTAGCATTTGCAATTCCATTTGGTGACGGAGGAGAAAAATCACCTTCTTACATTTTGCAACATTGGTTACATAAACCTGTTGCCTTTTTCAT
Organism: Chitinophagaceae bacterium; assembly: GCA_037045195.1. Taxonomy (GTDB): domain Bacteria; phylum Bacteroidota; class Bacteroidia; order Chitinophagales; family Chitinophagaceae; genus JJ008. The sequence continues at coordinate 19,980 of JBAOIB010000005.1, forward strand.
TCTGCCTTTGTTCGCTTTGGCTAACACTTGCATCACCATTGACAGCGGTTGGCAGACAGGTTTAACGCAGACAAACAGCATTGGAATTTTTGCGGGACTTATAGTTGGCAAACCGCTTGGTATTTTTCTTTTCAGTTTCATAACCGTTTCGCTTGGACTTTGTGCATTGCCCCAGGACTTGAAATGGAAACAAGTAATCGGTGTTGGACTTTTAGGCGGTATTGGTTTTACAATGTCTATCTTCATTACGCTACTTGCGTTTGACAATCCAGACCTAATCACACAATCAAAAATTGCAATCCTAATTGCTTCTCTTGTAGCAGGGACACTTGGTTACTTATGGCTTCGTATGACACTAACAGAACAAATTGAACCGACAGACGATGAATAAATTTTGGTGCGGACTTCAAGCGACACGACTTCGGACGGACAGAAGAACAGCCGATAACATGGGCTTAGCGAAAGTGGCGGCTCAGTGGTTAATTGAACATTTGTGCTTCGTATCAAGTGCAGTGCCGGCAGACAGTTTAGTGCTTCGTATTCGCCACCTTCGCCAAGCCCCGAACCGTTAGCGGCAACTCTAACGCTCCGTTGAAGCAGTTGCGTAAACTGAAACTTTTACATTTACATAAAACAATATGCCATGACATTAAAAGACAAAATCCGAATTATCAAAGCGATTGACTTCGGTTCAATTGATGGACTAAATGACAAGCACCTTTCAAGCTACTTTCTGGATAAGAACTTTTGGAACAAACTTGTAAATGGCAAAGAATTTTTTGTTATCGGAAGGAAAGGCACAGGTAAATCTGCAATCTACACTTGGATTTACGAGCAACAATTCAAGCAAGGCGTTTTAGTGGAAAATTTGTCCTTTCAAAACTTCCCCTTTGAGAAACTTCTTAAACTTTCTGACGATGATTTCTCTAAACCTAATCAATATCAAAGCATTTGGCGCAACATTATTCTTTCGGAAATTGCTGCTCAAATTATCAAAGACCAGACTGCAAAAGTTGACGAAGAATACAAAGAACTAAAAAAATATGTTGAGCATCGTTTCGGGACTGACTTAACAGAATTGCATCAGAAGGTTACAACGACAACTACAAAATCTGAAGCTGGCTTGCAGTTCAAATTTTTTAGTGGCTCAAAAAGCGCAGGAAAAGAAATGGACTTAGGTGACGGTTTTGACAACATCACAGCGATAAACAAGCGACTTGAACAACTTATCAGAAGTTATTTGAAAAGGACAAGGACTAGGAAATACATAATTCAATTTGACCAACTTGACGATAACTATACAAACTACATTAACAATAACGCATACTTTCAGTGTATTATAAGTTTATTCAAAGCAATTTACGGACTGAACCTGCTGTTTGACTACGAGAAACTTCCCGTAAAAGTAATTGCCTACTTACGCTCTGACATTTACTATGAAATAAATGCCTACGACCCGGAGAGTGCGAGATGGGATGACCATAAATACTTACTCAATTGGTCAATAATAAATGCAAGAGATTGGCACAACGCTCCATTGCTACAACTCATAAACAAGCGAATTACAACGAGCAATGCTACAATCACGGACAAAAGCCCGTTTCACTTTTTATTCAAAGATGATGAAATGGATATTTTGGATGAGGGTTACAAAATCAAACCTTTCAAATATATCGTTCACCGCTCCTTTCATCGTCCAAGGGATATTGTTCAATTCTGCAAATACATTCAGCGTGAAGTAAAGGACTCCGACCAACTTGATTACCGAACTTTTTTCAACGCTGAAAAAAGATATTCAGAATGGTTGCTTGGAGAAATTGCAAATGAGATTGGACCTCAAATCAAGCACACTAAAACACTTTGGGCATTTTTGCGGGCATTGGGAGAAAGACCTTTTACTAAATATCACTTTACTCAAACTTTTCTACGAGGTAGAAATAAAAACATTGAGAAAAGTCCACAGGCGCTTATGAGATTTCTTTACCGCCTCGGAGTAATTATGAACATTAACCAAGTTAACGGACAGACTGAATACTTTTCAATTATTCGTAACGAGCGGACTGAATTAGACGAAAGAATGAAAATGAAACTTCATTCAGGAATAATCAAAGGGCTGAACACTTATGACCATGAAACATAAGACCTCCATAAATTTGATTGTAAAAACTTCGGATGGACAAAAGAGCAGCCGCTAACAAGGGGTTTGCGATAGCGGGGGTTCCGTGCTTCGCAGACACATTTGTGCAAGGTGGAAGTTCAGTTCTCCGAATGAAGTTTTGTGCTAAAACTCCCCGCCATCGCAAACCCCCGAAACGTTAGCGGTCATTGTATAGTCCTGAAATAGGTTGACTCCAAAAATGTGGATAAGTCAACTTAAAACAGGACAAAAAAATGCGACGTAAAACAAGTCCCGATACATCGGGAAGTAAAAAACAGAGCTCCAACCGGCGGGGAACGCAGCAATTATTTTACACCGAAGCCTTCAAACAAAAAATTGTAAATGAAGTATTGAGCGGCAAACTCAATAATTTCACTTGGCCAACGCACATTTCCATTAAATGGAGACACGGAAAGGAAAGTGATGAAAGTGGAAAAGGAATTGCGAAAAAATTGTGGGTGTTCCTTTACGGCAAATTAAAACCAAATGATGCCGCTAAGCTAACGCTTTGTTTGTGAAAGATTAATTTACAATCAGTTTATCTTCATTTTGTTTGCACCAAGTATATGATGGCGGCCTTTCATCATATAGCCCTTACTCTGTTCAATAGCATCCATTATCTGCGCAAGAATAGATTCAGTACTTGCTTCAAAATCTATTGTGAGCGGCTCCTTAAAAGCAACAGATAGTTGTGTTCCTTTTTTCTTAAACCGTAGTCCTTTTTTATTGAATGCCCGCCAAAAACCATTGATAACAACAGGAATGACAATGGGCTTAGTTTGTTTGATGATTAATGCCGTTCCTTTTCTTCCAGGGGCAAAGGGCTTGGTGGTTCCCTGCGGAAAAGTAATAACCCAATTATTTTCCAATGCTTTAAATATTTTGCGGGTATCTGAAGCATCCAACCCTTTTCTTTTTTCCTTACTGTCTTTGTTCCAGGTACGTTTTACCGTCAATCCGCCGGCCAGCAAAAAAAGCCGGCTGATGAAACTGCCCTTCATGGTTTGTTCTGCTGCCACATAATTTACTCTTGTAAATGGATTGAGCAGGTAATAAGGTATGCCCAATTTGTTTTGCTTGCCCCATTTTACCGCACAAAAAATATGCAAGAATGTAATGACATCTGCAAAATAAGTTTGATGGTTGCTTACAAATAACACATTGCGCCTGGGCAGATCTTTTATATGTTCAGTGCCGGAAATTTTGAGTTTATTGACTATTGCTATTCCAGGATAGGAAAACAATCCTACAAAAAAATAAACCAATTTTCTGATGGGATGAAAATGTTTTAATCTATCTATAATTGTATTCACCAGGGTGATATGCTTTTTGATTGCAAAGTAAGTTAAGTAACAATCAAAAAAAAAGAAGGCCCCCAAAAAGGAGGCCCTCTATGTCAGCTGTAAACCCTTTTGAGCACAAAAGCAGCTGAATTAATTTTTCGCCTGTTTATCAAGAATTAAATAAACAGTAGGGATTTTTTCAAACAGTTCAATTATTGAAATAAAACTTTTTGTATATACTGCTCATCACCATCTACACTTTTTACACGCACAAGATAAGAACCAGCGCTTAAGCTACCTCTTTCTATTGGCACAAACTGCACTCCTTGTTGTACATTAATTCTTCTGGTGTAAACAATTTGACCTGCTTGATTGAAAATATTTACGAAATAATCACCTTTAAGATTAGAGATTTCCAGACTAACATTGCTATTAGCAGGATTCGGGAAAACTCTTACTCCTTTTATTCCGCCGGCTTTCTTGACAATTGCAATATTGCTATAAGTAGATCGCCCATCTTGATCAACAATTCTTAAACGATAATAATAAACATCTGTTGTCATATTCGCATCAATATCTGCATAGTTAATTTCTGTGGTACTATAACCAGCAGCCGCTTTCGCACTTATTTTTACAAAGTTTAATCCGTCACTACTTCTTTCAATATCAAAATGATCAGTATTTAACTCAGTCAAAGTTTTCCAGCTTATTGCAACATCGTTTCCTGTAAGTTTCGCATTCAGCGTAACTCCTGTTGAAGGCAAAGTAATTAATTGTTGCTCTTCAAAGCTTGTAGACAACATCCAAACATCGCCTGTAAGCGGAGCACGGGTTGCACCAGTTACTACGCCAATTCCAGGAGATGACCAACCGAAATTAGATGCATCACAACCTCTTAACCATACTTTGAGTGTAATGGTTTTAAATGTGCCTAATATTTGCACACTACCAGTAGCAGCACCATAATTATTGAAATTGCCAAGATTGGTCTGCGAGCCACCGTTGGGTATAGTCGCATTATTAAGAATGTTTTTGCCAGAAGTAATTAAAAAAGGATTACCAGATAATTTTACAGGTGAACCAGGGCCTATCAATTCTAATTCAGTTGAAAAATATGAAGAGAGATAATTTGCAGGAATATCTGGTTGGCCGTTTGGAAGGTATCTATAAGAACCTCCAAGTCCGGCAATATGTAAAACCGGGTCTTTTACATACCTGCTAAAAGTAATTCTTAAAGTACCATAATCGTACCTGTTTGCTGTACCGTAAGCAGCACCAAGATCATAAAGTCTTTGTGCGGCTGTAAAAACTTCTACTCCACTGTTAATGTCATTTTCTGCAAGAGGCCCGCCAGCTTCACCTTTGATTCCTTGACCAGGAAATCCAAGATTTGAAGTAAACATGCTATTGTTTGGCCCAGTTCCTGCTCCATAAAAAGCATTCATAATATCATAACTGTTTAATTTTCCTGGCTCTTGAACCGTTCCCCCAGTAGATAAACTTGGACCAGCTCCAAATGATAGTCCCGAGTTTAATTGATTACCGGCCTGTCCATAATTAAATCCTGTATAATTTTGCTGCAAAAATGAAAATGTAGCTGTAACAGGACCACCCGGTATCGGTGAATAGTTTGTAAATATGCTGTTATTGGCAACATCTTTTAAGAAAGTTACAACATGATCTGAAGTTGTTGTTCCAAAATTATAGCCCACTACAGGTAAATTATAAGTATTATCTGTAGGTGTCCCAGTAACCATCTCTAATGTGGATACCTGGGCTTTTGACACAGTGCTTATTACAAGCAAAGATGTCAGAATTGTGTAGATTTTTTTTTGTGTGCTCATTGTTTTAGGTTTTAAAAAAAATATTTGAAAAAACTGCCCGGCAAATTCAGTCACCGGACAGTTTGTTTTGTTTTTATCCAATTACTACTTCGCCTGTTTTTAGTCTTATTCCAAAATTGGCATTATGTACATCTGTACTAAATACAGGTACAATCAACTTGCCATCACCAGGAATACCATCACTACCTGGAGAAATTCCCAGTTTTTGCCCAGTATGATTCCATCCATCAGGTAATGTAACTGGTGGAGGAACAGATCCAACACTGGCAACCTGCTGGCTTAAATAAACAGCATAGTTTGTGTTTGGCATTATATTAAGGAAGCTATATGTTCCGTTTGAAGCGTTTACAAAACCAACTCTTTCTATTAAACCAGTTGTAGTATTTACCAGATAAACTCTTAAACCATTTGGAATACTTACAGCGGGTGGAGAAGTTAAAGCGCCACTATTATTAACCAAATTATCATCTAATGCATTTACATCATGCCATACATTACCAAATAGATTTACAAACTGAATCAACCCAGCATCCTGATCCAGACGTATCTGACCGGGGTTTAAGGTAAATACATCTGTAATGCCAGTTGAAGTATTCGCATCACTGTTGTTATCAGCAGTACTACCTGCAGCATTCTTAGTGGTAAATATGGAATTGGCAGGTTTATCAGTAAACTTAATTGTAAAACTTTCACCACCTGTAGCTACAGGTATATTATTTATTAAGTAGTATCCATTGCCATCAGTTACAGCTGATCCTACTGGAATATTAGAACTGTTATATAATGTAACCGTAACACCTGCTGAAGGTGGTTCATTTGCGTCTTGAATACCATTGCTGTTTTTATCAAACCATACATAATTACCCACAGCGGCTCTATTAACGATAAGTCCTGCATCTTTTGTAAGATCAGACTGACCAGCTGTCAAAGTAAATGAGTCTGTTTTACCTGTACCGGTATTTACATCACTGTCAGTACCATCTGCACCATTGTCTTTTGTCGTAAATGTAGAACCAGATGGCAGGTTACTGAAGCCAATTGTATATGTGCCGGGTGTAACATTTACGAATAGATATTTTCCATTTGCATCTGTAACTGCAGAGGCTACAGGTGTACCCGAATTATTGTATAGTGTAACAAGCACTCCAGCAATTCCTGGTTCTCCCGCATCTTGTTGACCATTTCCATTAACATCACTCCAAACAAAATCACCAACTGAAGCTAGTGTTGTTGTTTTTAAACCTAAATCCCATTTAAGATCTGTTGCACCAGCAGCTAATGTGATATTGCCTGTCGTTAAAGTTATTGGATCCGCATCGCTATCGGTAGCATCATTAGTTGGGGTGGCATCTTTGGTAGTAGCAACAAAACCAGCAGGTAAATTGCCAAAGGATACTTTATAGGTGCCAGCTGCAAGATCTGTAAACAGATAGTTTCCATTAGCATCTGTAACAGTATTCTTAAGAATTGTTCCTGAAGTGTTCATTAAAATTACACTTACTCCTGGAATTCCTGTTTCCCCTGTATTCTGGAATCCATTACCGTTAAGATCATTCCAAACACGGTCTCCTAAGTTTGCCAGAGTTGTTGTATTTCTGGCTCCAGCATCAACTGTAGTGTTTATTTGTCCAGCTAATAATGTTACAGGTCCTGTTTTACCAGTTACTATATCCGCGTCGCTGTCTTTTGAATCATCAGATCCTGCATCTTTTGTTCCAAATACATAACCCGCAGGTAAGCCGCTAAAGCCAACTATATAAGATCCTGCATTTAGATTGCTGAACATATAATTTCCTAAAGCATCAGTTGTTGTAGTAGCTATTACCGTAGTTCCATCAGCAGCAAATAAGGTAACTGTAACACCTGGTATTCCCGGTTCACCAGCATCTTGAATACCATTATTGTTTAAATCATTCCAAACTTTATCTCCTAATGCAGCTTTAGCATTAAATATATTTGGATTAGAAACTAGTCCAGCATCTACTGTAGTAATTACATTGCCAGTACCTGCTACTGTAATAGTTCCAGTACGTCCAGTATTTGGATTTGGGTCGCTATCAGTAGCCGAAGTTCCGGCACCTGTATTTGTAAATGTATATCCAGAAGGCAGATTGCTAAATCCAACAGTATAACTTCCAGCTGGAACATTTGTAAACATATATAGTCCCTGAGCGTTTGTTGTTGTTGTTTTTATAACTGCTCCTGTTGAGGCGTTATATAAAGTAACTGTAATACCAGGTACACCGGCTTCACCAGCATCTTGAATGCCATCTTTATCCAAATCATACCAAACGAAATCGCCAATACTATTTAAAGCGGTATTGGCACGAATACCGGCATCATACTGTGTATAATTATTATCGGCCAAAACAGCAAATGTAGCTGTAGTACCTGCTCCGTTTGCATTAGATACATCACTATCTACATAATCATTAGCTCCTGCATCTGCTGTAACCAAACTGTAACCCGCAGGTAAATTAGAAAATTTTACATAATAATTTCCGGGGTTTACATTATTGAATATATAATAACCAAAGACGTCGGTAGTTGTAGTTGCTACCAATACATTTGAGCTATTATAAAGTTGTACAGTAACACCTGAGACACCTGGTTCATTTGCATTTTGCAGGTTATCATTATTGAGATCAACCCATACATAGTCACCTACAGATGCTTTAGAAGGATCTGTAACATTCAAACCAAAATCAAAAGTTGTATTTACTCCACCATTAAATACAAATGGGGCTGTTTTTAATGTAGCAGGGTTTAGGTCACTATCTTTTGCATCATCACCACCTTGATCTTGTGGAGATACCTGATATCCTACTGGTAAGCTAACACCAATTGTATATGTACCATTTGGCACATCTGTAAATTCATAATATCCATTGTTATCAGTAACAGTGGTTCTTACAGGGTTACCCAAATTATCATATAAAGTAACTGTAACACCTGCTATACCAGGTTCACCTACGTCTTGTTTACCATCTTTGTTCAAATCATTCCAAACAAAATCTCCAATTCTGTTAGGTTCGGTTTTAAACACACCGGCATCAACATAGGTTACATTTGGGGTAGCAAAAGTCAATGTTACATTACTTGTTCTTCCGGTTGTAACATTTGCATCGCTATTTACAGCTCCGGTTATTCCTGCAGCGTCTGCATTTTGTGAAGTGAAAATATATCCGGCAGGCAAACTAAAACGAACCTGATAATTAGTACCGCCTGAATTAATAGGCAAATTTGCAAATTTATACATACCATAAGCATCTGTTATGGTAGATGAAATTAAATTACCTACATTATTATATAATGAAATAGTAACTCCCGACAGTCCTACTTCACCCGCATCTTGAATTCCGTTTTTGTTTAAATCATTCCAAACTTTATCACCAATGGAGCCCATGATAGGTACAAATCCTGCATCAAAAGTATGATTCCAGGTACCCATTGGCACAGTTATTCCATTTATAACACCACCAATAGGATCACTATCTTTAGAGTCATCTCCACCCTGATTGGCGGGAGATGGTGAAAAACCAGAAGGTGTTGTAAAAGTTAGTTTATATCCTCCGTTTGCTAAATCTTTCGATATCTGTAAAATAATAGTAACCATTTGCATCAGTAGAAGTGGTGTAAGTAGTAGCACCTTTGGAAAGCACAACATTTACGCCAGGGATTCCAGCCTCACTTGCTTCTTGAATACCATTAGCATTATCATCAGCCCATACATAATCACCCAAACCGTTAGTTTTCCAACAGCCAAAATCATAAGTCAAATTGCTATTATTTCCATCTCCATCATTTGTTGGTTCGGAACCTGTTGCTAATGTCATGTTCAAACCTTCAATCTGTGTATTTCCAGAAAGACTTGTAACACCGTTATTATCATTATCAATATCATTATTAGGATCGCCTCCATGTAGATTAGACTTAAACCAATAAGATGGATTTGGATTTATTAATCTTACAAAATATTTTCCAGGAGGTATATTAGAGAAATGATAATTTGCATTTCCATCTACTGTAGTAGTTAGCACTACCCAACCTGGATCTACAACTCCATTTGCATCTTGATCTCTGTACAATTTAACAGTGAAACCACTCCAAGGCCATGCTTCATCGGCTCCATCTTTAACTCCGTTATCATTTTTATCCCAGAAAACATGGTTGCCAATTTTTACAGCAGCTCCACAGGAAGCTCCTGAAACTGAAATTGTAAGATTCACACTAGAGCTATTACCATTATAAACAGTGTTGGGAAAGCTACAGCCCGAAAGAGTAGCACCATCATAAATTACAACTCTGATCACAAGACCTTCTAATCCAATGTCAGGATTAGTAAAAACCAATGGACCAGGGTTATTTGTGTTATCATAAACTGCACCAGTAACATTATAGCTGATGCCCTTTATATTATTAACACCATTGTTAATACATACCCAAGTTCCAGAGGCATTCTTATACTGCCATCTATAGTGAGAAGAACTGTTAACTGAGTTTACCGAAGGTTGAATACTCAGTTGTGGTCCAGAGCCACAACTCGGGGTATAATAACCAACAGAATGTAAAGGAGCAGGGTTGCCACTCCCACCTAATTGTTGTGATTTTCCATTTTGAATAGAAAATACATAGGTAAACATTAAAAGAATAGAAACTTTTAAGGTACGATTAAAAAAATTTTTACTTACATAAGTAAAATACGTTTTCATGTTTCTGCTTTTTAAAAAAAAATAAAATAATGATCCTACTTAATGCTGCATACGCAATAAATAGAACTGTTTAGCTCAAGGCTTTAGCTAGGGGATTCTGTTTAGAAGGGATTCAAAGGAGTGGAGAAACTGAAATACAGTTAACTAACAAGTGTCAAACATAAATCAAAAAAAATAATTGTGCAAGTTTTTCACGTATTTTTGCTTGTGGACACGTAAAAATACTATTATATACATAAAATATTAGTCTATATAGTAGATAGATTTCTTTTTATTGCATTTTTTTCTTAGCTCTTTACTGGAAATTTAGTCAATCTAATATTTTGAAGTTCTAATTTAAGTAAGACTAATTTATACATTTTTAAATACTGAAGCATCCCATTTTCTTTTAAAAGCATCACAATTAAAACACAATATTCACGATTGATATTTAAAATAATTAAATCTGTTTTTATTTTATATCACAATACAAATTCAAATGGAGTAGCCAACATCAAATTATTTTATTTTGCAATAATGAGAAAATATATAAATCTAATTTTGTTTTTTTTGCTTAATGCTGTTGCTATTGCACAGACTATTAATCCAGGGAGCCCCGAACTCTCTCCCACCCGTTTCAAATTGGATTCTTTACCTGTATCTGAAATTAATATTCCCATATCCATCAATCTGAAACCCATTTATCAAATGGCAGAAAAAAATGTGGATACTGTTTTTACTTCACCCAATTATCCTGATGATTGGGTGTATGATGGTTGCGATACCCGTTATAAATATTTTTTTCGCCGCGGCCCTTTGCTTATGAAAGCTTCAGGCACTTCGCTTGTCATTGGTTTTACGGGTTATTATAAAATATCGGGTGCTTCCCGCCTATGTGCAGGTGGCATTGGCATTTCGCCCTGGACGCCTACCTGTAACTGTGGTTTTGGTAGCGAGGGAGAAAGAAAAGTGAACGTATCATTTACCAATTCGCTCACCATTTTTACTAACTATAAACTAAAGCTGAATGTTGTAAGAAACGAACCACAACCTTTAAACAAATGCGAAGTATGCTTTTGGGGGCAGGATATTACCAAATCAATAATGAACAGCCTGAAAAAAGAACTGGATGCTTCTAAGAAAGACATGGAACAGCAGTTTGGTTCCATCAATCTCAAACCCCGTTTTCAACAGGTGTGGGATCAGCTGACTAAAGTTTATAATATTGACAGCCTGGGTTGGTTAAAAATAAATCCAAAACAATTTCGTATTAACAGTATTGCAGCACAAGGAGATTCTTTAAATATTTCTTTGGGACTTTCGGCTAAGCCCGTTATAAGTTTTGAAAAGCCTGCTGAAGAGCCTTCATGGATTCCCAGCCTGGGTACCTACAAACAACAGCCTGGGTTTAATATTTTTCTGGATGCTGTTTTAAGCTATGATTCGCTTAGTCATATATTGAACAATCAGGTAGCCGGCATGCAGTTTACTTTTAAGAAATTGCTGATTAAAAAGAAATTCATCATTGACAGTTGCCGGCTGTATAGTACAGGTAATGAAAAAATTATTATCAAAGTAAATTTTTCGGGCACCAATAAAGGCATAGTTTATCTTTTGGCGAAGCCGGTTTATAATGAAGCTACTAAAACACTGGAAGTAACTGAGGTTGATTTTGATATAAAATCAAAAAATGTATTATTAGGCTCTGCCGATTGGTTGTTTGATAAAAAGATTACAAAGCAAATAAGTCAAAATGCAAAATTCAATCTGTCAGGTTATATTGATTCTGCAAAAGCGACCATCAATAAGCAGCTCAACCAGGAATGGATGAAGGGAATAAAAAGCAACGGTGCAATAAAAGACATTAAGCTGGACGGCATTTTTCCTTTACAACAACATTTAGTCATTAGAAGCAATTGTAATGGCAACCTTGCTATCAAAGTAGATAATATTGATTTTAGCCTATAGCCTCCGGGTCATCTTCTCCAGCCTTAAAAGAAAAATTTCGCTGCGCAATGTAGCTAAATACAACTACAATACTGGTAGTGATAACCTGTGCCAATACAGGATAAATATTCAGGTTTTCAACAAATATTTTCAACAAAAGATAATTGAGTGCCAGGTTAAACATGCAAATCATGAAATACCGAAACAACTGAATACGGCCTTTCATTTTAGAATCGCTGAACACAACATATTTCGACATAAAAAAGCCAACTGGAAAAGTAACCAGAAAGGAAACGAATAATGCAGCAATATGCCCTTTGAAAGCATAAAAGCCAAAATGAAATTCCTTTTCAAGAAACAGGTACTTAAAGCTTAAAAAAAATACAAGAAATCCCAATAGCATATTGCCTCCACCCGAGGCGGCGTAACGAAATGTCTGCAGATTCATCAACCTGCGAAAAGGCGGATAGAAAAAATCTATAATTGGCAATACAAAATCTCTGGCGCTATGTAAATGCTTTCGCATAAACCGACAAAGTTATTGGAAAGTTTATGGTTTGTGGATTAACGGGTTGTAAATTTGCCGGATAACCCAAGAAAATGAGCATCGTAAAAGATATAAAACCCCTGATAGCTGCGGTACTTAAAGATAATTACGATTTTGAGACTAGCGAAACTGACCTTACCATCAATACCACCAAGCCTGAGTTTGAGGGTGATTATACATTAGTTTTATTTTCATTTGTAAAGCAATTAAAGAAATCGCCCGAGCAATTGGGCAATGAAATAGGTGATGCTTTAATAAAGTCGCATCCTGCATTATTTATATCCTACAATGTAATAAAGGGTTTTTTAAACTTTACCATAGCTGATAATTACTGGAAACAGTTTTTAAATACTCAATACAGTAATCCGCAATTTGGTTTTGGCCTGCCTAAAAATCAAAAAGTGATGGTAGAATACTCATCACCCAATACAAATAAGCCTTTGCATCTGGGTCATCTCAGAAATATTTTTCTGGGTTGGAGTATTGCTGAAATTATAAAGAAAAGCGGTTATGAAACAGTAAAAAGCTGTATAGTGAACGACAGAGGAATTCATATTTGCAAAAGCATGATAGCCTGGCAGCTTTTTGGCAATGGCGCTACTCCTGAAAGTACGGCTACTAAAGGTGATCATTTTGTAGGTGAGTATTATGTAAAATTTAACGACACTTTCAAGCAACAGGTAGAAGAACGGGTAGCGAAAGGAATGGATAAGGCTACTGCGGAAAAAGAAGCACCCATTATGAAAGCTACACAGCAGATGCTGGTAGATTGGGAAAAAGGTGATAAAGATGTATTGGCCTTATGGAACAAAATGAACGGATGGGTGTATGATGGTTTTGATATTACGTACAAAAGAATTGGTGCCGATTTTCAGAAAATGTATTACGAAAGCAATACCTATTTACTGGGAAAACAATTTGTAGATGCAGGATTGAAAGACGGTGTATTTTTTAAAAAAGAAGATGGCAGTGTATGGATTGATCTTACTGCCGATGGGCTTGATGAAAAGCTAGTATTAAGAAAAGATGGTACTTCGGTTTATATTACTCAGGATTTAGGACTGGCAGATCAGAAGTACGAAGAGTTCAAATACGACCAAAGCATTTATGTGATTGCAGATGAACAAAACTATCACATGAAAGTGCTTAAACTTATTTTGCAAAAACTAAACAAGCCCTATGCTGATGGAATATTTCATTTGAGTTATGGTATGGTGGAGTTGCCCAGTGGCCGTATGAAAAGCCGTGAAGGGACCGTTGTAGATGCCGATGATATGATAACTGAAATGGTGAATGTCGCCAGAACAAAAACTGAGGAGCTGGGAAAGGTGAAAGATTTTACCGGGGAAGAATTAAAAGAATTGTATGATACTTTGGCTTTGGGTGCACTGAAATTTTTCTTGTTAAGAGTGGATCCAAAAAAGAGAATGATTTTTAATCCTGAGGAGTCAATAGATTTTCATGGCTTTACCGGCCCCTTTATACAATACACACATGCCCGAATAAAATCGGTACTTCGTAAAGCAGGTGAAGCCACTGTAAAAGCAAATATTATTGAAAATTCAGAATCGCTTCTGAAATTAGAAAAGGAGCTTATCATTTTATTAGAGCAATATCCTATAACGCTGGAGCAGGCTATTACAGAGCATAATCCTTCTGTTATTGCTATTTATGTATTTAATTTGGCAAAGAGTTTTAATACTTTTTATACTGAGCATTCTGTATTGCTGGCAGAAACTGATACCAAAAAGCAATTTCGTTTACAGTTGTCATCGCTCACTGCAAATGTCATTGCATCGGGCATGGGATTGCTGGGCATTAAAGTTCCCGAAAGGATGTAAATATTTTTTGAAATTGTAATCAGATTAAAGACCTGCCATCATTTTTTTCTGACGAAGATTTGACAATGTAGGATCCATTTGAATAGCAGTATCACAAAGTCGGGTACCTTTTTCTGTATTTTCTTTTCCACCCTTTTTCTGATAAGCCATCCCTATCATATATAAAGCAGAAAAATCTTTTTTGTCAAACTCTAATATCTTATCCCAATAATCAATGGCAAGATCATATTTGCCTTTGTAATAATATGCTTCAGCAATCATATTTAATAAATTCATATCGCTTGGGCGCTTTATCAATATTTCATTTAATATTTTAACTCCGGCATCCAACTCGCCAACATTCAAATAAGCAATACCCAGATTTTCTAAATAGTCGTTATCTCTTTTCAACCCTTTCTCTCCTGCTTCCAGTATGTATTTCAAAGAATTTTTGTCATCATTCATCGCATAACAAATAAGACCCAACTCATAAATCCAGTAAGCCTTATCAGGTTTTAACTCTATAGCTTTTTGGAAAAAGGGAACAGCCAGTTTGTAATTCATCATGTCAGCATAGCTGTGTGCAATCATATAGGGCACTTCAGCATTTGTGGGGTCTTCTTTTGATGCTTCATTCAGGTATTTTATGGCTTCACCATAGTTTTCTAAATCATAATTTACCTTACCCAGAAAGAAAGCAATTTTTTCTGATGGGTCTGCTTTTTTCAATTTATTAGCATAAACTATTACCTCCTCATTATTTTTTAACTGATATGAAAGGTTCAGAATCTGTTTGTAGTTAGCAGCAGTTGTTTCACCCAGTGTTTCTAATTTTTTAAAGGTCAATCTTGCCTGACTATATTTACGCAGGTCAAGATAAGCTGAAGCCAGTTCTGTAGTTACGGCTTTATTGTTTGCATCATAGCTGATTGCCTTTTCAAAATATTTCAACGATTCCAGTCTTCTTCCATTCTGCTTTTCCTGTATTCCTTTTTGCAAAAAGAATTCGGAACTATCAGGACCGACATTAATTTGATTGAATGATGTTTGTGAAAATACTGGTGCTAATATCAACAGTAAGCAAAAACTCAGGATTGGACGTAACATAGGGCTTAATTTAGGATTGGAACTATTAAATCTCATAACTAAAGTATATTGGAGTTTCCGGTTTTCAAAATACAAACTGTTATTTCTCAACCAAAACCATTCCAAATTAGTATTATTTCAGAATGATTCCTGCAAGCGGAGGTAAATTTACGAGCAGACTGTATTTTTTTTGATCTGCCTCAAGCGTATTGCACCTGATTTGGGGATTGAAAACGTTTGCGCTGCCGCCAAACTTTTTTTCATCACTGTTGAAAATTTCTTTGGTATAAAGTTTTCCGGTTGTTACGATTTCCCAGTCGTTGCGTACAACAGGTGTCAGATTCAAAATGATGAGCAGGTCATCATCTCTTTTCTTTCCCTTTCTTTTAAAACTAATAACAGTTTCCTGTCTGTGTTCCAGATCAATCCATTCAAAACCCTTCTGGTTAAATTGATTTTCAAATAAAGCGGGTTCATGTCTAAGCAATTGGTTGAGTGTAGCCACGCAGTCTTTCAATTGGCGATGATGATCAAATTTTAATAATTCCCATTGCAGTTCAGATTTATAATTCCATTCATTAGTCTGACCAAATTCATTACCCATAAAAAGCAACTTAGCTCCTGGGTGGGTCCACATATAAGTGTAAAGCAATCTCAGGTTGGCAAATTTTTGCCATTCATCTCCCGGCATTTTATAAAGCATAGGGCTTTTGCCATGTACAACTTCATCATGGCTTAGTGGCAGCATAAAATTTTCATCATAATAATACATCATACTGAATGAAAATTTATTTTGATGAAACTGTCGGAGAATGGGATCGAATTTAAAATAGTCCAGCGTATCATGCATCCAGCCCATCATCCATTTCATACCAAAACCCAGCCCATCCTTCCATGTGGGTTTTGATACGCCGGGCCAGTCGGTAGCTTCTTCTGCTATGGTTTGTACATCAGGAAAATCCCTGAAGATGGTTTCATTTAAATCTTTTACAAATGCAATGGCTTCCAGATTTCCATCCCCTCCATGTTCATTGGGCTCCCACTCTCCTTCATTGCGTGAATAGTTTAATTTGAGCATAGAAGACACCGCATCTACCCTGATGCCATCAATATGAAAAAGATCGAACCAAAATCGGGCACTACTGATTAAGAAAGATTTTATTTCCCCTCTTTTATAATTAAAAATATAACTGTTCCAGTCAGGATGAAATCCTTTTCTCATGTCTGCATATTCATAAGTATGTGTGCCATCAAACATAAACAGTCCATGTGCATCATAAGGAAAATGAGATGGTACCCAGTCTAATATCACACCAATATTTGCCTGATGAAATGCATCTATTAAACGCATAAGGCCCTGCGGATTTCCAAATTGAGATGTAGGCGCAAAAAAACCGGTGCATTGATAACCCCAGCTACCATCAAAGGGATGTTCCATTACCGGCATTAACTCAACATGGGTAAAACCCATTTCCAGTACATAAGGTACCAGTCGTTCTCTTATCTCATCATAAGTATTATAACTATCCTCGTCGTTCTTATCAGGTCTTTGCCAGCTTGCCAGATGTACTTCATATACACTCCAGGGGGCTTTGAGAGAAATATGTTTCTTTCTTTTTTTTATCCATTCAGCATCTTGCCATTCATAATACATGTCCCAGGTAATGCTTGCCGTGGCTGGTCGCAGTTCCCAATAATTGGCAAATGGATCACCCTTATCTAATTTTCTTTTGGCAAAACCAATAATGTGATACTTATAAGCCTCACCCCATTTGAGCCCTGGAATAAAGCCTTCCCAGATGCCACTTTTATCCCATCGGGGAAAAAGTTCAAATTCATTATTCTTCCAATTATTAAAATTGCCTTTTACGGAAACGGAAGTGGCATTGGGTGCCCATACGCAAAAATACATGCCCCATCTTTCGTTAATAAATACAGCTTGAGAACCAAATTTTTTGTAGAGTTGATAATGAGTGCCTTCTTTGAAATTGGAAACATCTTCATCTGTAAGCATTGAATAGTTCCATACCGTTTTTGAAGTATCTATAAAATGATTTTCCTCATACTTCAATGCAGATGGCATTGCAATCGTTTCAGATTTTGAATCCCGTATCTTTTTCTTACGCTTTTTTTCAGACATATTTTCTTTAACAAAAGTTTGTTATAAACGGCAAAACATAATCAAGTCTGTATTTTAGTTTCGCACTTCAAAAATTAAATATTTTCCGAAGCCCAATCAAAACCACTTCTGTAATGAAGAAAGTCCTGCTTGTTTTATTCTTAACTTTTACACTTTTCAAAGCCTTTTCTCAATCTTCTATTAAAGGTACAGTTACCGATTCAGTAGAAAAAAAGAATCCTGAAAATGCGGTCGTTTCAATTTTGCGACAAAACGATTCTGCGCTTTTAAAGTTTACAAGAGCAACAAAAGACGGAAAGTTTAATATCGGTCAGGTTTCTGAAGGAAATTATTTATTGATGGTTACACATCCCTATATGGGCGATTTTTTTGATATCATTAATCTCAAACCGGGTGAAAATAATCTGGGGCAAATTTTCATGACACCCAAAACCAAATTATTGGCAGATGTAATTGTAAAATCAGGCTCCCCCATCAGAATAAAAGGCGACACAACAGTTTATACAGCAGATAGCTTTAAAGTAAGAGCAGGCGCCAATGTTGAAGAACTATTAAGAAGATTACCCGGCATCCAGGTAGATAAAGACGGGAAAATAACCGCTATGGGCGAAAAGGTTACTAAAGTATTAGTTGATGGTGAAGAGTTTTTTGGCACCGACCCAGGTATTGCAACCAAAAATCTGAGAGCTGATGCTGTAAAAGAAGTGCAGGTGTTTGATAAGAAAAGTGATCAGGCAGAATTTACAGGTATTGATGATGGTGTAAAAGATAAAACCATTAACCTGAAAATGAAGCAACAGAAAGGATATTTCGGCAAAGTTGAATTGGGTGGTGGGTTAAAGGATAAATATAATAACAGTGCCATGGTCAATGCGTTTAAAAATAAAAGAAAACTGGCTGCTTATGGCATCATGAGTAATACGGGTCAAACTAATCTGGACTGGCAGGATGCACAAAATTATGGTGGAAGTAATTCCGGAATAGAGATGGGAATGACAGAAGATGGCGGTGGCATGTACATGTCTATATCATCCAGTGAAGATGAATCTTTTGGTGGCGGGCAAAATGGCATCCCACAAAACTGGAGCGGTGGTTTACACTACAGTAATAAATTTGGGAAAGACAATAAGCAGAGTTTTAATAACGGGTATAAGTATAATAAAGTAAATGCACCAATGAATGGTTCTACTTTTTCCAGAACTTTTTTGCCCGATAGCAGTTGGCTGACAAATAACTATACCAATCGATTTAACTCAACTGTGAAACATGCTTATAATCTGACAATGGATTTGAATTTAGACTCTTCCAACTCCTTAAAATGGACAGCTGGAATCAACAGAAAGAATTCAAAAAGTGATTCCCACTTTTTTTCGGAGTCACTTACCGAAAACAAAGACAGCATCAACAACAGCGACAGAAATAGCAATAATAATACAGAAAACAGCAGCATCACCACTACTTTGCTTTGGCGACATAAGTTTAAAAAGCTTTCAAGAACGCTATCGGTGAATACTGATTTTTCATGGTACAAAACCAGCAGTGACGGTTTACTGTATTCATTAAACAAGTATTATGATAAAGGTTTGTTGAATCATACTGATACTACCGACCAACGAAATCTGCGACACAATGAAAGTAACAGCATCTCCACCAAAATCGCCTATACGGAGCCGCTGGCCAAAGACTTCTATCTTGAGCTGAGCTATTTATTTTCATATAAGAATAATGCAAATGATCGAATTACCAATAGAAAAGATGCAAACGGCAAATACGAAGAAAGAATTGACAGTTTAAGTAATGACTTTATATTTAATCAACTGGTAAATACTCCGGGGTTGAATTTTAGGGTGAATAAAAAGAAATACAATTTCTCATTTGGTACATCAGTTGCATTTAGCCATTTTATACAGAAAGACCTGTCTAAGGATTTAAATAGAAATTACAACTACACCAATTTTTTCCCAAGATTCTCTTACTCTTTTAAACCCAAACCCAGTCAAAATTTCAGATTCAATTATAATGGATCAACTACTGCTCCATCCCTCGACCAACTACAGCCCATAAGAGTAAATACCGATCCT
The DNA here is from genome assembly GCA_037045195.1 of Chitinophagaceae bacterium. Taxonomy (GTDB): domain Bacteria; phylum Bacteroidota; class Bacteroidia; order Chitinophagales; family Chitinophagaceae; genus JJ008. The sequence goes on from JBAOIB010000005.1 coordinate 39,577, forward strand.
CTCAATATTTATATTGGCAATCCGGATTTAAAGCAATCATTCCAGCACAACTTAAATATGAATTTTGGCTCTTACAATGTATTAAAAGAAAAAGGTTTATGGAGTAGTCTTAATTTTAATACTACACAAAATGCTTTTGTTCAATCCAGCATAGTAGATAGTGTGGGCAAACGAACTTACCAAACAATAAATGCTAATGGTAACTACAACTTAAATCTTTATAGCGATTATAATTTTAAATTACCCAAATCAAAATTAAGGTTGGGCATTGGCCCCACTGTTTCAACTTACCGAAGCATTGAATATCTGAATAATATTAAAAATATCACTCACACCACCAGCTACGGTATCAGAGTAAATGCAGGGAAATACGTAGAGAATAAATTTGATTTCAACATCGCTCCTACATTTACACTTAATAAATCAAAAGCAAGCATTAGTACATCAGCTAATTCCGACTATTGGCAATTAGAAACCTGGGCAAATGCAAGAGTTTATTTTCTCAAAAGTTTTGAATTGAATACGAATGTCAATCTGGAGATAAGGCAAAAAGATCCAAGGTTTACACAAAACAATAATTACACGACCTGGAATGCAGGATTGACCAAACGTTTTTTTAAAAACAATGCTTTGGAAGTATCATTTAACATTAATGATATACTTGATGAAAACAGAGGTTATAGCAGAAATTTCAATAGTTATAGTTTTACAGAGAATTATTATACAACACTACGACGTTTCTGGCTTCTTAGTTTAAGGTGGAATATTTCAAAAAACGGTAAACCTGCAAAAGGATTCTAAAAAAAGTAAAAAATGAAACAAGCTATTTTTATATCTATATTTTTCATTTCAATGAGGTCGGAAGCACAGTTGTTTATTAACGCTGGCAAAATAGAGTATGAAGTAAAAGTGAATAATCATAAAACCTTTGGCGATGGTATATGGGCTGAAATGATGAAAGATAAATTACCTCAGTTTTCTACAAAGTATTATGGGCTTACGTTTGACAACAATCAGTCTTTATACAAGTTTGAAAGAAAAGACGAAACAACCAAGACCCCTTTTGATCAAGGTGAAAATGAAGATGATATCTGGTACAACGACTACAATACACAAACCTTTATTGACAAAAAATTTGTATTTGATGACACTTATAATCTGAGCGATTCATTAATGAAAATTGAATGGAAACTTTCGCCAAATGAAACAAGGGAGTTCGCAGGTTTTATGTGCAGAAAGGCAACGGGAGTTATTTTTGATAGCGTTTATGTATTTGCATTCTATACTGATGAAATAACCGTAAGCGGAGGCCCTATGGGATTACATGGCTTACCAGGGATGATTATGGCTGTTACCATTCCCCGAATGCACACCAGTTGGATTGCTACTAAACTTCAGGTAAACGGGGTTAATACCAGCATCATCAAAGCACCTACGGGTGGTAAGAAAAGAAAAGGAAACGAGCTATTAGAAAAAGTAAAAAAAGCTACCAGCGACTGGGGCAATTGGGGTCAACAATCTGTTTGGAATATATTTCTTTGATCTAATCCAAAAATTAAATTCTTAAAATCTGTATTTAAAGTACAAACCCATTTGGAATAATAGCACCTTTCTTTACTACAACAATTCCGTCTTTAACTGTAACTAAAGGTGTGTCAATATTTTCCAAATGATTGCCACCTTCAATTTTTACATCATTTCCAATTCTTACGTTTTTGTCGAGAATAGCGTTTTTAATAAAACATCTCTCTCCAATTCCCAACAAAGGAATTTCGGCATGTTGAGCATTAGTGATTTCAGTTATTGTTTCATAATAATCACTCCCCATTACATAAGTGCTGATCAGCTTGGTATTGTGTCCGATTCTGGAACGAATTCCAATAACAGAATTTTCCACCCTTGAAGCATTGATTATAGAGCCTTCAGAAACCAAAGCCTTATCCATAGTAGTACCATTAATTTTTGCAGGGGGCAACATTCGCGGACGTGTGTAAATGGCATTATCATTATCAAAAAGATTGAAGTCGGGCAATTCCTGAGTAAGTGCCAGATTGGCTTCAAAGAAAGAATAGATATTCCCAATATCAGTCCAATAACCTTCATATTGAAAACTGGCTACTTTATATTTATGAATGGTTGCAGGAATAATTTCTTTGCCAAAATCAGTTGCTTTTGCAAATTCAGTTCTTAAAAGATCAAACAATAATTTTCTGTTGAAAATATAAATACCCATGGAGGCCAAATGATTTCTTCCCATGTTTTTCATTATAACTCCGGTATCGCTCACCCAATCAGGCAAAATTTCTTTTTTTGGTTTTTCAATAAATGAAGTAATATAACCACCGGCTGATTTTAGAATCCCAAATTCAGGTGCTTCTCTTTCGCCCACTGGAATGGTTGCAATTGAAATATCGGCACCCAATTTTTTATGGTTGTCCAGCATTTCTGCAAAGTTCATTTGATAGAGTTGATCTCCGGATAGAATTAATATATACTCGCTTTCAAAAGGTTCAATATGTCTTAGTCCCTGACGAACTGCATCCGCTGTGCCCTGAAACCAGGCAGGATTGTCAGGCGTTTGCTCCGCTGCAAGAATATCAACAAATGCTTTTGAAAAAGCACTGAAATGATAAGTGTTTTTAATATGCCGGTTGAGTGAAGCCGAATTGTATTGTGTTAATACAAACATTCTACCTAGTCCACTATTGAGACAGTTTGAAATGGGAATATCAACTAATCGATATCGCCCGGCTACCGGTACAGCAGGTTTAGAACGATTGGATGTTAATGGATACAATCGGGATCCTGCGCCACCTCCCAATATAACGGAAAGTATTTCTTCACTGTTTGAAATTGTTCTTTTACTCATAACCCAATTATTTCAATGATTGATATAGATCGATGTATTGCTGAGCCGCATTATCCCAGCTATGGTCAATAGTCATCATGTGGCTGCGCATCCATGTATAAAGGTCAGGTTTATTATTGTAAAGATCAAGTGCACGACCTACGGAATAAGTAATATCGCCAACCGAAGCCTGATCAAACCGGATACCGGTGCCCTGCCCGGTGCCCATATCGGTTACGGTGTCTTTCAATCCGCCTATACTTCTTACCACTGGCACTGTGCCGTATCGCAATGCATATAATTGATTCAATCCACAAGGCTCTACCCTGCTTGGCATTAATAAAAAATCGGAGCCAGCATAAATTAGATGACTCAATGGCTCGCTATAACCAATATAGGTATTGAAATATCCTTTAAATTGATTTTTCATTTGGTCTAATTGGTTTTCAACCAAAGGATCGCCAGAACCTAACACCAGAAAATTTACATTTCCATGATGTTGATAGATAGACTGACTGATAGCGTCAGGTAATAAATCTGCCGCCTTCTCTCCCACTAATCGACCCACAAACGAAATCAAAGGTTTATCAGGATCAAGCCCAAACTGCCCGGCTATTTCCTTTTTGTTTTTCCATTTACCTTTTTCAACAAATTCGGTATTATAATTTTTAGCAATCATGGTATCGGTGTGCGGATCCCATACTTCGGTATCAATTCCGTTTAAGATGCCCATACTTTTTCCTTGTTCAAATTGAAAAAGATTTTCTAATCCATTAGCAGCATCTCGCATTTCTTCCAGATAACTTTTACTTACAGTAGTTACTTTCCATGCGCATTTTACAGCTGCTGCCATGGGATTGATAGTCTTATTCCAATCCAACATGCCCCATTTCCAGGAGTCGAATGCAGGGAGCAGGTAATATTTATCCCAGCTTATCCAACCTTGATATTGTGCATTGTGTACAGTAAAAACTGTAGGTACTTCAGCTAATTTTTGTCTGAACTCAAAGCAATATTTAACCATGAAGGGAATCAATGCAGTATGATGATCGTGGCAATGAATAATATCCGGCACATGTTGCCATTTATTCATCCAGTCGCACACAGCAGTTTGGAAAGCAAGAAATCTCTCGGTATCATCTTCATATCCATAAACTTTTTCACGATCGAGTAAGCCGTTTATGTCAACAAGATAAAGATCAAAACCCAGTTTATTGGTCTTTTCCCGAATCACAGCATATTTGAAATTATGAGGGCCAATATGCTGATCACCTTCATGAACCAACTCCCATTGGTTATCAATCAAAAATTTTGTACGATACATTGGCATTACTACTTTGGCAACATGCCCCAACTCACATTGATACTTAGGCAGTGCACCTACCACGTCACCCAAGCCGCCTACTTTGGCTACTGGATAACACTCTGCCGCTATATGTACAATTTCCATAATTTATTTTTTTCCTGCCTTGTACCCTGTCGTAGCGAAATATAAAATAAAAAGATAACAGGGAATCATTAGAATATATCCAAGTTGAATGGATCCCATCATTTTTGATACTTCGCCATAAATTAAAGGAAGCACAGCACCACCTGCGATTCCCATAATAAGTAAAGCAGCACCAGTCTTTGTAAATTTTCCCAATCCTTCCATTGCCAAAGGCCATATTGCCGGCCACATAATAGCATTGGAAAAACCCAATCCAGCAAAACAAATAACTGCCGGCATACCTTTCAATACCATTGAACAGGTAACCAATACAAGGCTAAGTATTGTATTATATATTAATGCTTTTCGTTGAGATAGCATTTTGGGTATAGTAAAAATGCCGGTAATGTATCCAGCCAGCAAACCATATCCGGTATAGGTGGCGAACTTTGATGCTTGAACTAATGGGTAGCCGAGGTATTCTCCAAAACCTGCAAAACTATCGTAGCTCAATACTTCCACACCAACATAAAAGAAAATGGTTAATGCTCCAAGTATTAAATGTGGAAACTGAAGAATACTGTTTTTATCGGCCGAATGTGTCTGTGCTGTCCCTTCATTCTCTTCTTCAATATCTGGAAGTTTAATGAAGAAAATTGCAAATGCTAATATTGCCAGTACAATGGCAATGATAATATAGGGCTGCACTACTCTTGATGCCAGTTGATCTAACTCAACTGTTTTTTCCGCAGGAGTAAGCGTTAAAAGTTTTGCTTTTAATGGATCAACATCTTTCAATACGATGCTGCCCAAAGTATAGATAGCAATGATACCGGCAATTTTATTGCAAATGCCCATAATGCTGATGCGTTTTGCAGCACTTTCCAACGGTCCTAAAACCGTTACATAAGGATTAGATGCAGTTTGTAATAAAGCCAATCCTGTTCCAATAATAAATAATGCGGTAAGAAAAAGTGGATAGCTTCTGGAGCCTGCTGCAGGTATAAATAATAATGCGCCTGCTGCCATTATCAATAAACCCAGAGACATGCCTTTATGAAATCCCGTTTTTTGTAAAATAGAAGATGAAGGTAATGCCATTACAAAATAGGCAGCAAAAAAAGCAGTTGCTACCAGGAAAGATTGAGTTGTTGTCAACTCACATGCAATTTTTAAATAGGGGATTAACTGACTGTTGGCCCAGGTTACAAATCCGAAAATAAAAAAAAGTGCTCCAATGATAACCAAAGGAAAAACATAGTTTTTTGATGTTGCTGAGCCTGAGTTTGAAGTATTCATAAACGTTAAAAGTTTCCCGAACTTAATGAAGAATTATTAATTGCCACAAAGAATTTTTCTAAGATATATTTTAGGATAACTAATAAATGAAATTGTAATTTCGGTCAAATAACAAATACATGGTACAGCCTTACGCTATTGGAATTGACATTGGAGGGACAAACACAAAATTTGGAATAGTTGATAGAAATGGTTCCATTCTGCAACAAGATCGGCTGCTGACTAATAAATACGAAAAGGCACAGGATTTTATCAATGAACTGCACGAAAAATTACAGCCCAGGATAGAGGAAATGGGTGGAACTGAAAAGTTTTCGGGTATTGGTATTGGAGCTCCTAACGGAAATTATTATACCGGAAATATTGAATATGCTGCCAATTTAAAGTGGCATGGTATAGTTCCATTTGCAAAAATGATATCAGATAAATTTGGTTTACTAACCCGTCTTACCAATGATGCCAATGCGGCTGCCATGGGCGAAATGATCTATGGAACAGCCAAAGGAATGAAACATTTTATTGTCATTACATTGGGTACAGGTGTAGGAAGTGGTATTGTAATAGATGGAAAAATTGTTTTAGGGCAAGATGGTTTTGCAGGCGAACTGGGTCATACTATAATTAGGCACGAAGGTAGATTGCATAAAAATACGGGTATTAAAGGCACACTGGAATCTTATGCTTCTGCCACAGGTGTTAGAGAAACGGCTCTTGAGTTGCTTCGTCAATTTCCAGATATTCCTAGTTTATTACGCCAATATGAAAATGAGGAACAAATTTCAAGTAAAACCGTTTATGATTGTGCCATTAAAGGTGATCAGATAGCCAATGAAGTGTTTAGGTTTACAGGTCAGATATTAGGTGAAGCATTGGCAAATTTTGTAATGTTCTCCTCACCAGAAGCTATTATTTTATTTGGCGGATTGACAAAGGCGGGTGATTTGATTTTAAATCCCACCAAACAGGCAATGGAAGCAAGTTTGATTCAGGTATTTAAAAATAAGGTAAAACTCTTATTCAGCCAGTTGCCTGAAGCCGATTCAGCAATTCTAGGCGCCAGTGCTTTAGTTATGGATAGCGAATAAATTATTTCAGGCTTTTAATTACAAACACCGCAGGCACAGGCCGCTGTCCGGCATCTGAAACTTTGATGGTTTGCTTTCCGTTTACTAGTAAACAACTGCTACCACCACCATCCAGATTCAAGGCTTCCCAACAACCGAGGTCTTTTAATATTTGCGCTTCCTGCACTAATGTGGCACCACCAGCATTTTTACTTCTTCCTTCAATTACCAGAATAATAAGTTTGCCATCGGTAGTATAGCCCATTGCAGTTCTAGGATGTTTATCATTTATGGCTTTGCCAGAAAATTTCATTTCTTCATTATTACTGATACGTACTTGTCCATTTTGAACAAGTACCGGTCCGCCACCTACCGCCGTTTTCATTTTCCATTTTTTAAAATCGATTACACCACCCTTTTCACTATCAAAAACAGATTGATTATAGTTTTTTGCTGCCAACAAATTAAAATGAGAGATGGAATCTTTTTTTGGAGCAATGGGCAATGGCCTAGCATAGGCAAATTTCATCGCGGAGTCAGTATAAAGCCAGGCAATATCGGCATTTCTTTTTTTGGAAATACCCAAAGCACTTACAAAAGGATGTCGATAGGTTAAAGTATCTTTTCCCTTACCTGCAATGTTGTGCTGATTGTAAGCTACCAGCTTCCCATTTTTTATTACAGCATTCAGATTTCTATTGGTAGCAAAGGAAAAGAAAGTGCAGTTGACTACGGCAACAGGTTTATTATTTCTTTCATAAAATGCTGTTGGAGTCAGTCTTCTATTAAGTGTAGTATCAACAGAAAAATCAAGATTTTTGTTTTTCAAATCAGCAATAAGAAAATAAGCCCTGAAAGGTGTTGTGTCTAATTTTGTTTCAGTATAATAAATATGAACAGCTGAAGGTAATGGTTGATAAAGCGAATCAACATTCACCCAGCTTAGCTGTGCAGTAGCCGCTTTTACAAAAAGCAACAAAACAATTAATAGTGACCATTTTGATTTTTTAATCATAGGTTGCATTTTTTTTGAAGACATCAATTGAAGCTTTTTTCTTATTCCCAATATGTCTTTCACTGTGATAGCTCGACCTTACCAACGGGCCGCTTTCCACATATTCAATTCCCAAATTCAAACCAATTTCCTTGTATGCAGCAAATTCATCGGGATGAACAAAACGATGAACTGCTAAATGTTTTTTGGTGGGTTGCAGATATTGACCAATAGTAACCACATCGCATCCATTATCGTTTAAATCTGAAAGCGATTGAATAACTTCTTCTTTTGTTTCACCCAACCCCAGCATAATGCCACTTTTGGTACGCATACCCCCTTGCTTCAATGTTCTGATTACTTCCATACTTCTCCAATACTTGGCTTGAATGCGCACCTGGCGTGTAAGGCGTTCTACTGTTTCAATATTATGACTCACTACATCTGGTGCAGCATCAATAATGCGTTGAATATTTTCTTTATCTCCTTTAAAATCCGGTATTAATGTTTCTAATGTAGTATTGGGATTTAAAGCCTGTACAGCTTTAATGGTATTATGCCAAATGATGGAACCACCATCTTTTAACTCATCTCTGTCCACCGATGTAATAACCGCATGTTTCACTTTCATTAAATGAATCGCTTCTGCTACTCTTTGTGGTTCATCCCAATCAACTGGTTCGGGTTTACCGGTGGCAACAGCACAAAAGCCACAACTACGGGTACAAGTATTACCCAATATCATAAAAGTAGCTGTACCGGCACCCCAACATTCTCCCATATTGGGGCAGTTACCGCTTTCACAAATAGTGTGGAGTTTATAATTATCAACTAAACTTCTAACATGTTTGTAGTCTTCGCCAATGGGGAGCTTAACTCGAAGCCAGTCTGGTTTTTTTATTCTTGTGTTATCTAATACATGCACAGCAGGAAGCTCAATCATTTTACAAAATTACTGCATTACTTACGCCTGCCAAACAATACAGCTATATATCCCTGAAAGAAAAGTGACTTGTCCTTTTGCTTGGCCATTATTTTTATTTTGGAAGAATAGTATTCAACACCAACACCCACTTCAATACCAGATACTATCTCATTATATCTTCCATAATCAAATCTGAGAGCCGTGCGGGCAAAGGCTCCGGGCTTTATACTCATCTCACTCCATCCACGGCTGAATCCACCACCTCCGACAATTCCGGTTCCAAGAAATAATGAAGTATCCTGTGTATATTTAATAATAAGATTTTCGCCTCCTGAAGGATTTTGTACTTCCAGATAGTAAGGTCTTAATAAACCCAATGACAACCCACCTGTATAAACTGCTGAAACAGCTACACCATTTTTATTGCCTTTCTGTCCCAGTATGTGCTGTTGTCCAAAACCCAAAGCCACCTGATAAAAATTATTCACCTTTCCATATTTATAGGGATTGCCAAAAACAATAGCACCATTGGGAAGTTTCAATTCCTTTTGACTCATTATTTCAGTAATGTCTAATCGGTAAAGATTTGTTTTGCGGTTGGTTTTCATTCTGCCTAATTCAATAAACCCTCCATACCCGTTGGTGCGTAATTGTACACCGGCAACAGTTTGTTTGTGATAAACCAACACTCCTTCCTCTGCCTGACGGATGAGGTTATTTATCTTTTCCTTTTTGGCTTCTTTTTTTTCGCTTTTTTTATCCTGCTTGCCCTGCGATTGTGCAGCAATAAGCAGTGAACATAGTATTACAGTAAGACTTAGTTTCTTCACGGAGACGTTATTTAATTATACTACCGTAAATTTAGGGCAAATTTTTGATAATGACTTCTTCAGTAATTTATAATGGCGACCTAAGAACCACCTGTACCCATTTAAAAAGCGGCTCAACTATTGAAACCGATGCTCCCGTTGATAATAATGGAAAAGGTGAAAGATTTTCACCTACTGATATGCTGGCTACAAGTCTGGCCACCTGTATGATAACGGTTATGGGAATCAAAGCGAGAACAATGGGCATGGATATGAATGATGTGAAAATTGATGTGTTGAAAATTATGAAAAGCGATCCTCGTCGTGTAGGCGGTATTGAACTTAGTTTTCATTTCCCCGACAATCTGGTGAGTGTCGATAATAAAACAAAAACCATTTTGAAAAATACAGGCGAAACCTGTCCCGTACTTAAAAGCCTGCATCCCGACATTGAGATTACAGTGGACTGGGGTGCATGGTCATAGGTTAATTTTTTAGAAGTGAATTTCCGATACTGCAACTCAAACATTTCTTTTTAGTGCAATATTCGTTTTTGAGTTCAATTAGTGCCTGACTGTCAAAAGCATTTTTGTTGTCAATACCCAGGTTTACAAAACCATTGGTGATGCTGTTATTTTCGGCAGCAATTTTTTCAAGCCATTTCAGTGATTTGGACTTGTGTTTTTCTTCCTGCTGATAAATACCATAGGCAAAAATGATAGGGCAAATGGTATTAATGATGATATTCTCAATCATATTGTTTCCCAATTCTTTCTTACGATATGATGTCTCTTTATCTATTTTATAATGATAATGCCAGTAATCATTAGCAGTAACAGCGAACATTTTTTTCAATTCACTTACCTCCTTAGCTTCTTTAATTTTTGAAAACAAGTGGCCCGAATTATGTATTAAAGCCGCCAACTGTGCCAGCCGAATGGTTGGAAAATTACCAGGACGCATTCTTAAAAAATGAACCGCCTGCTTTATTGGTTGAAGATTATATTTTTCCTTCAAAAACCGATATTCTCTTTGCAAAAGCAATGCATACTCATCTTTCCATTTTTCATTTAATAAGCCAGCCTGACCCAATAACAGTGCTTCTAACTGATGAATTTGAGATTTATGCTTCGCTAATAAAGTAACTGGTAGCGAAACAGCAATTGCTTCAAACGCTTCCGAATTTACTTTGGCTCCAAAATTTTTCGCAAGCATCCACCAAAAGGTTTCCTCCCAATGTTGTTTATTTTTTTGAAGCATAAGACCGGCAACCATTGCTTTCCGGCTCAGCCTTTCAGCCAACAAACGATCCTTCCAACTTCTCCATGTAATTTGTTTTACTTCATTGAGCATTTTTTCGCAGGGGATAAACGAACCTGCATTCATCAGGCTTTCATAACGAGTTAATAGAATTTTTGAGACGCTAGTATTTAATTCTAATACCGGAAACCGTTGCGACAATCCTTGCAGTTCTTTATCCTGCTCCCAAACCACATGCAAAATAACGTTGTCATAGTTTTTATCTTCACTGTGTTTGTGCCTGACCCAGTCGCTACTTTTTAAATGAAGTTCTACACTGCCCGCCCAGGTTGTCTCTCCTATTTTTAGTTTGGCATTTAAAAAATCGGGGCCTTGATTGGTGTTGTATTGACCGGCAAAAAGTATTTGTAAAGGCTCCCCATCTGAAGTTGCTAATCCAGATTTATTGAAATACTGAAACTGCCAGATAAATTGTAACAACTTTTCCGTCATAACAGATAAATGGGATTAAAAAGATTATAAGCTAAAATTTAATTTACGGAAAATTATTCAGATAAATATTTATTGCATTTTCTCCAATTCCTGCACTACCCTGCTTACTGGCAAACCCATCACATTATAAAAGTCGCCATTAATTGATTTAATGCCTACCACTCCTATCCATTCCTGAATAGCATATGCACCTGCTTTGTCGTAAGGCTTGTATTTGTCAACATAATATTCAATTTGTTCAACCGAAAGATCATGAAAAACAACTTCCGAAATATCCGCAAAAGCAATTTCCGTATCTCCTTTTCTAATGACAACTCCCGTAATTACTTTATGCTGTTCGCCAGATAAAGCGTATAAGATAGAAACAGCTTCTTCTCGATGCACAGGTTTACCAATGATATGGTCATTCAATACAACAATGGTATCGGCAGCAAGTATCACAGCATCGGTATTTATTTTATGCTGCACAGCTGTTGCTTTCTTTCTGGCAATATGTATGGCAATAGCATCAGGTGACATGCCCGGAGGAAAAAGCTCATCACTATCTGAAACTACTATCTCAAAAGGAATTTCGGCCCACTCCAGTAATTGCTTGCGTCTTGGAGATTGAGAAGCCAGTATAATTTTGTTCATAAATAAAAATAATAAAACACCATGGAAACTATTCCAGTAAACATCACCATTTTTGTAATGGAACTCAACCGATGAAAATCAACAGTGGAAACACTTTTCTTAAGATTAATCAATATCAGCATTAAAGGAAAAATAATAGCAGGAATAATATAGGCAATGGCCAGCCACCATTGGTATTGCAAAACATAGACTACAACTCCAATTAATAATGCAATAAGCACCAGCAGCCATACAGCCGTGTAAACTTTTGTTACATTCACACCCCACACGATTGGCATCGTTTTACATTGGTATTGGGCATCGCCATACATATCTTCTAAGTCTTTGATGGCCTCTCTTACAAGTGAGATGATAAATGCAAATGCTGCATACAGCACTGCTATCTTGAAAAATTTTTGATGTATAACCGGACCACCTCCAAACGCATCTGCAAAATTTACTTTTGAAAAAAATACAACTAAAATGGTCCAGGCTGTAAGCAGTGAAATAATGACATTACCGGTGAGCAACTGTCTTTTAAAATTGGTGGAATAAAACCAAAGTAGCACCATGCATAAAATATTGGCCAGAATCAAATACCATTTTTGCAAAAAGGGGAACGCTAAAAAACTAAAAAGCAATCCCAAAGAATTAAGCATAAAATGCCAGGCAATAGCCCATCGGCGATTGATAATTTTATCAACCACCATTTTCTCTGGTTTGTTAACCTCATCAATATTTATGTCAAAATAATCATTGATGATATAACCTGCAGCAGCAATTAATAGAGATGCTAAAACTAAAAAAACAAAATGAAGGGTATCATTATTCGGAATATTGCCTTTATACAATGGCTGATAAATACAATACTGCAATAGAACCTGCGTGAGTGCAATAAAGAATAGATTGGGCAAACGAACCAATTTAAAAAAAGCCGCAATCAGTTTCATTAAGAAATTTTCAGGAAAGATACAAAGATGCGGTCACTAATTATCGGGAGGTTATATTGACTTCAAACTTCCAGTGACCATTGAGTTTTAAAACTTTTTCAATAACATCTCTCACACAGGTTTCACCACCTTTGAAAGGCGATATATATATTACCGCTTCTCTAATTTCACTTACTGCATCTGCAGGGCAACAGGGTAAACCCACGATGGACATTACAGGAAGATCGGGTAAATCATCAGCCATATACAGCACCTGTTCTTTCTTTAGCTTGTTATCTGCAATATATTTTGATATAAATGTCTTTTTATCTTCAACAGACATATTTACTTCTTTTATTCCTAATCGATTTAAACGTTCTGAGGCCTGTGGAGAATGACCACCGGAAACTATAACCACCCGATAGCCTTTTGCAACAGCCATTTGCAATGCAAATCCGTCTTTTATATTCATACGTCTGGCCTGCAAACCACCATCCATCACCAATACAGTGCCATCAGTAAGCACACCATCTACATCAAAAATAAAAGTGGTGACAGGTTTAAAATATTCCAGCACATTCATGGAAGTATAATTAAGAATTGAAGTAGAAAGTTAGGAAACTAAACCGATTCTCCGGTGGATCATTTTTGATTATCTCGCCACTCATATACCCATGAGCTTTGTATCATTTCCAAATGGCCTTCATTACTTTCTTCCCGCTTGCCGGTAAAGCCGGGTATTTGCAATACCCACTCCAGCAAATCGGTAAAACGGATTCTGTAAATTTTACCTTCATTAAAATCATCACCAAATCGTTCATACAATTTTAAAGCGATGTCTTCATAATCATTCCAGTGTATCGGTGGCTCAAAATGAGGCATAAATATTTTTTTATAACCAATTATAATTTTCAGCTATTATTCACCCAGAAACTGAGTTTGATCCGGCAACAGCACTTCTACCACACCATCTCCATCCAACAACAGCGACTGACAACCTAATCTTGAATTTAATTTTGGATTTACAGCACGGTCAATAAAATCTTCTTCACGATCCGATAGTTCTTCCAAATGGTCCATCCCTTTTTCTACATACAAATGACAAGTAGTGCAGGCACAAACCCCTCCACAGTTATGATGCAGTTCAATATCATTTATAAGGGCTACTTCCAGCAGGCTATTACCCGGTTCGATATTTTCCAAAACAATTGGCTCTTTTCCTTTCTCTTCAAAATTGAATTTAATCGTGTACATTTCTGTTTCTGAACTTTTGTGTTGCAAAATTAATGGTAAATCTGCCAGCTGGGTTTACTGCATTGGGAAAAGAATCAACCGTTATCTTGAACACTTTCAGAGAGTAATCGATAAATTTTTTGAAGCTGAGGATGTCTGCTTAATAATTCCAAATGCTTCTGAATTGTTTCGTCATCGTGCCTTTTCGCCGGACCTGTTTGTGCATGTTCAGGTTCCACTTCCTGTAATCGATGTGTAGTTTCATTTATAAGTGGGATTAGCTGCCGGAAATCAATCCCTTCTTTTTTACAAAAATCAGCAGCCAGTTTATAAAGATGATTGGTAAAGTTGCTGACTATTACTGCGGCTACATGCAATTTCAAACGGGTTTCATCGCCGGCTTCTGCTACATTATTATTATCAGAAACTGAATGTGCCAGATCTGATAAAATTTTCTTTGTATGATCATCATTGCCGTCTGTAAAAATTGGAATTTCGGGCAAATCTGTCATTTCTTTACGAAGGCTTTGCAATGGGTAAAATACACCGTAGTGAGTAGTTACATGTTGTAAAATTTCTTTGGGAACAGATGCTGCAGTATGCGCCACCACTTTTCCCGGAAAACTAAGATCATCAACAACTTCTACAATAGCAGTATCACTTACAGCCACAATATAAACGTCTGCATTTTTAATAATCAAACTTTTATAATTGGTCGATTCTATATCCCATTCATAAGCCAGTTCTGATGCTGCAGATGCGTTGCGACTATATATCTGCATTATAGTATGGCCAGCTTTGATAAATTTTCTACCTAAAACGGCAGCTACATTTCCTGATCCTATGATGACTATATTCATAATGCTTAGTTTTCCATTCAGCTGTGTGTAAAATCTTAATTGAATACAAATTTCAATTTAATTCAGGCTTTGGCCAAATGCTTACACATGAACCATACTCTTTTATTGTTATTTTCATGTTACAAAACTTTTGAAACTTGAAGCAAAAGCTTACTTATTTAGCACTTGGTGATTCTTATACAATTGGAGAACTGTTGCCAGCTTCAGAAAATTTTCCAAATCAGGTTTGCGGTTTGCTTAATCGGCAATCTGTTTTAATTGAAAAACCTTTAATAATTGCCAAAACTGGCTGGACAACGGATGAGTTGATGCAAGGAATTATTGAAGCCGATGAAACGGAACCCTTATCAAAAAGCTATGATTTCGTCAGCTTATTAATTGGTGTTAATAATCAATATAGAGGACATTCGCCCGAACAATATCTTACTGATTTTGAGAAACTTTTGAAAGATGCCGTAAAATTTGCAGGAAATAGAAAAGATAATGTAATTGTGCTTTCTATTCCCGATTGGGGAGTTACTCCTTTTGCCTGCGAAAGAGACCAAAAACAAATTACAAAAGAAATTGATGTTTTCAATCATATCAACCGTAGCATCACCGCAAAAATGGGGATACATTATATATACATCACCGATTGGACAAGAGAAGCAGCAACCGATTTTTCACTTTTAACTTCAGACGGATTGCACCCATCGGGCAAAGAATATAAACGCTGGGCTGAAAAAATTGCGGATTATTTTCTAAAACAAATAAATATTTGATATTTAGATTTTCCAATAAGTTTTTCTGCTGTTTTGGGTTTGAAAAATTGCCAAAAATTTGGTTTCCCGAAAAATTCACTAATCTTGCCCCGCAAAGCCAAAACTTTGTAACTAACTTGCGGCCGCTTAAAAAGCGGTTTCATTTTAAGCGACTTAACCTATTATGGCAAAAAATTTATTGATAGTAGAGAGCCCGGCGAAAGCAAAAACGATAGAAAAGATTCTTGGAAAAGATTTTCAGGTAAAGAGTTGTTTTGGTCATATACGAGATCTGGCTAAGGCAGATATGGGCATTAATATTGAAAAAAACTTTGAACCTACCTATATTATTTCCCCCGATAAAGAAAAAGTGGTTGCCGAACTTAGAAAGTTATCTAAAGATGCAGATGTATGGCTGGCAACGGATGAGGATCGTGAAGGTGAAGCCATCAGCTGGCATTTGTGCGAGGTATTGGGTCTTGACCCCAAAAAAACCAAGCGTATTGTATTTCATGAAATTACAAAACCCGCAATTAAAAATGCCGTTGAAAATCCACGTAAAGTGGATATGAATCTGGTAATGGCACAACAGGCACGCAGGGTGTTGGATAGAATTGTTGGATTTGAATTAAGCCCGGTACTCTGGCGCAAAATAAGTATGCGCAACAATCTGAGTGCCGGTCGTGTTCAAAGTGTGGCCGTCAAACTAATTGCTGAAAGAGAAAGAGAAATCAATGCTTTTACGCCTGTAAGTTCTTTTAAGATTGAAGGAATTTTTACAGCCAAAGATTTAAGTGGCAAATCAGTAAGTTTTTCAGCCGAAGGCAAAAAACAAAACAGTGCAGATGATGCTGAAGCTTTTTTGAAAAGTTGTACTGGTGCACAATATAAAGTAACCGACATACAGGTGCGCCCTGGTAAACGCTCCCCTGCCCCACCATTTACTACTTCTACATTGCAACAGGAAGCTTCCAGAAAACTGGGCTATGGAGTTGGTCGCACAATGCAAATTGCGCAAAAGTTGTATGAGAATGGTTATATAACTTATATGCGTACCGATAGTGTAAGTCTGAGTAACACCGCACTGGGAGACATTACCAATACGGTAAAATCTATGTACGGAGAACAATACCATCAGTTTCGCAAGTTCAAAAATAAAAATGAAAACGCACAAGAGGCGCATGAAGCCATTCGCCCTACTTATATGAACAATGCCCATGTGAATGAAGCAGAATGGCAAAAATTATATGAACTTATTTGGAAAAGAACAATGGCCTGTCAAATGGCAGAAGCCGAATTGGAAAAGACAACAGCAAAGATTGAAATTTCAACAAATAAAGAAGAACTCACTGCAACAGGTGAAGTATTAAAGTTTGATGGGTTTTTAAAAGTATATCGTGAAGATAAAGATGAAGATGAACAGGAAGATGATGCAAATGAAGGTATGTTGCCGCCGCTAGCAATTAACCAACAATTGCCATTCAAAGAAATGAAAGCAACTGAAAGATTTACCCGTCCGCCTGCAAGATATACTGAAGCTTCGCTGGTTAAAAAATTAGAAGAGCTAGGAATAGGACGTCCATCAACTTATGCGCCTACCATTTCTACCATTTTGAAGAGAGGCTATGTTGAAAAAAGGGATAAAGAAGGTGTCATTCGTTATTATAGTGTTTATGTGCTTAAAGATGATAGTGTAAAAAAAGAACTGGCCAACGAAAATACAGGAGCTGAAAAATCAAAACTATTTCCATCCGATTTGGGATTAGTAGTTACCGATTTTTTAAGTAAGTATTTTGACGACATTATGGATTATAGTTTCACTGCAAGAATTGAAGAAGAGTTTGATGAAGTGGCTGAGGGCAAAATGAAGTGGAATAATATGATTAAAGATTTCTACAATCCATTTAAAAACGATGTAGAAAAAACAATAGAAAAAGCAGAACGTGCCACTGGAGAAAGAGAACTGGGAGTTGATCCTGAATCAGGAAAACAGGTGGTAGCCCGCATGGGACGCTATGGCCCTATGATACAGATTGGCGAATCAAACAACGAATTAGAAAAACCACGCTTTGCAAAAATCCCCACAGGACAAAGTATAGAAACCATCAGCTTTGAAGAAGCAATGGCTTTGTTTGGTGCACAAGGTACTATGGGTCAATATGAGGAAAAAGATGTATCAGTAAACGTTGGGCGTTTTGGACCTTATGTAAAATGGGGCGATGATTTTATTTCTTTACCCAAAGGCACAGATTTGGGAATGGTAACACTTGAAAAAGCGATTGAAACAATCAAAGCAAAACAAAAAGCAGATTTACCGGTGGGTCATTACGATGAAAAGCCCATTACAAAAGGAACAGGCCGCTTTGGTCCGTTTATAAAATGGGATGGTATGTTTATCAATGTACCTCGCCGATATGATTTTGCAAAGCTGGCACAAAATGAAATGAATGAATTGATTGAAGCTAAAGTAAAAAAAGAAGAGAATCGCTTTATACATCGCTGGCCCGAAGAAAATATATCCGTAGAGAATGACCGCTGGGCTCCTATTATCAAATTTGGTAAAAAGAAAATTTATCTTCCTAAAAAGAAAGATGAAACACGCTATACAGCGGAAGAAGCTGTTGCATTTACCCTTGAACAGGTAAAAGCATTTATTGAAGCGCAAATACCTGGGGCATTTAGCAAAAAAGCAAAAGCTACTGCAAAGAAAACTACTTCAAAAAAGGCAACTACAATAAAAACACCAGCCAAGAAGAAAGCAGTTAAGAAAAATGCAAAAGGGAAAAAATAATATCAATAACTTCATTTGATTATCTATCACTCTTTATTTAAGAAATCATGAAGCGTTCTTATTGGGAAAAAATAGCTCCTTCTTATGGAGAAGAAATTTTTGATGTACTTCAAAATGATAAAAAAGCGCTTATCCGTAAGGTTATCAAAAAATATGCTTCACTGCAAAAAACAGTGATGGATATCGGCTGTGCTATTGGAAAATGGTTGCCAGTGTTGTCACCAATTTTCAAAAAAGTGATAGCAGTTGATATCTCAGCAAAAAATCTTGAAATCGCCCAACATCTTTATCCTCAATTTAAAAACGTACAATACTTAAGGGCAGATATGAGTGGTAAAAACACAAAAGTTCCGGGTTGTGATTTTGCTATCTGCATTAATGCTATACTGACACCAAATGTTAAAGACAGGCAATTTTTTTTTCAATCACTTTCAGCCTGTGTAAAAAAAGGGGGACATCTTGTATTAACGATACCTTCTCTGGAATCATGGTTGCTTACCAGTATCATTCAGCAGGAATATTCAATTGATAAACCCTTATTCCCTGAAACTAAAAATGCAAAACTTGCTCTTCGCAAATGGAATAATATTTGAAAAGGAAATGCAGATATAGATGATGTGCCTCACAAACATTATCTAAAAGAAGAATTACAACTTTTATTATTAAAGGCAGGATTTGAGGCAGAAACTTTTCAAAAAATAGTGTACAACTGGGATACTGAATTTCTAAAACCTCTAAAATGGCTAAAAGAGCCAAAACCATGGGATTGGATGGTTGTTGCAAAAAAGAAATAATATTTTTCTTACAGCATTCTTAATCAGTAAGTGCATACACAGCAAAACTTGCCAGCCAGTGTTCGCCTCCATATTCTCCACTTACAACATGTGGCAATGCATTGGCAAGGTGAAGAAAAGCAGCTTGTATCAGCATTTTTTTGCGTGGGTCATTTTTAGGCAATGCTGCAGCTATTCCCTTCATACACCAACTGCGACTAAAAGACAATCCATCAAGATGGACAATCTGCAAATCAGACCGATCAGAAACCACAGGAAGAATCGTCAGATGTTTGAGACTTCGCATAGGCATAAAGAGATTGAACCAGTTTATAAACTCTTTCTGTGGCAAAACTCTTCTCATCAAATCAGCTTCTTCAAGACTAGGAGAAAGAAAATCGGAGCCATTTGGTTCCCATAAAGCAGGAGCATTTCTGTCATTCAAAAAAATACTCTTTGCAGACTTTATTATTGCTTTTTCAAAAGCGATATTATTTTTCTTTCTTGCATAATCCAGTGCAAATACGAGTCCAAATGCAGTATTGGGATGAACGCCTGTTCGATTAGCATAAGTTTGTTTGGGCAGGTACTTCATCCATAGTTCCTCAATTTTTTGTGTAAGTGGTTGCAATGCTTCGTGCCAGCGTTTGCCATCTGCATCATCCCAGTTTATTAATTCTTCATCAAGTTTTAATATCCATGCCCATCCATATGTACGTTCCCATGAAGATGTGAGTGGCAGACTGAAATATTTTACTTCATTGATAATATTCTCAGTGGTCAGTGTTTTGTTTAAAGTATTGCGGATAATTGAAGCTTCAGTCATGCCGGGAAACTGTTTTAATAAACGAATCAGCATCCAATGACCATGAACGGAAGAATGCCAATCAAAGCATCCAAAAAATGCCGGATGTAGTTGTTTAGGCAAAAGCACATGATCACTATCGGTAACAGAGGTATGGCTTGTTTTATATGGGAACTCTTGTAAAATACATTTAAGAGGCAAAGATGACAAGTAAGAAACCCCTTTTTCGGTTAATATAAAACCGGAGCTGTCTTTCTTAATTGAAAAATAGGTTTGCTGCCCTACAGAAATGTTATATGAGATAAAAATAAATGCGATACAAAGGATGGTCTTCATATATCAAACTTAGCTCATTCAAAGAAATAGGTATGAGAAAACATTTCTTACCACCTGTGGAAAAGTTTAATAATGCAATATCGCAGCTATTTTTGAAATTGTGCCGAAACGCTACCATGGAAACCACAAAAGAAATATCGGCTCTGTTCACTTTAATTGATGATCCGGATGAAGAAGTGTTTGGAGCTGTAAGCAACAAAATTGTTGATTACGGCAGTAATATTATTCCCAATTTGGAGCATCTATGGGAAACGACTCCCAATGAAGATATTCAGACACGTATTGAGCTTTTGATTCACAGGCTGCATTATAATGATCTTACAGAAGATTTCAGGCAATGGGCATTGTCCGGTCATCACGATCTGATGCTTGGCGCCATGCTGGTTTCTAAATTTCAATATCCGGATGTAGCTACTACCACCACCCTTCAGGAAATTGAAAAAGTTAGACGCAATATCTGGCTGGAACTGAATAACTACCTAACTCCGCTTGAGCAAATCAATATCGTTACAAGCATTCTATATAGTTATTATGGCTTAAAAGGAAATGAAACCAACTATAAAGAGCCAAATGATTTCCTGATTCATAAAACGCTGGAATCAAAACGTGGCAATCAACTAAGCAATGGTATTATTTATTTAGTGTTATGCGAATTGCTTGACATTCCTGTATGCGCCATTCGTGTACCTAAGCAGTTTATCATCGCATATTTCAAACCTGGTTATTCAGATGATAACTTGCCGAATCCATTGAACAAGATTGAATTTTTTATTGACCCTACCTCGGGACAGGTATTTACTTATCAGGATGTGGAGAATTATTTCAAACGTATATCCGTTCCTCCTGTAGGTGCTTATTTCAAGCCACAAAAAAATAAACAGGTTCTTCAAACCCTGTTGGAAGAGTTTTCAAAATGTTTTTCTACAGATAAAGATGCTTATAAAAAAACAGAACTGGAAGCGCTTGTAAAATTGCTGGATTAATAAATTTTGAAACTTTTTTTATGTGTCGCCCCGATGAGGCTATATTTGAAAACGCTATTTATTTTTTCCATTCTTATTACAAACTTAGCGACCAGCCATCACGATATTCACGTTTTACAAACTGATTAGCCTCATCAAAATTGGTAACCTTCATATTTGCTGCATCCCAAAGCAGTTTTTTTCTTCCCAGGTATTTATCATTCCATCCTTTCAGCTGCGGATTTTTCATCAGCCAGCTTCTGATAGCCAGATTACCCATCAATACACTTTCGGTAAATGGGCCTGCATATTCAAATGGCGAACTGGTGGTTGCATTTCCATAGCCTGCAATACAGGCATTAACCCACTGCAGGTAATGCCCTTCTGGAACCCGTTTAATTTTTTGATTTGGCATTTTCTTCTCTTTCATCAATCTGGTAGGGAGTAATCGAGGATTTGCGCCATAACAATCAAACAACATTTTTCCTTTTGTACCAATAAATAAAAGCCCTCCATCCCAGTTGCCAAATGCTTCATCTGACTGTAACTCATCTGGTCTTGCAGGCAACAAGCCGCCATCGTACCATGATAGTTTTATTTTTCCTTCACCAATAGTTTTGGGATATGAAAGATGAATGATAGATGCAGGCGGACAGGCATCGATGTTTTGGGTATCATTCCACATTTCTTTCCATACAGTTCCT
The DNA here is from genome assembly GCA_037045195.1 of Chitinophagaceae bacterium. Classification (GTDB taxonomy): domain Bacteria; phylum Bacteroidota; class Bacteroidia; order Chitinophagales; family Chitinophagaceae; genus JJ008. The sequence continues at coordinate 61,442 of JBAOIB010000005.1, forward strand.
ACACTACATTCTGCCGATTCAGGATATGCTATTGGTAAAATTCTGAAAACAGGATCTAAAATATGACAAGCCATATCGCCCAATGCACCCGTACCAAATGCCCACCATCCTCTCCAGTTAAATGGAAGATAAGCCGGATTATAATCTATATGTTTTGCTGTGCCTAACCATAAATCCCAGTTTAATTCTTTTGGTGTATCAAATTTCCCGCTTGGTGTTGCCTGTCCTTGTGGCCATACAGGTCTGTTGGTCCATGCATGTGCCTCATACACTTTACCTATCATGCCTGCATCAACCATTTCTTTTGCTTTTCGTACTCCATCTCCCGATCCGCCCTGATTTCCCATTTGAGTTACTACTTTATATTTTTTTGCGGCTTGAGCCAGAATCCTTGCTTCATAAATATCATGTGTTAGTGGTTTCTGGGTATAAACATGTTTGCCCAGTTGCATTGCGGATAAAGTGGCCACCGCATGTGTATGATCTGGTGTAGAAATACTACAGGCATCTATATTGTTCTTCTCTTTTTCCAACATCTCTCTGAAGTCCTGATAATAAGGTGCATTGGGATATTTTTTTCTTGAGTCAGCTGCTTCACGGTCATCTACATCGCAAAGTGCAACGATATTCACTCTTGGGCTTTTTGCAAATTCAGCCAGATCGCCTGCACCTTTCCCTCCTGCACCTATGCCTGCAATATTCAATTTATCGCTGGGGGCTATGTATCCACGTCCCAGCACATGACGAGGTACAATAAAAAATGCCCCACCCACAATTGCGGTATTCTTTAAAAAATTTTTTCTTGAAATATTGCTGCCTTTTTTAACCGGAGTCATAATTAAAAGAATTTCACCAAGTTTACACTAAATTATTAACATGACAATTGATTGGAGCGATTTTCAAAAAATTGATATTCGTGTGGGTACTATTATAGCAATAAACGATTTTCCACGTGCCCGTAAACCGGCTTATCAACTCACCATTGATTTTGGCAACCAAATTGGTGTCAAAAAGTCCTCTGCTCAAATAACAGAGCATTATAAAAAAGAATTATTAATAGGCAGTCAGATAATTGCCGTAGTTAACTTTGAACCAAAGAATATTGCAGGATTTATGAGCGAATGTCTGGTAATGGGTATATATGATGAAAACAATGATGTAATTTTATTGAGACCAGATAAGCAAATTTCAAATGGATTAAAAATTGGGTGAAGTTTTTACAACATATTATCAATCGCCGGTAGGCTTGCTGAAAATCAGTGGCACAGAAGACTGCATTTTAGAAGTCTCCTTTCACGACACATCACAAAAACCTCCAGTAAGAAAGAAAAATATGACGCCATTACTGATTCAGTGTGTAGAACAATTAATTCAATATTTCAACGGACAATTGCGTCGCTTTCAATTGCCATTAAATCAACCCGGCACTTCATTTCAAAAAGAGGTATGGAATGAACTGATTCAAATTCCATTTGCAAAAACTATCAGCTATCTTGAGCTGGCGCGCCGTACAGGCGATACAAAAGCCACTAGAGCTGTTGCAAATGCAAATGGAAAAAATAATATAGCCATCATAATACCCTGTCATCGGGTTATTGGCAGCAATGGAGAATTAACCGGGTATGCTGGCGGATTATGGAGAAAAAAATGGTTATTAGAGCATGAGGCAAAAATTGCTTATGGAGTACAAACTTTATTTTAATCTTCAACTATTTATCTTATCTCTTGTCAGCTCATCATTCACTGTTCTCCAAATTCCAAGTGGGTTGTCATTCTTTAGCTCATCAGGCAACAAATGATCCGGCCAATTTTGAAAAGCCAATGGTCTTGCAAATCTTTTAATGCCATCAGCACCAACGGAAGTAAATCTTGAATCGGTAGTAGCCGGATATGGGCCACCATGCTGCATACTCAGACATACTTCCACCCCTGTAGGAATTCCATTTAAGATGAACCTGCCGCAACAGTTTTTTATTTTTTCTACCAGTGAAAAATTTTGAGTTATCTCTTTGTTTGTTGCCATCAGGGTAGCCGTTAGCTGACCTTCAAGTTTTGAGGCTACTTCTGTCATTTGTTGCAAATCTTTACAACGAATAACAAGTGAATATGGCCCAAATACTTCTTGATGTAAACGTGAATTGTTTAAAAAGGATTCTCCATTTGCAGTAGCGATAGTGGGCAGTCCATCATTTTCTTTTGAAGACGAATCAGCGCTGGCTATTAGATTTACACCTTCTTGAGATAAAGCAATTGCCCTTTTTTCATGAAATGCTTTAGCTATACCCTGATGAAGCATAGGAGCTGGAGCCATCAATTCAATTGATTTTCCCAGTGAATTAATAAATATATTTAATGACTCACCCTCAACTCCTATTAACAATCCCGGATTGGTACAGAACTGGCCCACGCCAACGGTAATTGACTGTGCATACATGTTGGCAATAGTTTCTGCTTCTGCATTCAATTTTTCAGGAAGTAAAAAAACAGGATTGATGCTTCCCATTTCTGCAAATACGGGGATGGGTTCACTTCTTTGTTGTCCCCAGTCAAATAATTGTTTGCCACCTGCAAATGAACCAGTAAAGCCAACAGCTTTAGTAAAAGGATGCGTTACTAATGATTTCCCAACTTCAAAAGAAGTACCCCGAATATGATGAAAAAGTCCTTCAGGCATTTTGCATTTTAGCGTTGCTGCGTTTATAGCATTTGCTACGATACGAGAAGTTTCAGGATGTGCAGGGTGTGCTTTTACTATAACCGGACATCCGGCTGCAAAAGCGCAAGCAGTATCACCACCTGCAGTAGAATAAGCCAAGGGAAAATTTGAAGCACCAAAAACGACAACTGGCCCCAGAGGTACCAGCATTTTCCGGAGATCTGGTTTGGCTGGTGTTTTGGTTGTAACAGCTGTATCAATTCTGGCTTCCAGCCAATCACCTTTAATACATGCATCAGCATAACTGTTTAATTGAAAAATTGTTCTCAACCTCTCACCTCTCAATCTTGCTTCAGGTAAATTTGTTTCCCGCATGGCTGTTTCAATCAAATGGTCACCTGTATTTTCAAGCTCAACTGCAATGGTCTTCAAAAAGTCAGCCCTTTGCATTAAAGTAAAATTGCGATACTCTTGAAAAGCCTGCCATGCTTGTTGAAGTGCATCGTTTATTTCTGCAGTTGTAGCATCCTTATACATCTTTGATAATTGAGAGAATTCTTTAAAAATTTAGTTTTGGTCTTGTAGCCAGCGCTTTGTCAATAATTTGTAACACCATTTGCCTTTCTGCTTCTTCTAGTAATAAACGTGGCGATCTTACATATTCGCTTCCAATCCCCGTTCGCATAGCTGCCAGTTTTATATATTGCACAAGTTTGGGATGAATGTCTAACTCTAATACTGGCATGAACCATCTATAAATTTTAGAAGCTTCTTCAATTTTTCCCGCTTTTACTAATCTATAAATAGCAACAGTTTCCTGCGGGAATGCATCTACAAGGCCTGCCACCCAACCATCGGCTCCCATACACAGTTCTTCCATTGCCAAAGTATCAACTCCGCATAAAATTTTGATACGATCACCAAATCGATTTTTCATCCTTGTAACATTTGTAACATCACGGGTGCTTTCTTTCACAGCATTGATGTTCTCATGTTGTATCAGTTCGGCAAACATATCCAGCGTAGTTTCAATTTTATAATCCACTGGATTATTATAAATCATTATGGGGAGCTTAGTATTTGTTGCAACAGTTTTAAAATATGTTACCGTTTCTCTGTCGTCGCTTTTATATCGCATAGGTGGCAGCAGCATTAAACCTGCGGCTCCCCATTCGGTGGCAAACCCAGCTTGTTGCACTGCATCCTTTGTAGCGCTTTCTGCAATATTCATAATTACGGGTATCTTTCTCTTTACATAATTTACAGCAGTTTTTACCAAAGTCATTTTTTCAACATTGGAAATTGTGCTGGCTTCGCCAAGAGAGCCTCCGATAATAACACCATTTACGCCAGCATCCATCTGTGCCTGAAGATTTTTTTCAAAAAGGGGAATATCTAATTGATCATCCTTCGTAAATGGTGTGAGTAATGCCGGAAATACGCCTTTCCATTCAAAGTTCATATTTATATTTTTTATTGAAGATTTTTTACATAATCGTAAATACTCTGTTGTGCACTTAGTTTTGATTTACGATTTTTTATTCTCGGATTATCCAATTCACTTGTAACATAAACTGCTTTAGTATTATCATTTAGCTGCATTTGTAAAATATCATCCAGTTCTTTGGTAAGGTTGGCATCATAAATTGGGAAAACGATTTCGACTCTGCTGTGCAGGTTGCGGTTCATCCAGTCAGCACTGCCCATAAAGTATCGTGGTGATCCGTTATTATGAAAAACAAAAACCCTTGCATGTTCCAGATAGCGATCAACCAAACGGTGAACTGTAATATTTTCACTTTGGCCTTCTATTCCAGGAGCCAGTGCACAAATGCTTCTAACAATCAATTGTACCTTCACCCCTGCCCTGCTGGCTTCATATAGCTTTTCAATCATAAATCGTTCCTGAAGGTTGTTCAGCTTGATAATGATACTTGCAGGTTTTCCTTTGGAAGCATTTTTTATTTCCCTGTCAATCATTTTTTCAAATCGCCGAATTAAGTTGAATTGAGATACCAGTAAATGTTCAAATGGAATCTTCATATACTCAGCAGGTTGTTTTCTACTTTGCAAATAGTCAAACACCCATTCCAATTCTTTGCCAAATTCTTTTTTAGTGGTAAAGAAAACATGATCAGTATAAAACCGGCCTGTAGCTTCATTAAAATTTCCAGTAGCTAAAAAAGAATAATTTTTGATATGCTTATCTTCTTCTCTTTTAATTAATGCAGCTTTTGCGTGTACTTTCAATCCGGGAATACTATTGATGATTTTAATACCGGCAGTTTTCATTTTCTTACTCCATTTCAGATTATTGGCTTCATCAAAACGGGCTTTGAGTTCTACAAACACGGTAACTTTTTTTCCATTTTTAGCTGCGCTTATCAATGCGTTTACAATTTGAGAATTTGCTGCAACCCGGTAAAGGGTTACAAAGATTTCTTTCACTTTCGCATCTATAGCTGCTTCATTAAAAAAGCGAAGAATATAATTGTAAGAGTGATAGGGTAAATGCAATAACTTATCGCCTGCGGTAATACACTCAAAAATAGATTGATGATTTCCAAAGCCTGAATGTGCAATAGGTGACCATGAAGGATATGAAAGTTTTTCTTTTGAAGGATTGGGAAGCCCTCCAAGATCCTTCATATTATGATATCTCCCTCCTTCAATCATTTCTGCTGTCTTCAGTTGCAGGTATTTTTGAATAAAATCTCTTGTTTCAGCAGGCATTGTTTTATCAAACAGTAAACGGGTAGCATGCCCGGCTTCCCGCTTTTCCAATTGTTTTTCAATTTTTTCTGAAATATCTCCAATGAACTCATCTTCCAGATTCATTTCAGCATCGCGGGTCAATTTGATACTATACATGCCCTGTACTGAATATCCGGGGAAAATTTCAGTGACATTTTCTCTGATAATGTCATCCAGAAATACCAGATAATAATCGTGACCCAGCATTGGCAACTCGGTAAACCTTGGCAGATTAGCTGACGGTATATTGAGTAATGCATATAATTGCTTATCGGGATTTTCTACCGGCAAAAGACTTACAATAAAATATAGCGCATTGTTGTCTAAAAAAACAGATGATTGGTTATCCTTTTGCAAAATTACCGGTTGCATAAAAGATAAAACATGCGACAGAAAATACTCTCTTACATTTTCAACATGCTCCTTTCGAACTGGTTCATTAAAATATAGACAAATATGATTTTGTTGAAGTTCGGGGATAACCTGATTTCTTAAAATATTTCCAAAGTCTTCCTGATGCTGCAAGACCATTGTCTGCACATGTTGCACCAAGTCTTTCGGATATTCCTCTCGCAATGCAGTTTTTTTTGCATCTATACTTGTAAAGGCAAAAATAGAGGGCATCCTTACTCTGAAAAACTCATCCAGATTGGATGAAAAAATTGAAAGAAACGATATTCGGTTATACAAAGGAACCGCTTTGTCTGCAGCTTCCATTAATACTCTTTGGTTAAAGCTAAGCCAGCTTAAATCGCGGTTTAAAAAAATTGTTTTCTCATCATCCATAGTAAAGGTTTATGGACTAAGGTAATTATTTTTAGCGACTGATTTACAGGTATTTTAATAAATTGAATTTCACTTAATGCAGGCCAATTTTAATGAAAAAGCATAATTAATATTTCTTAATATTGCTATATGTCAAAAACCAGATTAGAGGCTTTTAGCGATGCTGTTATTGCAATAATTATGACCATTATGGTTCTTGAGCTTAAAGTACCTCACGAAGTAAGCTGGAATGCTTTTAATCCCATCTGGCCAGTTTTTTTTAGTTATGTAATCAGCTTTTTGGGTCTTGGAATATATTGGGGCAATCATCATCATTTAATACATACGATTAACAAAGTATCTAGCGGTATTATCTTATCAAATCTGCATCTATTGTTTTGGCTTTCTTTAATACCATTTGCAACCGCCTGGGTTGGCGAAACTCATTTCGCAAAAATTCCACTTGCACTTTATGCTACACTTAATGACATGTGCGGGTTAGCTTATTTTATTCTGTTAATTGTAATCAGAAATTGTAATCAAGGGAATGATAAACTTCAGATAGTTTTGAAAAAACAGCAAAAAAAAGGCGCAATTTCATGCATGCTTTTCACTTTGGCTATTCCTGTGGCATTATTTCTAAGTACTCTAGCTTCCAGTATTTTAATAATTATAGCATCTTTAATATGGCTTATACCAGACAAGAATATTGAAAAAGCCCTTCATGAGTCCTAAATGAATTTGAATTTAAGGTATTTTTTTTCCGAACTTCGAATTCTTTACCATTTATCTACATTTTTAAACCTTAACCATGGCACGTCCTGATTTAACAAAAGTACCTGAGCATTTTCACAAATATATTGCTCATGTAAAAGGGGATGATTTAATGAACGCTTTACAAAAGCAAACACAGTCATTCACCAAGCTGTTGCGAAATATACCTAAAAGCAAAAGAGATTTCCGATATGAAGAAGGCAAATGGAATATCAGAGAAGTAATACAACATATTATTGACGCTGAAAGAGTATTTACTTACCGCAGTCTGTGTATAGCAAGAAAGGATGCTACACCACTCCCTTCATTTGATGAAAATTTATATGCAGATAATTCTAAATCAGCTGAACGCAAATGGAAAGAATTGTGGAATGAATTTATGGCAGTAAGGCTTTCTACTCTTTTATTATTTGCATCATTTGATGAAGAACAAATGGATAGTAAAGGAATTGCCAGTGGTAAAGAAATTCAGGTAATTGCTTTGGGCTTTATCATTGCAGGGCATGCAAAACATCATGAATTAATATTGAAAGAAAAATACCTGAGTAAAGGCTAAATGTTATCCATCAAAATAAGGGAAGCATGTTTTGAAGATGCGGTTGCGATAGCTCGGCTTTCAGCACAATTGGGCTATCCAGCCAACGAAATTGATATTCAAAAGAATCTTAAAACTATTGAAAAAACAAAACGGGGAAACGTATTTGTTGCATGTGAAGGGACAACTGTAACTGGATGGATTTACCTTTTTCAACAAACAGAACTTTCTTTTGGTGAATATATGGAAGTCATGGGCTTGGTAATTGATGAGCAATATAGAAACAAAGGCATTGGAGCACAATTGATAGATTACACTATCACCATCTGTAAAAATGAAAACATTAAACAATTGATTTTAAGAAGTCGTGTTACAAGAAAAGAGGCACACCGCTTTTATAAAAATCTGGGGTTCTCCGAAATAAAAGAGCAAAAGGTATTTTCATTCCAAGTTGAAAAAGGCTAAAACGAAATTACATTACTGTGTAATTCTGAAAACCCGAATTACGGTATCCCTTACACCACCAATTAGAGTACTAAATTTTACTGTATAATCACCAGGTAGATTATAGGCAACAATAGCATCTTTTATAAGAGCAATAGAACCATTTCCTAAATCCCATACTGGCTGAGTAGAGGCTGGATTTAAACTTTTAAAACTAAATCCAACCGGAACGCCTTCACATCTTTCCTGATAATATGAAAAGGCTGTTTTATTTGGTGCCGGTGGGTTTTCAACACTTAATACCTTGCACACAGAATCTACCCCGGTAGGCCCGGTTACTTTTAATTTTAAATAATAAGTACCTGCTGCGTTATAAGTATGGGTGGGATTAAAATCAGTAGATGTTCCGCCATCGCCAAAGTCCCAGGTTGTGCTGGTAACATTAGTAGAAATATTAATAAACTTGATTGGACTGGGAACCGGATTTTCAAAACCAGTCAAACTGAAAGCAGCTTTTGTTCTTTTTTCAGGATCTGGGTCTTTTTGGCCACAGGATAATATAAATGCTGATGCCAGCATTAGTAATGAGAAATATGTTTTCATGTTTCTGGTATTCATAAACAAATATAAAATCTTTGGATATGAGAAAATACATACATAGCAAAAAGAAGCTAATTTTATCTGCAATTTAATACTATATGAAAAAGGCAAACCTATTGATATTACTCTTTTTCCCTGCACATTTGTTTGCACAAGATTTAGTCGGGAAACCTAAACAAGAGATTAGAGAGCATATCAGTAAATCTTTTAACAAAGCCGACAGTAATGCATGGCATACAACTGAAACAGACAGTACGATCTACTGTAAATCAGAAAAAGCCGGAAGCAGAGATGCATGGATTTTTGAATTTGATAAAAAGGGCATTTGTAAAATTGAAACCTTTCATACTACATCAGAGAAACAATATCTTAAAATAAGAGAAGAAGCGTTGAAAAAGAAATCTTATGCATGGATCGATTTAAACCTGAATCAATATATTTCAAAATTTGAGAAAAATATTTTAATGGAAATGCAGGTAATTGACCAGTTGTATTCAATCAGTTTTATCAAAACCAGTTTAGACAAAAAATTGTATGAAATTTTAGTAGAGAAAAATTAAAACTAAATTTATAATAAGTATATATTTAATATGGAACCTTCTAAACCTTTTTTTGTAGATACTGCTTTAAAAGCGGGTATTATTGCAGGTGTATTAGATGCTACTTCAGCATCCATTCAATACTATTTACTAACTGAAAAAAATCCAGCCCTCGTTTTTAAATTTATTGCCAGTGCCGTTTTTGGAAATCAGGTAAACACTTCGGGTACCTTATTTGGCTGGGCAGCAGTAGGATTGGTATTTCATTTTATTATAGCCATTTTATTTGCATTTTTTTTCTTTCTATCGTATAAGTTTATAAAGAAAATATTGCCAAACTGGATTTTAGCAGGTATCGTATATGGATTAATTGTTTGGTCAATTATGAACCTGATTGTTGTGCCGTTATTTTTTGGAAACCCTTTTGTTTTTGATTTCAAAAAAACTGCTATAGCTGCGCTGATACTGATTGTAGCTATCGGACTGCCGGTTTCTTATTTTGCAAATAGGTATTTTAAACAACAAAATGCAACAGCTTAATTTTCCAGCAATCCGTCACTCTTCCATTTTTTAAAAATTGCAATTACACTGTCAGGAAGTTTTTCAGTTTTCTTAAATGGCATAAATCCTTTGATACCCGGGCTTAGTTCTATGCGGTGAATAATATCATCAATATCTGATTTAAGATTTGCATATACATCAAACGCTTTTTTCTTACCACCATTGGCGGGAATATGACATGGACTGCAATGTGCCATCACCACTGCTTCCATCTCTGATTTATAAGTGATCTTTGCAGGCGAAGTTGTAATTGTAATATTTTTTGGTCCGCAGCAATAAGTAAGTATAAATGCAATAGAGCTGATTAAAGTAGCGAAGTAGTACTTCTTCATATTAATATAAATTTTTGTCGTACAAATAGGCAAAAAGTATAAAATTACAAACTGCGGGAATCTGCTTTTTACTATTGGTTATTTTCAATATAAATTTAAAGCAAATTAATTAACTAAATCAAATGTTAATGCAGCCAAATTTTATTATTCAACGTCAGCTACAGGCTGCTTCACACTGCTGAATCCTTATTTTTGTACAAATCAGAAACAAATGAAGAAGATTTTTATTTTTATACTGTCGCTTACTGTTATTACATCTTCAAATGCTCAGAAAATAGCAAGGCCAAAACTTGTTGTAGGGATCGTAGTAGATCAAATGCGATGGGATTACCTCTACAGATATTATGACCGGTATGATGTTAATGGCGGTTTTAAAAGATTACTAAATCAGGGTTTCTCATGCGAAAACACTTTAATTCCTTATACACCTACAATTACTGCTTGTGGTCATAGTTCCATTTATACTGGTTCAGTACCAGCAATAAATGGCATAGCCGGCAATGCCTGGTGGGATCGTGATGTAAAACGCACCGTTTATTGTACTGAAGATAAAAGCGTAAATACGGTGGGCAGTAATACTGATTTAGGTCAAATGAGTCCAAAGAATTTATTAGTTACTACTATTTGCGATGAACTGAGATTGGCTACTAATTTTAAAAGCAAAGTAATAGGCATAGCGCTAAAAGACAGAGGCGGCATATTGCCTGCGGGACATGCGGCAAATGCGGCTTACTGGTACGATAGTAAAGTGGGCAAATGGATAACTTCTACCTATTACATGAAAGAATTACCCTTCTGGGTAAATGATTTTAATAATCAAAACTGGGTTGACAAATATTATAAAGCCGGTTGGGATTTATTATACCCTGCTTCCACTTATGTACAAAGCACTGCAGATGAAAAATCTTATGAAGGCAAACCTTTTGGCGTTAAGTTCCCTTATGACCTAAGTAAATTTGTTGGAAAAGATTATTATAAAATTGCCACTACACCAATGGGCAATACGCTTACAGCAGATTTCGCAAAAAAGGCAATTGAAAACGAAAGACTAGGCCAAAGTAATGTTACAGATTTTCTAACGGTTAGTTTTTCTTCTACTGATTATATTGGACACAGTTTTGGCCCCAATTCAATGGAAGCAGAAGATTGTTATTTGCGTTTAGATAAAGATCTGGGAAATTTTTTAAAATTTTTGGACACCAAAGTAGGTAAAGGCCAGTACACCGTTTTTTTATCGGCAGATCATGGCGGTATGCAAGTGCCCGAATTTATGCAGGAAAACAGATTACCAGGCGAAAGAGTTTTTTTAAGTACTCTTACCAAAGAACTTAATAAAGAACTAAAAGAAAAATATAATACTGACAGCCTTATAGTTTCTGATGATAATTACCAATTTACTTTTAATCCAGATAAAGTAAACGCAAACGGAATTTCTAAAGCAGAAATTCAATCCTGGTTGATAAACAGGCTAAATAATGAATCAGGCATATCCAGAGCATTTGCGATTGAACAACTTAATGAAATACCACTTCCCGCCCCCATCAGAGAAATGTTGAACAATGGATATTATCCACAGCGTGGAGGCGATGTTCAAATCATTTTGAAACCCGGATACATTGAAGGATATAGCAAAACCGGCACTACACATGGGCTTTGGAATCCATATGATGCACATATTCCCTTACTTTGGTATGGATGGGGCATCAAACATGGTAAGTCAAACCAAGATGTAAAAATGACCGATATTGCTCCTACGCTGGCGGCATTATTACATATACAAATGCCCAGCGGGTCAATTGGAAAGCCCATTGAAAATGTAATAAAGTAATATTTTTGCCACATCAAAAACCACAAATGAAAAAAATAATCATTATTCTACTTATACTGTCAGGGGTTTCTTATCAAACTCCCGCTCAGTCAATAGACAGTATCAGGTTTTTTACTGATGAATCTGTCATTAATATTAATCTGTCAACCGACATTAAGCAATTACAAACATCAAAGGGTGATGAAGTGTATCAGGATGCAGATGTTAGCCTCCAATTTTCCGATAGCACAATTATCAAAGAAAAGATAAGAGTAGCTGCCCGTGGTCATTTTCGAAGAGAGTTTTGTAATATACCTCCACTTTTACTCAATTTTAAAAACACAAGTTCACCACGTCTTGCATCCTTGGGTAAACTAAAATTAGTAATTGGCTGTGGTAAAAACACCGGTGACGAATCACTCATATTTAAAGAATACCTTATTTATAAAATGTATAATCTTCTCGAACAAAAAAGCTTCAGAGTAAGACTGGTAAAAGTAAATTATAGTGATTTAAAAAACAGGGTAAAGCCATTTACACAATTTGCATTTTTTATTGAAGATGATAAAGATCTGGCAACAAGAAGTGATTGCATCAAGATGAAAAATATGCAATATCTGACCGAAAGTACCGACAGAACCACTATGACAAAGGTGGCTGTATTTGAATATATGATTAGCAATGGCGACTGGTCAGTGCCTACAAATCATAATATCAAATTGATATTTAGCAAGAGTGAACCCACCATTCCCTATGCTGTGCCTTACGACTTTGATCATTCCGGTTTTGTAAATGCAGAATATGCTTCACCAGCAGAAATTCTAGGTACGACATCGGTTACAGAAAGAGTTTACCGTGGCTTTCCCCGTACAATGAGTGAGTTACAAATCTGTTTAGATATTTTTCGAGCACAAAAAACAGCTATAAATAATCTGATTCTTAATTTTAACCTTCTTTCTTCCAGAACACGAAAAGAGGCCAATGATTATATTAATGAATTTTATAGAATCATTGAAGATAAACATGATGTAGAAAAAATATTTATTGATAATGCCAGAAAAAATTAAACAGAATGGATTTAAAGTCACAATTTGAACAGGCTGTTTCTGAAAGCAAATCTCTTTCAGAAAAACCATCAAACGAAGTATTGCTTCAGTTATACTCTTTATATAAACAAGGAAGCACAGGTGATGTAAATACTGAAGCACCTTCCAACCCTTTTGATTTTGTAGGCAAAGCCAAGTATGAGGCATGGGCATCTTTAAAAGGGAAAACTCAGGATGACGCAATGAAAGAATATATTTCATTAGTAGGGAAACTAAAAGGCTAGTTTTTTCGAATTTTTGATAATGGTTTCATACCAGTTCAAAAACATTTTTCCTACAACAGCATAACTATATTGGTCTGCTGTATTCGCAGCAATATTGACACGATTGAACTCCTGTCTGTTTAGAAAACATTGCATCATTACATTTGCCAGATTTTGGCTATCATTCAGTTTGGGAAAAACTCCATTTACATCCTGTTTTACTGTTTCGTGAAAAACAGGTATATCACTGACAATGACCGGAACGCCACAGGCATTTGCTTCAATAATTACACAGCCAAAAGTTTCATAAGATGAAACTAATATGAGTGCGGTAGCGGGTTGAAGAAATTTTACAAGCGATTCCTGACTCATCTCTTCATAAAAAGAAACTGCATTTTCAAGACCCTGCTCATTAACAAAATTAAGTAATTCGGTTGGTCTGGCTCCTATCATATAAAGCCGGGCTGAAGGATAGTTTTTGACAACTACAGAAAATGCTTCCAGTATTTGTTGTGGGTTTTTTAAAGATTGCATACCCGAAATATGAACAAAGACAGGTTCAGCTGAATCACTATTTATTTTCACATCAAATGAAAAAATATCGGTGTTTACCACATTGGGTATTACCACCGGAATAATTGAAGAAAAGTTTTTTTTAATACCTGATGCCAGTGTATTGGAAACAGCTGATACTGCAGCTGCCTCTCGTAATATTTTTTTCCATGCATTTTGAAATAGTCTTGGTGTGTGTACAAATTTTTCTGTGGCATTCTCTAAAAAACCAGACCAATGTTCTGTAACTACATAGTTGATTCCATACTCTTTTTTTGCCCATAAAGCTGCCAGTCCGGCCTTCATACCCATGTGTACATGTATTAAATCTGGCTTGCCAAATTCATTTATAAATATTCCGATTTCTTGTTTGAATAAATTAATCAGTTTTCTATGCGACCGAAATTGTTGTAACCACTTACCCCCTGATGGGTTGATATTGTAATAAATAATTTTTTCATTTAACCCCGGAACTGTATCATTGGTTTCAAATACATCTTTAGTTACAATCGTTTCTTTGTCTCTGGCAATATGTATAACATGTACATCACAAAAAGTGGCTACGGCTTCGGCATGTCGCTTTACAAAGTCCCCATTGAAAGGTTCCAGTTTATTGGGATACCAGCTGCAAAGCCATAGAATTTTTTTTCGCTTCATTCAGGAATAAAAATAAAGATAATATTAGTTCAAACCCCTCTAATATTATTTTGTACTAAAGGGTACAAGTTTAAAAAAATCTTTTCTGTTGAGATAATAAAATAGCAGCAGGTGAATAATTGGGAAAAAACTGAAAATTTTAAAAAGCAGCAGGCCCGATAAATATCCGGTGAGATAAAGAATTATTAATACAACCAGACTCGCTCCTAATTGCCAGTCATTTAATGCACACACCACTTTAAAACCAGCAACATCTGCATCTTTAAATAGTAAAGTTACCGGTTTGGTAATATGGTAGCCATCAGTAATTACAATCTTTGGCTTATCCTCATTTACAGTGATCACCACAGGTTTTGAATCGGACAATGGATAAATTGTATTGCCATTTACAATCGCTTTCAATCTGAGGAAACTCAATAATGCCTGATTCTTCCGTTGCAAGACGATATGGAAACTGTTATTTATGATAAATTAATTGAATAGTAAGATCAACCAACTTAATAACGCTTTCCTGCAAAGCAAATTATCATTGAAGCGCTTTTATAATTTCAATAAACTCGGCTGCAATCAATGATGCCCCTCCTACCAAACCCCCATCCACATCTGTGCAACTAAATATTTCTTTCGCATTTGCCGCCTTCACACTCCCGCCGTATAAAATAGGGATTTCATTTGCTACATCCTTTCCAAAATGCGCAGCCAATACACTTCTTAAATGTGAATGCATTTCCTGTGCCTGTTCAGTAGTTGCAGTTTTACCTGTACCAATTGCCCATATAGGCTCATAAGCAATGATCAATTCTTTAGCCTTAGTTTCGGGCAAATGAAAAATGGATTCTTTTAATTGATTTTCTACAAAACTGTTTTGATTCCCTGCTTCTCGTACTGCCAACGGTTCACCGCAACAGAAAATGGGAGTGATATAATTTTCAAAACAAATATTTACTTTTTCTGCCAATAGTGCATTGCTTTCAGCAAAATATTCCCGGCGCTCACTATGCCCTACTATGCAATATTGTACTCCAATGGAATGTAACATTTCAGCAGCTACCTCTCCGGTAAATGCACCCGATTTTTTTTGATGACAGTTTTGAGCTGCTACTTTATAATGGGGCATATCTTCCAGCTCGCTTCTTGTCATTAACAAATAGGGAAATGGCACAGCAAAAATGGCCAACTGATTATTAACTAATGATACCTCAGCATCAAGTATTTCATCCAGCAATTTTTCGGCTTGTTGAAACCCCAAATTCATTTTCCAGTTAGCTGCTGCTATTTGTTTTCTCATATTGATTTATATTTAAGAGGAATCAAAGTTTTTTATAAATATATTTTAATGTTTTTATTTCATGATCGGATAATGACTGTTGCTTTAATAATTTCCAGTTTTTTATCTCCTCCAATGCTTTATCAATTTCATATTGTTTTACACCCTCACTCCCCCAGCTGAAATTTGGAATATATTTTGGCGTAAGTCCATTTCCAAATACATTACAACAAACGCCAATTACCGTTCCTGTATTGATGGATGTATTGATCGCTGTGCGTGAATAATCACCCATTAGCACACCACATTTTTTCCCGGCACTTAACTCTCCCTTTGGTGTCCAGATTTTTATTGTTCCCGCATTGTTCTTGAGATTACTGTTGGTTGTACCTGCTCCCAGATTACACCACTCACCTATCACAGCATCTCCCAAATATCCATCGTGTGCTTTATTACTGTAACCAAACATGACTGAGTTTTTAATTTCGCCAGCAGCAATACAATGGGGGCCCAAAGTGGTAGCACCATATACCTTTGCGCCCATTTTTAAACAAGCTTCCTCTCCCATTGCAAAAGGACCACGAATACAACAACCTTCCATCACTTCAGCATTTTTGCCAATGTACACAGGTCCTGAAGTTGCATTAATAATGCTGTGTTTTACCTTCGCACCTTTCTCTAAAAATACTTGTGAAGGCTTTTCAACGCTGTTTGATTTTGGTATTGTGGCTGATTTTCTGCCTTTAGTAAGCATTTCAAAATCCTGCCTGATTGCATAATCATTTAACCGAAAAATATCCCATGGGTTTTGAATGGTTTGTATTTTATCTGTATATAAAATGGCTTTGCCTACTTTTATTTTATGTCGCCCACTGATTTCCTTTTTACTGATGCGATAAACAAAACCATTACCAGAATCAGTAGCTAAAAACTCACCTTGTTTTAATTTTTTAACTGCCTTTATTAATGGAATGGAGGGTAAAACATTACTGTGTATAAGATAGCAAACACCATCGCCAACAGCTTCATCAATATGAACAGCGCTCTCTAAATCTTTATAATCATCTTCTTTTTTGTCATAAGACTTTAGCCCCAGCATTTTTTCCCATTTTTCTCTGATGGTGAGTATGCCTACACGAATATCCTGCACCTGTCTTGTAAGCGTAAAGGGAAATAAATTTTCCGGCTGACAAAATTCTTCGGTAAAGATGATTTTATCCATAAAGTTGAAAGATACTAAAGAGCTGACAGATATAAAATGAAACAATAAATTATGGAATTGAGTCTTTTACACTTATCCAGGTCTGACCAATTCCTACAGATTTTACCAATGCGTTAAACACTTTTGCATTATCAGGATGCAAACGAATACAGCCATGTGAGGCCTTGGTGCCCAATTTGGCAAAGTTGCCCGTTGTAGTGCCATGCACAGCATATCCATCTCTTATAAATACAGCATAGGGCATATTACCAAGTCCAAGGTAACTTCCTCCGGGAAATTTTTTTGATGAATACTTGGTAAGCACAGGGCCATCTGGATGTAAATCCATTTCCGGCGTTTCATATTTCTTCCCTTTGCCTGTTGATACAAGAAAACTATCTTTTAATTCGCCCATTATCCATAGATACAGTTTTTGTTTTGATTTATCAACCTCGGCATATACCAGACATTCTTTTTCTTTACAGGTTGAAACGGCTGTAGAATCCTTCAGCGTAGTATCTCTTTTTGCAAAAAGGAATGAATCAACTGCTTTTATATTTTCAGCAATAATTTCTTTTTCTTCGGGTGAAAAACCCGGCGCATTTTTTATCTTCTTTTTCAAAGAGTCGTACCGGCGCATGAAGGCTGATTCTCTTTTCCATTGCGTATCCATTTTTACCAATAAATCCTTTATAGAATCTTTACCTGGAGCAAAACCGGTTTCGTCAAAAAAGTTTTTGGTATGAATGCTATCCGGTTCAACTTCATTCATTATAGAATCCTTGAAGTTCTGGTAGTCTATTTTTGCAGGTGGCTCTTGCTTTTTCTTCTCAGGATTGCAGGCAATAACAAGAACTGAAATGGAGGAAATGATAAAAACCGGCAGCAGCAACTGTTTACAAATATTCATTTTGTATGAATTCAGTTAAAGAAAACTGCTTCAAATAATTTAAACAGCATTTGAAATACTGAAAAAAATATTTGAAGCAGCTAAAATTATTAATCTAAAGCCATTAGGCTTTTTTCTTTCCCTTTGGTGCAAACATGGCTAACATTCTGCGTCCTTCCATCTTTGGCATATTTTCCAATATTCCTACTTCAGCAAGGCGCTCTGCAAACTTGAGCAGTAAAAGCTGCCCTCTGTCTTGAAACTGAATAGCACGACCTTTAAACTGCACATAAGCCTTTACTTTGTTTCCATCTTTTAAAAAGCTTTCAGCATGTTTGGCTTTGAAGTCAAAGTCGTGATCGTCGGTATTTGGAGTAAAACGTATTTCCTTTACTTCGGAAGCCTTGCTCTTAGCTTTCATTTCTTTTTCCTTCTTTTTCTTGTCGTAAAGGAACTTGTTATAATCAATGATTTTGCAAACTGGAGGATCTACAGTAGGCGAAATTTCTACCAAATCCAATCCTTGTGCTTGCGCAAGTTTTAAGGCTTCCTGGGTTTCATAGATACCAACCTCAACGTTTTCGCCAACAAGTCTTACTTGTGGTACTCTGATAAAATTGTTGATTCGGTGTTCAGCTTCTTTACGAGGCATAAAACGACCTCTGTTGAAGCCTCCTTTGTTAAATCCTCCACCACCGCCGGGCCTAAAGCCGCCTCCTGATGGTCTGTTGAACCCGCCTCCGGGTTTTTGTGGTACTGCCATAATGAATTGCACACTTCCCCTTTACATGTGCCTTTATTTTTTTGTTGATTGAATCACTCAAAAGGGGTTTGAGTTTTATTAAAAAATTTATTCAGCTCTTCTTTCTTTAATTTCAACTATTGCTTCATTCATAAACTCATCTACTGTTTTCACTCCTATATCGCCTTTACCCTGTCTTCTTACCGCTACTTTATTCTCGTTCATTTCTTTTTCTCCTACAACCAGCATATAAGGCACTTTCATCAATTCAGTATCTCTTATCTTCTTACCTATTTTCTCAGCACGGTCATCCACTTCAGCACGAATATCAGCTTTTTTCAGCTTATCTGCTACAAGTTTGGCATAATCCCCAAATTTATCACTGATGGGTAAAACCTTTACCTGAACCGGGGCCAGCCACAATGGAAACTTACCTGCATAATGTTCTAATAAGAAGCCTATAAAACGTTCATGAGTACCCAATGGCGCCCTATGAATAATCAGCGGTATCTCCTTTTCATTATGGGCATTTGTAAATGTTAGATTGAAACTACGACTTTGGGCAAAGTCAACCTGATTGGTAGCTAGTGTAAACTCACGACCTATAGCACTCCAAATCTGTACATCTATTTTGGGCCCATAAAATGCTCCCTCGCCTTTTACTTCTACAAATGGAACACCGGTTTCTATCAATACATTCCTAACTAATTCTTCAGTTTCTTTCCAAAGTTCTGGCTGGTTTACATATTTCTGACCCAATTTTTCAGGGTCGTGCAGTGATAAACGCATCACATATTTTTCAATTCCAAAAATTTTAAAATATTTGATATACAAATCATTTACGGCTTTAAACTCCTGGGCAAACTGTTCTTTTGAACAATAAATATGTGCATCATTCATGTGCAGACATTGAACACGCATTAATCCAAATAATTCTCCACTTTGTTCATATCTATAACAGGTACCATACTCTGCTAAACGAAGTGGCAAATCTTTATAACTTCTTAACTCTGCATCAAAAATTTTGTGATGATGCGGACAGTTCATTGCTCTTAAGTAATAACGATCGCCATCCAGTTCCATTGGGGGAAACATACTTTCGGCATAATAAGGCAGGTGACCACTGGTAAGGTACATCGACTCTTTTGCGATATGTGGGGTAACCACTCTTTTGTAACCAGCAGCCTGTTCCGATTCTTTTGCAAGCTTTTCCAGTTCTTCAATTATCACACCTCCATTGGGCATCCAAAGGATAAGACCCGGGCCCACCTGATCATCCATGGTGTAAATGCCTAATTCCTTTCCCAATTTGCGATGATCTCGTTTTTTTGCTTCTTCCAACATTGCCAGATGTTCATCTAACTCTTTTTGAGAAGGGAAAGTAACACCATAAACACGGGTAAGTTGTTTATTTTTTTCATCACCCTTCCAGTAAGCTCCAGCAATATTGGTAAGCTTGATGGCTTTAATAAAACCGGTATTGGGAATATGCGGGCCTCGGCACAAATCGGTAAAATTACCCTGAGTATAAAAAGTAATTTCGCCGTCATTTAAATTTTGCAATAAATCCAACTTGTACTCATCCCCTTTTTCGGTAAAATATTTAAAGGCATCGGCCTTGCTCATTTCCTTTCTTGAAAAGACATTTTGCTGTTTAGCCAACTCATTCATCTTTTTTTCCAAACTGGCCAGATCCTCTTCTGTCATTTTTCTGTCGCCCAAATCCATATCATAATAAAATCCTTTTGGATTATCCAGTGGTGGGCCTACCCAGAATTTTACACCTGGAAACAGCGATTCCACTGCCTCCGCCATCAGGTGTGCTGAAGAGTGCCAAAAGGTCATTTGACCATCTGTATCATTCCATGTAAGTAATTTTAAATTAGCATCTTCATTTATTCGCCTATTAGCGTCATAAATTATTCCATTAACAGAAGCTGCTAAAACTTTTCTGGCCAGACCTTCAGAAATGGACTTTGCAATATCCATCGATGTAGTGCCTTTTTCAAACTGTTTTACCGATCCATCGGGCAAAGTAATATTGATCATCTGAAATTTATGTTTTTAAGGGGCTCAAAGATAGCAAAACCATTGATGAGAATTGTATTTGAAAAGGAACAAATTAAGCACTTTTTATAAAGTAAGTATACTGAAAAGATGGGTTAAATTTCTCTTTTAAATCTAAGCAGATTTTCAACCAAACAGAATAAGAAAATTAACATTCTGTTACCCTGCTTAGATGCACCAATAATATAGTAATTCTTAGTTTTGTAACCTGATGAAAAAATCATTTTTCAAAAGTCTGTTTACATTATTTTTTATTTGCGGAATCCTGTTTTCAGGCAAAGCACAGGATGTATCCGGAATTTGGAAAGGCTATTTTATATCAGAAGGAGGCGACTACTACAAATTAGAGTTTCAGGTTGCAAAAATTGGTGGGTATAGTATGAAAGGTGTATCCTATTCCTATCTTGACATCAGATTTTATGGCAAAGCCAGCATGACAGGAAGCTATATTTCCACTTCAAAAAATTTGCTGATTAAAGAAATTAAAACAGTTGAAGTAAAGAGTACTTTGGGTGGTGCTACTTGTATAATGAATTATAATCTCAAATATTCAAGATCTGGGAAAGAAGAATTTTTAGATGGAACTTATCTTGGAAAATATGAAGCACCTTATCAAACAAACCCTCCCGGTAAATGGGGCGACTGTGGTGGCGGAAAAGTTCATTTAAGAAGAGTGGTTTCATCGGATTTTTATGTAGAGCCTTTTTTGCGCAATAAAATAAAAAATGTTCCGGTTATTGATAATCAGCCACCCGGCCATTATCCCAATAAAACCCAAAAGCCGGTAATAACAAAACCTCCTGTAAAAAAACCAGTAACCACTACTCCACCTGCCAAAAAACCTGTTGTAACAAATAAACCTCCGGTAAAGAAACCTGTAACTACTAAACCTCCGGCTAAAGAGCCTGTTATAACAACAATAAAACCACCGGTAAAAACAATAGATACTACCGAGAAAAAAATACCTGTTACAAAAGTGAAACCGCCACCCGTAAAGGTTCCTGAAATATTGAAAACCCGTTCCAATGAACTGGTAAAAGTATTGACGGTAAGTAGTCCGGAAGTAAAAGTAAAACTCTACGATAACGGGCAGATTGATGGTGATATCATTTCAGTATATCTCGACAATAAACTTATTATTTCTTCAAAAATGCTTACGGCTACTCCCATTGTTGTAAGCTTCAACATTAATGAGGAAGATGAAGTACATGAGCTAACAATGGTAGCGGAGAACCTGGGCTCTATTCCTCCCAACACTTCCTTAATGATTGTAGAAGCCGGTACGCAACGTTTTGACGTTCGCATTACGTCAACAGAACAGAAAAATGCTGTGGTAAAATTCAAATATGAAAAGCCGAAATAGTAGCTGAATGCTATTTCAATTTTGATTTTACCGCTTCTGTAATTTTATCTGCGCCCATCAATTATTCACTTATTTTTCCAGTATGAAGTTGAGAACAATTCACCTATCCATATTACTTGTTTTTGCAACAATAGTGCAAGCACAAAACATTAATGGTATATGGAAAGGTACAGTTGTTATGGCTCCGGGAGGTTGTTTTCCTGTTTACAATATTGAAATGCAATTGCAGATAGCGGGCTCACAGGTTACAGGTACGGCTTATCATTTTTCCGACTCCCTCAATTATGTGAGAGAGCAATTTGAAGGTGTATATAACAAAGACAGCAATACGATCATTATTCAGGAAACAGGCATCATCTCTTATAAAGTAAAAGATGATTGTGTTCCTTGTATAAAAAAATACAGACTCACCTATCATCGCGGTGGTGATAATGTTGTAAAAGAAGAACAACTTCGTGGTACCTGGACAGGCAAGGCTTTGGATGGAAAAACAGTTTGTGATCCCGGTAGGGTTACATTTGTACGATTTGATAAATCAAGTTTTAAACCTGAGTTTAAACTCCCGCCGGCACTTACCAATCGTAAAGCAGAATTGGTAAAAGAAATAAAGGTAGATACCGGACACATCAAAATTGACTTTTACGATAATGGCCAAATTGATGGCGACACTATTTCAGTTTACGTAAACGGCAGCCCGGTAATTTCCAGAAAAATGATTACTGCAAAACCCACTTCCATGTCAGTTACTATTGACTTGAAAAAGCCGGTGCAAGAAGTAATAATGGTGGGTGAAAATCAAGGTTCTATACCACCTAATACGGCTTTGATGATAATAAAAGCCGGTGAAAAAAGATACCAACTACTCCTTACTTCCGACGATAAGAAAAATGCAATGGTCAGGTTTATTTATGAGAAAACTGAACTGAAATAATTTTTATTAATGAATAATGTTAACTTAGGTACGGCGTTTACAATATTGCGATTGTATTTTCAGTTTTTAATGGACAGGTTCAGATCTAACTTTTCTTTCTAGCATATACACTTTACATAACTGCATTTTTAATTAACACAAAAACAAACCAACATGAAAAAAAATCTGTTTTTCTTATCAAGCGGAATCTCACTGCTATTAGCCGCCTGCAGTGGTGGGTCAAAAGAAAGTAGCGGCCCATCAGCAACAACCAAAAAGAATATGGAAGTAAGCAAAGCCATTGGCGATTGCTTTGAAACAAAAGATTTTTCCAAACTTAGCGATTATCTGGCACCAGATTTTGTGGACTATGCCGGCGAAACTGGTCCAGTAAAAGGCATTGAAGCAAACAAACAGGCATTTGAAAAAATGGTTTCAGGTTTTGATAGTCTTAAGCATAATGAAATAAAAGTATTAGGCGATGATGAATATGTAATGGCCTGGATGAAGTTTAAAGCCAAAGCACTTACCGATGCAATGGGCATGAAAGCCGGAAGTTGGATGGAGACTTCTGCTATTGAGCTTACAAAATTTAAAGATGGCAAAGCCGTAGAACATTGGACATTTATGGAGCCCGGCGAGGTAATGAAAATGATGGGCGGTGTACCACCCGGTGCCGAAACTGGGCCTATGCCTCCGGTAAAGGATGCCGCAACGCATAAATAAAAAATAAAAAAGCTGAACAATTAAAGTCACCAGTAGGTGACTTTTTTTGTAACAAGATTCTATTCATAAAAATTATCATACAATTAATTGAGCATGATAGATTGCAATTATTGCCTTACATCTACCGAATAAACCGGATCCTGTCGGCAGGAAGTATTTTCTTTACACAGATTTGAGAGGCTAAGACTTACAGTAGTGGTTTGTGCTTCAGAAATGATTTTATCCCATGTTGGTGCTGTACTTTGAAATTTACTTAAATACTTCTCTATTGCTGTTACAAAATTTGATGTAAAATAGCCGCCCACATCTGTATTTCCGTAAGCATACTGTCCTTTCTTGGCAGCCGTTGCCAGTACAGAACCTCTTGAATTCATAAACAATTCATTACAGAAATTTCTATCCCAGGATAATAATGACTTAGTCGTAAGTGCAAAACTTTTTCCTTCGGGCTTGAGTGTGCCCAGACTGGAATTACAACAATCTGCCAATACAATATTCAGCCGGGCATGTTTTGCTTTTATCTTATTATACACATCCTGTACATTGAGTGTTGCTACAAAAATATCATCAAAGCGGCTTTGTCTTAAATCAAACTGTGGATAAAGCAATGAAGCATTTTGGTCATTACTATATCCATGACCGGAATAATAAAAGATAACAATATCGTTAGATCCTGGTTTTAGATTGTTAATAGCAGCTTCTACTTTTTCTTTTCCGAAATTGCTACCGCTGATTTCTACATAGTTTAAAGGCATTTTTAAAAAAGTAGATACATCTTTTATCTCACTATAAAGATTATTAACATCTTTCTTTACACTAGCGCCTATCCTTGCATCTTCTGTATTGGCTACCATTATAAAGTGAATCTTTGGCGGCGTAGTATTTGTATTTGTAACACCATTGTTACCCGAATTTGAATTGACAGGAGGCTTAGTATTATTTACAACCACATTTGCATCATCTGTTTTAAAGAGGTTGACAAAAAAACTTTCGGATTCTTTGAAATACTGTTTTACATACGACTTAGTAAGGTCGGCCGTATTCATCAGTTTAACGGATATTATTTTTCCCTGTTCAAAAGTTCCTTCAGAATTCAAAGAGGTAACTCCCCATGGTTTAAAATTTTTATCATCAACTCTTTTTTTAAACCAAAGCACATCAGGATTATAAGAGTTAGCATTTTTATTTGCTGAAGTATTAACAATATAAGTGGGGCTCTTTCCTTCAAACTGTAAGGTATAATGGGGCATCCCGTCTATTTTGGAACGACCTTCTACTTCATCAAATTCCATTTCGACTACAAAAACTTCTTTGCTGTTAGTATTATTAAAATACCGCACCCGCATAAAACCAGTTCCATTTCCATAGCGTACCAGAAAAGCAGTGTATTTTGTATAATCACTTAATCCCTTAAACTCATAGCTGATTTCATATATACTGATACCAAAACCTTGAATGCTAAGTAAACAAGCAATAGCAAAAAGTGACAATTTGTGAAGAGGTTTCATATCATGCGTTTAAATCACCTCACTAAATTAAAAATAAAACTGAAACATACCTATTATTTGCAGAAAAATGGATCATCTGGAGCATAACTGCTACCCGGGAAACAAAAATTTAATTTTCTGCTTGTAATACTTGTGATAATGACTTTAGCGGTTGTTCCCTTTTTATATCCGGTTGCCTGCCCATTCAAAATAGTGCCAGCAGGTATATTATATACATTTACTGTTTCACTGTTTACCACTTTCTTATCTTTTTTCCAATAGTCAATCCGTAATGTTACTTTTTCAAGTAAGGCATTAGTATTATTTCTTACCGGTATTTCAAAAGGTTCTATACCGTCGTCTTTATTCGTTTTAATATCCAGTTTCCCTAATGTGATGTAGCTTGCCCAGTTATTACGATAATTTTTGGCTTTGGCAAGAGCCGCTTTTTGAGCTTCCTGTTCTTTTTGTTTTGCTTTTATTTCATCTGCCTTTTGTTTAGCAGTATTTGTTGTTGTTTTAGAATTTGTAGTTAATATAGGTTTGTCTTTAACAGGTAATTTTTTAGTGGGATCATTCGTTGTCGCCTCTGTAACGGTTTCATCTGTTGCTTCAGTATTTACAGGAGCAATAGAGTCATTCGCCATACTACTATCGCTACTATTGTTTGTTGATGTATTTTCATCTAAATATTTATCAAGCGAAGTACTATCAGCTGTCAATTCAGCTTTAGGCTGTCCGGGTTTTCCTTTTTCCATATTTTGATAAACAAGAAAGCCTATGCCGCCAAGTGCAGCCAATAAAACTACCCATGAAAGACCGGCTGTTCCCTTTTTAGACTTAGCAGCAACTGTTGGCACAGGCTTTGGAGTGGCAGCAGCCTGAGGAGCTACGGCAGCGGTAGTTACAGCAGTTACAACTGTATCAGCATTTGAAGATATGGAAGCTAAAGAAACCCAATCAGTAGCATCTTCCCATCTAACCTGTGTTTCAGGTGATAAATTTTGTGCAACTAATTCTTCAAAACTAAAAGGGCCTTGCTCCCCTGATGCTGTTTTGATAAATAACTTTTTCATTTTTGTTGGTTTAAGGTTTAATAAAAAAAGTATGCGGAAATAGTTTCTACAGGGAGGGTGAAGTAAAGATAAATATACAATTAAATATATTACTGGTATCTGTGTTATTTTATTTCATAATTAATATTTCTACTGTTTATTTCTTAACTTAGACATATCTCCATTTACCTATCCTTATCTTCTTCAACTAAAAATTACATCAAATGGCGAGATCACATCACAGAAAAAAACACAAAACACATCTTCAATCATTTAAACATTCACATGATACTTCTGTTTCGCAGGCAACAAAAAATAAAAGCAGCGCAAAGATTGTTTTCGCTTTAGGAGGTGCAGTTGCCGGCTTTGTTGCCAGTTATTTTGCAGCTGATGGCAGCACATTATGGATGACTATCGCCACGCTGGCAGGTGCCGTTTCTGGATATTATATTGGTAAAAAAGTGGATGAAGGAAAGGCCTGATATTTTCCAGATTGCCAACAGCGTAATAAAAAATTATTGGATACCATCCCAAACTTGTAAATTGTTTGCTCAAAACCTAACTTACTTTTAGTATTATGGGAGACTTTCAAATTAAAAAAAATCCAAAGCAATATGATGCCGTCATTGTGGGATCGGGTGCCGGTGGCGGTATGGCAGCATACATATTAGCAAAAGCCGGACTCAAAGTATGTATTGTAGAAGCCGGATTTTATTATGATCCCCAAAAAAATATTACTCAATTAAAAAACCCTTGGGATAGTCCGCGTCGTGGCGCTTCTACCAAGTTGCGACCCTTTGGCGACTTTGATGCCTGCTATGGCGGTTGGGATTTACAAGGCGAACCCTTTACTAAAGAGAAAGATACCGACTGGGCCTGGTGGCGTGCAAGAATGTTGGGTGGCCGCACCAATCATTGGGGAAGAATATCACTTCGTTTCGGTCCACACGATTTTAAACGAAAAAGTATTGATGGCCTTGGCGATGACTGGCCTATTGGATACGATGATGTAAAACCATTTTACGATCGGGTAGATAAACTTATTGGAATTTTTGGAACCAACGAAGGATTGGAAAACGATCCCGATGGTTTTTTCTTAAAACCTCCTAAACCCCGATTGCATGAATTGTTTATTAAAAATGCAGCTACACAGGCAGGTGTAAGAGTTATTCCTTCACGTCTTTCAATTTTAACTGAGCCAATTGAAAATGATGCCGAAAGAGCCGCCTGTTTTTTTTGCGGACAATGCAATCGTAATTGCAGTATTGCTAAAGCAGATTTTTCATCAACCAACGTATTGATAAAACCTGCAATTAAAACTGGTAATGTAGATATAATTGCCAATGCGATGGTTCGTGAAGTACTGACGAATAAAGAGGGACTGGCAACTGGTGTTTCATATATCAACAAAGAAGATATGCAGGAATATCAGGTTTCGGGTAGTGTTGTAATAGTAGCAGCAAGTGCCTGCGAAAGTGCAAGGCTTTTACTCAATTCAAAATCGCAAAGACACCCCAATGGATTAGCTAATAACAGCGATGTAGTGGGGAAATATTTGCACGATTCAACCGGAGCAGCACTGGGCGGCATTCTCCCACAGTTATTTGACAGAAAACGATATAATGAGGATGGTGTAGGCGGTATGCATATTTACTCTCCGTGGTGGCTTGATAATAAAAAATTAGATTTCCCTCGCGGTTATCATATTGAATACTGGGGCGGCATGGGGCAACCCTCCTACGGTTTTAGCTGGGGAATAGAAAACCTGAATGGTAAATATGTTGTAAAAGGGAAACAAAAAGAAGCCGGTGGCTATGGCGCTTCGCTCAAAGAAGATTATCGTTATTTCTATGGTTGTGGAGTAGGTATGGCCGGTCGTGGTGAAGCGATACCGCTTGAAAGCAACTATTGCACTATTGATCCCAATACAGTTGACAGCTTTGGAATTCCTGTGCTAAAGTTTAATGTAAAGTGGAGTGAGCATGAAGTCAATCAGGCCAAACACATGAAAGAAACTTTTAAAGAAGTGATGCACAATATGGGAGCAGTGATAACCTGGGGTGGCGATGATGATGAAAAAAATCAATGGGGATTAAGTAAGCCAGGCGAAATTATTCACGAAGCAGGAACCGTACGCATGGGCAACGATGCAAAAAAATCGGCACTCAACAAATGGAGCCAGGCGCATGATTGTAAAAATCTTTTTTGTGTAGATGGTGGCCAGTTTGTATCACAGGCCGATAAGAATATCACCTGGACAATACTTGCATTGAGTATGAGAGCCAGTGAATACATTATAGAAGAAAAAAAGAAAAACAATTTATAAACTTCATTAGTAATTCAGATTTCCAGTATTGAAAAAAATAACAAATGGACAGACGTAAATCTTTAAAACTCATTGCTGCCGGAGCTGTGGCCGCACCTATGGCAATTGCTGCCTGTAAAACAGATAATAAAAAAGATGGCAAAGAAAATAAGGTTGCAGACAGTAAATTCAATCTTGATCGCAATCCTGACGAACTGAAGCATGAAAATAAATTGCTGGCGGAGGAAAAGTTTTTTACACCTCACGAAATGGGCACTATTGCAATATTAGCAGATATCATCATCCCAAAAGATGCTGTAAGCGGAAGTGCTTCAGAAGCAAAGGTGCCGGAGTTTATAGAATTTATTGTACACGATATGCCCAATCATCAGGTGCCGTTAAAAGGTGGATTAAGATGGCTGGATATGCATTGCCTTAAAACCTATAATCTTTCATTTAAGGATTGCAGCCATACGCAGCAAATGGAAGTTGTGGATGCTATTGCATTTCCCAAAAAAGCAAAACCGGAGATGGGACAAGGTGTTAAATTCTTCAGCCTGATGCGTGATCTTACGGCTACCGGTTTTTATACTTCCGAAATGGGCATAAAAGATCTGGGCTATGTAGGCAATAACCCTACACAATGGAATGGAGTGCCTGATGAAGTTTTAAAACAATACAAACTGGCCTATACCGATAAAGAGATAAAAGAATGTGTGAGTTTTAATAAAGCCGGGTAAGATTTTTCTCTTTTTTGATTTTTATCAGGCAACTTTTGATTTTTTTTGTACGACTTATTGTTAATACTAAAAACCTTTCTTATGCCACACAAACTATTATTATTCTTTTTACTATTTGGTTTTTTTGAGACTTCCGCTCAAAACTATGTAACCATGCATGAAGACTGCAACTATGCAGGAAAGCAATATTTTTTAGAGCCAGGAACTTATAAACGTTATCAAATGAAGATTGATAATGACCAGTTATCATCCATGCAAATACCATCGGGCATGAAGGTTACCATTTATACCGATGATGATTTTCAGGGCAATTCTAAAACATTTACAGGCAACATCTCTTGTTTAGAAGCAGTATGGAATGATCAGGCTTCTTCCCTTGTGGTAGAGGGCAATAATTATCAACCCGGCTATAATCAAAACGATTATATAGTTTTTTATAACGATTGTTATTCTAAAGGTGATTCCAAAACCTTAAAACCCGGTACATATTCCGCAACAGAACTAGGTGTTTTCAAGCAAAATATTTCTTCTTTTGCCATTTATGGCAATCTGAGAGTTAGAGCCTACATCACCAGCGATAATGCTTCCGGCTATTTTGGAACATTTGATGCATCACAATCCTGTCTCAGCGATAATTATAATGACAAAATCCGTTCACTTGTTATTGAATACAAACCCAATAACACTTACTCGGGAAATAATAATAATAATAATTATAGTAATAATAATGTCGCTACTTTTTATAGCGACTGTAATAACGGGGGCAACAGCATCCGTTTACAACCCGGCTATTATCAGGGCGATAAATTGGGTTTGTTCCGCTACGATATTTCATCGGTTGAAATACCTGCTAACTTGAAAGTAAAAGTATTTACTAACGAAACTATGTCAGGCTCCAGTAGTATATTGACAGGCACGGTGGACTGCTTGAATTATAATTTAAACAATTGAATTGGCTCCATCGTTATTGAAGAAGCCGGATATATTGGTAATAGCAATAATAATAATATGCCACCGGCAAGCGAAGTTATTATTTACACCGATGGCAACTATAAAGGTCAGTCTGCCACACTTTTGCCAGGTACATACAAATCAATGTCGCAGACAGGTTTTCCCGATAATGCTTTAAGTTCTTTAGTGGTGCCCGATGGTTATAGAGTGGTGCTTTACGAAAATGAAAATTTTGGTGGCAAGTCTTATACCATCACTGCATCCAAGTCCGGATTTTCATTTTCCGGATGGAACGACAAAGCCTCATCAATAAAAGTGTTTAGAGATCGATAGTACTTTTGAACCACGACAGTTAGTTGTGGTTTCAAAAAATTTAAGACTGTTTCGCAATTACATAAATCACCGAACTGCATTTTTGAACATTGCTCATCGCTTTCATATTTGAACGAAGACCATTTAAAAAGGAGCTAATGAGTTTTGTTTTACCATGTTTGTATTTACTACTGAGCATTGAAACATAAAAACTGTCGTACCACATAGCTTTATGCTTTAGAATCTTCATTCCATTCTTTTCAATTAAAGTTTGCATGGCCGTTGGCGAAAAATGATACAAATGACGTGGCACATCCCATGCAGCCCAGTACTCTTTATAATTTGCAGCATCTGCCGATGTATAATTGGGCACAGCAATAAAAATACGTCCATCCTTTGTCAAAAGCTTATTCAATTGCTGCACGTATTGTTGCAAATCGTGTACATGCTCCAGCACATGCCAAAGTGTAATGGTGTGAAATGATGCCTGTTCGAGATTCCATAGCTCATTCATTTCAAGCAAATCAACATCATAAGTTTTCTTCGCAACCAGCCTTGCATCAACATCAGGTTCCAAACCAATAGCTTGCCAACCGTTTTGTTTCATTTCATTTACAAAAGCGCCTGTTCCACTTCCTATATCCAGCAAATTACCTTGTGTTTTGCCGGTCTCCTTTTGTATCAGCTTTCTTTTTGATTTTAGCGTCCGCTTTCTGACTTTTTGATAAAGTTTATTAATCAACCCTTTTGATGTATCAGTGTGTGATATATATTCATCAGATTTATAATATGGTACAATACTTTCTTTATCAGGAACGTCTTGTGTAAACCTGAGAGTACATTTTTTACATGCAGCAATTTCAAAAAATTCCTTGCTTACTGTATAATCTTTAACTGACATTAGCAGTTCAAGAATGTCGCTATTACATACTGGGCAGTTGCTATAATGAATTTTATTGCTCATTTAAATACAATGTTATCAATTTGAAATGAGTCCTAAAAAAATAAACTGATTAGGGTAAAAATAGTTTACTGTTGCCAACAGTGGTGGCCTCAAATCCATTATTAATGAAGTACCATGCAATAAACGCAAGTGTTATAATACATAAAATTAAAGGTGCTACCCACCATCTTGATTTTTTGCTTGCCACCACCTGAAGCATCTCATGCATTTCTTCCGAAGTTTTTTCTTTTTCCCCTACCCTTACAAAATGAGATGCCCTTTCTCTAATAATTTTTTCGGCTACTACTGCCAATTCCTGATCGGGTGAAGAAACCGGTGTAAATTTTACCTGTCCGCCTAATGAACTTTTAAGTACTCCAACATTATTCCATTTTACAACAGCCCCATCTTCAATTTGTTTTTTTACATCATACAAAAAATCATTGAACTTAATGATGGCTTCTCTTTCAGAAATGGCTAAAGCACCACTCAGCCATTTAAAAAAACTTATTGAAGGACTTCCTGCATCCTGCTGCATTGATATTGCATAAGTGGGTGCATGTAATTGTTTATTAATAAAATCAGCCTGCGACGGTTTTCTTTCCAACGTAAATTGACCGATACCCGGCAATGTTAAGCGATAATTTAAAATAAGATAACGATAAAATTCAGCAAACATTATTTTGTATTCTTTTGGGAAAACGAAAATACGATGCCACCGGCAAAGTTGAACCCATAAGTTGGATATTGATTCCAGCGTTGGTATTCTTTATTAAAAATATTATTGAATTGTGCCCAAAGGTTCAGGTTCTTTGTAATCTTAAACTCCAGACCTGCATTTAAATCAGCTGCACCTTTCAGGTTGCCTACTGTACTGTCGCTCTTCATATAAGGCGCACCACTCCATGCAAAAACATCGGCTTTCAACCACAAATCTTTTATAACCTGTACTCGCATATTGGTATTAAATTCAAGTGGCAGCATACCCCATGCTTTTTCGTTTGACTTTAAACCGGTAAACTGATTAAACTGTAATCCTGTAATCAAAGAAAATTTTTCTCCAATATTATAACCCAACTGTCCGCCGAGGTTTACCACATTTATCTGTGGTTCATAAACGATATTGAAAGATTTTGCTCCTTTTCCCGGCGTAAAATCATTGATGAAAAGTGGCTGATTATTCAGTTTATTAAATCCTGCTTTGGCAGCATAACTAAAATGATCGCCTGCAGTACCTTTAAATCCGGCAAATCGCTCTTCTACCCAAGTGTTTTTTAAACTCCCGGGAACATTAAGCCATGGATTTTCTGAAGCCAGATATTGATAGGTTGTTTTTCTTACATAACCCGTCCAGCCAAGTTGAAACATAAATCTTTGATCACCACTGCTGATTTGTGCCAGCACATTTGGAAACATTTTAAATGTTTTATTATCCCAAGATGGGCGAATTCCTAACTCAGCATAAAACTTTTGCGTTTTCACCAGTACAGAAGGCGAAACGTAATACATTGTATTGTTGATTACAGATTTATCCTTCGGTGAAAAACGGGTAAGATCAAATGTAACGCCCAGGTTTACTGTAAATATCTTTCCAATGGTTTTCTGCAAAGGCAGATTAAGCACCGTATTACTTTCAGAATTTTTTAATTTATCGCTAAACACATCAATTTTTACTTCGGGCCAATAGGTAAGTCCAAAAGCTGTTTTCTTTATATTATGAAAAGCTACCCTGCCACTTATGGTTTGAAATTGTTGTCGCAATGAATCTTCCACAAATACCAATGAAGAAGGCAGATAGCCATATTTATAAGCACGATGTTGCGACATACCTACCGCTGCATCAATCTGATTTTTGCCCGTAATAAAATATCCATTGAATTTTACATCTGTATTGGTAAATTTTTGAAAATCTCTTTTCCCATCGGAGCCCACATGTTTTGCATAAATATTCAAACCCGCTGTTTTTCCATCGCCCAATGAAAATCCGGCTTGCAAAAATGGAGTACGTAAACTTCCAAAACCAATTTTTACATAACTGCTGTTATCAAAACGGCCACCGGTGTCAATGTCAAGTGCCAATGGCTTTAAAGAACCGGGTTGATAGGCAAATAATAAATTCTGATTAGGAATATCATAATTCAGTTTTGCTTTGCTGGTATCCACATCCGGCGGTGCCGCCGAAAAATTTAATTTGGCCGACTCACGCAACACCGGTTTAAAGCTTGAAATAATATCAATGCCGTTTTTTGTAGTGTCTTTTTGGGCATTTGCTTTTGCAACACATAAGGTTACAGCTGCAAAGAATATTGATTTATATATGATGCTTTTGTTCATTTCCTTTCTTTTTAATTGTTCAGTTTACTGGATTTACTTTCTTCCTCTATCACTTCATTCAACTTCGCTTGTGCTTCGGCTTTTAATTCCGGGTTCAGTGTATTGTCCACTACACTTTGCAATGTTGCTTTTGCATTGAAGTAATCTTTTTCTTTTAAATAGATTTCACCAATCAAAATATAAGCTTTTGTAATCCAGTAGTCATAAGAACCTGACTTGTTGATGGTTTCCATTGCCGCTTTTTCAGCATCTTTCAGTTTGTTTAGTTGGAAATATCCATTGGCAATTCCATAGCGAGCCTCAGCAGCCAGTCCTGCCTTATTTAACTGCAATACAGATTTAAAATTTGTAATTGCTTCAGCATATTGTCCATTTGCTTCCAAAGATTTTGCAATTGCCATATTTGCCAAGGCTTTGTCATCGGCACTACTACCCTTTGCTGCCGTAAGATCTTTTGCATTTTGCACAGCTTCAGTCCATTTTTGTAGCTGGTATTGACTACGAAGAATTCCCCTCATAGCCTCTAGTTTATTTTCCTGACCGGTAGTTGTTTCTTTTAATTGTGTATAATAACGTTCTGCATCAGTATAATTCTTTTTCTCAAAAAATGTAATACGTCCGGCTACCAACAGTGCCCTTTCTGCATATTGGTTGGGTGCATTGTTTACTATGTAATCATAATGCTGTAATGCCTGATCCCAGTCTTTTTTAGTATTGAAAATTTCTGCCAGATTAAAATGAGCTTCTAACACGTGGGCACCCTGTGGGAATTTTTGTAAATAGGAGTTGAACGCCTCAATTGATTCATTTAGTTTCTGGCCATCGTACAGTTTTTCCGCTGCATCATAAGTAAGACCATCTTCCACATCAGCATTCAGCGGTCTTCCTATTTCCCGCATATAGGCCGCATATTCATCAGGCTTGCCGTCTTCGATATAAATGGTCTTAATATCATCAAGTGCATCTTCCGCCTGAGGTGAATTGGGATACTGAGAAACAATTTCCTTAAACTGCTTTAAAGCATTTTCATTTTCATTAATATTATAATAAGCAGTTCCCAATTTTAACTTGGCCATTGCCTTTATGGTTGCATTAACGTCGCTTTGAATTACATTACTCAAATATGGAATGGCATCTCTGAACTGCTCGTCAGCCATATAGGTATTAGCAATTTCCAGATTTGCATCTGTCGTCAATGATGATTTTGGGAATTTTCGGATCATAGTGTTCATCATTGCTATTTTTTGTTTCGGCTCTTTTACTCCTGCAAGCATTGCAAGCTGGAATGTTGCATAATCTTCTGCCGGCCACGAAAACTTAATCACATTTTCATACATCGCTTTGGCACCAGTATAGTTTTTCTGCATATAATAGCAATCAGCCGTGCGGATATAAGCATCCTGAGTAAATGCTTCAGAATTCAATGCAGGATTTTTAGAGTAAGGTTCAAAGTATGAAAGCGCAACAGGATAGTTCTCTTTTCTTAAATAACTATAACCAAGATTATATCTCGCATTTTTAAGATTCGCTTCACCACTGGCTGGCGCACCGGCACTTACATACAACTGATAATATTTTATGGCAGTATCTAATTGTTTATTGCGATAACCAATTTCGCCTTTCCAAAATTGTGCAAACGGCAACACCGAGCGATTATAAGGATCAGCCAGCACTTTTGTCAACAATGCATCTGCTTCATTTAATTGACCATCGTTGATTAATTCAGTTGCACGGCCATATAATATTCGGGGATATATTTTCTTTGAATATTCTGAAGGTTTATTGAGACTTTCAATCATTGCCTGTGCATCTTTAAAATTATTAGTGCCTGCCAGTACTGCCACCATCAAATCTTTAGCTTCAGCATTATATATTGAATTGGGATAGTCTGCAATAAATGAACTCAGACTATTCAAGGCTTCATCTTGAAATCCCAGTTCATAAGAAAGCTTTGCGTATTGATATTTTGCAATTTCCTTTTGCTCAGGATTACTGCTATTTGAAGCACAGAATAAAAAAGCATTTCGTGCATTAGATTTTTGCCCTGTTTTCAAATATGCATCTCCCAGTAAATACATGGCATGCTGACTTAATGAATCATTTTTTCCGCTTAACTGCTTAAAACCGTCAATAGCTTTTGAATAATTGGCAGCCTGGAAATAACAATAAGATAATTCATACAAATCCTCCCGACGAACCTTTGAAGAGCGACTCACATAATCCTCTAAATAAGGAAGTGCTTTAGCATATTCTCTTTTTTCAAAATAAGCATGGCCTATTAATTGTTTCAATTCCAGGTCATAATATTGTGAATTGGCCCCTGCCTGTAGTTTCTGTTGAATATAATTGATCGCTTCATCTTTTTTCCCCTGTATGTAATAAATCTGGGCAATGTAATAAGGCACTACATTAGCGTAGTTCTTTTCATTCTCAACAATTCTAAAACTTTCCAATGCCTCTTTATATTGTTTGTCTCTAAATGCCAGAAATCCGTAGTAATAATTGGCATCAATATAATTGGGGTCAGTCTTTATGGTGCGAATACTGTTAAACAAAGGTTTTGCTTTTGCAAAATCCTGTAAGTTGAAATAAGCATAACCCTGATGAAATTTCATATCGGCAATTTCCCGATTACTGAGATTGGCAATATTAGATTGCTCATATTGAGTAACTGCTTCCTCAAAATGCTGCTGCCGGAAATAATATTCAGCAAGATGATAATTCATCATCTGTATCCTTGCATTATTGGGTTGTAGATTAATATACTCCTGCGCCTGTTCTTCGGCATTCTCCTCATTTTGCTTCAGTGCACACACAGTGGTATAATAATTTATTTCCTGAACCGTGATTGTTGAATTTACTTTATCAGTCTCCCTGATATCATGCTGCAATTCCCTCAAAAGCGGATAGGCCAGGCTGTATTGCTCTTTCTGAAAATACTCTTTGGCTTCCTTAAATTTGGCTTCCGGATCGGAATAATAACGGGTTTGCTGTGCTATGAGAGATTGACTGAATAAAACAGCGATGAAAATGAGTCGATAATGCTTCATTAATTATTTCCTTTAATTCGTTGATTAAACGTTGCGAATATTCAAAATATTTCAGGGTAAACCAAACATCATTCCAAACAGATGTGGATAATTGCAGTAAGGGGTTTGGTTTAACATTTTATTGGTTTTTTCAAGTTGTAATCAGGCTCCCTTACTTTTCACTATTATTGCAATCCAAATGTTCACCTCCGAAACAAAAATACGGGTACGATATGCCGAAACCGATCAAATGGGCGTCGTCTATCACAGCAATTTTTTTTTGTATTTTGAATCTGCCCGTGCGGAATCTATCCGTCAGATGGGCTTTACTTATGCCGATATGGAAAAAATGGGCATCATCATGCCCGTGATAGATGTTCATTGCCGATACTTGCGTCCTGCAAAATATGATGACCTGCTTACAGTAAAAACGATTTTAAAAGAGTTACCACTGCATCATAAAATTGATTTTTTTCAGGAAGTTTATAATGAAGCGGATGTACTGTTGGCTTCCGCAAAAATTACTTTGTACTTTATGGAAGCAAAAGGTATGAAACGTACCAACATGCCAGAACCCTTGCAACAGTTTTTAAATCCCTACTTTAATTAAATTAAGAGTGGATATCATGGCAACAGTTTCAGGGAATGAAGAACAAGACGAATCAACGATAACTACAATTGATTATCCACCCAAGTTTTTACCAGCCAAAAACAATCCCAATATCTGGATTAAATCATTTGTCAGTCTTGCTCTCTATTTAACATTGGGATATTTTATTTTTCCAGATGTTAAGATTTTAATCCTCATTACCATGATTGTGATTATTCATGAACTGGGGCATTTTCTGGCTATGAAATATTTTGGATATAAAGATTTAGGTATGTTCTTTATTCCACTGCTGGGTGCTTATGTTTCAGGTACCAAAAAAGAAATTTCGCAAAGAGAATCTGCTATTATTCTGCTTGCAGGTCCACTTCCGGGTATTATCATTGGATTGTTTTTGCAAATACCAATCGGGCACCAACCCAATGCAGCTTTTGCTGGTGTTCCTTTGCAATATATTTCTTTGCTTTTTGTTTTTCTCAATATCATCAACCTGCTGCCCATTTATCCGTTGGATGGTGGTCAGTTGCTCAACAGGGTTTTCTTTAATGAGAACGAAACCATTTCACGCATTTTTATCGGCATTTCTATTGTAGCCATTTGTTGGTTTGCCTGGAAAAATAATTTTCCTGTTCTCTTAATTTTTCCGGTGATGATGCTGGCACGCATGTTTGGCGAAAAACAACAAAACCGGCTTGAACACAAAGTTGAAGGCACCGGTATCAAAACTAACATTGATTACGATGAATTGCCTGATAAAGACTATTGGGAACTTAGAAAAATTGTAATTGAAGAAATTCATTTGTTTAAAGACATTTCTCCCGGCCCTCCTTATGAATACAGCCACAAAGAAGAAAAAATAATGAATGTCATTCAAAACCTGTTGCATCGCTTTTTAATTCAGGATGTATCGGTTTTGGGAAAACTGCTGATCTTTATCATTTGGATACTGGCAGCTGCCTCACCCTGGTTATTCAAAATGAATCTGAGTTTTTTTAATCAATTTGTAGGCTAAACGCGGTTATAGTCTCCACGCCAGTTTTTGATGGCCATTTTAATATCCTTAGCCGAAAGATTTTCAGCAACTGCACGTTGTGCTAATGCCAGAAATTCTTCATCGCTTGCAAAACGAAGGGCAATGATCTGCCCCATTCGCAGATTTTTATCAAATGGTTTTCCTGATAATATAAAATGTCTGAAATTCTCTTCAGCTCTTATGGCTCTGTCTTGCGCCTTCAATGCAAATCCGCGGGCATACCATATAAGACATCCCAGTACAAAACCACCGATGAGCATAACAATAGCAATTTGCTTTATCATTTTTTCTTCGGCCTGAAAGAAAGTAATTAAACAACCCACCAGATAAGCCAGTAACAATAAAAATGTTGCACCATGATAGCCAGCTACCAGGCGAGTGTGATTTTTAAAGTTTTGTTCATTCATATTTTTTGATTAAGACAATAAAATTAATGAAATGATGATTATAAATGAGATGCAGCTGCTTGTGGTTTTTCCCATTCGGGAAATTTTGCAACTCGCTGGCTGTATTAATCGCATTAAATGTAAATAAGGGTCGAGGCTCTTGTGTACACGAACTACTGATAGGTAAGAAATAAAAAATACAGCCTCACCCCCTACTTCAACTCATCCAGAACCTGATACATTTTATTTACGACTGGTGCTGTTTTGCCGCTGTAGTTGTTTATAAGAAATGAAAAAATATATTCACCTCCGCTTTTGCTTTTATGATAGCCGCAGAATCCTTTTACATCGCTGATGGTGCCACTTTTCATTTTTATACCATTGTAAAGTGGCATCGCATCATAAAAAGCAGTAAACCATTTTTTGGTTTTGGCAAACTGTAACACTGCCACCTGTGCATGAGTAGTTACCCGGTTCAAAGGAGAAAGACCCGAGCCATCATAAATATTGAGTGCATCATTGTCAACGCCTGCTTTTTCCCAAAACTTTTTTACCGTTGCTACGCCATTATCCGTAGTGCCTTCCTTGTTATCTTTTAGGGCCAATGTTTTTATCAATGCTTCGCCATACAGGTTTACACTTTTTCGCAGAAACCAATAAACAATAGAATCAAGCGAAGGAGATGCAATAGAATCAAGTATTTTATTTTTTAATATGGGAGAAGTTTGTTGCATAGAAGTTTCAACATTCAGTTTGTTATCAATATTTACTTCTATGCCATTTGTCAGTAAATATTGAGAAACCTCAAACACAAATTGCTTTGCAGGATGCGGCATGGAGCCGGAGATGGTAAAGATGCTGACACCTGCAGGAATAGTACCAGTTGCAAATCCCGATTGACTATTGGGTGCTACATAGATATATCCATTATCGCCACTGCCTGCTGCACCGGTTTTAATATAATTTTCCAGATAAAACCCCTGCAGGATTGGTTTTGTTTTTATAATTGAGGTGGAGTCTCCCTGCTTTGCACCTGGCTTTAATATAAGATCGTATTGATTTTCTTTCCAGTTAAAGCCCCTGGCTCCTGCACCATAATAGTTGCCCATATCCTGCCATATCCAACCATCGGGCAGCGGGTTTACGCCCCATTCATTTTCATCAACAAATACGTTGCCCGATATTTTTTTAATACCGGCTTTATCTAAAATAGATTTTATTTTTTTCAAAACACTGGAATCCGATGTACTACTCCATCTTGCACTACCCAGCGTTGGATCGCCGCTTGCTTTAATAATGAGGTTGCCTTTCAACACACCATTCACTATTTCACCATCATAAGTAATATAGGTTTGGTATTTGAAATTTTGTCCCAACATTTCAAATGCAGTAGCTGCCGTTATAATTTTTTGGGTGGAAGCAGGTGCGAGTCCCGTTTGAGCCTGTTTATCAAAAATGGGTTTGCCCGTAGCCGCATCAATTACATAAAGCGAGCTAATGGCATGGTGCAGCTGGTTATCGTTTTCAAACTGCTCAAAAGCTTTTTGCAAGGGCAACGATACATCCTGTGCCATTATAGAAAACTGCAAAAGCAATAAAGCAATACATGAGAAAAGGTTTTTAAGCATCATCACAATTTTAAAGTCTGAAATTAAAAAGATTTACTTTTGAGGAAAGAAAAAAATGGTTAAATCATTTTTTTTGCGAAATAATCAACATTTTTTTCTGACTCAGCTTGCAGCATCAATTCTAAATTTAAACATTGCATCCTTTAATAATTCAAATATAACTTGAAACAAATAAACGCATCTATCATCACTATCGGCGATGAATTACTTATAGGACAAACCATAGATACCAATTCGGCTTTTATAGCACAGGAGTTGAACAAAATTGGTGTTTGGGTAAAAAGAAGAGTGGCCGTAGGCGACAATGAAAATGACATTTGGCAAGCTTTAGATGATGAGGGAAAAAATGCGGATATCGTCATCATCACAGGCGGACTGGGCCCCACAGCCGACGATATAACAAAACCTTTGCTCTGCAAATATTTTGGAGGCAAACTCGTATTAAATAATGAAGTGCTGGCGCATGTCACCTATCTTTTTGAAAAAGTATTTCGCAGAACAGGGCCTTTACATGAAGCCAATAGAAAGCAAGCAGAAGTACCCGATGTGTGTACCGTTTTGCACAATAAAAGAGGCACTGCTCCTGGCATGATGTTTAAAAAGGGAGTAACTGTTTTTTTCTCACTTCCTGGCGTTCCTCATGAAATGAAAGGATTGATTTTGAATGAAATAATACCTATAATTAAAAATTCATTTGAAGTGCCTGCTATACTCCATCGCACAGCATTTACTGTAGGCGCAGGAGAAACAATGCTGGCAGAAATGCTCAAAGATTTTGAACCTTCTCTTCCTTCCTCTATCAAACTGGCTTATCTCCCTTCTTATGGAATAGTAAAACTCAGGCTGACTACCATTGCAGCCACAAATGAAGCAGGTGAAAAAGAAATGGAACCCTATTTTGAAAAACTTCAGAAATTAGTAAAGGAATACTTGGTAACCAATAAAGATGAAGGACTTGAAAAGGTAGTAGGTGATATTTTGCAAGCAAAAAGCAAAACGATGGGCACGGCCGAAAGTTGCACCGGTGGTTATATAGCACATCGTATTACTTCAATTCCCGGTTCGTCGGCGTATTTTTTGGGCAGCATCATCAGCTATGCCAATAGCGTGAAAGAAAATTTATTGAATGTATCGCCAATCACACTTTCAACAAAAGGAGCAGTAAGCTGCGAAACAGTTACAGAAATGGTATCCGGCGCATTAAAAAAACTAAAAACAGATTATGTATTAGCAGTTTCAGGTATTATGGGGCCTGATGGTGGCAGTGAGGAAAAACCGGTGGGGACAGTGTGGTTAGCTGCAGGTAATAAAGAAAAAATTGAAACAACGCAGCTGAATCTGAGATTTGACCGCAATAGAAATATTGAAATGACCGCCTCTTATGCTTTAAATTTTTTAAGAAAATTTATTTTGAATAACCCATAATATCAGGAATAAGAGGATTAGCCGGAAAACTATAACTTTGGCAATTATTGAAAGTTCAAAACAGTATTTAAATTTTATTTTTTATTTATGGCAATCGTTGATTTAATAATGCCCAAACTTGGAGAAAGCATCATGGAAGCCACTATTTTAAAATGGCACAAGCAACCAGGTGATACGGTAAAAATGGACGAAACCGTTTTGGACATAGCTACAGATAAAGTGGATAGTGAAGTTCCCAGTACAGTTGCAGGCATAGTAGAAGCAATTTTATACAATGTAAACGACGTAGTTCCTATTGGTACAGCTATTGCCCGTATTAGAACTGCAGCAGCTTCCGGTGCTCCAGAATCAAACCCTGTTTTGGTAATTCCTGTTGCTGCATCCAATAACGTTTCTACTCAGGAGGCTATAGTTGTAGAAACCATTCAACCATCTACTACAACTATAAAATCAAATACTAACGTAGCCCCTAATCGCTTTTACTCTCCTCTTGTATTAAATATTGCTGCCAGCGAAGGTGTAAGCATGGCAGAACTGGAAGCCATTCCCGGTACGGGTAATGAAGGCAGAGTAACTAAGAAAGATATTCTGCAATATGTAAGCACCCGCAAAGCCGGTGGGGCAAAACCAGTTTCTGTTGGACAAAATGATACGATGGTTATTCCGCTTGCAAAAGTGCAGCAGGATACAAACGGAGGAAATGCAACTACCGCCAATGCTATTACCACTTATACTGGGAATGTAGAAGTAATAGAGATGGACAGGATGCGTAAGCTTATTGCCGATCATATGGTGCGCAGCAAACATACCAGTCCGCATGTAACCAGTTTTACAGAAGCCGATGTTACCAACCTGGTAATGTGGCGTGATAAGGTGAAAAAGGATTTTGAAAAAAGAGAAAATACTAAAATCACTTTTACCCCATTATTTATAGAGGCAATTGTGCGTTGTATAAAAAAATTCCCGTTGATCAATTGCTCTCTTGACGGTGATAAGATCATTGTAAAAAAAGACATCAATATAGGCATGGCTACTGCCCTGCCCAGTGGCAACCTGATAGTACCCGTAATAAAAAATGCTGATCAGCTTAATTTAGTAGGATTGGCAAAGCAGGTAAACTCGCTTGCCGATAATGCAAGAAACGCAAAATTAAAAGTCGATGATACTACCGGTGGCACTTTTACCTTAACCAATGTAGGAACTTTTGGTAGTTTGATGGGCACACCGATTATCAACCAACCACAGGTGGCAATACTGGCAGTAGGTGCCATAAAGAAACGCCCTGTTGTGATTGAAACGCCTCATGGCGATAGTATTGCCATT
The DNA here is from genome assembly GCA_037045195.1 of Chitinophagaceae bacterium. Classification (GTDB taxonomy): domain Bacteria; phylum Bacteroidota; class Bacteroidia; order Chitinophagales; family Chitinophagaceae; genus JJ008. Next base: position 104,450 of record JBAOIB010000005.1, read on the forward strand.
AGGCACATGATGTACCTGAGCATGAGCTACGATCATAGAATTGTTGATGGAAGTCTGGGTGCTACCTTCCTTACAGCGGTTGCTAAAGAGCTTGAGAATTTTAATGGCGACAGAGAATATTAGTTTGAAGGTTCTCCATATTTCTCATTCTTAAACCGATAGGTATTTCCTTTTCTTTTTAAAATAAAGAGATTGTCAAATATCTTTTCATCAAGATCGCCGGGTAATACTGTTTTACCAGTTATTAAATTGCACAGGTCATCAACTGTGTTAGAATGACCCACAATCAGGATATTTCCTTTTTTAATCGCTTTAATCTTTTCTATAAATTTTGATGTGGAGTCGGCTTTGCTGCTGTAAATTTCTATGGGTAATCCTAGGGTAAGTTCCTTTAAAGGCTTGGCTGTTGAAATGGTACGTAAAGTATTGGTAGAAAAAATATGTGTAATGCCTTTGCCCCCCAAAATTTCTTTTAGTTTGAGTGCCCGCTTCTGCCCCTGCAATGAAAGTGGCGGATCCTTTATTGTTTTCATAGTGGTAGGGTCAATCCCCGATTCTTTTTCAGCATGTCGTACAATATAAATTGTGTTGCCGCATGATGAAATAGTAAATGCTAAAAGAATGTAAAGAAACAGTCGCATAAAAAATTATTAACAGCCTGAAGATAAACTTCTCTTTTGGTTTTCACGTCTTTTTGATAAATTAGTTAAACTAAATCCGTTAAGTTATGAAGTCATTATCCGAAACCTGGTTTGCCGAAGGCCTTATTGATTTTGAACTCAAGAAATATACCTTACTGGCCTACCTTCAGGAAATCAATCTGTATTTTAATGAGAACAAATTATATCCTCAATTAGCCGATATTATTTTTCATTATAATAATATCGTTGCATTCAGAGAAAATAAAAAACACTTACAAGAGCATTTTCCAAAAAAGCTTACTGGTTTTCAAATGGAAAAACTTCAAATGCTTTATGAAAAAATGATTGAAGATTGCGAATTGATGCAGGAGTTGGAAGACATCATTCACTTTGCAGCCGGAAAATTAAAACGTACCATTTCAAATGGCACCGAGATTTATGAATTTGTAGAATACAATATTGACATCGCTCCCGTTGGCCTTATTCCACTTGATGTGAATGAAGGATATTTCTTTTTAAGCTGTGGTAATCCGAATCAAACCTCCGTTTATCATTACCGGCTTACTTTATTTGAAAAGCACGATGAAAAATACCGAAGCATACGTACTTTATTTATTGATGACTGGACACGCAGTATCTCATCTACCTATGAGCATATAAAAACTGAGTTGATAAAAAAACACAAACACTTACCCAATCCTGCAGTTTATGCAATAGAAACGATGCTACAATTTCCAGTAGAAGAAACTTTATTGCCTATTGTAAAGCGTAGCTTGGTTAAGTTTATAGCTGCGGCCTGATGTTGCGCTTTATGAAATGGTACATGGTTAATCTACAATTTCAAGCCCCCAGTCCTTTCCTTTGTTTACAGCTGGTACACCTTCGGTAATCCATTTTGCAGGCCTCTCTCCTTTCAATATCCAGTCAAAAAACTGTTGCATTCTTATTTGATAGTTGAGCATATCCTGTCGTTGTGTAAGACCGTGTCCTTGTCCATTGTAGTTGAGCATCCATACCTGTTTGCCCAATCTTCTCAAGCCTGTAAACAATTCAATTCCCTGATACCAGGGCACTGCACCATCAGCATCGTTGTGTAATATGACCATGGGTGCTGTTACTTTATCCAAATGAAATAGTGGAGAGTTTTCTAAATACAAGGGTAAACCATTCCATAATGTTTTGCCAATGCGGCTTTGAGTTTTCTCATATTGAAACTGCCTGTTTGATCCACTCTCCCATCTTATGCCGCCATAAGCACTCGTCATATTGGCAACCGGTGCACCGGCCCACACTGCTTTAAACAACTTCGTCATAGTGGCTAACTGTGCTGCCTGATAGCCTCCCCAGCTATGTCCCTGAATGGCAATCTTTGTACTATCGGCCCATCCTTTTTTTACAACAGCTCTTGCTCCACTTACAATATAATCATAAGCATTTTTGCCTGGGTGGCCAGTAGTGTATTCAATATCCGGTACAAAAACAATATAACCGCGGCTTACAAAAAAAGGAACATTTACTGCACTGCGAATGGGTGCCGGTTCTTTATAATCATTCAAGCCATCGCTTAGTTTTTCGTAGAAATAACAGATCATCGGATATTTTTTTGTTGCCGAAAAATTATCGGGTTTATACACAATACCTGTTGCTTCTTTGCCATTATAGGCTTTCCATTTAATAAGTTCGGAACTGCCCCAGTTGTAATCTTTCTGTTGCGGATTAATGGAAGAAAGTTTTGAGCCATCCGGACCTTCATCAGTTTGTTGCCAGTAATATAAATCCGGCGATTCGGTAAATGATTCACGGGTGAAAATATAATCATTCGCATCCTTCGCTTTTGCCACTGCGCCTATCATATACTTTCCATCTGACTGAATAGGCAACAAGCTGTTGGCCATATTATCGGTAAAAGTAGTGTACCACAATCCGGCATCCTTTTTATTTTCATCAAATGAATTAAATGTCATTTGTTGTCCCTCTTTAATAAATTTTTCCTCAGGGTCGGTTTGCAAGTAACGATAGCGCCATTTTTTATTTCTGTTTCCTATCAGGTATTGAGGAGCTGTTTTTGCATCCATACTCAGTTTCCAGATGCCATAGCGATCGTAGACCAATAGGGCTTTATCGCCTTCAGTCCATTTCACAACACCATAATTGTATGGTGCATCAGGCGTATCCCAGTCTTCCTGAAAAAGTGGTGTTTTCATTTTTTCTGATAAGCTTCTTACTGTATGGCCATCCCATACAAAATAATTTTTTGCGAATCTGTCGTACCAAACAATGTATTTACCGGTTGAAGAAGGATATAGCTGACCATACAAATCTTTTTTTACCAATTTCTTTTCGCCGGTGGCTATTGAAATAGAATAAATATCTTTTTTGGTACTGCCCATCCACTGACTTTCAATTCTTTTACCCACATCGGAAATGCCAACGAAGTCATCACCATCACCTTCATTTGTTGGAATGACTATTGGAATATCTTTTGTCCCTATTTGTTTAATGACTTTGTTGTTAATGTCATAAACTGCCAAAAAATTTTCCTGTTGTGCAGCACGCAAACGCAAGGGTGTGTTTTGCACCGTTTGCAGGTAATCATCTTTATAATGCCAGATATCTAATTTAGCATGTTCAAAATCAACTAATGTAGTATCTCTGGCAGCCTGAATAGGTGCAGTGCCAAAAAACAGACGTTTGCCGCTTTTACTAAAATTCAGATTTGCAAATTCGCTTACAGTCATTCCTAATTGCATATCCACCGAAAATTTATCAACGAGTAATGTGGCAGAATCCATCCCCTCTTTAAAATACCAGAGTTTATAAAATTTTTGCAAGTCTTTGGGAGCAGCATCTCTTTCTGCTACATAAGCCACCTGGCTTCCATCATCTGTCATTACAAAATTTTTAAAATCATTTCCCTGTTTACTTAGTAATACTGTTTTACCCGATGGGCAATCGTATAAAACTACCTTTGCTACACTATTGGAATCCTTTGGATCTTTTGCAACATCCATTAACAATTTATTATTCTTATCACTAAAATAATATTCTAAAACATTATTAAAAGTTTTCTCTTCACCATTCGCCAGGTTTCGAAGCACAAGATCAGCTCCTGTATCTCCGCCTGAAGCGATTGTGCCATCGCCATCAACATCTGCGTACTGTACATCATCATCTTTTTGTTTCTTCTTTTTGGGAAAATTCTGTATGGCAGTTCGCAAAGAATCAATTATTTGTTCTAAACTATCTGCCGTTTTTTTAAATGTATTTTCTGGTTTTGCAGCTTCAGGTTTTTTTCTAGCACTGGCGTCTTTAACCTCTTCTACCTGGTAAGCCAACCAGCCATCGGTCTCTTTAGGCGTTTTAAAATTTTTAAGATTTGTTCGCTTCCATATTGTAGATTGACCTAACTCCAGTATGCCTAATGAATCTTTTGGAAAATCAGCGGGCTTTTTCTTTTTTATTCTTGCCTCTCTGGTGTCTTTAAAAAAGGGTTTAATTTTAAAAACTACATAGCGGCTGTCCTCAGTTATTTTTGCATTATAGCCTCTGGGTACTGCTATTTTTGTTTTTGCATCTGCGGACTGAATGATAAGCTCATTATCTCCTTGTTGAGGATCGACAGTATATACAATCCATTTCCCATTATTACTAATTATTCGTTCGCCAATATGTTGCCAGCCATCATACACCGAATGATCCAATGGTTTTTTTTGTGCCATTGAACTTAAAGAGGCAATTATCAAAAGGCTGCATAAACCAAATTTATTTACATTCATATTGGGGGGTTGTATGGTTTCAAAATTTGAACCTAAGTTAAGGGATTCTCAAATATTTTTATTTGGCTTTGTGGCCACAACTAATCCATATTCCCATAGCCCTTTTTTCATACCAAGATACTGGTACTTACAAGCCTCTATATTTTTCTTTTGCATTTTAGTAGCCGGTTTTGAAAAATTGATTTTCTTCCAGACCAGATACATTTTTGCCAGAAAATAAAAGCGATAAAGTCTTTGAGATGATCTTGCAGCTTCCTTTGAAATATTTTTATATTCTGGGTTTACAAATCCAGCATTATTCAAAAATTTCAGAAATCTTTCAGGCGTTTCCAGATTGTTTACCTGCCAGCCTTGAGCCAATTTCTGATCACTGAATGATGATTACTTTCATAATCAATTACAAATCCATCAGCGATTATCAACCGGCCACCGGGTTTTAAAATTCTATATGCTTCATTAATAAATTTCTCTTTATCATCAGCATAACAAACACTTTCACAGCCCCATACCACATTAAAACTTTCATCTTTAAAATCAGTATTGCAATAGTCCATTATTGTAAATGAAACTAAATTTTCCAGTTTCTTTTCTTTTGCAAACCCTGTTGCCTGTGTCACTTGTCTTTGGCTCAAAGTAATACCTGTAACAGGACAACCCAGCTTCGAAGCCAGGTAAATACTACTGCCGCCTACACCACAGCCCGCATCTAATACTAAATCGGTGGATTGTATGACTGCAGTCTGCATCATAATTTCATTCATTCTTAAAAGTGATTCAGGAAAAGATTTTACACCCTCATCCCAGTAACCATAGTGTATCGCCAGGCTATTATTCAAATCCCAGGAATCCTTATAAGCATTCTCCGTATCCTGATAATATTGAACGATACGATCATGATATTCATTTTTCTTCATGTGTCAAATCTCTTTCAACTTTCACTAATAAAAAAATATGAATGATTAGCGAAATTGCAACCAGGGCTATACCAGCAAAAAACCATTTGCTCAACAATTGGTTTTCTTTATAGATAATAAAGGCCAGTATAATACCATATACCGGTTCTAAATTAAAAGTAAGATTAACAGTGAATGCGCTTAATTTTTTTATCGCATGTCCGGTTAACTGAAATGCCAGAACAGAGCAAACCAATGAAAGAATCAATAACCAAATCCAGTCATTAATATCCGGAAAAAGATAGCTGGTTGGGAACTGAAATAAATAAAAAGGCATTACGATTGAAAGTGTCAATAAAGCTCCGCTTAACTGGTAAGTCAAAGTAGTTTCAGAACCCAATTTTTCTACAAAAACTTTAAAGTAAATCATGGATGCCGCCAACAGCACTGCTGATGATACTCCCAAAATAATACCTGTTTTATAATCCGCATCAAAATGAAAAATAATATAAATACCAATCATTACAATTATGCCCAGCATCAGTTCAGTCCGGTTAAATTTCTTTTTTAGTAAAATAGGCTCAAGCAAGGCTGTAAAAAAACCAACAGCCGAAAAACATACAAGTGCTACAGATACATTTGAAGTTTTAATAGAAGCATAAAAAGTGAGCCAGTGCATAGCAGATAAAAAACCAATGCCTGTTAGTTTTAGTATATCTTTTTTTGCAACTTTTATCAGCTTGCCAGTAAAATGAAACAACAACCACATGACCACCACTGTAATAAGCAAACGATACCACACAAGCAGTCCCGCATTTAAAGTGATAAGCCGTCCCATAATGCCGGTAAACCCAGCCAGAAACACAGCAGCATGTAATTGCAGAAATGCTTTCTTCATAGACATGCAATCTATAAAAACAAAACTGACAAAAACAAAAGATTATTTATTCGGCAACCGTCTCGCTTTTGGCAACTTGCTCAATTTGTTTTTCTGTATTAGCTAAATTCTTACGGTAATTATTGAAAAGAGAATACCATTGAAGTTTCAACACACCCAATATGCCTTCTTTTACAATACTCTTATTCATTTTAGAAACACCTTCGGTACGGTCTTGAAAAGTGATGGGGACTTCTTTAATTTTAAAACCATGTTTCCATGCAGCAAATTTCATTTCTATCTGAAAAGCATAGCCTACAAAATGTATTTTATCAAGATTGATGGTTTCTAACACTTCCCTTTTGTAGCACATAAACCCGGCAGTAGGATCTTTTACCGGCATCCATGTTATCATTCGGGTATAGATTGAGGCTCCTTTTGAAAGTGCGATTCGGTTGCCAGGCCAGTTTATTACCCCCCCACCTTTTACATAACGGGAGCCTATAGCAAGATCGGCGCCGTCTTGTTTGCATGCTTTGTATAAACGAGACAGGTCGGAAGGATTATGAGAAAAATCGGCATCCATTTCAAAGATGAATTGATAGCCCTTGGCAATTGCCCATTTGAATCCATGAATATAAGCGGTACCCAAACCCGATTTGCCTTTTCTTTCTTCCAAATGCAATAGCCCACTAAACTTTGACTGTAGTTCTTTTACTATTTGAGCAGTTCCATCTGGCGAACCATCATCAATGACTAATACATTAAAACCCTCATGAAGTGCGAAGACTGCATGAAGAATATTGCTGATGTTTTCCTTTTCATTGTAGGTGGGTATGACAACCAGTTTCTCCATCGGTAACACCGAAAATACGATTTAAAGAATTCACATTCCGTTAAAACTTATGAACGCAAAAAACGGCATTAGCCCTTTTTCAGCAACATAGTACGGGTGAAAATTTCGGTTAATTTCTGTTTGGTATGTTGCGGGAAATCTCCTTTCATCATCCAATCATAATATTGTGGCTCTGCTTTTAAAACTTCTGCTACCGAACGTCCTTTATGTTTGCCAAAATTGAAAACCTCTACTCCGCTTTCCATTACAAAACGTCGGGCAAAATCAACTACCTGATCATCGCCAATATATTTTAATATAGAATCTATGGAATTGCCCAACTCTTGATATTTTTCAACCTGAGCCTGCAATATATCGTAAGTGGCTGTAGCATCTACTTCGGCACTATGAGCACCTTCTAAGTTTTTATTACAATAAAATTTATAAGCTGCGCTTAAGGTCCGGGGTTCCAGTTTGTGATAAATGTTTTGTACATCTACCAGCTTTCTGTTCTTCATATCAAAATCAATCGCTACTCTTAGAAATTCTTCCATCAACAAAGGGATATCAAACCGGTTTGAATTAAAGCCTCCAAGATCACATCCATCCAGCATTTGTTTTAACTCCTGGGCCACTTGTTTGAAAGTAGGTGCATCCTTTACCATTTCATCAGTAATGCCATGAATATCACTGGAAGCCTTTGGTATTGGCATTTCAGGATTGATCAGTTTCCTTTTTACAGTTTTAGTGCCATCCGCCAAAATTTTAACTATAGCAATTTCCACTATGCGGTCAATTCCCAGATTAACACCTGTAGTTTCTAAATCAATAAATGCAAGAGGCTTTTTAAGCTGTAACATTGGGTTTAGTAATTTACTCTTAGTAATTGAGTGTGAATGAATAAGACATTATTTTAAAATAATTTAATCCAGAGCCGGACAAAGATAAACAGTATAGGGTCTAAAAAAAATTTACCTGCTACGGATACTATTAATTTTTATCTTTGAAATACAAAATAATTTCTACCATTTTTCGTTTTCAATGCTAAATGCATTAAAATTCCTTAGATATGAAAAACAAATTCTTAATTATTGTTTCTCTTTTATTGACTGTCATCACAATTACTTCCTGTACTTCCCAGCGAAAAACAGGTTGCCCGATGGCATCTGATAATTCTCGTTTCAGAGGTTAATCACTTTTCTTTTTTCGTTTAAATATACGTAATCTGCTACGGGTGGCAGCCAGTTTATCATTTGACATATAAACCGAAAATATACCAACCTCCTGTTGTTTTCCTCTCAATTGAAATGAGCCCATTTCATCTGCTTTTAGATATTTAGGAAGCTCAATCTGACTCAACAATACGGATGAGGCCAACAAATTAGATTCCAGCTCATGGCATTTGCCTAGCATTCTTGCTGTTGTATTCAAAACATCTCCATGATAAGCAATTTCCGATTTGTATTTTCCAACTTCTGAAACAACGACCGAGCCACCATGCAATGCAGCCTTAAACTCAGGCACTCTTCCATAAGTTTTTTCATAATAACTCTGATATCGCTTGATCTGTTTTTGAATGGCAAAAAAGCAACGAAGACAAACAGAAAATCTCAACCCTTTTTTCATAGGCCAGGTTACGACTGCTTCATCGCCCACGTATTGATACACCCGACCGAAATATCGTGCAATTGGCTCGCTGATATCGTAAAAATAATCCTGTAGAAAATGGCTGTATTGCATTTCTCCCATCTCTTCAGCAATATCTGTAGAATAATTAAGGTCAATAAAAAGAAATATTCTTTCTTCCTGTTTTACCTGATGATATTTCCCCAATACCAGATTATAAATTGCATCTCGCCCCAGCTTGCGATGCAATTCATCCATAAAATTAGAAATAAGGGAAATGACTAATGCTAGTCCCAAAAATTCAAAAAGCTTTTGAGTGCCGAAAAAATCATAAAGACTATGAGGATAAATTGTTTCATCGGTATTTATTTTTAACCAGTTGACCAGCAACATTATCAAAAAAAATAAAATCATAAACCAGATAACCAAACGAAAAGTTCTATACACTAAATAAATCCAAAAACTGTTTCGTCTGTGTTTTCTTCTATACTCCTGAGATTGTGTTTCTAAAAATGCAATAGCCAACCCCACTGGTACACTTGCAATTAATGAAGTAGAAAGCGCTATAAAATTAATGCCATGACGGGTAAAGGCATAAAAAGCAAATAGCAAGACTGATAAGTAAATGATGTAAATATTATTGGTAGAAATTGCTTTCCAGGGACGGAAAAAATCAAATGATGAAACAGTTTCACGAGAGCTGAAAGCACCCAGTATTGCGCCAGCAGTTTGATTTTTTTCTTCATACTTGTTTTTCATCCTAAAAGCAGTTTTGGGAATGAAAAAATAAGAAAAAAAAACCATCAATGCGTTTGCAAAGATGGTTGTTGGTGGAGGCGACCGGATTCGAACCGGTGTCCAAACATATTCTTCAAAAGCTTTCTACATGTTTATTCCGTTTTAAATTTCGGGAATTAACTGGAACCAAAGGAAATCCTTTGGATAAACTGACAACCGATTAACTCCTTAGCTGTATAGTCTTAAGCAACAGGCACAGCCTATTATTGCAGCATTCTGTTTTGTTTTTTAGTCGGCGGCGGGGCGTGGTAACAGAACTACCTGCCCGGCGGCCCTAATGACTACTTAATCACTGATTAGGCAGCCATGGCATACTGTGTATTGCCATTTGTGTTTTTCGTATTCAGATTAAACTGCTAATTACGCAACGCAGTACATGCTTATACTTTCAAAGATCTACGCTGTCAAAACCAAACGCCCCCAATATTTATTATTGATTGATTAATAAAAATCAACCACCCTATCAACTAATCAACTCTTCAACTTCTACTTAAACATCCTAAAGATGTCCAATCCTAAAGCATAGGCCATTAGCCCAAATAAGAGTATCATCCCAACAATTTGCGCATATTCCAGAAATTTCTCACTTGGTTTGCGACCAGTTATCATTTCTATTAAAGTAAATAATGCATGGCCGCCATCTAATCCAGGAATGGGTAACAAATTCATAAAAGCCAGAATAACACTAAACACCGCTGTAAGCGTCCAGAAAATATGCCAGTCCCAAACTCCAGGATATATTCCTCCAATGCTAAATACACTTCCTACTGATTCGCTTGCTTTTGCCTGACCATTAAATAATTGCTTCAACCCTTTCATATAAAGGCCCAAAGTATTCCAACATTCACTAAACCCGCCTTTAACTGATTCTATAAATGAGTACTTCTTTGTTTCAAATTTAAAACCTAAATCTTCTGGCGATTTTCTTTCAACACCCATTTTACCGTTCTTATCTAATGTTACTTCTGTTGTAATGGTGTCTGCACCTCTTAAAAAGGTTAATAATATTTTCTCATTTTTTTTGCCCTTTATAATATTTGCATATTGATGAAAGTACTCCGCATCCTCATTGTTTACTTTTAATAATTTATCATCGGATTTTAAACCAGCCTTTGCTGCTATGCCTCCACTAGTAACACTTTTAACAATAAAGGGTGTTCTGGCAAATACAAAGTCAAGTGCATTTCTGCTGTTAAGTCGTCTTCTCAACTGATTGTCGTACTTAAGTATTACAGTACTATCACCACGTTTTACAGCTATTTCATCTGGGCCTTCATTGTAAACAATATCACTACGCAGTTTCAATAGATTTTTGACATCCTTTCCTCCCACCTGCAAAATCATATCACCATCTTTAAATCCAATTGTTTGTGCAAGACTATCTGCAGCAATGCCATATTTGGCGCTTGAAGGCGGCATATATTCTTTCCCCCAAATCCAGAGAATAAAAATAAAAATTATAATGGCCAGCAAAATATTAACGATGATACCGGCTAACATAATGATGAGACGTTGCCATGCGGGTTTACTGCGAAACTCATAAGGCTGTGGCGGAAGCTTCATCTGCTCCTTATCCATGCTTTCATCAATCATTCCGGTTATCTTAACATAACCACCCAGCGGAATCCATCCCAGGCCATATTCAGTTTCGCCTTTTTTCTTTTTCCATAAAGAAAACCATGGATTGAAGAATAGATAAAACTTCTCCACTCTGCATTTAAACCATTTGGCAGTTATAAAATGGCCAAACTCATGCAACAAAATCAATATAGAGAAAGACAAAATAAACTGAGCAGCTTTTACGCCTACAGTTCCCCAATCAATTGCTAATAAATTATTCATAGTTATTCTATCAAAAAATATGGCTGTTTCAAAAGTTGATATTTAAAAATTGCCACAAAATTCAAACTTCAAGACGATTTTAAATACTTAAAAAGGTGTCGTTTTGAAAAATGTGGTAATTGTAATCTTTTGAAACAACCAGCTTACAATTTTATTAAATCTGCCGCAAAATTACGAGCCTCTCCATCACTTTCAAAATATTCCTCCAAACTCGGTTTCTCAATAAACCTTACTCCCGACATGGTTTTTTCTATCACATCCGTCATTTCCAGAAAGCTGATCCTGTTACGAAGAAAAGCATAGACTGCAATTTCATTAGCAGCATTCATGATACAAGGCAGATTTCCGCCTTTATATAAAGCATCAGTAGCCAAACTCAGATTACGAAATGTCTTAACATCCGGTTCCTCAAAAGTTAAATTGTTAACTTTTTTAAAATCCATCCTAGGGAAATCATTCTTAATTCTTATGGGGAAAGCCATTGCATACTGAATGGGCAATTTCATATCCGGCAACCCCATCTGTGCTTTTACACTTCCATCTTCAAACTGCACCATACTATGTATGATACTTTGCGGATGAATAACAACCTGTACTTGCTGGGGTAATAAATTGAAAAGCCATTTTGCTTCAATCATTTCTAATCCTTTATTCATCAATGTAGCAGAATCAATGGATATTTTTGCTCCCATTGTCCAGTTAGGATGTTGCAATGCATGCTCTCTTTTTACATTAACCAGATAGTTGGGCTTGCGACCAATAAAAGGTCCGCCAGATGCGGTTAAAATTATCTTTTCAATCCTGTTTCTTGTTTCGCCTACAAGACATTGGAAAATGGCCGAATGTTCTGAATCAACTGGTATAATAGGCACTCTATTTTCCACAGCCTTGCGCATGATGATATCACCTGCAACTACCAGCGTTTCTTTATTGGCAAGCCCAATGGCTTTTTTATTTTCAATGGCATTTAAAGTAGGCTTTAATCCTGCATAACCTACAATAGCGGCCAGCATAAAATCATAACAATCCATTGAAGCTACTTCTTCCAAAGATTTTTCACCTGCAAACACTTTTACATTTGTACCATTCAAAGCATTTTTAACATTGATGTATTTACTTTGATCTCCAATAACTACAATATTTGGATTAAACTTCAATGCCTGCTCTATCAATAATTCATCATTTTGATGTGCCGTTAATACCTCAACAGAAAATTTATCAGCGTTGGCCGCAATTACTTCCAATGCCTGCTTGCCAATGGAGCCGGTAGAGCCAAATATTGCAATTCTTTTAGTTTGAATTTCGTTGGACATGAATTTATTTTGTGTATTTCATCAATTCGTCAGCAATTTTTCTGTCATTGCTCAATCGGGGAACTTTGTTCTGACCGCCCAATTTACCAATAGATTTCATGTAATCAATAAACCCGTTTTTACGCACTGGTGTTATTTTCAAAGGCTGTAAAATGCTGCCTCCAATCAGGTCTTCATAGTAGCTGTTCTTTTGTCTAAGCTGGTTATCTAATTTATGAGCGAAAACCGCCATATCATCAGGATTGTTTTCAAATTCTACAAACCATTCGTGATATGATTTTCCCTGATCGTTGCTTACGTATGGAGCAATTGTAAACTCAGTAACTCTTATCTTTTCTTCTTCGGTTACTTTTATCATACTGGCTTCTACTTCTTCGCTAATTACATGCTCGCCAAAAGCTGAAATGAAATGTTTGGTGCGACCGGTAACAATAAGCCGATATGGATTGGTAGAAACAAATTTCACTGTATCACCAATATTGTATGACCACAATCCTGCATTACTGCTAATAATTAAAGCATAATTCTCTCCGGTTTTTATTTCTTTCAATGAAAGGCGGGTAGGATTCTCATTAAAAATTTCACCGGCAGGAACAAATTCAAAAAAGATGCCGCTATTGGTGTTCAATAACAATCCTTCAGCCTGCTGTGAGTCCTGAAAGGCAAAAAAACCTTCGCTCGCCGGAAAAAGTTCAATGCTATCCACTTTGCGACCGATACTTTCGAAAAGTTTTGCTTTGTATGGTTCAAAATTTACACCGCCTTGCACCATTACGCTAAAATTGGGAAATATCTCACCTACCGATTTACCGCTACGTTGCACCAACTCATCAAAGTACATCTGCATCCAAGGTGGAATGCCGCTGATGAGCGTCATATTCTTATTTATTGTTTCATCTACAATCTTATTCAATTTTGTTTCCCAGTCCTCAATACAATTTGTTTCATAAGATGGAAGTTGATTGGTTCGAAAGATATTTTGGAACATGATGATTAACAATACCGCTTAGCCTTCCTGTAGGTATTCCGCTTATTCGTTCCAATTCGGGAGATCCGGAAAGGAAAATCATTTTTCCGTTAGCAAAATCAGCATTTCCTGTTTCAGCCATATAACAAAGCAGCGCATTTCGGGCTGTATTAATATGGTTGGGAATAGAGTCTTTTGTAATAGGAATATATTTTGTACCACTGGTAGTACCTGAGGTCTTAGCAAAATATTCAGGTAGGCCACGCCATAAAACATTATGCTTACCCTTCTTTATTCTCTCAATCCAGGGTTTTATCTGTTCATAATCACGAATGGGAATTGCTTGTTTGAAAGCTTCATAATTATCTACCTCATTTAAGTGGCTTTCTTTACCAAATTCTGTATTTCGCCCAGTTTTCAACAGGCTTTTCAGCACATTTTCCTGGTCTGAAATGGCTGTTTGCATCCCTTTTCGGATATTTTTGTACACAAAAGAGGCGAATGGCCTTGCTAAAAATGACTTGATTTTCATACAATCTGCAATCGATACTAAACTAATGATACAAATATAAAGCTTGCAGGGGCAAAAAAAGGGCTAAGAAATGTTATAAAACTTTGATTTTCTGTTTGCCAAAAAGACAGATATCCTTACCTTTGCGTCCCCCGAAGGGGTCCTTCGGAGTTAATTTTTATATGTATGATAGCTGTAATTAAAGTAGCGGGTCAACAATACAAAGTTGAAAAAGACCAAACCCTTTATGTGCCTCATCTAAGCGGCAATGCCGGCGATAAAGTGGCATTAGAAGTATTGCTGGTAGATGCCGATGGCAAATTGAATGTAGGTAAAGGAACTGTAAATGCTGAAATAGTAGATCATGTAAAAGGCGATACAGTAATTGCTTACAAGCAAAAAAGAAGAAAAGGTTTTCACAAAAAGAAAGGTCATCGTACCTCTTATACAAAGATTAAAGTAACATCAATTGCTTAATTCATTTTTTTGAATTCAATCTATAATTAAAAAAACTTCATAACATGGCACATAAGAAAGGTGAAGGCAGTGTAAAAAATAACAGAGACTCACAAAGCAAACGCTTGGGCGTAAAAATATTTGGAGGACAACCTGCAATTTGCGGTAACATTATTGTTCGTCAAAGAGGAACCGTTTATCATCCTGGAAAAAATGTTGGTGTTGGAAAAGACTTTACTCTTTTCGCATTAGCAGATGGTTTGGTAGAGTTTCGTAAAGGGAAAAACGACAGAACTTATGTTTCTGTAGCTATTGCAGTGGCTTAAGATATGCACACCCGTTTTTGAATTTGTTAAAAAAAAATTTGGGTGATAATAAAAATTCACTATTTTTATATCGTTAACCCATTTTTACTAACATTAAATTCTAAAAAAATGGCTGCAAAAAAGAAAGCTGCTAAGAAAAAAGCTGCTCCTAAGAAGAAAGCTGCTAAAAAGAAGAAGTAAGTTTCTTTCTTCACAGAATACTCAGAAGTCCTTCGTTTTACGAAGGACTTTTTTATTTCTATTATCTATTCTTTAATATATAAGAATAAAAATTGAATAGTATGTTTCCCGCATATCCAACTTCCTTCTTTTTTGCTTTTACATTCCACAACTATTCACTATACCCGTTATCACCAAAGGGTTGACCGCATTAGATTTCATAATTTTCTTAAAAAAGCAGGCTGTATTACTCATCATAAACGGAACTGCAAATTCAACAGGTCCATGTCCGCCGCTTACACTCAGATGTGTAACCACTGATTTATTAAACCTAACCAATTGCCGGTGCAGCGATAAGGAGCCGCACATAAATATATAATTGGGGCAATTTTGAAATCAACCGAAATCATAAGGCACCACATTATCCATCATACCATGGAAAGATAACTGCGGTATCGCATTTCCACTATTTACCAATGAAGAATCCTTTAATGCTCCCCACATACTACAAACACCTTTGATGGAGAAACTCGTTGTTAAATTATTTCCACTGGTATTTATCGCTCCCAATAAAGTGTTCAAGCCAGGGAAAGCTTGCATGGCTACCATTGGGTTGATATAAGCAGTATTCAATGCAATATTACCACCTGCACTGGAGCCTCCAATAAAAATCCAGTTCTCATCTATTGCGTATTCATTCTTTTTAGAAATTAAAAATCTAAGTGCAGCATGTGCGTCCTGCAAACCCCTATACATTGCTTTATTTAAATCAGCCGTATCGCCGGCACAATTGCCTGCACCTTTGCGCCAACCCAGTCTGTAGTTTATTGACACCGCAATAAAACCACTATCGGCCATTACACGACACTCATCAGCATTGCCATTTTTATCGCCACCCACATAGCCACCACCATGTATTAATACAAACAAAGGATACTTTTTAGCAGTAGTAGCATCTGGAGGAAAATAAATATCAAGTAAGAGATTTACATTATTTCCCGAAGTATCGGGGGCAACACCATATTGAACATTCATCTGATTTACCAGGGGCATTCCGGGATCGGAAGGTGGAACAAGTATTTCATTGTCTGATTTCTTACACCCAATAATGGTTAAAATCAAGATTACTAATTGAAATAAATACCTAATCATAGAATTAGCTTTTTGTAAAGAATGTAATTCAGCAAATGGGTTTAATCTATTACAAATGAAAATATACTAATGAAGTAATTTTCCGAATCCTTTTCCCTTACTTTATTTATAGAATCAACTGGCTGGCAGGTTATCAAATTTGTTATTTTAGTGCAATGGATAACGCTACTATTGCAGACAGCTTCTCGCTACTCTCAAAGCTGATGGATATACATGGAGAAAATTCATTTAAAGCCAAATCATATGCTATTGCTGCTTTCAATATTGAGAGGCTCCCCCACCAGCTAAATGACACGCCTCGTGAAGAAATTGCCGGCATAAAAGGAATTGGAGAAAGCACTGGTAAAAAAATTGTTGAATTGCTGAATACCGGAAAACTTTCTATTCTCGAAGAAATAGTGCTTCATACACCACCAGGTGTTATTGAAATGATGAATATAAAAGGTATTGGTCCAAAAAAAATTCATTCCATCTGGAAAGAAATGGGAATTGAGTCCATAGGCGAACTGCAATACGCCTGCAACGAAAACAGACTCACACTTTACAAAGGCTTTGGTGAAAAAACACAGCAAAATGTTTTGGAAGCCATCAACTTCTATCTGCAAAGCCAGGGACATTTTTTATACGCTCAATTGGATGAAATATTTCCAATGGTAAATAGTTATCTTCAAAATCTATTTGGTTCAACAAAGGTGCATGTAACCGGAAGCTACCGCCGGCAAGAAACTACAATCGAAGAACTTGAATTTTGTGTTCTGGAAACAAATGAAGTAATTAAACCAAAATTTCAAACTACTCAGCCACCCGAGCTACTGGAAGAAACAGAAAATTCAATTTTATACCGTTTAAAAAACGGACTAAAACTTCGTTTGTACACAGGAGCCACATCTATGCCCACTACCTTATTTCGGACAACTGGCAGCAATAGTTTTTTACAGGCATTTGAAAGAAAATTTCCAAAATTAGAATTTGATAATACTGCCTCTGGTGACCGTATAATTTTTGAAGCAACAAAAATGGATTATATCAAACCATGTCTGCGTGAGTCAGTAACCATTATTGACAAGGCTATTACCCACCAATTACCCGAATTGATAAAAGTAAGTGATATCAAATCTCTTATTCATAGTCATAGTAACTGGAGCGATGGTACCAATACGATAGAAGAAATGGCAAAAGAATGCATTCGTCGTGGATGGGAATATATGGTAATATCCGATCACTCTAAAACAGCTGGATATGCCAATGGGTTAAAAGAAGATAGAATTAAACAACAGCATTATTATATAGATGAACTCAATGAAAGACTAAAGCCTTTTAAAATTTTCAAAAGCATTGAGAGTGATATACTAAATGATGGCAGGCTAGACTATGATGACGAAGTTCTAAAAACATTCGATCTTGTTATTGCTTCAATTCATAGTCCGCTAAAGATGACTGAAGAAAAGGCGATGATGCGATTACTGGCTGCTATTGAAAATCCATTTACAAATATTTTGGGACACATGACTGGCCGTTTGCTGCTTAGCCGCAATGGCTATCCGGTTGATCATAAAAAAATTATTGAAGCATGTGCACAACATAATGTAGTGATAGAAATAAATGCTCACCCAAGAAGGCTTGATATTGACTGGCGCTGGGTTGACTATGCAATTGAGAAAGGTGTCCTATTGTCTATTGACCCCGACGCACATTTCCTTTCGGGCTTTGATGATGTAAAATATGGAGTACTTGCCGCCCAAAAAGGTGGGCTGACAAAAGAAAACAATCTGAGCAGTTTTAATTTACTCTCTTTTGAAGCCTGGCTAACAACAAACAGAAAGAAAAGGAGTATATAGCCTTAAATAACATCTACATCTGCCATCACAGTTACATTTCTAAAACTTTTTTCCTGATGCATGATGGCTATGTTGTCCAGCAAGTCTTTTTTGCACTGGCTAATCAATTTTCCGTTGCGAGGAAGTTTAAGCAGCAACTCCATCAGGTATTGATTACGAATACGACCAATTACCGGTGTAGCTGGCCCAACAATATAATTACCATATTTATTATTTAATACTTGTGCATATTGGTGAGCTGCTCGTTCTACTACTTCTTTAAATTTATGCTTAAAACTAAGATGTATGATTCTGCTAAAGGGCGGATAAGCAAATTGTTTCCTACTTTCCAGTTCCTGTTTGAAAAAAGAAAGATAATCATGCTGCTGCACCCATTGCAATACCGGGTGTTTTGGTTGTGATGTTTGTACCAGTACCAGTCCTGTTTCTTCTTTTCTACCTGCACGGCCACTCACCTGCTCTATCAATTGAAATGCTCTTTCATTTACCCTGAAATCGGCAAAATGCAAAAGTCCATCAGCATCCAAAATACCGACCAGATCCACATTATCAAAATCAAGTCCTTTTACAACCATTTGTGTACCTACCAAAATGTCAATACGTTTTTGCTCAAATTGCTGAATGAGTACGTCGTGGGCATTTTTACCTTTTACGGTATCAATATCCATTCGAGCCACCTTAGCATCTGGAAAAATTTCCTGTAACTGCTCTTCAATTTTTTCGGTACCAAAATTTCTTTGCAAAAATTTATCGCTGCCACAAGCAGCACATATATGCAGGGGCGGATAGCTTGAGCCACAATAATGACAAACCAATTTATTGGATAACTTATGAAAGGTGAGTGAAACATCACAGTTGTTACAATGCGGAATCCAACCACAAACTTCACAAATCATATAGGGAGAATAACCTCTTCTGTTTTGAAAAAGAATTACCTGCCTGCCCTTTGCTACTACTTCATTCACCTTCTCTATCAAAGCAGGCGAAAGCATTATTTTTCCCTTATCTTTTTGAAAAATTTTTCTGGTGTCGATAAATTCAATAGACGGCAGTTTTAAATCTCCATATCGTTGTAACAATTCTACAAATCCATATTTACCAGTAGTTGCGTTATAATAACTTTCAACCGATGGTGTGCCACTACCTAACAATACTTTTGCCTTAAACAAGGTTGCATAATAAATTGCTGCATCTCTTCCATTGTACCTTGGTGCAGGCTCCTGTTGCTTGTAAGAAGTGTCGTGCTCTTCATCGCAAATAACTAATCCTAAATGTTGAAATGGTAAAAACAAGGATGACCTGGCACCCAAGATTACACTCAATTCCCCCGATTTCACTTTATTCCAGATTTCTATTCTTTCATTTTGCGAAAACTTAGAATGATAAATACCAATATAACCACCAAAATGTTTTTGTAGCCTGCGAATTACTTGAGAGGTAAGCGCAATTTCGGGCAACATATACAACACCTGCTTCCCTGCTTTAATATAAGTTTCAATTAACCTGATATAAATATTGGTTTTACCACTTGAGGTAACGCCATGCAGCAAACAAACTTCTTTCTCTATTAATTGATGATTAATATTTTCCAACGCAGCCTGTTGCACTTCACTTAGTTCAAAGTCAATTGAAACATTTTTGGGCAGGTATTGAATCCGGTCAACCGATCGTTTTTCTATTCTCAAAATATTTTTTTCAACCAAACCTTTCAGCAGCGATTCAGATGCTCCTGATTTCTTTAATAATGCTGATTTAGTAACTTCTCCAATGGTTTTTTCAAAATGAAGATAAGATAAGAGCAATTCCATTTGCTTTGGTGCCCGACTCAAACCATTTTCTTCAGGTCTGTTTAATAGTGCAGCCAAAGATTCCTCATTATTAAATTGAGGTTGAAGTATAACATATGTTTCCTTTTTGGGCGTGTAAGTTTGTTTTAATGCTTCCCAAACGTGACATAGTTTTTTTTGTAAAAGTTTATTAATAACAGGATAGGCATTGTGGGTATCAAGAATCTGTTGAACTTCAGTAAGGCTTAACTCCTTTTTAATTTGCAATGCTTCTGCAACAAGATATTCATCATGATCAAGATTTGAAAAATCATCACCATATTCCTCATTTGAAACCAGAATGGTCTCACTTGACAACTTAAAATGAGCTGGTAAAGCCGCAGCCATCACTTCGCCTTCACTGCACATATAGTATGTGGCTATCCATTCCCACAGTTTTAGCTGTTCCTCAAATACAACTGGTTGCACATCCAGAACATTCAGAATATCTTTTGTCTCAAAATGCTCAGGCTTTTTATGATGCAGGTTTTTTATGATGCCAGCATATTTTTTCGTTTTGCCCAGATTTACCTCTACCCTGCAACCGGGTTTTACTTCTTCAAATAAATGAGCAGGCACAGACCAAGTATAATTTTGAGGAAGCGCAGACGGAATGATGATTTCAGCAAATGTTTTGCTATTTACCTCAAAAGATGCATTGTGTATTTCATTCTCCATCATAACAACACAAATCTAATCGTTAAGGCTTGTATTTCGCCAAGCGGCTTTGTATTCCATTAGTTTTTTCTCCATGAGTTGATAAACATGATTTTTTAAATCTTGCAAATCAGTTAAATTGTAGGAATCAACTTTTATTTCATCTAAATACACAATACGGCAAATGCCTGGCGACATTCGTAATAAACTTTCATAAGGCATGCGCCTGTATGCATCCAGGAATAAAACCGGTTTCAAAGGTGTTTGCGTTTCAATTGCCACTCTAAAAGCGCCGTCATAAAAGTCTTTCAGAGGTTTTGTGGTCATATTAAAAGTGCCTTCAGGAAAAACCATTACTGAAATTCCTTTTTTAATTAAGGATTTTAAAATGCGGATACTGTTGGCTCTGTTTGTTGCGCTGCTGCGATCTACCGTTACAATAGCATTTCTGTAAATAAATCCAAACACCGGAACTTTTGACATTTCCACTTTACCCAATGGACGAATGGGTTGTCGATAAGCTTTAGGAATAATGGCCGCATCTAAATATGAAATATGGTTGCTGACAAAAATAAAAGGCTTGCTTTTATCATGTGGTGCTTCAAATATTTTTTTGTGCCAGATGAAAATTAAAAAAAACCAAATATCAGCCCACAAGCGGCAAAGCATAAAAATAAAATTGCCGCCTTTTATTTTTCCAAACATCGCCCCTATAATTGCAAAAGGAAATATGAGCAACATTACCGCCACAAAAGTGATGAAAGCATAAACTGAATAAATCCAATGTAATGGCCGCAGTAAGATTTTCATCAACCTTTGTTTTTGTATTTAGCATCATCGCCAGGGCAATCGCATCTAAATTCAGTTTCCAGGTCAATAACAGTTACTACTGTGGTAGCTTCATTGCATTGGGCATAAATGATTCTTACCCGTTGATTGTCTTTTGTAATGCCTTCAAGTGCATATCTTGGACAGCGGTCATTTTGTAAATCGCTTTTGTTATAATTAATATTACCGTTTCTCATTATATCTTCCACCTCGGACTTACTGATATGCCGACATGCCATTCTGCAATTAGCGTGTTTGCTATATTCCAGATAGGAAACCCTCCTATCGAATCCCCTATCTCTGTTTATATTGGTAGCAGGGTCTTTAGTGCGTTCGTTATTCGTTACTTTGGGTTTAGGCTCTGTTTCATTTTTGGACTGACATCGCTTAATTACAAAAAGCAGCAAACCCAGCGTTAAAATGAGAAGAAATGGCGCCCATTTATTATTCATTCAAAAAATATTTAGATAAAAATAAGCCTAAATGCATTAAAGCGCAGCCAATAAAAATGCCGAAAAACTTACCTTTGTCGCTATGGCTGAAAAAAGGACAGTGGCGTTTCATACACTTGGCTGCAAACTCAATTTTGCTGAAACTTCTTCACTTTCCCGTATGATGGAATCGGATGGTTTTGAAAAAAAGGATTTTGAAGAACTGGCCGATGTATATGTCATTAACACCTGTTCGGTTACTGATAATGCAGATAAAGAATGCAGACAGATTGTGCGACGCATACAACGCAAGGCGCCTGAAAGTCTGGTGGTAGTAACTGGTTGCTATGCACAACTCAAGCCTAAAGAAATCGCTGAAATTCCAGGCGTCAATCTTGTTTTAGGCGCTGCGGAGAAGTTTAATATAGGACGGCATATTAAAGAATTGTCTAAAGGTGATTCTTCAAAAATCTGCAGTTGCGATATTGAAGAAGTAAAGGATTTTCATTCCAGTTGGAGTGTGAATGACCGCACCCGCACTTTTTTAAAAGTGCAGGATGGTTGCGATTACAATTGTTCATTTTGTACTATTCCAATGGCAAGAGGCAAAAGCAGGAGCGATAGTATTGAAAACGTAATTCGCAATGCAGAAAACCTTGCTTCAAATGGTGTAAAAGAAATTGTACTTACTGGTGTTAATCTTGGAGACTTTAAATCGGACAATAACGAAACAAATGTTGAAAAAGATTTTTTTGATCTCATTCAGCAATTAGAAAATGTTGCAGGAATAAAAAGATATCGTATCTCTTCTATTGAACCCAATTTGCTTACACAGGATATAATTGAGTTTGTCGCATCAAGCAAAAAATTTATGCCGCATTTTCATATCCCTTTACAAAGCGGCAGCAATAAAATATTGGGCGCCATGCGGCGCAGATACAAAAGAGAATTGTATGCAGAAAAATGCACACAGATAAAAAATATGATGCCACATTGTGCCATTGGTGTAGATGTAATTGTTGGCTTTCCTGGCGAAACGGAGGAGTTATTTAAAGAAACTTTTGATTTTATTCATTCCTTAGATGTTTCTTACTTGCATGTTTTCACCTACTCTGAAAGAGAAAACACTCATGCATTAAACATTAAGCCCGTTGTTCCTATATCAATCCGTAATGAAAGGAATAAAACTTTACGCAATCTTTCTTATATGAAGATGCAATACTTTACGGAGCAGCATCTGGGGCAAATCCGCTCTGTTTTATTTGAAGGACATTCCAAAACCGGAATGATGGAAGGATATACCGATAATTATATTCGCATCACGACTCCTCACCGGGCTGAGTGGGCCAATGAAATTGTGGATTGGAAAATCTAATCGGGAAAGTATTTTTTAATCTCTTCAATTTTTGAATTACATTTTTTACACGCTTTGAATTTTGCTTTGGGGATTACTATTTTGTACTTTGATTCTTTGATTGAAGTTGCCTGATATTTTCTTTTATATCTAAAATCATCTATCATTAAAATAAGACCAGGCAAACCCAAATATTGAAAAGGGCCCGAAGCAACAGGAATGTCAACTGCATACCAAACCCTCACAGCATCTCTTGCTGCTGCTTTGCATAAATATCCCATAATCGTGAGTGTATCATCATACAGTTGCCATTTGGATGTATCCATTTTATATTCCATCAAACCATAAGGCTGTGTCCAGAAGTTTTCTGAAATGGTGCGTTGTAACTTAGGAAAAGCATATAATGCGTGATGATCCCTTTCACTTCCAATAGTGCCTCTCTTAATATCTGGCATTTGAGGTTTTAGTGTAAAAAATGTTAATGAGTCGCCCTGAACATACAAACTTCCTTCATAGTCAAATCCCTCAACCTCTTTATTTGTAATCTTGGAAGTTACCTTAAAATATTTTCCATACTCAACAATTAGATTTCGTTGAGCAAATAATAAATTGGTTATACTCAATAACAATATCAAAAGAACATTCTTCAAAACAACAGTGGAACGTACTGGGCTCGAACCAGTGACCTCTGCTCTGTCAAAGCAGCGCTCTGAACCAACTGAGCTAACGTTCCTCAGGGTTATAAATATGGTCAACTCCATAAATTATCAGGATATTCTCCATTAGCAATCAATAAATCTAAATTTGCTTTTACAAATGGAGCATCTTCTTTATAAGTAACGCCAAACCAAGATGAACTGGTAGGTATTACCTGCACCTGCCCGGTTGTCTTAATAAATTCATCAGCAACCAAAGGAATAAAAAACTCTGACTTCAACTCGTGACCGTGTGCTGATAAAAATTGTGCAAACAGCTGTTTTGTATATTCAAAATAAGATGGATGAAAGCACCAGAAGTTCATTGAGACTTTGGTGTTCAGTGCAATCTCTTTTGGCTCCAGCCCGTCTTCGCTTATTATCTTATCTCCTTGTTTTGAAATATTGATTCTTTCCGTTACCGAAGCCAGATTTCCATCATTATTCAATGCACATACGCCCCTGTTTACTGTGCCATGATCAGAAAGTGTTTTTAAAAGATCATAACCAACAATTGCATAATTAGTTTCATAACAACCTACTTTTAAAAAAGCGGCTGCATTCTGAAATGCATTTTTCCCATAAAAATCATCAGCATTGATAACCGCAAAATTTTCTTGTACCGAATCTTTTGCACACAACACAGCATGTGCCGTGCCCCAGGGCTTGGTTCTTTCATCGGGTATCTTAAAATCTTCTGTAAAAAAACTCAACTCTTGAAAAACATATTCTGTTTGAATTCGGCCTTTTAACTTGGGCTCAAATATGTTTTTAAAATTTTCAGCAAATTGTTCTCTTATAATAAAAACTACTTTTCCAAATCCTGCACGTATGGCATCAAAAATGGAATAATCCATGATCGTTTCTCCAGCCGGGCCAAAGCCTTCTACCTGCTTCATACTTCCATAGCGGGAAGCCATTCCGGCTGCTAAAATCACTAATGTAGGTTTGCTCATATTTTTCAATTATTCGGGGCGAAAATAAACTAAATTCGTTTCCATCATTTGAAAAAATGCAAGAAATAAAAGTTGAAAATATTACAAACGATTCAATCCGACATCCGGCATTTTTGGAAAATGGTATTGTAGCAGATATTCTCCGATTAGATAAAATTCATCCGGTAATTTCCGGCAATAAATGGTTTAAACTTAAAAACTACTTATCCGATTTTCAGGCAAGTGGAAAAAAGGAAATAATCACTTTTGGCGGGGCTTGGTCCAACCATATTGTTGCTACAGCATCGGCATGCAAACAATTAAATATTCCAGTTACTGGTATCATTCGCGGAGAAGCATCACCTACTCTTTCAAAAACTTTGATTGATGCAAAAAATCTGGGCATGCATTTGCATTTTGCAAGCAGAACAGATTATAAAAATAAATTAATATCCTGTCAGTTTAATAATGAATCATGTTATATCATCCCCGAAGGCGGATATGGCCATTTAGGGATGCTGGGTGCAGCCACTATTTTAGAACTGGTAAATAAAAATCAATACACTCATGTTTGTTGCGCAGCTGGCACTGGTACAATGGCAGCAGGGCTTCTGCATAAATTATTGCCTGAACAACACCTGGAAGTAGTTTCTGTATTGAAAAGTTTTTCAGGGCTTGAAGCATCCATTCTTTTTTTAAATCCTGTTGCTAAAGCAGTGATGAACATTCATCATAATTATCATTTTGGTGGCTATGCAAAACACAAACCCGAACTGATAGCATTTATGAATAAATTTTATAATCAAACAAAGATTCCTTCAGATTTTGTGTATTCTGCCAAAATGATATTTGCAATTACTGACCTTGCTTATAAAAATTATTTCCCACCACAAAGCCGCTTATTACTCATTCATTGTGGCGGGCTCCAAGGCAATGCCTCTCTCGATAAGGGATCGTTAATCTTTTAATTAATTAACGGCACAAGCCTATCTTTGTTTACGCAGACCCACAACCCAATAATATTTATTAATTCATGGTAAAAAAACTGTATCCACTTCTTTTTTGTTTATTTCTTTATTCGGGAGAGCTCTTGGCGCAGCAAACCATCATAACGGGTCAGGATACTTTGCCCGATTTTTTTGTTTTAAATACGGCCCCAAAAAAAAATGTAATCAGTTGGGTAAATAATTTTCCGATGGTGAAGCAAATTAGTTTGCAACGATCTGCTGATAGCCTAAATAATTTTAAAACCATTTTGACCGTTACCGATCCCATGGCAGTTCAAAACGGTTATATGGATACAAAAGCGCAAAACGACGGAATGTTTTACCGCATTTATATTCAACTAGACAAAGGCGAATATCTTTTCAGTAAATCAAAACGGCCCTATCCAGATTCTTTGATTAAGAAAAAAATTGCAACCAATACCGGACGTACAGATACTTTGATTCAAAACGGGCAGAAAGTAATAGTGAGAACTGATACCATATTTATTGACAACAAGCCGGTAATTGTAAAGGCGCAACCTGTAGTAATTAAAATTGAAGAATACCAATTTGGCGATACCATTGCAAGCCCCAATCCTGTTTATACAAAACCACGAGTACCTGCTTATACACCTTCACTTTATGTTTATACAAACAGAGATGGCTATGTAAGGGTAACGCTTCCGGAAGGAGAAAAATTAAAACACTATACAATTAAATTCTTTGATGACAGTCAAACCTTTTTATTTGAAATAAAAGATTTAAAAGAAAGAGATTTTAAACTGGATAAAACCAATTTTTACCATGCCGGCTGGTTTCATTTTGAACTTTATAATGAAGGAAAATTAATAGAACGGCACAAGTTTTATTTAGCAAAAGATTCCTGATATAATTTTTGCATCAAAGACTCTTTCAAACTTCTGCTTTAAAATTTCCTTAACCAATTCAATATTCACTGGATGTTTCAATTCATTTTGAATAGAGGTAACCTGTTTATTAGCAATGCCACATGGAATAATATGATTGAAATACGATAAATCAGTATTTACATTTAATGCAAATCCATGCATGGTTATCCACCTGCTGCTTCTAACCCCCATTGCACATATTTTTCTTTCACTTCCCGGTAAATCGGAATCAATCCACACGCCAGTTTCCCCTGCTGATCTGCCCGCATTAATTCCAAATTCAGCCAATGTGAGGATGATTATTTCTTCTAAATTTCTCAAATATTTTCCTAAATCAGTTTCAAATTTTTCTAAATCCAAAATGGGATAACCTACTACCTGCCCCGGCCCATGAAAAGTAATATCACCTCCCCTATTGGTTTGAAAATAACTGATATTTTTCTCTCTCATTTGTTGCCTGTCCAATAATACATGACTTTCTTTACCACTTTTGCCCAAAGTAAAAACCGGCAAATGCTCGACAAACAATAAATAATTTTTTGTCTCCACTAAATCTTTCTCATTTGTGGATTGTTGATTGGAATAATATACAGCCTTGATGTCTAAATTTTTTTTAAACAAAAACTCCTGATAATCCCAGGCTTGCTTGTATTCCATCAGTCCTAAATCCTCCAAAAAGATTTTTTTAGTCATAACCGGCTGCAAAAATAAGCCATCGTTATAGAACCCGCTTGTCAACCTTTATCTTTACAGCCATGAACGAAAACAGGCCAACGGAGCAAGCAGACATTACGGAAAACAACGATGAGCTTTATGAGCGGTTTAGCATTACCATTGATAATGGACAGGAACCACTGCGTATTGACAAATTTCTATCAAACCGGATAGAAGGTGCAACCCGTAATAAATTGCAACAAGCCATCAATCTGGGAATGGTATTGGTAAATGGCAGTACCGTAAAATCCAATTACAAAATAAAACCGGGTGATGCGGTAATTATTTATTCTGATTTGAGTAAGGAAGAAACGGATATCGTACCTGAAAAAATGGATTTGCAGATTGTTTATGAAGATGAAAGTTTAATGATAATAAACAAACCAGCAGGCATGGTTGTGCATCCCGGTAGCGGAAATTATACAGGGACATTGCTTAATGGTGTAGCATATTATTTACGGCAACAACAACCTGAACTAAATGAAGATATGTTGCCAAGATTTGGACTGGTACATCGTATTGACAAAAATACCAGTGGTTTGTTGGTATTGGCTAAAAACCATAAAGCCATGCGGCATTTAGCCAAACAGTTTTTTGACCACACTGTAAAAAGACAATATGAAGCTTTGGTTTGGGGCGATATGACAGAAGATGAAGGCACCATCATTGCACATGTAGGTAGGCACAAGCGATTTAGAAAACTCTTTGAAGCCTATCCCGACGGAGAGTATGGTAAAGAAGCCATCACACATTATAAAGTTTTAAAAAGATATGGCTATGTTACAGTTGTACAATGTATTTTAGAAACCGGCCGCACACATCAAATACGTGTTCATATGAAACATATTGGTCATCCAGTATTCAACGATGATTTTTATGGTGGAGATAAAATTGTAAAAGGAACCATATTTGCCAAATACAAACAATTTGTCAACAACTGTTTTCAAATTTGTCAGCGACAGGCATTGCATGCAAAAACCCTGGGTTTTATACATCCTGAAACGGAAAAAGAATTATTTTTTGAGGCGCCTCTTCCAGCAGATATAGAACAAGTGATTGAAAAATGGAGAAAGTATGGAAAAGCATATTAAAGATTTTTCAAATTAATGAAAAACATTATCGTTTGATCAATATTATTGAATCATTTTACTTTTATTAACGTAAAACTAAAATGCAATTTTGATTTTACTTTTTGTGTAAGAAGGACTAATTTTACCCCTCATTTAAATTTTGTATATGAAAAAAATTACCCTTATTCTATTTTCTTTTGGAATTTTTGCCAGTATGAAGGCGCAGGACAGTGCTACACTAAGAAAGCATTATCTGAAAGTTTATACACAAGCACTGGGCTACAATGATGTAAATGTGGCCATCAATGCCTTGCAAGGCTATCTTGCTGTTGATAATAGTTTGATTTTCAAAGACACGTTATCCATGCTTTATTTTTCTACAAAAAACTATTACAGTGCATTACTGTTGTCGGAAGAAGTTTATAAAGCAGAACCCAATAACCTGGATGCAATGGCACGTACAGCAGAATGCTATGATGAACTGGGAGATCCAAAAACTGCAATCAGTTTATTTGAACAAGTAGTACCAAAAACCAAAAGCCCTTATCAGGCTTACAAACTGGCAGTATGCCAATATCAATTAAAGCGAACTTCAGAAGCTGAAAATTCTGCCAAATTTGTATTAGCCGATACCAATAGTAAAAAAATCGGCGTTCCATTTACTTCTATGAATGGTAACCAACAAGCCGTTTCGGTAGCAGCAGCAGCAGCCAATCTTATAGGTGTTTTAAGAATGGATGCAAAAAATTATGCCGATGCAAAAAAATATTTTGATCAGGCTTTGACATTATTTCCTGAATTTGTAGGAGCAAAAGAAAATTTAGAAGCTGTAAACAGAGCTTCAAATCCCACAAAGACACCTGCGAAGACACCCGCAAAAAGAGGATAACAAAAACTAAAATCAACGGATAAAGGAAGGCAGCGATGCCTTCTTTTTTTTAGCACTCGGGCAAACTCAAGGGCACATTAACAGCCAGCCCGCCATCGGCGGTTTCTTTATACTTCAAATTCATATCCAGGGCTGTTTGCCACATAGTTTTAATAACTGCATCTAAAGATACTTTCGCAAAATCAGGTGTGCCCTGCAAAGCCAATTGAGAAGCTGTAATGGCTTTGATGGCTCCCATCGTATTTCGTTCTATACAAGGAACCTGAACTAATCCACCAATTGGATCACAGGTAAGACCCAAATGATGCTCCATAGCAATTTCCGAAGCCATCATTGCTTGTCTTTGTGAGCCCCCCATACATTCAGTAAGACCGGCAGCTGCCATAGCAGAAGATACGCCTATCTCTGCCTGACAGCCTCCCATTGCCGCCGAAAGTGTTGCTCCTTTTTTAAACAAACTACCTACTTCGCTTGCAGTAAGCAGAAACTGAATGATTTTTTCATTGAGCTTTTCTTCAGAAAGACCATCAGCACAAAAAGCAATATAATATTGTAATACAGCTGGAATTACGCCGGCAGCGCCATTGGTAGGAGCAGTAACCACTCGTCCAAAAGAAGCATTTTCCTCATTAACAGCCAGTGCAAAACAACTAACCCAATCAAGAATATAATTAAAATGCTGCCCACCATTTCTTATTGATTTTAACCATGAAGCATAATCGTTATAAACAGCTTTGCCCAGTAATTTTTTATTCAAATCAAAAGCCCTTCTTTTTACTTGCAGCCCGCCCGGTAATATACCCTGCGTATGACAGCCACGATAAATACATTCCTTCATCACTCGCCAGATGTTAAGTACACCATCCTTGGTTTCTTTTTCATTGCGCCAGGCACCTTCATTTTCTAAAACAACTTCATTTATGCAAAGTCCGGTTTTTATACACCAATGCAATAAATCATCAGCCTTTGAAATGGGAAATGGCAATTGTACCACCGATGATGTGGCTGCTTCTTCATTTTCTTTTACAACAAAGCCACCTCCAATAGAATAAAATGTTTCTGCGAAATCTGCCCCATTTTTTAAGGTAGCAAGAAATGTGACTGCATTGGGATGAAAAGGTAAAGACTCTGAAAAAAGAAATTCAATATCTTCTGAAGGTTCAAAATCAACTTCATGCAAACCCATTAATACCATTTTTTTCATATTCTTGATATCGATGATTTTTGCATCAATCTGATCTACAGCGAAGGTTACCGGATCATCACCACTTAATCCTAACTGAATGGCGACATCTGTGCCATGCCCCTTTCCTGTTTTGGCCAATGAGCCATACAATAAAACACGAACGGATGTTACATCAAATAATTGGGAATTATCTTTTAAAGATTGTACAAATCTTTGCGCAGCCCTCCATGGTCCCAAAGTGTGTGAACTGGAAGGTCCGATTCCTATTTTAAAAATATCAAAGACTGAAATGGCTTCGTGTGGCAAGGGAAAAATTTTCACAAAAATAACAACGAACCGACACTTATAAAATGATTTTATCAGCTTTCAATCTCACCCTATCATATTGAAAGAATTTAACGACTTTTGCAGACAATATTCAGAATAGAAGATTTTTGAATCTTTTTCTGTTGATTTTTTTTCAATCTAAGATTTTTTATGGCATCTCCATTTTTACTTTACTCCGATGGTAAGGGACATATTTTTGAAGACACAACTTTGTATGCAACCGGTCGTAGTGGATGGGATGCTATGCCGATACCAGATGATGAATGGATATTATTACCAGATGGAGGTTCTCTTTATGAATTACCCGAAAGAAGAGGGATTGGCATTGATGTAACTACAGGCGAAATGCGCTTATGTGAAAAAGGATGGGCTGTTGCCGCATTTATTCCACCTGCTCATACTGGCTTTTATCTTGCAGCTTATGAAACAAATGCTGATGCGCCAACGCTGCCTTTATTTTGTTATACCGCAGCAGGCTGGCACAACAACCAGTTTTATGTACCTGCAATAAGAATTGAACCTGATATAAGACAGGAATGTGCCGGTTACGATCCAGATGAAGTAAATAAAGGAGCCGCATACCTTATAAAACATTACCCGCAAAATCAACTGGTACAACATATCATGCATAATTGTGCACTCACATATCATTGTCCAGCTGCACGAAATTATTCATTGGGCAGATGGGAATGTCCTGTTCCTGCTTCTCCTGCCTGTAATGCCAATTGCCTGGGTTGTATTTCATTTCAACCTGCAGATGAAACAATTGTTTCAACACAAGACAGACTTACATTTAAACCCAGTGTAGAAGAAATTGTAGAATTTACTGTACCACATCTTGAAACTGCTCCATATCCTATAATTAGCTTTGGTCAGGGTTGTGAAGGTGAGCCACTCTTGATGTGGGAGACAATTAGAGAATCAATAATTGAAATCAGAAAACATACATCAAAGGGAAGTATCAATATCAATACCAATGGCTCAAACCCCGATGCAGTAAAAGCACTGTGCGAAGTAGGATTAAACTCCATTCGTGTAAGCACCAATTCGGTAAGAAAAGAAGTGTATATGCCTTATTATCGACCCAACAACTACGATTTTGAAGATATTATTGAAAGTTTGAAAATCGTGAATGCTTTTGGCGGGTGGACTTCCATTAATTATTTTGTATTTCCTGGAATGACGGACGCTGTTGATGAATATGAAGCATTAAGAAAACTAATAAAGGAAACTGGTTTGCGTATGATACAGTGGCGCAATTTTAATATTGACCCCGACTGGTATTTGGGAAAAATAGGTGTACATGATACCGGCGAATGTATGGGTGTAAAAAATCTGCTGCATGAAATCAGAAATGAGTTTCCTGACTTGAAATTTGGTTATTTCAATCCGCCTATTGAAAGAATTAAGGGAAAATTTGAAACTGATTTTGCACATAACTAATTCAATTTTTTAGTAATCCCCTTTTCAGATACAAAGACCAAAAATGCAAACAACGAAAAGTCAGGATACCATTTTAAAAGGAATCGGGTTTGCTGTTCTTGCCTGTTTAATCTGGTCGGGCAATTTCATAATAGCGAGAGGCGTAATTAACAATATTCCACCGGTTACACTTTCTTTTTACAGATGGCTTACAGCAGCCATTTTTATTTTGCCGCTTGCATGGAAGTATTTAAAAAATGATTTTAAAATTGCCTTCAATAATCCCTGGATTATTTTACTGGCTTCAGTAACCGGCATCAGTTTGTTTAATACATTTATTTACATAGCAGGACACTACACCACGGCCATTAATCTTGCCTTACTGGGCACCTGCACTTCGCCGGTAATCTCAGTATTGCTGGCTCGCATTTTTTTAAATGAAAAAATTACAAGCTTGCGGCTCATAGGTATGTTGGTTTGTATTGCAGGTATTTTATTTTTATTAGGGAAAGGAGATTTTGAAAACCTGAAATATTTTCGTTTTACAAAAGGCGACTGGTGGGTATTGGCTGCTGCATTTGCATTTGCAGTATATAATATTTCGGTAAGGAAAAAAGACAAAGCAATGAAGCCAACTGGCTTTCTGTTTATTACTTTCTTATTAGGCACCTTGATTTTACTTCCGTTTTATATTATTGAATGGCAGCATCAGGGTGGTTTTGAGTTGAATCTTCAGAATATTTCAGCAATATTGTTTCTTGGCTTAGGGGCCTCTGTCATTTGTTTTTTGATTTGGAATAAATCCATTCATATTCTGGGTGCCGGCCGCACTGCTTTATTTGGCAATCTGATTCCGGTTTTCAGCAGTATAGAAGCGGTTTTATTTTTAAATGAAAAGATCACATCTGTACATCTTATTAGTTTTATTTTAGTAATTGCAGGGCTTATCATTGCAAATTTCAAATCAGAAAAAAGAGTTTAGTTTTTTTTAATGACCAAAAAAATAATTATAGTAGGTGCCAGCTCGGGTATAGGTGAAGCTATGGCTTTACAATATGCAGCTATAGGACATAAAGTAGGCATAACAGGCAGAAGAACAGCTTTATTGCAAAACATTAAATCGCAATTTCCTTCATTAATAGAATACGAATGTTTTGATGTAACGGGAGATGAGAATATTCAAAAACTGGAATTGCTGATTACGAAACTGGGTGGATTGGATTTAATCGTAATCAGTGCCGGCTGGGGCCGGCCTTCGGAAATGCTGGACTGGGATATTGATAAAAAAATTACCGCAACCAATGTAAATGGCTTTATTGAAATAGCAAACTGGTCATTTAATTATTTTGTAAAACAAGATCATGGACAAATAGCAGCGATTTCATCCGTAGCAGCCAATCGCGGCAGCAGCTACTCCCCTGCCTATGCCGCCTCCAAGGCTTTTGAATCAAATTACTGCGAAGGATTATCCATAAAAGCCCGAAAACTAAAAAAGAAAATTTTTATCACCTGCATTGAACCCGGATTTGTAAATACTGATATGGCACACGGTGGCGATAAAATGTTTTGGGTAGCACCTGTTGAAAAAGCATCCCGTCAAATTATAAAAGCCATAGAAAAAAAGCAACGAAAAGTTTATATCACAAAACGCTGGTGGCTTATTGCCAAATTGATGCGCCTGCTCCCTTATTGGATTTATCGCAAATTGGGTTGAAAAAATCGCTTCTATACATCTTAACATTTCATTTAACCATTTCGGTACAAGTTGCACGGTGTTTGAAACGTTACTAACAGGTGTGAAAAACAATGATTTCCACCCTTGAACAACGAAAACTAAATTTGTATGAACAATTATTACGTAATGACGCTTACACAGGAAGACAGACGCAGAAGAACGGAAGCAGGATTTATTACCGCAGGCTTTATTGCCTTTGTATTGCTTTGTATGTTTCTGGTAAAATGGAAAATTCCTGTTTTTGTAGAATCAATAGCCGATCAGGGAATTGAAGTTGAACTTAATTTACCTGACGAACCTGAAACCCTTGCAAATGCTGATGGTGGTGGCGGTGGTGGCAATCCAGTACAAGCAGTAGGTGAAGCAGGAATAGCCAAACATGTACCACAACCTGCCGGTGAGCCTGAAGCTTCAAATGCAAGAACTGATATAACTGATGATAATAAAGAAGCACCTGCTTTACCAAAAAATGCAATTGTAAAACAGGACGCCAAAAAAACGGTTACTTCTTCAACTGTAAAAACTACTCCTAAACCAGTAGAAGAAACACCTGCACCTCGTAATCCAAAAACAGTAATGGGAAAGACAACTTCCGGTACTGGTAAAGGCGGTGGCACGGCCGATGATTTTGACAGAAGTGGAGGTCGTGGTAATGGATCAGGCGTGGGAAATGGTAATGGCGCAGGTGGTGGTAGTGGCAATGGATTTGGTGGTGGAAATGGTACAGGCGGTGGTGGTGGCACTGGCCCTAAAATAGTTCGTGGCGATCGTAAAATTGTACGTTATTATTCATTTGATGGTGATCTTGCAAAGGCGGTTATCTATGCCAACATCAATGTATCACCCGAAGGTGTAGGTAAATTTATAAGTATTGCAAAAGGATCTACTAACTCAAGTGCTGCTTATAAAGATGCGGTAATACGTTACTTACAGAATATCAAATTTGACAAAAGCGATCATGAATCCATGTTGACCGTTCAATTCAATTTTAAAGTAAACTAATTATATTTTCGGACGGATGAGAGGGTGCCCGATATTTTCGAGGCACCCTTTCTTATTTTTGTAACAATGAATTATCAGGAAACTATTGATTATTTGTTTACCAGGCTGCCCATGTTTAGCAGAATGGGTGCCGCAGCCTATAAAAAAGACCTCACCAATACATTGGTGCTTTGCGAATTTTTGGGCAACCCGCAATCAAAGTTTAAATCCATACATATTGCCGGTACCAATGGCAAAGGATCAGTAAGTCATATACTGGCTGCTATTCTACATAAAGCAGGTTATAAAACCGGACTGTACACCTCGCCGCATTTATTTGATTTCAGAGAAAGAATAAAACTAAGTGACGATAGTGGTGGATTAAAGGAGATACCTGAGCAATTTGTTATTGATTTTACAGAACGTATAAAACCCGAAATCGGAAAAATTGAGCCCAGTTTTTTTGAAATAACGGTAGCAATGGCTTTTGAATATTTTGCAAATGAAAAAGTGGACATTGCAATAATTGAAACTGGATTGGGAGGCAGATTAGACAGCACCAATGTAATAACTCCCGAGCTATCCATAATTACAAACATCAGTGCAGATCACACACAAATGCTGGGCAATACCTTAGCCGAAATAGCAACAGAAAAAGCAGGTATTATTAAAAACGGTATTCCCGTAGTAATTGGTGAAACAAATTTTGAAACTGAAAGCGTTTTTCAAAAAACGGCTTTTGAAAAAAATGCGCCCATCTTTTTTGCCGACCGGGAAAGAACCGTTGCTGACTGGAAATGGGAGCATCATTTACTAAAAGTATCTGTAACTCAGTCGCATCAAATTGACAGCAAGCAATATCAGCTTGACCTTACCGGGCTTTATCAAACTAAAAATCTGTTGACCGTATTAGAAGCCGTAACTCAAATGAGAAATCAGGGCTGGCAAATAGAAGAACATGATTTGTCAGCAGCTTTGCAACATACTAAAAAAATAAGTGGGTTAAAGGGTCGGTGGGAAATTTTAAACCCCAGTGAACCTATGGTCATTGCCGATGTAGCACATAATGAAGCCGGCATGAAAGAATTGGTACAGCAAATTGAACTTACTCCTCACCAAAATCTGCATATTGTTTTTGGCATGGTGAAGGACAAGGATATTGATAATATTTTGGCCTTACTCCCTAAAAGTGCAACCTATTATTTTACCAAAGCGCAAATACCCAGAGCGTTGGATGAAGAAGTATTGCAGAAACAGGCAGCCCGGCATCAGCTACAAGGTAAAGTTTATTCCAATGTAAATTTGGCCTTGTACGCCACTTCACTTCATGCGAAAAAAGACGATCTGATAATTGTATGTGGCAGTATATTTCTAGTAGGCGAAGTATATCCACAAAGTATTCAGGCCATTTGGGGAGGCGGGTCAAAAGCTACGTTATTAGGAACCATCATGAGCCTCATTGCGCATGCACCTTAATACTTCAACTCACCCAATTTCTCCAGTGCATAAAGAATACAACTGACGTGCATGGCCTGTTTTATTTTATTCTCTCGAAGCAGTTGTTTCAATTCCTCAATGCTAAGAATTACAATTTCAATCTCTTCGCCGCTATCAAGGTTTTGTCCTGCTACTTTCCTGCCACCTTTTGCCAGATACATGTGAAGCACATTACTATTGGTAGATGTGTTGGGTGATATATTACCCAGATATTCATAAGATGAAAACTGATAACCGGTTTCTTCCAATAACTCTCTTGCGATGGCATCTTCATTCAATTTATCGGTAGCATCTACACAGCCACCGGGAATTTCAATACCTACTTCTCCATACGCATGTCGGTATTGTCTTACCATTACCACATTTCCATCTTCGGTAAGAGCCAGCGCCCCCACCCATGGCGAAAAATCGTATACGTAGTAAGGATCAATTATTTTTCCTCCGGGTGTTTCGCATTTTTCTTTGCGTACTTTAAACCACAGGTCGTTAAATAAATATTCTGAAGAAAGTGTTTTCCATTTCATTTGCAAATCGGTTTAAAACTTCATTCACCATTTCATGCTTTCTCTTAGCGAAGTTATATGTGCCACATGATGCTTGCCATGCCAGGCATACAAACCCAGCAGATACCAGAGTCGCATTGTTTTCTTTTGCTCAGGATGGAAAACCGTACGGTTATTCCATTCCTCATCATTCACATACTTTAATGCTTCGTGCCAGCGGATGTGTAATGCATGTAAAAGGGTAATAGAAACATTAATGGGCAATTTCTCTACATCATGCAGTTTTGCCCAGGCATTTTCATCATAAGGTTTTATCGTTGGGTTTTCTTCAGTCAAACCCAGTTTAAAACGGATATATGCATTCATGTGGCTATCTGCTATATGATGCACCAGTTGATGCACCGTCCACCCTCCTTCTCGGTATGGTGTTTGCAATTGAGCTTCATCCAGGTTGAGGATTGACTGCTCCAGTATTAGCGGCAGAAACTTAATATCAGCCAGCCACTCTATTTTTTGCTCAATAGAAAATGGTTGCGGCTCATAAACGCCAATGGGATAACGTGGATCCATATTTTGAAATTATTACTTTACAACTTCAAGCAACTCCACTTCAAATATCAGTGTTGCGCCTCCGGGTATATCATTTCCAGCTCCACGATCGCCATAGGCAAGGTCAGATGGAATCCAAAGCCGCCAATGACTTCCTTCCTTCATCATAGGCAATGCTACCTGCCAGCCTTTTATTAATGCACGCAGTGGTGCTGTAAAAGGCTGTCCTCGTTTAAAAGAGTTGTCAAATTCTTTTCCATCCAGCAATGTTCCTTTGTAATGTGCTTTTACACTTTCTGAAACAAGTGGCAAGGCTCCGGTTCCTTCTTTTATTACTTCGTATTGTATGCCACCTGGCAATTCTTTTATACCGGGTTTCGAAATATTTTCGGTCATAAATGCGGCACCTGCTGTTTTTTGCGCTTCAATTTTTCCGTTCATAAATGCTTTTAGTTTGTTTTGTATGCTCATAATTATGCTTCTCTTAATGAATGTCCGGTAAGATGGATAAATACATCTTCCAGATTAGCCAGTTTCATTTCTTTGGGTCTTTCAAATCCTGATGCCACTAAATTATCAATTAGTTTATCAGGTGTATCTAAGGCTATTATTTTTCCTGAATCAATAATCGCTACCCTGTCGCAGAGATATTCTGCTTCGTCCATATAATGAGTAGTCATGATAACGGTTGTTCCTTTTTCTCTGATGTTTCTTATCAACTCCCACAAGCTTCTTCTGGCCTGTGGATCAAGTCCGGTGGTAGGCTCATCTAAGAAAATAATGCGTGGCTTATTTATCAAAGTGGTGGCTACAGAAAATCTTTGCCGTTGGCCTCCACTCAGCTCTTTTACCTGGGCTTTTGCTTTATCTCTCAGATTTACAGAATCGAGCAATTCCATTGCATCTACTTCCTGATTATACAATCCACAAAAAAGTTCAATCAACTGTACCAGATTCAAACCGGGATAATAGCCACTCGTTTGCAACTGTACACCTATGATTCTTTTTATTTCATTTGGATTTTTATCTAAATTAAAACCATCTACCACCACCTCTCCACTTGTTTTTTGCCGGAGTGTTTCTATAATTTCTAGTGTAGTGGATTTTCCGGCACCATTGGGTCCCAGCAAGCCAAAAATTTCTCCTTCATACACATCAAATGAAATGCCTTTTACGGCTTCAAAGTTTCCGTATTTTTTTATCAGGTTTTTTACTGTAATAATTGAACTTAACATATTTAGTTTTCTATCAGTTTAATCATTCTTCAAAATATTTTCAGGCAGGATTCAGATAGGTTTCTAATTCTTCCACCATTTTCTTACTGCCAATAAATAAAGGAGTTCGTTGATGCAGTTCAGTAGGCTCAATATCCAGAATTCTTATTTTGCCATTGGTAGCCTTGCCGCCTGCAACCGACATGATGAAGGCAAAAGGATTACACTCATACAACAATCTAAGTTTGCCTTTTGGTTTATCGGTAGTTCCAGGATACATAAATATTCCGCCTTTTATCAGATTGCGATGTACATCGCTTACCATGCTGCCAATATAACGCTGCGTATAGGGGCCGCCGTTAGTTTTGGTTTTATTCTGGCAGGCATCAATATATTTTTTCACTGGCTCTTCATATTGAAAAAAGTTGCCGTGATTTACCGAATATATTTTCCCATTCTCCGGGCATTTGATATCAGGATGGCTCATGGTCCACTCGCCAATAGATGGATCTAAAGTAAAACCCTGTACACCGCGACGAGTTGCATAAACCAACATGGTAGAAGAGCCATAAACGATATAACCCGCTGCTACCTGCTGATTACCTGGTTGCAGAAAATCTTCTTTTGTAACCACTGTACCCAATGGTGTTTTTCTTTTATACACGCCGAAGATGGTGCCTATGGAAACATTTACATCAATATTGCTGCTGCCATCTAAGGGGTCAAACACACAAACATATTTTGATTTTACACTTTTGACGTCATCAAAAGGAACAAAATCGTCTAGTTCTTCGCTGGCAATACCTGCACAGGCAATACCATGACTGAGCACTCCCATAAATTGTTCATTGGCAAAAACGTCCAGTTTCTTTACTTCTTCACCCTGCACATTTACAGTGCCGGCATCGCCGAGTATATCCACCAAACCGGCTTTATTTACTTCGGTATTCACTCTTTTTGCAGCTAATCCAATGTTTCGCAATAAATGCGATAACTCTCCGGTTGCATTGGGTATATCTCTTAATTGCTGAATGGTAAATTCATCCAGTGTTTGCACCTTACGGTTTACATTCATATTGGCAGGTTTTGCAAAGCAAATTTAAGAGAATGAAAGCAAGTGTCATTAAAGGGATTTTGTAATTCTTAACCGATTAATCCCGACTTTTGCAAACTTGTAAATAGCATACAAATGAAAGTTTTCAAGTTCGGCGGTGCCTCCGTCAATAGCGTAGAGAGGGTGCAGAATCTGGGCGAAATATTGCAAGACTATAAAGGCGAAAAATTACTGATTGTAGTATCTGCCATGGGCAAAACTACCAATGCGCTGGAGAAAGTGGTAAAAGCTTTTACTGAATCAAAAACAGCTGAAGCACTGGAGTTATTTGCTACCATAAAGCGGCAACACCTCAATACAGCAAAATACCTTTTGGTTACCCAGTTTTTAGCCTGCGAAAAGCAACTGCGTGATTTTTTTACCGAAGCGGAATGGTTGCTGCATGATAAACCGGTTAAAGATTACGATTATTATTATGACCAGTTGGTGTGTACCGGCGAATTATTTTCAACATCCATTGTCAGTCATTATCTCAATGAAATAGGAATTAGAAATAAATGGATAGATGTAAGGGATATTTTTAGAACCGATGACGATTTTAGAGATGCCGATATTAACTGGGATTTTACAAAGCAAAAAGTGAATGAATGTATTGCTCCGCTTTTTAATGAATATGATATTATACTCACACAGGGTTTTATTGGCGCTACCGATGAAAATGAAAGTACAACATTAGGAAGAGAAGGCAGCGATTATTCTGCTGCTGTTTTTACCAATATGCTGGAAGCCGAAGCCCTCACCATTTGGAAAGATGTAGAAAGCGTAATGAATGCCGATCCCAAACAATTTCCTGATGCTATACCAATACCAGTATTAAATTTTAATGAGGTAATAGAAATGGCTTATTATGGAGCGCAAATTATACATCCCAAAACCATCAAACCGCTTCAAAACAAAAACATTCCTTTATTTGTAAAAAGTTTTATTGCCCCTGGCCTTGCAGGCACTGTCATTCATAATAAAGTGGTACATCAGTTGCCACCTATTATCGTGCTAAAAGAAAATCAGGTGTTGCTGCAAATGAGTTCTAGAGATTTTTCATTTATCGGCGAGCATTATATTGGCAGGTTGTATCAGCTATTTGAATCATTGCACTTAAAACCCAACCTGACACAGAATGGCGCCATCAGTTTTGTTTGTGTTTTTGATGACAGAGCAGAGAAATTAGAAAAGCTGGCTTTGGAGGCATCCGCATTTCTTGATGTGCAGGTAATGAAAAACCTGTCATTGCTTACCATACGACATTTTAATAAGGAAATATTTGAAAAGCTGACGATAGATAAAAAAATATTATTGAGACAGCAAACACAAACTACCATTCAGGTGTTGATGCAGTAATTATTTTTCAACCGTTACGGTTTGTATCATTTTCTTGGCTACAGGTTTATCATTTAGCATTGCCGGTTGCCAGTGTCCCATTTTTTCCATTCGGGTTATCAGTTCATCCTTCAGGTCTTCATCAGAACTGCCTTTCAAAATTTTAAAATTTACAGGTACACCATCTTTATCTACAATAAACTCCACCTGTACATAGGCTTTGGTAAGCCCTTCAGGCAGAAATGAAGCCAACTCTTTACCCAGTTTGTCCAGATACTTCATCAGGTCATCTTTATCTTTTCCAAATTTTGGCCATTGATGTACTGCTGAAGCCGGATTGAGATTTGATCGCACAATATGTGCAACGGGAATTCTTTTTGGTTTTACTTGTTTTGTGTCAGCTTCATCACCTTTTTGCTTTTTT
The DNA here is from genome assembly GCA_037045195.1 of Chitinophagaceae bacterium. Lineage (GTDB taxonomy): Bacteria > Bacteroidota > Bacteroidia > Chitinophagales > Chitinophagaceae > JJ008. Next base: position 146,022 of record JBAOIB010000005.1, read on the forward strand.
GGAGGTGCATCATTGATGAGGTATTCGCCCTTGGGCCCTATCATTACAACCGGTAGTTGCTTATATTTTTCAAAATAATCATACCCATCCTCAAGCCTGTCTGCAAATTTTTTTAATCCAACATCATCTTTGGTTAATGTTTCAAGATACTTTACACTTTTTTCTTTATTGAACCTTACCGGGAAGATGTGCACCGGAATAAAATCCTGCCCCTGATCCTTGGCATAGCTTGCCAGAATATAAAGTTCATCAATCTGCTGATCGGTAATAGGAATACAACCTACGGTAACGCAGCTGCCATGTATAAAAATTTCGCTGCCGGGACGTAGCGAATCGCTTAATATTCTATCGGAAGCATTGGGATAGTTTAACCCCAGCGATAAATAGTAATTGCTCTGCGGATTAAAAACATTGATATAATAAAAACCTTCGGGCACCTGATAATCACCTTCCATTCTTTTGGGGCCCAGTGTGCCTGCTAAAGCACACACCCTGTATGTTTTGAATAATTTAAATGGCTGGCTTATTTCATCCTTCACCCACACTTCTAATTGTGCATCAAACTTAAAAGAACGGATATAAATATATTTAGCAGGCCAGGTAAGTCCTGCTGCTGCAAACTGTTTTTGTAAAGTATCTTCTTTTCGCTTTAAAGCCTCTTGTGGACGGGCAAAAGTTTTTTGATAATTGATAAACGAATACGAAGTGCTTCCACTTTTTGAAGGTGGCTGCGCCGTGATGCTTTCTGCAACAAAAAATATCAATAAAAGCCCAAGTATTTTTTTCATAAAAATTGCTCTTGCTTACAACGGCTCAATTTATAGTTTATGCGAAAATATTGTTTAAAATAGTTTTAAAGATATGTTGATAAAGATAAACAAAAGTGAACTGTACCTTGGTTGCTGTTATTTTGAAAATGTAACTCTTAAACTAACCTTTTTGCCGATTTGTTAATAATTCAGTTTGTAATAAGATTTTTTTGCAATTTCCCGAGTCTTATTTCTATTGGAGTAAACTCCCTTCCACAATAAATGTTTCCTTAATATTGCAAAATTTTTAAAACCAAACAGAATGGCGATAAGTGTAAAATTAAATGAACGTTGTGGCGGACTTTGCGAGTTATGCAGTACAGGTGAAGCTACCATTGAATATACAGTATCGCCCAGACCGGATGATGCAATTGAAAACCAGGTGGCCATTTGCAACACTTGTGCAGATGCTATGGAAGCAACAGATAAAGGATTTCATTGGCGTTGTCTGGAAGGCAGCATTTGGAATACTGAGCCGAGTGTACAGGCATTAAGTTGCAGAATTTTGCATCAATACAAAGATGAAGACTGGGCAGCCGGTACTCTTTCGGCGGTTGAAATAGATGAAGCGGTACAACAATGGGCATTAAGTGTTTTTGAAGTAGCGGAAGTACATAAAGATGCTTTTGGAAATGAATTACAAAACGGCGATAACGTAGTACTTACAAAGGCACTCAATGTAAAGGGAACCAGTTTTACTGCAGCAAAGGGAACAATTGTAAAGCGTATTCGTTTGGTACCCGATAATACAGAGCAAATAGAGGGCAAAATAAATGAGCAAACTATTGTTATATTAACTAAGTTCGTAAAAAAGGGATAAGCATTTTTGCTCATAGTTAGAATTTTTGTTATAAGACTTTACCCTAACTATTCTGCGGTTCTTTGAAGCCGCTTTTTTGTTTTATTTTAGTCGGGCAATTGTAAAAAAAAATGGACAATTTTGAAGAATATTTAAGACAGGGCGAACCTAACAAAGCCGAAAAAGCAAAGCTTTGGAAAACAGCTATCGGTTTGCAACAAGTTGATGGTTTAAAGCCATCAGAATATCTTATTGCAACTGCCAAGCAAAACATTGAAGGCTATATTACTATTGACGAAGTCAAAAAACGCATAGACAGTTATTACCAACAACACCCAACTAAAACAGACGAAGAACGCACAGAAGAAGCCGATAAAGTTTCTGCACGTATTGCTGAAATGTTAGGAGAACAAACATTCACTTTTTCGCCAGCTGAATATCTATTCATTCATCACAAGTTATTTCAAGGTATTTACAAATTCGCAGGAAAAATTCGTGATTACAATATCACAAAAAAAGAATGGGTGTTGAATGGCGAAACGGTTTTATATGCAAGCGCCAACAACTTAAAAGCGACATTGGAATACGATTTTGAACAGGAAAGAAAATTTAGTTACAAAGGGTTAAGTGAGCAGGAAATTATTGAACACATCGCACACTTTATTTCTTACTTATGGCAAATCCACATTTTTGGCGAAGGCAACACACGTACAACGGCAATTTTTTTAATAAAATACTTACGTAAACTTGGCTTTAAGAAAGTAAACAATGATTTGTTTGCCGAAAATTCATGGTATTTCCGCAATGCACTTGTACGAGCTAACTATGAAGATTTATCTAAGGACATACATAAGACAGAAAAATATCTTCTTCAGTTTTTGTCAAACTTACTTTTTAAAGAAAATTATTTGCTCAAAAATAGAGAGATGCACGTTCGTAATACTGACACTGAAAATGACACTGTAAAACCACAAATTGACACTGTAAATGACACTGTATTTTCATTGATAAAACAAGACAGCAAAATAACTGCAACCGAAATAAGCGAACGATTGAAAATGAGTTTAAGCACCGTAAGACGAAGAATTAAAGAACTGAAAGAACAAGGAAAAGTAGAACGCATTGGTAGCGACAAAACTGGGTATTGGAAAGTAAATAAAAAATAACCTACACTTCTCTTACAAATTCCTCCTTGCCTCTGCTCTCTTTCCAATGTTTCAAATAAGATTTTTTCGCCTTTTCACTTTTTCAAAACACTGTAAATAGACTAAGCATTATTTATTGCGACTGCAGAGACTAACAAACAAAAAAAATAAGTATAATACGATTGGATTTTTTTTGAAACTGTTTTTTATTTTGCAACACAGTAAATTTCAAAAAATCCAGATGCAAGCACCCGGGGCGTTTTAACCCATAGTATAACGATAGTGCAAGAATAAACCGACAATCAAAAATCAAACTGAAATTAACTCATATTAACCAGCGAATACAGTCATTATAAAGATGCAACATACAGACTACGAGTAAGCCGATACCGATGTCTTTCGAGACCGACTCTTCTGATTTTTTTATTTTACTCTCTAATTATTTATTTTTTATTGGTTTACATGAATACTTAGGCATTTCCTCACCTCACAAGCCTACCCTTCAGGCTAAAGCCAGAAAGCCGTTTCTGATCCAGATGTTTATCGGGACACTGCCATTGCTTTCGAACAACAAAACCAAAAATTTACGTATTTTGACCACTTATTAAGTATTTAAATACAAAAGTGAAAAACGAAAAACTGACAAGGAAAGAAATCATTGACAACCGCTTAAAACAAGCGGGCTGGAATGTGACTGACCGAACTCAGGTGATTGAGGAATTTGATATTCACTTGACAGTAGTTGAAGAAGCTGAACAATTTGCTGAAGAATTGCACAACGAGCATCCGCATATTACTATTGATTTGCTTCGCAAGGTTTACAACCACCGAAAAGCTGCATTGGTGCATTTCATCAAACACATTTTAGGCATTTCGTCATTAGAAACTTTTGCCGAAACCATAACCAAATCGTTTGACGATTTTATAAACAAACACAGTTACCTAACCAGCCGCCAACTACAATTTCTGGATTCGCTTAAAAACCTTGTGTTGGAGAAAGGTGAGATAAGTAAACACAACCTGACTGAATCTCCATTCACGATGATTCATCCGGAAGGCATAAGAGGAATATTCAATCAAAAAGAGATTGAAGAAATTTTAAGTTTAACGCAACAAGTATTAGCTGCATAAAATATTTAATAATTGAAAAAGGAAACAGATATAAAAATATTTGAAGAAAAAAAAGTGAGAACCCTTTGGGATGAAGAACAAGAGAAATGGTATTTCTCCATAATTGATGTAATTGAAATTTTAACGGGCAGTCCAAGACCAAGTAAATATTGGAATGCCTTAAAAACAAAGCTTAAAACAGAAGGAAGTGAGTTGTCCCATAATTTGGGACAACTGAAAATGCAATCTGCCGATGGAAAATATTACCTAACCGATGTGGCCGATACCGAACAACTTTTCCGCCTCATTCAATCTATTCCTTCTCCCAAAGCAGAACCGTTTAAACTTTGGTTGGCAAAGGTAGCTGCTGAAAGATTAGACGAAATGCAAGACCCTGAACTGAGCATTGACCGGGCTTTACAACAATATTTGAACTTAGGCTATTCAGAAAACTGGATTAATCAACGATTGAAAAGTATTGAGATAAGAAAAGAGCTTACCGATGAATGGAAGAAACGGGGATTAAAAGAAGGCGTTCAATTTGCAACACTCACCGACATCATCACCAAAGCATGGGCAGATAAAACGACGAAAGAATATAAAATTCTGAAAGGGTTGAAAAAAGAAAACCTGCGGGACAATATGACCAATACTGAACTTATTTTAAACATGCTGGCAGAAGCATCAACTAAAGATATTTCATCAGCCGTCAGAGCCCAAGGATTTTGAAGCCAGTAAGAAAGTAGCAAAGCAAGGAGGCAATGTAGCCAAAGTAGCAAGGAAAGAATTGGAAGCAAGAACAGGTAAAAAAGTAATTACATCCCTCAATGCAAAATCTGCTTTGCAGTTGAAATCATCTAACACAAAAAAGAAGAAAAAATAATGCTTCAAAATAACTCCACGCTAAAATCGCTGATTGATAAACTCTGGCAAAACTTTTGGGAAGGCGGTATTGCCAATCCCTTAACAGCCATTGAACAAATTACCTATCTCATTTTCATGAAACGTTTGGACGATTTAGAAGCCAAACGAGAAAGAGATGCGGAGTTTACAGGTGAAAAATATACAAGCCTTTTCAAAGGCAAGTTTCAAATTCCAGGCAGCAACGAAAGCATTGATAAAAACGAACTGCGTTGGAGTGTATTAAAAAAAATGAAATTTTAATATTTTTTTAATTTTGATAAATATTTTATTTTCATACAATTTCTAAACTTCAGAAAAATTAGTTTCAAACATTTGTCATACTTCACAAACGAAAAAAATAAGTATAAAACGAGCGGGAAATTTTATAAAGCATATAATAATTTTTTTGTCCGTTTTTTTCACAAAATCCTGCTTTACATATTAAAAATCATACTTTAATTTCAAGTTTGAGATCTCATAACTTCAAGCTAAAAATTAAAATTTAACAGCTATCCTGCACAAATCATTTTTACAGCGTTACAGTTTGACGTTCCCATTTATCAGCTTTGCATATAAACAATAAAAATATAATGGGAACTTTAAATGCAGGAATAATCAAAATAAAAAAACTAACTGAAAAGGAAAGACTTGAACTTATAGAGAAAAAAGTTGAAATTCAAAAAAAACGTCAGGAGATTAGGAAAGAAAAGCTATCAATGCAAAAGCTTATCCTTGAAAATGAAAATGAACAACTTGAGTCGACAGATAAGAAAGTTTGTATTCGCAACAAAAGGCTTGACGGCAAACGATCAATTCTTGAGATGGACGAATTAAAATCAAAAAGGCGCCTTCAAACTGAAGGGATGCTAAATGAAAAAATAATCTCACTGTTATTATCTTTGGCAATTTCTGTTCCTGATGAGGAAAGAACAATTTTGGGAAGTGAACCATTTGAGACTCTTTTATTAAAAGGTAAACGAAGAGATGAAGCATTAAACAAACTAATTGAATTAATTAAAAAATTATGACAATAACACAACTACAGTATATTGAAGAAAAGCGACTTTCTGAATTTGGTCTTAATATTTTCTTTAAAAAGGTACTTGACAGCCTAAGAGAAGAGCTTCAAAGGTTGCGAAAAACAATTTATGAATATGATAAAGCAGGTGAGATTTTTGATTTAAATGAAAGATCTTGGGTTGGGGTCCTAAATAACGCAATTAGTAGAGCTTACCCCGACAGTTCGGTAACACTCCAAGAATATGGGGTTTACAACAAAAGTAGTTTTGTTGGAAGAGCTGATATTTTGGTTTTTTGGAAAGACATTGGAAAAGAACCAATTTATCTGCTATTTGAAGCTAAAAGTTATGAGGAAACTAAAAAATCGGAGCTACTTAATGATGCTGGGGAATTCTTGAATTCCGTCAGACTTCAAGGGAAAAAATATTATGATGCCGAACTTGAAACCAATTATTATAAAGACAAAATTGTATTCATTATTCCAATAGCATTTGGCTTAATTAGAAGACAACATTATTTGTCTGAAGCAAAGAAATATTTTAACCTTTCGCATAAGAAAGATAATTCAACAGATTTTTGCTCTCTTTACTTTGAAGGTGAGCATGGCGCATGGTCATATGGTAAAGTTTATAATGTAAGAAAATAAAAATGTCAAAACGAGGCTACATATCTAGATATTTACTAATTCTAAAAAAGTTGAAAGTAAAACCTTACTCAACCTATGAAGAATTGCAATCGTATATTGAAAATCAATTTGACTATCTGCGTATGCAAGACGATACTTTGAATATTGGCTTTTCAAAGCGAACACTTCAACGTGATATAAAGGAAATCAGAAACGTTTTTGGGGTTGACATTGAATATTCAAAATCCAATACAGGTTATTTCATCAGTCAAAATGAAACTGAAAACATGAATTTTCAAAGAATGATGGAAGCCTTTGATCTGTACAATTCATTAAATCTTGCACAAGATTTAACACCGTTTATCCATTTAGAAAAACGCAAACCACAGGGAACAGAAAATCTATATGGTTTGCTTCATGCAATCAAAAACAGACTTCAAATCAAATTCTCCTATAAGAAATTTTGGGATGAAGAATCAAGCATTCGTGAGGCAGAACCTTACGCTTTGAAGGAATTTAAAAATCGTTGGTATATATTGGCAAAAGATCGTAAGGACAATAACATTAAGAGTTTTGCTCTTGACCGTTTGTCAAATCTTGAAATCACAAAACAACATTATCAATATCCGGACAATTACAATGTAGAGCAAAATTACCGCTACTGTTTTGGTATTATTAGCCCAAATGACGAGGAACCGCAAAACATTATTCTCTCGTTTGACCCAATTCAAGGAAAATATATTAAGAAATTACCTTTACACGACACACAACAGGTCTTAGAAGACAATGACAAAGAAACCTTAGTCAAACTAAGACTTTGCCTGACTCATGACTTAATAATGGAACTACTTTCTTTTGGCGACAACATGAAAGTAATTGAACCTAAATCATTGGCTGATCAAATTAAACAAGCTCATAAAAAAGCATACAATCAATATTAACTACATAAAGATGTAATCTCAACAAACACATTCTCACACCAAATTAGAACCTATTCAAATACACTCCCCCACTACAAATTCCCCCTAGCCTCCTGTTCTCTTTCCAGTGCTTCAAACAAAGCTTTGAAATTGCCTTTGCCAAAACTCTTTGCGCCTTTGCGTTGTATGATTTCAAAAAATAATGTAGGTCTGTCCTCCACCGGCTTACTAAATAACTGAAGCAGGTAGCCTTCATCATCTCTATCAACCAAAATACCTAGTTCTTTTAATGGCTCCATATCTTCTTCTATATGCCCCACCCTGTCAATTAAATCATCATAATAAGAATTAGGCACTCTTAAAAATTCAACACCACGGTTTTTCAACTCCGTTACCGTTTTTACAATATCACTTGTAGCCAGAGCCACATGCTGGCATCCTTCTCCATCATAAAAATCCAGATACTCTTCTACCTGACTTTTCTTTTTTCCTTCTGCCGGTTCATTAATCGGAAATTTTACATATCCGTTTCCATTGCTCATTACCTTACTCATCAGCGCAGAGTATTCGGTAGAAATATCGTTGTCGTCAAAGGAAAGAATATTTCTAAAGCCCATAACTTCTTCATAAAATTTTACCCAGGGGTTCATCTGGTTCCATCCCACATTGCCCACACAATGATCTACATATAAAAGTCCTGTTTCTGTTGGGTTATAATCGCTTTTCCATTCTTTAAACCCGGGCATGAAAACGCCTTTATAATTTTTTCGTTCTACGAAAACGTGAACCGTATTTCCATAAGTATGAATACCGCTTAATACCACTTCACCAGCTTCGTCATTCAATACAACCGGCTCCAAATATGATTTGCCGCCACGCTTAGTTGTTTCTTCAAAAGCGCTACGGGCATCTTCTACTTTTAATGCCAGCACTTTTACACCATCGCCATGTTTGTAAATATGATCGGCTATTGCATTGTTGGCCCGCAAGGGTGTAGTAAGCACAAAAGTGAGTTTGTTTTGACGAATGGCATAGCTTACTTTGTCTTTTATGCCAGTTTCGGGGCCGGCATAGGCCAGACTTTGAAAACCAAAAGCTGTCTTATAAAAATGGGCAGCCTGCTTGGCATTGCCTACATAAAATTCTACATAATCCGTTCCGTGTAAAGGAAGAAAATCAGTTTGTGATGCTGTTGTATTTTTTGTTGCTTTTACGGTTGACATATTGAATAATTTGAGATGAAAAAAAGAGAAAATGAGAAAGTTCAATTGCAGTTGTTGCTTGCCTGTCAGATGCTTTCCATAGCCAATGCTTCCATCAGCAAATTGAAGCCACCTCTTTCGTCATCAAATATTTTATGAGGATAATCGGGAAGCATAGGGCAAACCTACATGAAATTTTTCATTCATAAAATACACAATGGATGAATGAAAAATTTTATGGGAGTTTCTCTTAGCTAAAAAACTATAATAAATATTCAAGAGAAATTTAAATAAAATCCTTTGTATCAGCATCTGTGGGCTGACTATCTTTGCCCGGTGAAAAAAATAGGAATACTCGGCGGAGGCCAGCTTGGCCGTATGTTGCTGCAAGCAGCGGCAAATTATCCTGTAGAAACTTATGTATTGGAAAATGATGCAGATTGTCCTGCTGCTCATCTATGTCATCATTTTACACTAGGAGATATAAAAGATTTTAATACGGTTTATCATTTTGGTCAACCCCTTGATGCGATTACAATTGAAATTGAAAATGTCAATATAGAAGCATTAGAAATGCTGGAAAAAGAAGGTAAAAAAATTTTCCCACGGCCTTCGGTGCTCAAAACAATCAAAAATAAAATTCTGCAAAAAGAATATTACAGACATCATCAGATTCCAACTGCAGATTTTATCATCACCAAAAATTTACAGGAATTAAAACAACAGGAAAATTTTTTACCCGCTGTTCATAAAATTAGCGAAGGCGGTTATGATGGCAAAGGGGTACAGTTATTAAAAACTGATGCAGATATTGAAAATGGATTTGATGCACCATCCGTATTGGAAAAAATGGTGGATATCAAGAAGGAGATTGCGCAAATGATTGCAATAAGTTCAAGTGGCGCTACAGCCATTTATCCTCCTGTAGAAATGATATTTGAGCCGGTATTGAATTTGTTGGATTACCAGCTAAGTCCAGCATCCATAGAAACAAAAACCAATTGGAAAGTAGAAGCCATTGCTTTAGCCGTTGCCCGGCATTTTAATTCTCCCGGAATATATGCGGTGGAAATGTTTCTTGATCAAAATGATAATGTATGGGTAAATGAAACGGCTCCAAGAGTGCACAATAGCGGACATCACACGATTGAAGCACATTATTGTTCACAGTTTGATATGTTGTGGCGTATTATACTTGATTATCCGTTGGGAAATACGGAGGCAATACTTCCTTCGGTGATGGTAAATATTATCGGCGCAGATGGTTTTCAGGGGCCGGTTAAGTATGAAGGTCTTTCAGATGTTTTAAAAATTGAAAATGCATTTGTTCATCTTTATGGCAAAAAGGAAACCAAACCGGGACGCAAAATGGGTCATGTAACCGTGATGAGCAGAGAAAAACAAGAATTGATACATCAGTCTAATAAAATAAAACGATTCATTAAGGTTGTTTCATAGCCCCTTTATACAGAACTGATACCATTCATAATTTACGATATATTTTCTGAAGGTTTTTCAATATTTTCCCGTCCAATTGTATTCACAATTTGTTGTCTTTTCATTTTTTCAAACCATTAATTCTTGTAATGAGAAAAAGTCATTTTTACATTATAACAATCGTTTCTTTATTGATAGTAGCTTGTGGAAGCAAGGATAAAAAAGGTGCTGGCCAAGGAGCAAAAAACGGCAACCCCCAAAAACAACCCCCTTTGGCAGTTGATGCCATGATTGTGACTGCCAGTTCTCTCAATGCACAAATTGAAATTCCGGGAACAATTTTAGCCAACGAATCCACCGAAATTCACCCAGAATCATCGGGACGTTTGGTTTTATTAAATGTCAAAGAGGGAGCACTGGTAGGTAAAGGAACTTTAATTGCAAAACTATATGATGGCGATATGCAGGCTCAATTAAATAGCCTGAACGTTCAAATTAAAAAATCGGAAGTACAATTAAAAATTGCACAACAATCTGAAGACCGATCTTCCAAATTATTGAAAATACAAGGCATCAGTCAGCAGGATTATGATTTATCCTTATTGCAAGTGAACAATATTATGGCCGATATCAATGTACTAAAAGCTCAACAGGGAGTTATACATGCCAACATGACGAAACTGAATGTGTATGCACCTTATAGTGGAAAATTAGGATTGAAACAAGTAAGCCCTGGTGCATTTGTTACACCCGCAACTATTATCACAACTATCAGCCAGATAAATCAATTGAAAATTCAATTTAATATTCCTGAAAAATATAGTGCTCAGGTAAAAAAAGGACAGGCTGTTGATTTTACAATTGATGGAGTAAACAAATCTTTTTCAGCAGCTGTACTAGCTACTGAAGATGCCGTTGAATCGGATACCCGAAGTCTGGCTGTTAGAGCCATCATTAAAGGGAACGATCCTGAGTTAATACCCGGCTCTTTTGCAAAAGTAAAATTTGTATTAGGCGAGGATAAAGAAGCTTTATTGATTCCCAATGATTGTATTATTCCGCAGGGCCGCAAAAAACTTTTATATCTGGCAAAAGGAAGCAAGGCATTATCAACTGAAATTACAACCGGAGTAAGAGATTCGGCAAATATTCAGGTGCTTACCGGAATTAAAAACGGGGATACTGTCATCACTTCAGGCATCTTGTTTTTAAAGCCTAATGCAGATATAAAAATTTCTAAATTGAACTCAAGATCGGAATAAAGAAGTTTACAACTCCTTTTCTGATTTTTTAAATAAAAATCCCAATCGGTACTGAAGATTATGAATCTTTCTGAACTAAGTTTAAAACGACCTGTATTTGCAATGGTTTGCTCCATTGTAATTATCATATTTGGAGCAATAGGCTATAAATATCTGGGCATTCGTGAATATCCTGCTATAGATCCTGCTGTTATTAATGTAAGAACCTCCTACACCGGTGCCAATGCAGATATTGTGGAACAACAAATTACTGAGCCGCTTGAAAAAGCAATCAGTGGAGTGCAGGGCGTTAAGAATATTACCTCCAACAGTGCACAAGGCTCCAGCAATATCACCATAGAATTTGAACTGGGAGTTGACCTTGAAAAAGCAGCAAACGATGTAAGAGATAAAGTTTCACAGGCTTCAAGAAGTTTGCCACAAGATATTGATGCTGCACCCACCGTAATCAAAGCCGATTCCGACTCCGATCCTATTTTATTTATTCAAATTCAAAGCAAGCATAAAAACCTGTTGGAGCTAACTGACTATGCAGAAAATGTAGTACAGGAAAGATTGCAAACTATTTCCGGTGTGAGCGGTGTTAATGTATTTGGTCGTCGATATGCAATGCGCATCTGGATAGATCCTGCAAAACTTACAGGCAATAAACTTACCATTAATGATATCAGACAAGCACTTGACAGAGAAAATATAGAATTGCCAGGAGGCAAAATCAGAGGCAACACCATGCAGTTGATAGTAAAGACCTATGGTAAACTGACTACAGAAGAAGATTTTAATAACTTAATTATTCGGGAAAACGGAAGCTCCATCACCCGACTGAAAGATGTGGGGCATGCAGAACTTGGTACCAACAATGAAGAGTCTGCTTCCCGAAATAACAATGTACTCGCCGTTAATATGGGAGTAGTAACACAACCAGGTTCTAACCAAATAGAAATTGCTGATGAAGTTTATAAAAGGATTGAAGACATAAAAAAAGATTTGCCGGATGATATTACGCTTGAAGTAGGCTACGATAGAACAGCCTTTGTACGCAAGGCAATCTTTGAAGTAAAAGAAACGCTGATTATTGCCATCTTGCTGGTTGTCTTAATTATTTACCTCTTCTTTCGTGAATGGACTATTGCTATAAGGCCTCTTATTGATATTCCCGTATCGCTGATTGGTGCATTTTTCATTATGTATATAATGGGGTACTCCATTAATATTCTCACATTGCTTGCAATTGTTCTGGCAACTGGTTTGGTGGTGGATGATGGTATTGTTGTTACGGAAAATATCTTTAAGAAAATGGAACAGGGCATGAATAAGCACAAAGCTGCGCTTGAAGGTTCCAAAGAAATTTATTTTGCCGTTATCGCAACCTCTATTACGTTGGCAATCGTTTTTCTTCCCATCATTTTTTTACAGGGCTTTGTGGGCAGGCTGTTTCGTGAATTTGGCATTGTACTGGCAGGCGCTGTAATGATTTCAGCATTTGTTTCATTATCACTTACACCTGTACTCAATATTTTTCTAACAAAAAAAGATATTCATAAACATTCAAGATTTTACAAGCTGACAGAACCATTCTTCGTGGGGCTTGAAAATTTATATCGTCGTACGCTTACTGCATTTATGAGAGTGAGGGTGCCAGCCACACTGTTTATAATAGCAGCCTGTGCTGCTGCTATTGTTTTCATTGGAAAAAATCTTCCTTCTGAACTCGCACCTATGGAAGACCGTAATCGTGTAAGAACAAGCATTACCGGCCCCGAAGGTTCTGATTTTGATTTTACCGATCGTGTTAATTATCAGATAGCTCAACAATTATTAGATTCAATTCCCGAAAAAAATGTTGTCCTTGCATTTGCACCAAGTTTCGGAAGTGGCGGTTCCAATTCTTCATTTATCAGTATGGGATTGGTAGATGCCGGTGAAAGAAAACGTTCACAAGATGAAATTGCACAGCAAATGTCAAGAATGTTTAAACGATATACAAACGTACGGGTATTTGCAGTGCAGGAACAAACCATTTCAGTTGGTTTGGGTGGCAGAGGCTCCTTCCCTGTTCAATTCGTTTTGCAAAATCTGAATTTTGATTCACTTAAAGCCGTTGTTCCTCGTTTTATGGAGGAAGTGAGTAAGAGTCCGGTTTTTCAAGGATTTGATGTTAATTTAAAATTTAATCAGCCAGAACTTCAAATTAACATTAACCGTTTAAAGGCAAATGAATTAGGTGTATCGGTATTAGACATCAGTTCTACTTTACAGTTAGCATTGAGTGGCCGTCGCTTCGGTTATTTTATTATGAATGGAAAACAATATGAAGTAATAGGCCAGGTTGACAGAATAGACCGAGATGATCCCATGGATCTAAAATCTTTCTTCGTACGAAATAATAAAGGTGAATTAATTCAATTGGATAATCTGGTGGATATGCAGGAATCAGCAAACCCTCCAACTATTTATCATTTTAATCGATTTAAAAGTGCAACGGTATCTGCAGGCCTTGCACCAGGAAAAACTGTTGGAGATGGGATTGTGGAAATGCGAGCCATTGCAAAAAGAGTCTTAAATGAAAGTTTCTCAACTTCACTTAGTGGTGCTTCAAGGGATTTTGAGGAAAGTGCCTCTAATACTTCATTTGCCTTTTTACTGGCACTGGTTTTAATCTTTCTGGTCTTGGCAGCACAATTCGAAAGTTTTATTGATCCTCTCATTATTATGATTACTGTTCCGCTTGCATTAGCAGGTGCCATTATCACTTTAAGTTTATTCGGGCAAACTTTGAATATCTTTTCTCAAATTGGTATTATCATGCTCATTGGGCTGGTTACTAAGAATGGAATTTTAATTGTTGAATTTGCAAATCAAAAAAGGAAAACAGGAGAAATGAAAGTAACAGCAGCAATAGATTCTGCCGTTGCACGTATGCGCCCAATTTTAATGACCACTTTGGCAACAACTCTTGGCGCACTGCCAATTGCTTTAGCCATTGGTTCAGCAGGTAAAAGCCGGATACCACTGGGTCTGGTTATTATTGGAGGCATGTTGTTTGCGCTGGTATTAACGCTTTATGTGGTTCCGGCCGTTTATGCTTTCTTGTCACGCAAAAAGAAAATTTCCTACGATGAAATGGCGGCTGAAGCAGATGTCGTTACCATTAATTCTCAATCCGCACCAAAAGACGATGCACATGAAAAAGCTTAAACTCATTTTTATTTTACTCATCTCTGTCAATGTTTCAGCACAAACGAAACTGATAACTATTGAAGAAGCCATTGCTACTGCACTTCAAAATAATTTTGATATTCAGTTATCAAAAAATGATTCCATGGTTTCGGCGCTTGATTACTCCTATCGTAATGCGATATTTTTTCCAAGAATAAATGCCACCATTGGCGCAAACTGGACAGGCAATAAACAAAATCAGGAATTTTCAAACGGAACCAAGAGAGAAGGTAAAGTAAAAACAAATAATCTTAGTTCTTCTGTTGCAGTGAGTTGGACGCTTTTTCGATGGCCTGAAAATGTTTGCAACTAGAGATAAAGCAGCTGAGCTGATAAAACTCGGTTCATTAGGAATTCAAAATCAAGTAACCAATACCATTGCGACCGTTATCAACACTTATTACAATATTGTTCGCCAAAAACAAATGATAAAAGCAATTGATGAACAAATGGCTTTGAGTAATGAAAGAGCAAAATTGGCACAATACAAATTAGATATTGGTGTGGGTACAAAGCCTGATGTACTTCAAGCAAAAATTGACAACAATGCACAAAAAGCTTTGCAAATAGATCAGGGTGCCACTATGCGCCAGTTAAAAGAACAGTTATTACAACTGCTAAATCTAAAAGCACCAGCAAGCTTTGATGTTTCAGATTCTATTCCAATAAATTCCAGCCTGACTATTGAAGAAGTTCAAAATGATATAGAAAAATCAAACCCGGGATTGCTTATTGCACAAAAAGGAATTGATATTGCCAAATACACTTTGAAAGAAAGAAAAGCAGAACAATGGCCAACTGTCTCATTCAATTCAGCATACAATTTCAATCGTACAAATAACAATGTGGCATTAAACCCTGCCCTCCCCATATTTAACCAGAATAAAGGATTGAATTATGGTCTCACTGCAAGTATTCCTATCTTAAACGGATTAAACACCAAAAGGCAAATTCAACAGGTAAAACTGAATATACGTTTTCAGGAACTTGCTTTAGAAAGTCAGAAGTCTGATTTGTCGCTTGCTGTTACAAATGCCTATCTGGAATATGAGCAACAATTACAAGCATTGGAATTGGAAAACGATAATATTTTATTGGCCAAAGAAAATGCAAGCATTGTATTTCAGGTATATAAACTTAATTCCACTACGCTTATACAATTGAAAGAAGCTGAAAAAAGTTTGCAGGATGCTTTTACAAGGCTCATTACTGCCCGTTACAATGCTAAGGTGGCTGAAACAGAACTGCTTCGCCTGAAAGGTGATTTAGCAAAATAAAGACATCGTTTTTAGTCTAAATCTATCATTTCTGTAGTTATGCATCATTTCTCATTATTTTTGAACAAAGAAATAGCATGAATCCACTTGTTGGCATTATTATGGGCAGCGATAGCGATTTACAGGTAATGCAATCCGCATCTGAAATTTTAAATCAATTTGATATTCCACATGAATTAACTGTAGTATCAGCACACCGTACGCCTCACCGCATGATAGATTATGCACAAAGAGCAAAAGACCGTGGACTTAAAATTATTATAGCAGGTGCCGGTGGTGCTGCACATCTTCCCGGTATGGTAGCATCGGTTACTACATTGCCCGTTATTGGCGTTCCTATTAAATCATCCAATTCAATTGATGGCTGGGATTCAGTTCTCTCCATTTTACAAATGCCCAATGGTGTACCTGTTGCTACTGTAGCATTAAATGCTGCAAAAAATGCCGGAATACTAGCTGCAGAGATTCTGGGAATTGCTTATGAAGAAATTGCAACAAAAATAGCGAACTATAAAGCCACTCTTAATCAAGAGGTATTAGATAAAGCCGGCAAATTGAAACAAGATGGTTGGCAAAATAATTTTGATTAATATGGGTGCTGATCAGTTTTACTTTAGCAAACGGAATCTATCATTCTTAGTTCTGTCTGCGGCTTTAGTTACAAGTTGTACCGAAAAAATGAAAAAGAAATCTATCGTTTCAAAAGAACTAACCCATTATTCTTCTGCATCAGGTATAGAATTTGTAAATAATAAAATTTACCTCATTGGAGACGATGCCAATAGTATATTGATTGTTGACAGTAATTTTAATACCATTGATTCTATTTCATTATACAAATATTCAGAAAAAAGAATTCCAAAAGCAGTTAAAGCAGACCTGGAATCCATGACCATATTACCTGACGGAAATATTTTTTTATGCGGCTCGGGTTCACTCTCACCATATTGAAATTCAGCCTGGATTATTAATCCAGAAACCCATTCAAAAGACAGTATCAGAATAGACACATTCTTTAGCAAATTGCAGATTGCCGGGCTTAATGAAATAAATATTGAAGGGATTACAACAATGGGTAATCAAATCATTCTCGCAAACAGAGGCAATAAAAGCAATCCATTCAATTACTTAATTATAGCTGAAAATGAATTCTGGAAAAATCAAAATGATTCCAGCTTTAAAATAGTTGAATTAACAGGAACAAATGGAAATTCTGTTTTCAATGGCATATCCGGAATTACCTATAGCTCACAGAGTAACCAGTTAATAATGACAGCTTCTACAGAAGATACACACACAACGAATGGAGATGGTGTCATTGGCAAAAACTATCTATGGTTTATCAATGATATCAGTAGTAAAATGGGTAAAAACTCCATAGTTATTGACAGAAAAATTGAACTGGATAGTGCGTATGATGAAATAAAGGGGCACAAAATTGAATCAGTCACTTTACTTAAAGAAACTGAACATGATTATCTTCTAGTGCTTGCGGCTGATGATGATAATGGAAGCAGCCATCTTTTTAAAATCATTGTCAAAAAAGATTAGGAGTTTTCTCCAATATTTTATGTATTTTTCTGATACCAATTGTTTACAATAATCTATAGTATGAGAAAATCAATCTTTTCTGTTGTTATCTTTTTTATTTTGATGACACAGTCGCAATTTATCCTTGCACAAACTCCATTATTTGGAAGAGACAGCACCATTAATGGTCCTCAAACCTTTGCTCTGGTAATGGGTATTTCAAAATATCAACACGTTCGGCCTTTAAGCTATGCAGATAAGGATGCTGAAATGTTCAGAGATTACTTGAAATCTCCAGGAGGCGGCAGCGTAAAAGATGGCAATATTTATTGTTTGTTAAATGAGCAGGCCAGTAGTATCAATTTCTGGACAAAAGGTTTTCAATGGTTGAAGTCAAAAAAAATGCAGAAAGGTGATAAACTGTTTATCTACCTCGCTGGCCATGGTGATGCGATTGATGAAGACCAGTTTTTCTTTTTAAGTTATGATTGTAATCCACAAGGCGATAAAAATAATTATCTGGTAGCAGGTACTATTCAGTTATTTAACCTGAAGAAAAAAATTGCTGACGAAACTACTAAAGGTGTTGAAGTTGTTTTTGTGATGGATGCCTGCCGTACCAATGAACTACCCGGCGGCCAGGAAGGTCAAAGCTTTTTAAACTCAGCAGTATCAGAAGCAAAAGCCGGTGAAATTATTATGTTGGCAGCCGCAGCAGGCGAAGAGTCGCTTGAAGATGCATCAATTGGGAATGGGCATGGCTTGTTTACTTGGTATCTGGTAAATGGGTTAACTGGAGTTGCTGATTCTATTTCAACCCCCGACAATCAGGTTACACTTGAGGAGATTCAAAAATATGTAAGTAAAAATGTACCGGCTGTTGCGCAACAACAGTTCCGGCGTAAGCAAGACCCATTTTTTTGCTGCAACGATCAAAGTGATAAGGTTATCAGCAATGTAAATACAACCTATCTTCAAAAATGGCTGCAAGATCAAAAAAAGAATAAACGAGGACCGGGTAATTCTTTTGAAGGAGTTTTTAATTATCGTCCGAGAGGAAATAATAATGCCGATACTTCCTTAATAGAGTCATACAATTTTTTTAACCGTGCAATCAGTGGTAAAAGAATCAGTGGAAATAATTCTGCAGAATATTACTATCAACAAATGAAAAGTAAATTTCCAGGAACTCCATATACTTTGGATGCAAAATCGTCCTTAGCCGTTGAATATATTAGCACAGCTCAAAAAAAAGTGGACCGGTTTCTTGCCTGTGGTGATAATTTATCGGTAAAAGAAAAACAAGAAAATTATCAGGCTGCTTTAAAGCTGCAACAAGCCATTGAACTTGTGCGGGAGGATGATCCGCTATATGCCCAATCGTTGATGAATCGTGTATATTTTCTGAAAGCAAGTGGAGATTTTGGACCCAATGGCACAAATGGCAATACCAACGATGCTTTTTCAAATGCATTTGCAGCATTGAGAATAGACAAAAATGGCGCATATATCCATGCAAAACTGGCGCAATTACATTTACAAAATAATAATTTAGACAGCGCAAATTATTATGCAGATAAAGCAACCAAGATTGCTCCCAAATGGCCTTGTGCATTTACCATTCTTGCACAAATAAAAAAACAGCAACCACAAAAAAAACAGGATAAACCCAACAATCAAAATTCAAAATTACCTCGCAGAAATAGTTTTGGTTTTTCAATTGGAGGTGGAATAGCTCACGATGTTCCCAAATATGATGGAACCCGAAACTCTCCTTTTATAAATGTAACCGGGAATAACAATCCAGCCTTTGATTTAGGTATTACTTATCAAGCAGGTATTGGTGGTATGGTTGATGTGCGACCTACCATTCAAGTCGTGTTTGATGGTGGCGATTTGGTTTATGAACGTCCTCCTACTTCAGGTGATCAATTTGAAACAGTTAAGATGCAGAATGTGTCGTTGAATGCTTATGTGCCATTAATCTTCAGATTAAGTAAAAACAACATTTCACCTTTTATAATGTTGGGCCCGGGATTTAATTTTATTTTAAGTCAAAATGAAGACACCCGTGAAATTATTCCGGTAAAAAGAGGTGTTGTACTGGGCGATGTGGGTATTGGTGTTGATATTGGCATAAAAAAAGGCGGTATTATATTATCACCTGAAATAAAATATACAAGAGGACTGACAGATCAATACAATGACGGCGGTACTGTTTATACAGATGCGCTTTCGTCATTGAAGAAGCAGGGCTTTACATTTCATTTGTATATAAGGAAAAAATAATTACTTTATTTCAGTCAATACGACAAACTCTTGTTCCAACGCTAAAGAGTTTTCA
Organism: Chitinophagaceae bacterium; assembly: GCA_037045195.1. Taxonomy (GTDB): domain Bacteria; phylum Bacteroidota; class Bacteroidia; order Chitinophagales; family Chitinophagaceae; genus JJ008. Next base: position 165,624 of record JBAOIB010000005.1, read on the forward strand.
TATAATTTTTTTATAAAGTTATTTCCCCACAAGGCGTAGAAATAACTCAGATTTTCCTTGCGTTCCTGTAAACTGCCAGAGGGGAAAATTGCATTATTGATTGTTTGAATACTTTTTTTCTGAGTAATATATTTTCGTTTTTCAACTCTTATCATTTTCTTTTCCAACTCTCCTACTCTATACTTTGCTCTTTCAGCCAATGCAGCTACATGCTTTTCTAATGTTTTATCAATAGCAGTTGCCTGATTTTTTATTTCAGCATAAATTGCTGTCAGATCGTTTAACTGCTTGGCTAAACTCAAATTGAGTTTACTCTCAATAGAAAGCATTTTATTGCTAAGTGCTTGTTCTCCCAAAAAGAAATCATCAACATTTAAACCAAGTTTGTTGATTTTTTTCCAACCACTTTTTCTCTAAAACCTGAAACGAATTACGCAACACTAAAACAGGAAAAGGTGTTTTATAATATTCAAATAAATTTTTCAATTGCAACCAATAGGCTGTTTCTCCTCCTCCTCCAATAAAAGCTATATTAGGCAGTATCGTTTCCTGATAAAGGCCACGTAAGATCACATTGGGGCTGAAATATTCGGGATGATCTTTTAATAACGTTAATAGCGTTTGCTTTGAAAACTTCAAATCTGTATTGAGCACTGCATATTCGCCATTCTTTTCTACAATTCTTTCCCTTATATTATCCTTTAAGTAAAATAAATTAATTTCTCGTGGATGTGCCTGTACTTTATACCCAGCTTTTGTTAATTCTTTAGTTGCGTTTTCTACAATACCTGCCGCAGATTGAATAAATAAATCATCTTCAAAAACCTGCTGCATTTTTCCTTTTAAATCTCTATAATCCGGCAGCAATATTACCAACCCATATTCGGCAAAAATGGAATGAACAAAATGAAATGTCGCATCTTGAATTGTTTTACCAATTGAATAAGCATTTCTCATTTGGCTTACAATCTCTTTTCCATGAGGAAGCACACTGAGGCTGCCTTCCATTGTATCCAGAATCTTTATCAATTCCTTATCAATCAACATACGCCCCACTGCACCATTTTGATCAGTATGCCAGGTTAACTTCTCTCCGGCCACCCACACATGATTCAATTCATCCAAATCTGCATCCTCTGAACCAATATAAAAAACGGGAACAAAATTATTTTCGGGTAATGTATGACTCAGTTGTTCAGCCAGCCGAATTGAATGAATTATTTTATAAATAAAATAAAGAGGGCCAGTAAAAATATTTGTTTGATGCGCAGATGAAATTGTAAATGTATTTTCCGACAGCAATGATTCTATATTGGCATTTACCTTAGCCGAAGAAGGCAAATCTGCATATTGTTTTTTTAGAACTTCAACCAATAATTTTCTGTCAGTCTTAAATTTCTTTCTGGATTCAATGGCAGATTGAATGCCTTTTACTGAAACAGGATGTTGATAGGCAAATTGCAAAGATTCATTCTGATCAATATAATCCAGAATGATTTTGTTAAAATATTTTGTTTGTCGGTAAGGCAGTCGGGTAGCAATACAATCCATAGCAGTTATAAAAATAAGGACAGTTTGCCGAAGAAATAAATGTTATCGTATTAAAGAAAAACTAATTCTTATTCAATTCCTGATATGGTAAATCAAAATCTTTCCACTTTAAATGGCGACAAGTCCATACTTAATGGTTTTTGATTGATGATTTCATCAACTAATTTGCCGGTGCCTGCACCCAGACTAAGGCCCAACATTGAATGACCGGTTGCCACCGTAAGATTATTTGTTTTTTTAACTCTGCCTATATAAGGCATTCCATCAGCGGAACAGGGACGATAACCATACCAGATTTTTTCCATTGGCGGAAATGGAACGTCAAAATCAGGAAAATATCGCTTGACTGCATTTAAAACCCCCTGCACACGATTCAAGCGTGGAGGCGTTTTATGTGATGTAATTTCCATCGTACCGCCAAATCTAATTTTATTTCCATCCATGGGAGTTATTGCGGCTTTCCCTTCCAGCAATACAGCAGGATGATTTACTTTATAAGGCGAATTCTCCAGAGTGATGGAATAGCCCCTGCCAGGCATCAATGGAATATGAACATCCAGCAAAGCAGCTACTTCCCTGCTCCATGAACCTGTAGCAATCAAAACTTCATCCGATTCAAATTTATTTTCAACTCCAGTTACTGTATTTTTAGTAACAATATATTTTATTAGCGATCCGTTTTTCTCAAAATTTGTAACCTCTTCATTCGGCACCAGTTTTACTCCCTGCATTTTCAGATAATTAAATAACTGAAGCATGAGTTTATTGGGCCAGCAATGTGCATCACAGTTAAAAAGTATTGCTCCCAAACTATTGATTTGAGTATGTGGTTCTAATGCCTGTAATTCATCTTTATTTAGCAAACGGGTATCTTTAAGTCCCAGCTCATGTGCTTTCTCTATTGTATGCTTCGCATGTTCATTTCCTTTTTCCGTTTGAAAAATTTCCAGCAGTCCTTTGTGTTCATACGCAAAATCAAATTCAGGAATGCTTAGCCAATCCAAATATTCCTTTTGGCTCAATAAAGCAATATCTCGCAAAGGAATAGCGGCTTTCTTGACATGCTTTTTGGTTGCACTTTTAATAAATTTCATTCCCCAACTCAATAAGTTAAGGTCAAAACGAGGTTGCACATAAAAAGGACTTGTTGAATTCCACATCCATTTAAAACCCTGTTTAACTACTCCAGGTGTGGCCAAAGGAATAAAATGACTGGGACAGATATATCCACAATTTCCAAATGAACAATTATCTGAAAAATCTCCTTTATCAATTATAGTTACATCCCAACCCGATTTATTTAAATAAAGAGCGGAGCTCAAACCTATTATACCTCCGCCTATGATCGTTACCTTCATCTTTGCTACATTTATAAAACCTGAAATCCATAAGCATAGGGATCATCCTGCTTATCAATTGTAATTATATTATGACCATAAATTTTTGCCCAGCCTTCCACACTAGGTCTGATGGCCGGTTTTCCAAATACGGTTAGTTCTTCTTCAATTCTTCCGGTAAATTTACTTCCTATAATACTTTCATGAATAAATTCTTCACCTTTTTTCAGCTTCCCCTTTGCATACCATTGAGCCATACGGGCACTGGTGCCTGTGCCACAGGGGCTACGGTCTATAGCTTTATCGCCATAAAAAACTGCATTGCGAGCTGTTGAATTTTTATCTATCACTGCACCTGCCCATAATATGTGCGAGCATCCTTTAATTGTTGTATCATCTGGATGTACAAACTCATATTGCTCATTAATATTTTTCCTTAATGATCTTGCCCAGGCAATTAATCTATCTGCGCTATAATATTCCAGTCCTTTAAAATTTTGCTGCACATCTACAATTGCATAAAAATTTCCTCCATAAGCTACATCAATCACTAGCTCGCCCAACTCAGGACAAGTGGTCGTTAACCCTTCACTATGCAGAAACGCAGGAACATTTGTAAGCTTAACACTTTCAACTTTCTTATTCATTTCGCTGTATTCTATATGAACAAGACCAGCTGGTGTTTCCATTCTTACTATGCCATTTTCTTTTGGTTTTATCAACCCTTTCTCAATAGCTATGGTAATGGTGCCAATAGTACCATGCCCACACATAGGCAGGCATCCGCTTGTTTCAATAAACAGCACAGCCACATCATTGTTTTCATCGTGTGGAGGATAAAGAATACTGCCGCTCATCATATCATGTCCGCGGGGCTCAAACATTAATCCGGTGCGTATCCAATCATAATCTCGCAGAAAATGTTGTCTTTTCTCACTCATATTATCACCTTGCAATACAGGCCCACCTTGTTTCACCAGTCTTACAGGATTGCCACAAGTATGTGCATCTATACATTCAAAAACAGCAGGCTTACTATTGGCAATTTTCTTGGAATGTTGATAATCAACTAAAGTCATTAAAATTATTTTATTTAAATACAGTAGTGCAAAAAATAATAAAGCTTTTGTAAATTAGCATCCGTTATGGATACATACGGCAAGATACTTCTCTTTGCAATGCCTGCCTTTCTTTTATTGGTTTTGTTTGAAAAATGGTATGGCTGGCGCAAAGGTTTTGATACGGTTCGCAATCTGGATATGATCAGCAGCCTTAGCAGCGGCGTTACTAATGTAACCAAAGATGTTCTAGGGCTAGCATTTGCAATTGGTATTTATCCATTCATGCTAAAATATCTTGCTGTTACAAAAATTGAAAATACCATCATCGTTTATATCATCACCTTTATCATTATTGACTTTAATGGATATTGGGTACACCGATGGAGTCATCAAATCAATTTATTCTGGAATCTGCATGTCATTCATCACAGCAGCGAAGAGTTCAACCTTGCTTGTGCGCTGCGACAAAGTATTTCTTCATTCTTCAACTTTTTCACTATACTTCTTTTACCTGCAGCCATTTTGGGCGTACCTGCTGAGGTAATTGCAGTGGTGGGCCCCATTCAACTATTTGCTCAGTTTTGGTATCATACAAGACATATAAATAAAATGGGGTTTCTTGAAAAGGTATTGGTTACTCCCAGTCATCATCGTGTGCATCATGCTGTAAATCCTGAGTATATGGATAAAAATCTTTCTCAGATCTTTATTGTATGGGATAAACTGTTTGGCACATTTGCAGCTGAAAAACCAGAAGTGCCACCGGTTTATGGAATAACCCGCCCTGCCAGAACCTGGAATCCTATAAAAATTAATTTTCAACATTTGTGGTTGATGATAAAAGATGCATGGAGAACCAATAATTGGAAAGACAAGTTTACACTTTGGTTTAATAAAACGGGTTACCGGCCTGCAGATGTTGTAGAAAAATATCCGGTACAAAAAATTGAAGATGTTTATCATTTTGAAAAATATGATACACCCACAAATGCTTTGTTTAATACCTGGACATGGTTTCAATTAATCATACTGCTGCTATTTATCGGTTATCTTTTTGGCAATATATCATACATCAATAGTTTAAACTCATTTTACATTTACTGGTATGGTGCATTTGTTTTTGTAACGGTGTATGCACTTACCGATTTGATGGATGGTGGTCGTTATGCATTTTTCTGGGAAGTACTGAGATGTGGATTGGGAGGTTGGTTGCTCTACAGCCAGGGCGATTGGTTTGGCGGTGCACAATGGTGGAGTACAGTTGTTTACTTCCTTACTGCATATTTTGTTTTATCCTCTATGTTTACAGGTTTCATTGCATTCAAGCGGAATAGGGAAATAAATCTTCAGGCTGCGCCCAATATTATAAAATCAATTTCCTGAATTTTATAGTGCTAATGCTTTCAAAAAATCGCTTACCAGATAGCTGATAAGTTTACCACTTGTAGCATCAGTGCGGCCATCACTCAAGCGGGTGGCACCTTCACAAATATGTAAATAAGCGGGTTTGCTTTGAGCTCCGGTAAAACTTACATACCTGCGTGCATGTATGGGCAACACTCCCACCGGTGTCATGGCGCTGCTCAAAGTATGTTCAATGCAATCAATATCCAAATCAATACCGCAAAGAGTTTCATCGGTAAATTCAACTGCGTGTGCTACTGCTTGCAAAAAAGTTCTTTTTTCGTGTATAAATATATCTTCAAAAGTTATGCAGTCAATAAAAGGATTGTTTACCATATCCATCCACACATTTTGCTGAATATAATTTTCATGCAATCCTACTACACAGTATTTCTGTAAATAGCCATCATCTTCTGCATACCGAAATGAATTGCCACTATGCCTGCCCTCTGCAGGACGATAATCGGCATGTGCATCCAGATTGATACAATTGATTTGAGCCAATGGAATCACTCCTGCTTTATACCAGCCTTTTGCAGCTCCCTTAATAAGTGGGTAAGTATTATTGTGACCGCCACCTATCGCTATCGGCACTTTTTTATTTTCCGTTATCAATTTTGTCAAATGCTCTACTTCATCATCAATGGTATTTACTGCATGTCGATAGGCTTCAATTTTTTCGTCATCAGTTTTTGCAGTAGTGTCAATGAGGTATTGTATGTCTCCAAAATCATAATGTCCTACCAGCAAGATATCTCCACCGTCAAAAAAATCGTTGCTTTGAATATTTAAAAAACTTTGCAGAAAGGGAACCCATAAAGTATCTGTTCCTCCTATTCCAAAATTACCCTTGGCACCTAAATCTTCCGGAATCCCAAACAAAACATATTTAATATTTGGTTGCTTTAAAGCTACACGCAGATCTTCCCCTTCTTTCACTACCTGAATACGTTCTCCAAGTTTTGTTTCAAAACGGCGCAACTTTATAAGAGAAAGCAAATCTGCTTTATTATACAGTTTCAGGTGGGGCATGCCTTCTGATTTTGAAACAGAAAGCAATTCTTTAGATTCCGATTTTTCCATCAGTAATATTTATTATTTCTGTTTCTAAAGCTATGGCTTTCTTTTCAATCTCCTTCCCCTTATTCAAAATTTCATTTACAAATGTTTTGTCATCGTAGCCGGAAGCATTGATTTTTACATTCATAAAAGCACCCAACACGGCGGTGCGGGCACATAGTGCACCTACACAGGCATCGGTAATCGAATTGGGATTTCCATTCTCTGCCATGGCTTTAATAATCAACATACTTTCAAAGGCCAATTGCATCACTTTATAGGGGACCTCAATGGCATATTTGGTTGCTTTTTGAATTTCATTTTTTCTTACCGCTTTTTCATCATCGGTTGATTTGGGTAATGCCATGGCTTGCATTATCAGGTTAAACGAATGTGTATCTTCATCCACTAATTTCAATAATTCATTTTTGATTGCTTGCCCTTTTTCGGCCCATTCGCCAAACGTTTCCCACTTTACATCCCATCCTTTTTTGTGTGATGAAAGATTAGCCACCATTGTACCCAATGAAATACCCAATGCGCCTACATAAGCCGAAACAGAGCCGCCACCGGGAGCCGGACTCTCACTCGCTGTTTCATCTGCAAATGCATTCAGCTTCATATTTATCAATTTACTTTGATCAGTATTTCGCAGCATGAATTCAATAATTTTTTCTTCAGGTTTGAATGGCCCCAGCTCATCAAGCCCCAATGATTTGACAGCAATTTTTATTAACTCATTCTCTGAAACACCAGTAGATCTTTTTTGCTTTCTTAAAAAATATTTACCGGCATCCAGCATTGCTTTCAATGGAATCAAACCCACCAATTCACTACCCGTAACACGAATACCACGGGCATCGGCTTTTTTACACACTTCATCAAATGCAACATGCACTGGCGTTACATTAATGTTGGTAAGATTGATACTGATTTGCGCAACGCCATATTCTTCAATAAACCAGCCAATGGCTTTTACACTTTTCAATGATCCCGGTTTATTTACTTTCACACCATTCTCCACTACATTTCTACCTGCTTCTCTTACATCAAATGCGATGGCATTAGCCCTGCGTGTAGAAGTGGTATTGAGGTTTACATTATAGGCTACCAGAAAATCTCTTGCTCCTATAACAGTGCCGCCTCTTTTTGCATCAAAAACGGCGGGGCCAAAATCGGGTTTCCATTCCGAAAGTTTTATTTTTTTAAAAAAGCCTTCATATTCACCGGCTCGTATAATCGATAAATTACTTCTTTCCTTGTTGGCTTGAGCAGCCTCATAGAGATAAACAGGAATTTGCAATTCATTGCCTACTCTTTTTGCCAACTGTTGGGCATACACAGCTGTTTCTTCCATACTGATATTGGCGATGGGTATCAAGGGGCAAACATCGGTAGCACCCATTCGCGGATGTTCACCTTTATGCTTGCTCATATCAATTAATTCTCCTGCTTTTTTAATGGCACAATAAGCTGCTTCTACCACCGCATCGGGTCGTCCTACAAATGTTACTACAGTTCTATTAGTAGCCTTTCCCGGATCCACATTGAGTAGTCTTACGCCTTCTACCTTTTCGATTTCATCAGTAATTTGTTTGATGATGCCCAAATCATTTCCTTCGCTGAAATTGGGCACACATTCTATCAGTTGCATAAATCCAGATTTTTGCTGCTAAGATATTGCTTAATTGATGTAGTAAGAATTCAAAATCACATATTATTCTTTTGTCGGTTCTCTTTGTTGTTGACAAATTCCACTCTTCATTTTGTATTTTTGGAAATAATAAGAATAAAAATCAGCCCTCAATTCAATTTTATGTCAACCACAATTAAATGTCCAAATTGCCAACACGAGTTTGAGCCCAATGATAGCATTCGTGAAGAAGTACAAAAGGAACTACGTAATAAAATGACTGAATGGCAGAAACTACAACAGCAAAAGCTGGACGAACAATTAACTTCCGAACGAAATAAAATTCAAAAAGATGCTGAAACAGTATTACGAAAATCTATTACTGCCGATTTTGAAAATAAATTCAATCTTCAGGATCAAATAAATAAAGAAAATGAAGAAAAACTAAAACAAGCAAGACAACAGCAATTGGAATTTTTGCAAAAAGAAAGAGAATTAAAAAATAAAGAAGCAGAACTGGAACTTGCACTTCAGCGAAAAATAAATGAAGAAAGGGAAAAGCTTGTTTTGGAAATAAAATCACAACAAGATCAAAAATTGCAGTCTTTAGAAAATGATTATAAGTTAAAAGAAAAACAATGGGAAGAAAAATTTGATGCTCAAAAGAAACTGGCGGATGAAATGAAGCGTAAAGCCGAACAAGGCAGTATGCAAATGCAGGGCGAAGTACAGGAGCTTGCATTGGAAGAAATGCTGCGGGCAGCTTTCCCCTTTGATGTGGTGACTGAAGTAGGCAAGGGAATTCGTGGTGCAGATTGTACGCTGACTGTTCGTAACAACTTTGGACAAGAATGTGGAAAAATCATTTTTGAAAGTAAACGTACAAAAGATTTTGGTGCCGACTGGATTGAAAAATTAAAAACCGACCTCAGAAGTGTGCAGGCAGATGTAGGCGTTATTGTATCACAGACATTACCCAAAGACATCAGCAGTTTTGGGGAAAAGGAAGGTGTGTGGATTTGCAGTTTTAATGATGTAAAACCGGTAGTACAAATGCTGAGAGACGCCATTATAAAAATTGCAGCCGCCCAGAAAAGCCAGGAAAACAAAGGCGATAAAATGAGCTTGCTCTATAATTATCTAACCAGCAGCGAGTTTACCGAGCAATGGCGGGCTATACGTGAGGGTTTTATGAGTATGAAAATTTCCATTCAGAAAGAAAGAGATGCCATGGAGAAACTTTGGAAAGCAAGAGAAAAACAATTGGAAAAAGTGCTGTTAAATGCGACTCATATCCGCGGCAGTATTGATGGCATATCGGGTCAGGATGTGGATTTGAATTTATTGACTGAGGGAGATGAGAGTGAGGAAAGGTAGAGATTGAGGGAGAGGTTGAGATTGAGGTTGAGGATGAGATTGAGGTTGAGGATGAGATTGAGAACAACTTAGTTGAACATTGTTTAAGATTGTTGAATGTAGTTACACCAATCAACTAATAAACTAATCAACTATTCAACTAATCAACTATCTGCCTTTTACAATCATTACTTCCACCGTCAACCTTCTACTCTTCTGTATCCAGCACCCAGGTAAGTACCAGCTCATCAAAAATCCGATATTCAATTGCAAGCGGAGAATGAGTTTTTACAAAAAAACAGGTAATAGTTTCTTCTGATTGTTTAACTGATTCTAATTGAATATGCAGTTTAAAATCAACTGCCCCTTCACCATACCATTTAAATACTGATTCCTTTGCCGACCAAATGAGTGTGGGTGTTTGAAAATTTGTAACAGTTGTTAAGCTATCATCCATTCCAAAAATGTTTTTTTCCTTCTCTGTTATAAACTTATTGGCAATGGTTAAAATTTTTTCCTTTGGTTCTTCTACATCCACCCCCACCCTGCTTTTACTGCTTACGATAGCTGCTGCATAATCGCCACAATGTGAAATGGAAAAATGATAACGTTCATCGGGCAAAAATGGTTTTCGGGTATCGGCAATCTGAATCAGCTCATAAGGAAAATCTGGAAAAAGAAATTGAAGTAAAAAACGGCCTGCCAGATGCTGCAAACGCTTGTGCGGATGTGTAACGTCTCTGTGTGCGGGTACATTTCTTTTAAAGAACTCTTCCGTTTCTTCTATCTTCCACACACCCAGTCGGGTGAATTCGTTAATTTGATGTTGAAAAAATATTGGCATGAGTCATTCATTCGTGGGTAAATTGCCGAGCAAAGTATAAGGAGTAAAGATATGCAGTTGATATAACTGCCACAATATTTTGATAAGTATTAAACAATAAAAAAATAAAACTGACACGCCAAAATTATTCAACATGATTCTTTCCGATAAACGCATTCTTGAAGAGATAGAAAAAAGCACCATTAAAATTGTACCTTATGACCGCGATTGCCTGGGCAGCAATTCTTATGATGTTCATCTTGGCAAAACGCTGGCTACATACAAAGAACACATGATAGATGCTCGAAAAGCACAACACCATTGAATATTTTGAAATTCCTGATGATGGCATTGTTCTCTATCCACATATATTTTACCTCGGTGTAACAGAAGAGTATACAGAAACACATGCTCATGTTCCTTTTCTAGAAGGAAAATCATCTACCGGCCGTCTTGGAATTGATATTCATGCCACTGCAGGTAAAGGCGATGTTGGCTTTTGTGGCCACTGGACATTGGAAATTTCGGTAAAGCAACCGGTTAAGATTTACAAAGGAATGCCCATTGGTCAATTGATTTATTTTCCGGTGGAAGGCGAAATAGAAAATCCTTACAATAAAAAGAAAAATGCCAAATACACCGATCAGCCGGACAAACCGGTTGAAAGTATGATGTGGAAGAATAAATTTTAATGAAATTCAATTAAACCTTTATTCCCAGGGTTCAGGTATTTCAGGAAATGCGGCATACGTTTTCCCAAATGTTTTCCATGCATCCAACACTATCCTGCTAGCATCAATAAAATTGCCGCCATATTGTGATGGTGAATAGGAAAGTCTGTCGGTTTTCATTTGAGTGATCTCTTCATCAGTCATTTTTAGAAACTTAAATGCAGCCATTTCTTCTTTAGAAAAACCATTTGATCTGAGTTTAGTTTGGTAGGTACGAATATTTTCCTGTTTTAAATCAAGATTACCTTTTGCCTGTGATTGAAGTGCGGTAAGAAATTTATCCCATTTGTCGCAAGCAACCAATAATGCATCACCTACTTTCTTTTTATAATAAATAATTGCCTGTGCCTGTTTGTTAGTCCAAAAATCATCGTTGGCCAACTTTGCACCACCTTGTTTATCATTGCTGCTCACCAGTGCTTTCATTAGTGAATGTGCTTCTAAATAAGCTTCAATAAATTCATTACCTGATTTACTTAATGCCGGATTTTTAAAAGGCATTTGCTTCAGACTTTTATAATCATAATGTACTGCTTTCGCAAATTCTTTATAGTTAGGGTCGGGCGGATCGCCATTTAATGCATCACTTATTTTTCTTCCATTTTCGGTAATGAAATCAAGAATATGGCTGAACATATTTCCTGGCGAAAAAGGATTCACTTTATCTACAATAGTACCCAATGGATCGGTAGCCAAACCCAAACCATTTTGAGCATTATCAGCCCCTTTCAAAATTTTATTTGCTTTGTCCAATGCATCATTTCTGTCTGAAGGATTTTGTTTTTGATTTGATGATCCCAACCTCTGACGAGGCGGTTTTGGAATAGCCGGATGATCGGCCGGGTTAAACTCTTTTAATTTCCGATAAGGAATATTTATTTCAGAAAACTGCCCACCACTTTTACTGTTGCTGTTTTGAAATTGTTTTTGCCCAGCAGTTAAATAGCCATCATCCTTTACATAAATCTGCAATTTCATATAAGAATAACCACTGGGAAAATACCTAATATAAAAACCCTGCGGCGTAAGTGACCATCGACCCAATTTTACGTCTCTGCCGCCTTCATCAGGCACCACACCGGTAAGTACTGCAACTTTTTCAAGGTCATCATATTTTGATTGGGCACTGCCTAACATATTACGCATTTTGCTTTCAGCTTCTAATATTCTTTTTACAGGAGTAGGCGCTTTGCTAATTAGCTTATCCAATTCTTTTTGTGCCACTTTATTTACAATGCCTTTACTTAATTCCATCATTTGTTTTGCATCTAAAAGCTTTGAAGCTGTTACCAAATACTCTTTAGGCATATCATTAAAATTAGCACGGGCAATAATTGCCCAAATCAATACCTGAATTTCCCGCTGTGTAACTTCAGGATGTTTAATGCCATTCATCAACAAACTTTTGATAATATCTGCCTTGGGACCTTCTAATGGTGCATAAGAATAACCATCGCCATTTACTTTTGATGGGCCATAAGTTCCAGCCTTCATACAATAACTTTTTAAATGAAACTCCCAAACACCAGGAAAAATATAGAAGGAGCCATCTAATCCACGGGGTAATTGATCGCCGGGCAAAATCACTTTGGGCACAAAATCATCTAACTCAGGTGCTTCCGTTTTTGCATCATCAAGACTGGAGGTAATCGGATCTTTCCCCTTCAATACATTACCAGCATCGGGTATTTTTTTAAGATTCAAATCCTTTATTTTTCCAAAAGGGTTTTGAGCAATAGCTTGAAAATAAAATGAGGAAAGTAAAAGTAAAAGAACAAACCTTTTACAGTAGATTTTTGAAAAATGCAGCATAATTAATTCAGATATTTACAGGCAACAAATTAGTAGATTAATTACAATTGATGGATTATATAAGTATGAAGTTGCTCATAATATTGTTTTTTTTTACAAAGCATCAATTCCATATTTTTTATAATAGGCAATCATCCAGGCAACAACTTCATTATAACTTTTTTTTCCTGCCGGCTGATTATTGGCTTTTAAAAATTCGCCATAACCTTCCATAATTATATCCTGCAAGGGGTTTGCATATCGTTTGAAAAATGCCCTATATTCATTTACATCTTTAATGAGTACTGGATGTCTTTTTTCCTGATAAGATTTTGCAAGTACAGAATCTCGTTGATATAATTCAATAATGGTATAATTGTACATATCAAAATATACAGAATACCTGAAAATATTTGATTCATATGCACGACATGCAAGAAAGCCTACAAAATTGGCTTCATTTTCTCTTGCATAACCCAACTGGTGCGCAATTTCATGTGTTGTTACAAAGGGTTCCAAAAATCTAGGTATAGTAGTATTTACCTGGGCCTCGCCAGAAAATGGATTGTAATAACCTTGAAAACCAAGATAGTTTCCCAGATAACTATAAATAGAGGGCTTTATAGACTCTGAATAATATTTCAGGAATTGAAATTTTTTCGCAACTTCTTTATAAGCATCAGTTGCTGAAGCAAACAAAGTCTTCTTACGGTTAAATGAGTCTCTTTCATCCTGCTCAACAAAACCAGCATAATAATTAACCCTGCTTTGTATTACAGAAGCCAGTGTATTGAGATCGGCATTTGAATAATTTTTTACATCCAGCTTTAATTGATGGGCAATCCCCAATCTGTTATAATTAAGTCCCCAAAGCAGATTAAAACTCACATATAGAAATAAAATAAAAAATATAAACTGCTGAAGACCAGCTACCCAATACAATCTATTTGTTTTTTTTCTGATGATAGCTTTAGTTAGTCTAAATAATTTAAAAGTGACAATTATTACTAAAAATGCATAGAATAAATCGCCTATACTAATGGGTAGCCAACCAAATAATACTCGCTGTATTCTGGATATAACCGGGTAGATTTTCAAGCTGTAATTCACTTCTACCCAACCCGGGTACCAGGACGCCCATTTTATTAATATAGTGAGTACAATAAGCAGTACCCAACTCCAGCTTTTCATCAACCGGCTGAAAATCCGAGCTATCAATTGCTGCAAGTGCTTAAAAATTAGAGGTTAATGTAAAGGGCTAAAAGTAGTAAGTTTCAAGTAAAAAATTGAATTTCAGATTCACTGATTACCCATTTTTCCTTACCTTTGCGCCCCGTCCTAATAGACTGTATGTGGACAGAGAAAAAGTTGAAAGATGAACCGCCGCAAGGAGTTTTCCATACCATTTGTAGGGTTAAAGCCCGGCATTCATGAATACAACTATGTTATAGACGACAAGTTCTTTGATGACTTTCAATCGCAGGATTTTACTAACTGCCATGCTCAGATAAAACTGCTGCTCGACAAGAAAAGCAGCTTTATGGTATTGAAGTTTGAGGTGGGTGGCAGTTTGCAGGTAATGTGCGATAGATGTAACAGCCAATTGCCTCTTGAACTATGGGATGATTTTACCATGACAATAAAAATGGTTGAAAATCCCGAAGTGATGAATGAGCAGGAAGAAGATCCGGATATGTACTACATTTCTCAAGGCGAAAGCCATCTTGATGTAGCCGGATGGATTTATGAATTCATCAACCTGACTATTCCTATGCAAAAAGCCTGCAACTATGAAAACATGGATGGGCCATATTGCAATTTAACGGCCAAGGACATGTTGAAGAAAATGAATACCGACGAAGCAAAAGTCAAAAAAGAAAACCCAATCTGGAAAGGATTGGAAAAATTTAAAGATTTAGATTAACAATTAATATTTGAGTCATGCCAAATCCGAAACGCCGGCACAGCCAGCAAAGAAGCGCCAAAAGAAGGACGCATTATAAAGCCACATCGGCTACATTAACTACTGACAGTGCAACTGGTGAAACACATGTACGTCATCGTGCACACGTAAGTGAAGGAAAGTTGTATTACAAAGGAAAAGTAGTTGTTGAAAAATCTCCGATAAAAAAATAATCCGGCCAGAGGCCTTATTTTAAATTCCAAATCTCAACTTTGACATAACTTGTTGTCAAGGGGGTTTGGAATTTATCATTTAAATATTATAATGACCATTGGGATAGATATGATGGGGGGAGATTTTGCTCCGCTTGAAGCCGTAAAAGGACTGGCTTTATACCTTTCTGCAGCAACAAAGTCTGTAAATCTGATCTTGGTTGGTGATAGTAGTCAAATCAATCAGCTATTAACTGAGCAAAAGATTGATGCTACAAATATCAAAGTTGTTCATGCAGAAGAGGTGATAGATATGCACGAGCATCCTACAAAAGCATTTCGCGAAAAACAAAAATCATCTATTGCCATTGGTTTTCATTTATTGGCTACCGGCAAAATGGATGCCTTCATTAGTGCAGGCAATACGGGTGCTATGCTGGTAGGTGCTTTATTCAGCATTAAAGCACTGGAAGGTGTTATTCGTCCTGCAATTTCAACCATCGTACCAAAAATAAACGGCAACACTGGTCTGCTTCTTGATGTAGGTTTAAATGCAGATTGCAAACCAGAACAGCTCAATCAATTTGCCATTATGGGCTCGGTGTATGCTCAATTAATATTAGGAATTGAAAAACCCCGAATTGCATTATTGAATGTAGGTGAAGAAGAAGGAAAAGGAAACCAACTTGCACAGGCCGCTTATACCCTACTTAAAGAAAACAAACAAATACATTTTGCTGGAAATGTAGAAGGCCGTGATGTTCTGATTGATAAAGCTGATGTAATGGTTTGTGATGGGTTTACTGGTAATATCATTCTCAAAATGGCTGAGTCTCTTTTTGAAGTAGGTCGTCAGCGAAATATTGATGATGAATTTTTAAATCGCTTCAATTTTGAAACCTATGGTGGCACACCGGTATTGGGTGTGGCCAAACCGGTAATAATTGGTCATGGTATTTCTGGATCTACTGCCTTTAAAAACATGATGGTGCTGGCGCAAAAAATGATTGAAAAAGATGTGATGAACAAAATGGGTGAAGCATTAGCAGTGTAAACCTTAATGTTTCAAACATTCTTAAAAAAACTGTTGATAATTAATTCAAAAACATTTGGCATAAAAGCTACGGAACTGTATTTTTGCCGTCCCTTAAAAGGAAGGATGTTCAAACACATTTTTTGGAGATCTCGTAGCTCAGTTGGTAGAGCACAACACTTTTAATGTTGGGGCCCTGGGTTCGAGTCCCAGCGGGATCACTACTAGAGGTTGTCTGAAAAGACAGCCTCTTTTCTTTTTGCCTTTTTTTATTTTACGTTTGCATAAATAATCCATTCACATGGCCTCTTATTTCAATGACAAAGTAGTTATCGTTACCGGTGGTACCGATGGAATCGGCAAAGCATTAGTATTACAACTGATAGAAGCAGGTGCCAAAGTTGCTACCTGTGGCCGCAATCATGATAAACTTTATCAATTGCAAACCTCCTACCCTTCGGCCAACCTGCACACCGTAGTGGCTGATGTAAGTAATGAAAACGAATGCAGACATTTGGTGGAGTCCACTATCAAAATGTTTGGCGGTATTGATATACTTATTAATAATGCCGGTGTATCAATGCGTGCCCTTTTAAAAGACACTACACCGGATGTAATTAAGAAAGTAATGGACATTAATTTTTATGGAACTGTTTATTGTACCAAATATGCTTTAGACTCCATCATCAGTCGCAAAGGAACCATTGTTGGCGTTTCTTCTATAGCAGGTTACCGTGGGCTTCCGGGACGCAGTGGCTATTCTGCCAGCAAATTTGCAGTACAAGGGTGGCTGGAAGCAGTACGAACCGAACTGATGGGTGATGGTGTGCATGTAATGTGGGTATGCCCGGGTTTTACTACATCCAACATCAGACAGGCGGCTTTAAATAAAACAGGCGATGTACATGGTGAAACGCCAATGGATGAAGGCAAAATGATGAGTTCGGAAGACTGTGCACAACACATCTTAAAAGCCATTCGCAAGAAAAAAAGAACCCTGGTGCTTACCTTCACCGGGAAACGTACCGTGTTTTTGGAAAAATTTTTTCCTAAGTTAGCAGATAAACTTACTTACAAATTTTTCTTTAAGGACGGTAAACTTGTAAAATAAACGAAAGCAATCTTGCCACTCATTACGCTTACATCCGACATTGGCAGCCCCGATTATCTGGTGGGCGCAATAAAGGCTAAGCTATTACAGATTAATCCTGAATTTCAGATTATTGATATTTCTCATCACGTTCCTTCTTATAATTTTTCTCAGTCTGCTTATTTATGCCGTAGTGCATTTAGAAATTTTCCTGAACAAACCTGCCACTTGATTTTAGTTGACCTGTTTGACAAAAAACCTGAACAACTATTGCTTGCTTTTCATCAACAACAATATATTTTGTGTGCCGATAATGGTTTACTTTCTATGATTCTGGAAGAAACGCCAGAAATTGTAATTGGCTTGCCGGTAAATACAAATACTACCATTAACACACTAAGCCTGGTAAATATTATGGGAGAAGCCGTAAATAAAATTACCAGAGGCGATTCCATAAAAGACATTGGCAATGCCGATGTAAGTTTTGAAGAAAAAAGGGCACTGCTACCAATGGTTGCCGACGCTTCACTAGAAGGTCATATTATATTTATTGACAGTTTTGAAAATGTAATTACAAATATTTCCAGAAAACAATTTGAAGAAGCCAGAAAGGGAAGAAATTTCAGTATCATTTTTAAAAGAGATGAAATCATTGATCGCATCAGCGAAACCTATGCCGATGTAAGAGAAGGAGAAAAACTTGCTTTATTTAATAGCGCTGATTATCTTGAAATTGCCATCAATAAAGGAAATGCTGCAGGCCTATTTGGACTAAGAGGCTTCTCTGATAAAGCTACTCAGGCACAACTCACCTACCAAAAGGTTAAAATACATTTTGATTGATTTTAAGCCCCTGTTATTAGCCGCCAAAGAGGGGTGAAAGTGAACTGAATATCCCTATTTTTGCCAACCGCCTTTTGCGGGAAAAATCATCATTTTATGAATTTCAGAAAAACGAATAACATTACTGGTTGGGCCGTGTTTGCCATTGCTTTTCTTGTATATTTTTTCACTCGTGAAGCAAGAGGTAGTTTATGGGATTGTGGCGAGTTTGTAGCCTGTGCAGATAAGCTGGGGATGCCCCACTCCCCTGGTGCGCCACTGTTTGTACTCCTTGGCCGTTTTTTCATTATTCTTTTTGGCGATAATGGCAATACTGCTGCCAATGCTGTTAATACTATGAGTGCCCTTGCCAGTGGTGCTACTATTCTTTTCATTTTCTGGTGTATCACTCACTTTGCCCGCAAAATGTTTGTTGGTGTTGGTGAAGAATTAAACAAAAATCAGCTGTTCACAGTAATGGCTTCTGGTATTGTAGGTGCATTTGCATATACATTCAGCGATTCATTTTGGTTTAGTGCCGGTGAAGGCGAGGTTTATGCTCTTTCTTCTTTCTTTACCGCATTGGTATTCTGGCTTATGCTGAAATGGGAACATGCTGATGAAAAAGCAGGTGACAATCCGCAGGCTAAACTTCAAAGCGACCGCTGGATTGTTTTGTTATTTTTTATGATGGGACTTTCCATCGGTGTTCACTTGTTGAACTTGTTGACTATTCCTGCTATTGTAATGATTTATTATTACCGCAGATATAAAGCCACAACCAAAGGCGCCATTTGGGCATTTGTTATCGGCTGTTTAATAACTGGCATTGTACAAGTAGGCGTTATTCAATTTTCAATGAAAGGTGCAGGACAGTTTGATGTATATTTTAAAAATACTTTGGGCTTGCCTTTCTATTCAGGATTTACAGTTTACTTTTTAATTCTGGCTGGTTTGATTGCTGCATTTTTCCGGTTTAAAGAATCAAAACTTTCACAGACACAATTAATGATCTGGTTTGCATTGTTTTTATTTATTTCTGCATTGCCATTTGTTATTAAATCAGGATCAGGCATTCAAATTTTTCCATTATTATTAATAATAGGTGCAGCTGTTGCTATTGGCTATTTCTTAAAACCATCTGCATTACGCATTATTAAACTTTCTCTTTGGTGTTATGGCTTTATGATGTTGGGCTACTCAATGTATTTCACTACACTGATTCGCTCCACTGCCAATCCGGCAATTGATATGGTAAATGTTGACAATCCAATTACATTGGTTTATTATCTCAGTCGTGAACAGTATGGGCAGGCTCCTTTGGTGTATGGTCCTCATTATATGGCTAATTATAAGGAGGATCCTGAAAGACCAGGCCGTGTAGCAATGACCAAAGGAGAAATGGAATATGTAAAAGGAAAAAATAAATACATCGCTATTGGTACTAAGGATAAGCCACAATATGAAAGTGATGATATGCAGGTATTTCCAAGGGTGTGGGATAATGATAATCAGCAAGGCCACGTTGATTTTTATGCCGATTGGCTTAGCTTAAGAGATTATGACCAAAACGGAAGACCTACAGGCTATCAGCCACCCAGCTATGCCAAAAACATGGAATGGTTCTTTACTTATCAGATGGGCTTTATGTACTGGCGCTACTTCATGTGGAATTTTGCCGGTAAGCAAAATGATATACAAGGCTATGGAAATAAAATGCATGGTAACTGGATTTCGGGCATTTCATTTATGGATAATTCAAGACTGGGCGATCAATCTAAAATGCCTGATGCACTTAGAAATAATAAGGCAAACAATAAACTGTTTATGTTGCCATTCATTTTGGGAATAGTAGGTTGTGTGTATCAATATTTAAGAAACAGAAAAGACTGGGTAGTTAATTTCCTGCTTTTCTTTATGACAGGCATTGCCATTGTATTTTATCTGAATCAGGCCGGCAATCAGCCTCGTGAGAGGGATTATGCATATGTAGGTTCTTTCTTTGCATTTGCAATATGGATTGGATTGGGTGTTGCCGCCATTGTAAAAACCGCACAGGAGAAAAAAGATAAACGCCTCTTTACTGATATGCTCATATATGGCGGAGTGCTTACATTCCTAATAACAGTGATGAGTTGTATGCCTGGCTCTGGTAGTGATATTCTTTCAACATCATTGATAGCAACTTCGATTTACCTCGCATTTGCGGCAGGAGTTACAATGCTTGTCAGAACGCTGTCAGGCGATGGCAAAGACTGGAAGAAACTCAACATAGCGACTACTGCTATTTGTTTAATTATACCTGTGTTGATGGCGCAACAGGAATGGAATGATCACAACCGTAGTCATAAAACAACGGCCCCCGACTTGGCTACGGATTATTTAGAAAGTTGTGCTCCCAATGCGGTTATTTTCACTTTTGGTGATAATGACACTTATCCCCTTTGGTATGCACAGGAGGTAGAAGGTGTAAGACCAGATATCAGAATTATCAATACAAGTTTGTTGGGCATTGACTGGTACATCAATCAACTTCGTTTCGAAAGTAAACAATGCAGATTCGCTTGATGTGATATGGAGCCCTGAACAAATAGAAGGACATAATAGAGAATACCTTCAATACAAGCAACAGGGAGATGCCAATGTATTTTATAACTTGTATAATGTAATGAAAAATACAATGGGCAAGCCTGTTCTGGATACAAAAACAAAAAGAGATGTGGGTCCTGATGCCTGGCCGGTTGCACGTTATTTTATACAAGTAGATACGGCGGCTGTTCGCAAAAACAATACGGTAAACAGCGATGATATCGTAGTCCCAGAAATCAGATGTGAAATTCCAAAATCAAAATTAGAAGGTGGTTTAAGCAAGAGCGATTTTGCTATGTTAAATATCATAGCATCTAATGCAGCCAACGGATGGAAACGACCTATCTATTTTACTTCAGAGTTTGGTTCACTGGGTTTTGGACCTTACCTCAGAAAAGACGGTCTTTCATACAGGCTCATTCCTGTTGTTACAACTTTTGACCCCAATACATGGGTTGTAGAAACAAGCGTTCGCAGTATGGGATTGAGTTCGCAATTGGGCGACATTAATACAAATGCTATGTTTAATAATTTGTCAACTAAATATAGATTTGGTAATGCAAATATCAAGGGTGTTTATTACGACGAAGAAAACAGAAGACATATCCTGGATATACGAGAAATATTTGCAGAAGCCGCAGGCGATCTGGCTGATAAAGGAAGAAAAGAGGAAGCCTTGAAGCTTTTAGAAAAATTAGAAAAAGGCATCAGTACAGATAATTTGCCTTACGCAATGCCAAGCCGATATTATGGAAGCAGTCATAATCAAACAGGCTTGATACTTCTTGAAGCCTATTATAAAGCCGGCAAAAAAGATATGGCAGAAAAAGTAAGACAGGCATTAAAAACGGATATGGAGCAGCAGAAAGCATACTTTGAATATATGAGAGATAACAGGCCTAATGACTATGAAAGTTATAAAAGAAGTGAAGATGCATTGAATAATATTTATTTGAGAACCCTTGAAGAAATAGTAAATAAATATGCACCTGCTACTCCTGCTGAAAAAACAGGAGGCGAAACACCCGGACAGATTAAAATGCCAGGTGATTCGGTTAAGAAAAAAGATTCACAGTAAACGACTACAATCAAATATTTAGAAACCCTTTGGCTTTACCGAAGGGTTTTTTATTATATCAATTACATGATTAAAAAACACACCGCTTCATTCGATTGTAGTATTAATATTTATATACAAAAACAACAGAATTTAGACTCACATGAGTACAAAAAAAAAGTACTGAGGACTTCAGCACTTTTTACTTATTAAAAAATAAATTAACCTATTTCTCTTTACTCTTTCCAAACTTATAACCAAATGATACGCCACCAAAGTATGGAATAAAATAACCACTTCCAAAAACAGGAGAGATGAAAGCACGGAATGTAAAACCACCATCGGCAGGCTGCATACGATAACCTAAAAGTACATGGCCAAATGTGCTGGAGAAGTTATCACCCTCAGTTAATTCACCCGATCCAAAAACCGGTGTAACGCCTGCACCTACTTCAAAAAAATTACGATTGTCTTTACTGATTAAATAGTTTAACCCAACGGGAACAAAAATAATTCCGGAACCTTCAATACTAAAACCGCCAATACCTGCACGGCCACCAAAACCGCCATTCGTTTTACTGAAACGGGTGTCAAAATTTAATGAAGCTAAACCGGGGCCTCCCAGTTCTGCATAAACTGATTGTGCAGAAGATGTTTGCGATACAGCAATCATTCCAATTAAAATAATAACGAATTTTTTCATAACTACATTTTAAGGTTAATGATAATTTACCATCCAAATATATCTAAGTCAACATTAAGGCCAAATTATTATTATCAAATTCACAGAATATTCACTTCCCTTTCTAACCGAATACCAAATTTATTAAAGACGGATGCTTCAATTTCCATACTCAAATTCATAATATCATCGCCCGAAGCAGTTCCATAATTTACGAGTACTAATGCCTGTCTATCAAAGCATCCCGCATCTCCCTTGCGTCTTCCCTTCCATCCACAACGCTCAATAAGCCAACCGGCAGAAAGTTTCATCTTATTCTCACCTGCTGGAAATAAAATGATATCAGGAAATTTTACTTTCAAGCCTTGACAAATGTCAATTTCAACAAAGGGATTCTTAAAAAAGCTACCTGCACTACCCAACACTGTAGGGTCTGGCAGTTTTGATTGGCGAATGTTTATCACCGCATCTGCAATTGCTTTTGAAGATAAACTGTGTACCTGCATACGTTCCAACTCCTGAGTGATTGCGCCATAATTAGTGGAATATACAGGCGATTTTCTGAGTTGAAAAATTACATTCAGAATGGCAAACTGATTTTTATACTTTGACTTAAAGACACTATCACGGTATTCAAATTTGCAATCAGCATTTGTAAAGTTTTTGATTTTACGTTCATGTATATCAAAAGCTTCTACGCTCCATAATGTATCTTTTACTTCTACGCCATAAGCGCCAATGTTTTGAATGGGTGCTGCACCTACATTGCCAGGTATCAATGATAAATTTTCTACTCCACCCCAGCCTCTCCCAACACAATATTGAACAAACTGATGCCAGTTCTCCCCACCGCCAACTTTTATATAAACAAAATCAATATCCTCATGCACCACAGAAATCCCTTTGCATTCATTTTTTAAAATAAGCCCGTCAAAATTTTTGGTAAAAAGAATATTGCTTCCTCCTCCCAATATAAGCATACTGATGCTTTTCCCAAAATCAAGTAAAGCATTCAATTGATCTTCATTCTCAAAACGTGAAAAATAACGGGCAATGCTTTCTACATGAAAGGTATTAAAAGACTTTAATGAAAAATTTTCAAACAATTGCATACTGCAAAATTCGTTAAACAACTTCATTCAACAACGGAAGAGAAACATAAAAAACAGAACCTATACCCAATATTGTTTCAAACCAGATATCACCTTTTGCCTGCTCCACAATCCCTTTGCACATAGCCAGACCTAGTCCGGTTCCTGATGATTTTGTTGTGAAATTTGGAACAAAGATGTTAGAACGGATTTCTTCGGAGATTCCTTCGCCATTATCTTTTATACTTATAATAATTTTATCATGTTCTCTTTTTTCTTCTACAGAAATTTTACAAACATCACCAGCCTTGCAGGCTTGAACAGCATTGGTAAATAAATTGGTAAACAAACGGTTCATCTGTGTCTTATCTGCAAAAACCATAGCCCTGTCGTTTATAGGATACCAGGAAATAGTTACATCAGCATTAGGCTGGTATAGCTCTTTTAATGAGATAATCACTTCATGCAGATCAAAATACTCGGTATGTGTGTTTCCGATATTTGCAAATTGTGAAAAGTCTGCTGCTATCTTTGATAAATGGTCAATTTGCTCAACCAGTGTATTGGCAACTTTGGCTGTAAGTTCTTTTACATTTTCATTATTATTATTAATTGCTTTTTGTAAATACTGAATACTCAGCTTCATCGGAGTGAGCGGATTTTTAATTTCATGTGCCACCTGTCTTGCCATTTCTCTCCATGCGCCTTCTCTCTCACTCTTAGCCAACAAAGCAGCACTATCACCCAGCTTCGCCACCATTTTATTGTATTCGGTAACTAACTCCCCTATTTCATCATTTCTGTTCCAGCTTATTTGTTCATTCATTTTGCTAAGATTTACTTCCTTCATCTTATTACTGATAATAGAAAATGAGCCCGTAATACGATTGGTTATAAACAAAGAAATAAGTCCCCCTATCAAAAAAATAAATGCATTCAGATTGATGATGGTGACTAAAAAATTTGAAATCTGTTGTTGTAACTGTGGTTTAGAAGTAAAATAAGGAATGTTGATATATGCATAAGGCTTTCCGTTTCTCTCCTTTTCTCGGACAGGTGAGTAAATACTCAGGTATGAAAAATTCCCGATCTTTTCTTCCTGAACATGTTGTACCTGCCTCATTTTATTTAAATGATAATAAGCTAGCGGATCCATTTTCTTACTCAATACACCTTTGGTGTAAACGTTTGCTTCTGATGATAATTGTAAACTTCCCTGCAGATCGTAAACATTCACATCCACGCCATGTATATCAGATACATCATTTACGAGTTGTTGCAAACCTGTATTGGAAACCGAATCGTAAATTGTAAACAAATCATCAAAAGTGCTGTGCTCAGCCATTCTTTTTTCCATTTCATTTACCATTATCTGCATCGTTTGACTCAGCTTATCACTGTTGTTGCGATAGTAACGGTTGATAAAAAATGTAATGGTGGCAACACCGATAATCAAAAAAGAAATTACACTTACAAAAATGATGGTGCTATGTATCTGTGCCCTGATGTTCATTTGCAACAATCCTCTGAACCGGTTAACGCCCCATCCTCTTGATAATAAAAAAGAGATAGCCCTTACCAGCATTACAAGAAAGATGAATGAACAAAACAAGTATGAAAATAAAGTGATTGCCGCAATCATCGTTTCTACTTTTTCGAGCCACTACAATTACTTTATCATTACTATATCTAAACCAGAGTTCGTTGTACTCCCCATTAGCTCTTTCCTCAAATTCATTTTTAGGAAGCTGTTCATTTGTAATAGAGGTCGCAAATGGATAATTGCCGGGTGGAGAATGTAATTGTTGATTTACATAAACTGCAGTAGCATAAACTTGTGCATTATCCGCTTCATTGGTTCCAAACTGGCGGAATAGCTCTGGGAACAAGGCATCCCTACTATAACTTTTCAAATTTGATACTACAAAAAAAGTTCCAAGCTTTTTACCAGCAGTATCATTTACTTCTCTTTTTGTAATATAGCTAAACCGATCGTAAGCAGTTTCATAATAATAAAGCCCATCTTTTGAAGTAGGCTTTGCCTGCACATTGAGGATTGTATTCAATGCAGCATAAGATGTGACGTCTTCATTATGCTGCGGCTTATCTAATACATCATATACATAAAGTCTCGTGTCATATTTATTTAAATAACCTTCGTAGTTACCTGCAATGATGCTGTCCCTAAGTAACTTCCCCTTACTTTCATCACTAAATCTTCGAAAAAGTTTTCGCTCAGAAAATCGTTGTCAAGATATTGCAAAGCAATATTCATTAATAATTCGCCGGAAGGATCAGTTTGTACGGCCAGTTTCTCTGCCATTCTTTTCCGTTTCTCCTTCTCAACCTTTTTTATTTCAACAAGCATTATTGCAGCAATTGAAACGGAGAACAAGAATATCCAGGTAAGCACACCGGTAATATTAATCTTCACTTTATTGATAACAACCCCCTTCCTGTTTAATAGCCAGCTATAAAAAAGCAGCCAGCACAAAACAGGTAAATGGAACAACACATCGTTATTGCCAGATCTATAAGTAAGATAGAGCAAACCAGACACTGCGATTACCAGATAAATCCAAAGTTCTTTACCACCAAAAAAACGATAAGTATATTTTAAAATCAACCTTGAAAAAAAATAATACGAAAGCGATAAACAGGCTAACAAAGCAAATCCTATTACGGTATAAATACTAAGGCCGAAAAAATTGGTTACATCAAATGAAATTTTTGAGTCGGCTACCATGCTTCTTATTACTGTTGCCAGTAAAAAGGTGGCGCTAACAAATAATAGCACTGTAACAATGCCATAGCCCCATTTTATTCTCGATTTAATGTAGTCGGAATCCTTGTTTTCGTTTTTAAGTTTCGACCAGGCATATACTATCAGCCAGCAAAATAAAGCTGCATTAATACACAAATCGCCCAACGATTTCTGAATAAAATTAGAACCATAAATAAGTGGACTGAACAATTCAAACTGACGCAGGTAAAGCAAGGATGGGATCAAATAAATAATATAGCGAAATACAATCAACACCGCCGCAAGCATCGCAATAGATTTCCATGCACCTCTTTTTTTTGCCAAAGCTTCAGCAAAAAAATGCATTGACAGAAAAAACAATAAAGCTGCGCAAATACGAAAAAAATTTGTGAGCCAGTTGTTATATACAATTGCATCAGCCTGCCTGGGAGTAAGCCAGAAAACCGACTTGCCTGAGATAGAATGAACAGGATAGTTAGTCGGAATTTCGCTTAAAGAAGCTGTTTTATCTGCATCACTACTAAATACAAAATGCGTAGGTAAATAATTGGTTTCTATGAAATAGTCAGTTTGAACAGGTATCATTGCAAAAGCCATAACTCCATTTCTGGAATTTTGATGTTGCAATGTTTTTTTGGTTGTAAGATACCATCCATTGGCTAATCTCAAAAAATAATCGCCATCAATAGCTGATTTCAATTCTGGAGTAGGCAATGTTTTCTGACCGTTCCAAAAGGTAAGCTCTTCTTCGCCCAGACGATTTGCTCTGAAAAGAAAAATTTCGTATGCCTTTTTTGAAAGCCGTGTAACATCTTTCAATGTTTCATCATTACTTAAAAGCGAATTAACAAAGGCTGTGTCTTTTAAAAATTTTTCAAAATCTTTCTGTTGTTTTTGAATATAATTTTCCGCCAGTCTTGCCACACGTTCTACAGCATTTGCCCGGTTTAGTTGTTTGTTGAAAATTATTGATAGCACAAACATCAGCGCCGATAAAGAAAGTATTCCATACCGGCTCATTAAAATATTTTTAAATGATAGCTTCACAAATGCTTATGTTGTTGCTTTATGAAATTCCAGATGGCATCCATTTCTTCCAGCGACATATCTTGCAATGCTTTTCCCTGTTGCAATGCTTTATTTTCCAATTCTGTAAACCGCTGAATAAATTTTTTATTGGTTCGTTCAATTGCATTTTCGGCATCGATATGCAAAAACCGTGCATAATTGATAAGAGAGAATATCAAATCGCCAAATTCTTCTTCTACTTTTTGATGAAATGAACTGTTTAAAACAGATGCCTGGCCATCCCATTCTTTAATGGCCTCATGCAATTCACGATTTTCTTCTTCAACTTTTTCCCATACCTGTTCTTTATTGGCCCATTCAAATCCAACCTGTTTTGCTTTTTCCTGCAAGCGCATCGCCTTTACCACCGCGGGCAATGAAAGAGGTACGCCACCTATAACAGATTTTTTACCTTCTTTTAATTTCAGTTTTTCCCAATTACGTTTTACCTCCTCATCTCCCTCTACTTGTACATCGCCATAAATATGCGGATGGCGTGCAACAAGTTTATCTACAATACCATTTATCATTTCGTGTAATTCAAATTGACCTTGCTCTTGCCCAATTTTAGAATAAAAAAGGATGTGTAGCAAAAGATCTCCCAATTCTTCTTTTATTCCCTTCCAGTCTGAGTCCGTTATCGAATCAGCCAATTCATAAGTTTCTTCAATCGTCATCTGTTGAAGTGTTTGAATGGTTTGTTTTTTATCCCAGGGGCACTGTGTTCTCAAATCATCCATTATTTGCACCAGCCTTTGAAATGCTTCACTGTTTTTTATATCCATAAATATTTAATTAAAAAGTAGCAGCTGAGAAGAAAATAATAATAATAAATAATATCAACATCATTGCTAAAGCTAAAAGGTTTACCAAAATAAATTTTAGGAACGTTTTTAATTTACTTTGTTCATAAAACCTTAACATGGCGGCATACATATAAAAGAATAATAAAAATATAACCCCCGTTGCTATTGTTCCTGCAAAACTCCAATGAAATTTATTCTCTGCTTTTTGCAGGGCAAATATTAAAAGCAATATAAGAAATGTAAATACATAAAGATGAATGGTGAAAACACCATGATCGGCATAATAAAATTGTTTCCTTCGCCAGTAAACCAATTTTAAAATCAATGCGAAAAAAGGCAATGAAATTAAAAGCATATAGGGCAAGCGATGCAAAACGATTTCAACAAATTTTTTGACAGCTTCTTTTGGATTTTCCGCAATTTTTTGATTCATTCTTATTTCAATCATTTTCAGCCTTCGGTCAATCCAACCGCCTCTTTCATTAGCAGGTTTCAATTGCTGAGCCGAGTCATAAGCAGCTAAGGTTTTGAAATCATTTTCTGAGAAACTTATTTGTAAGCTGTTCGTTTTAGATGTTTTAACCAAATCGGTGCTCATCAACTGGTGGGTGGTGTCTTTTGCGAATGCAATCCTTTCTTTCAACCATATATTTTTAGCATCTTTTTTTAATGATGCTTCCAATTTGCTTATATAGTTATTTCTTTCTTCAATAGTTGCAGGCCTGTCCACATTGGTCATTATTGATTCGCCAGAAACAAAATAAGTAAAAAACAATAAAAAGAAAATTGCCGATGTAAATACATATAGCCTGATGGGATGCAGATAACGAACCCTTCTGCCCTTCATATATTCCTTTGACAAAAAACCGGGTTTGAAAAACAAGTCCTTTGCAGTAGTAAAAAAACTTCCGTTCAAATGTGTGATGTCATTAAAAAAATGAGATAACATGTGCCAAAATGATTCCTTAGGCTCCACATTTGCCTGCCCACAATTTTGACAATATTTACCCTGAACAATGGTACCACAGTTCAGACAATTCTTTTCTTTTCGCTGAGGGGCATGCGACATTCTAAAATTTTCTTAAAAATAACAACAAAATTACAAGGCAGTGAATTACTGTCCAGTTAATTTAAAATTAGAGCTTCTATCTTCCCAACAGTAAAACCGAATTCAGATTACAGTCAGGCATCCTTTCTTTTTCATTTCACGTCTATTCAGGTAACTTTGTATATCATAATCAATATACCATTTATGAAATTAGCCCTTTCGGCAATTGCATTTATCAGCAGCATTACCATACAAGCCCAGTCCTACAATTATTACAATGACATTGTAAGTCCGGCCGAAATGGCGAATCAAATGAAAACGCTGGTGCAAAATAAAGTAAGCACCATTACTGCTGCCGGGTATACACCACAGGGATCAAAAGCTTCTGATTTTTCGGAAACCACACAGGTGTTGGACAATGGCAAAACGCTCAGAGTATTGAAACTTATGGGTTTGAGTATCAATGTTTCCCGACAGGAGTATGATGCAGCAGGCCGCCTGACTCGTATTATTGACTCTACAGAAGGAGTTGCAGATATTTCAATATTTGAATATGATAAAGATGGAAGAATTTTCGAAAGTGAGCAATACAACTATTGATGGTTCAAAAGAATTTTCAGATACCGAATTGCGCCAATGGTTTTATACTACTGATGGCAAAATTGACAAAATGATAAGAACCATAAATGGCTCAGACAGTATGGAAGTAAAAATGATTCTTGAAGAACATGGATTACCAGGTGAAGAATTGAGTTATAAAAATGGAAGAGAGACTGACCATGTATATTATTATTACAATGACGACAATAACAGGCTAACAGATATTGTTCGTTTCAATAAGAAAATCAAAAAACTGGTTCCTGAAGTAATTTTTACTTATGATGAAGCCGGTCATGTAATACAAAGAGTAGTAAGTTCCGAAGGGGACAGCTATGGTATCAAAAGCATGGGCAGCATTTATTTTGTACGCTATCTTATCTGGCGATATATTTATAACGAACAGGGTTTAAAAACTAAAGAAGCTTTATTTGACAAGAATCAAGAACTGACTGGAAAGATTGTTTACACCTACACTTTTAATTAATATTATAAAGCCGGGTTACCATCTGTCAGCACTTGCCATTTCCATATCCTGAACATATTTTTCTGGAATTTCATTTGAAACCAGACAGCCTGACTTTAATGAAGGAAAAATATCTTCAAAAGTTCTGGACTCATTCATAAATACTCTTCTGTAAATATGAGAACGGGTAAGTTGTCGATAATCATCTAAACCTGCTGCTGCACTTAATTCCAAAAATGTTTTTATAGTATCCTCATGGTAGTTTGCTACTCTTACTTTCTTATCATCCACCACTAGGCCTACAACTAGTGAAGGGTTTTGAGTAGCTACACCGGTAGGGCATTTATTGGTATGACATAGCAGCGCCTGAATGCAACCTAGAGCCATCATCATTGCGCGGGCACTATTACAGGTATCTGCACCTAATGCAATAGCTCTTACCAAATGAAACCCAGATAAAATTTTTCCAGAGGCAATAATTTTAATATGCTTCCTTATGCCAAAACCCACCAACATATTATGAACGAAGGCAAGGCCATCCATAAGTGGTGTTCCTACATAATTAGAAAATTCCTGAGGTGCGGCACCAGTTCCACCTTCAGCACCATCTACAGTAATAAAGTCGGGGTAAATATCCAGCTCAATCATCACTTTGCAAATCCCGATAAACTCGCTTTTTTTACCAATACATAATTTAAAGCCTGTTGGTTTTCCGCCAGATAAATCTCTTAGTTGCTGAATGAATTTAACAAGCTCCTTCGGTGTACTAAATGCACTATGGTAAGGTGGAGAAAAAATTGTAGTATGAGGTTCTACATGTCGTATAGCCGCAATTTCCACTGTGTTCTTTTTTGCAGGCAAAATACCGCCATGACCCGGCTTGGCACCTTGTGATAATTTTAGTTCAATCATTTTTATCTGAGACTTGTCCACATTTTTTCTAAAAACTTCAGGTGAAAATTTTCCCTCATCATCTCTGCATCCAAAATAACCTGTTCCAATCTGCCAGATAAGATCGCCACCTTGTTTTAAATGATAAGGGCTAATGCCACCTTCACCCGTATTATGAGCAAAACCGCCAATCTTTGCGCCTCCATTCAAAGCTTCAATTGCATTAGAACTTAAAGAGCCAAAACTCATAGCAGACACATTAAAGATGCTGGCACTATAAGGCTGTTTACAATCTTTATTACCTATAACCACTCTCGGATTATGATCCAACGATTTAAAATCTTTTGGTGCTATAGAATGACTCATCCACTCATAACCTTCTTCATATACATTTAATGGAGTACCAAAAGGCATAGTGTCATTTTCCTTTTTTGCACGTTGATATATGGTTGATCTGTCAATGCGATTGATAGGTCTGCCATCAATATCTGATTCAACAAAATACTGGTAAAGTTTGGGGCGCAGGTCTTCCATCCAATAACGCATTCTCCCAAGTACAGGATAAGTACGCATAATGGAATGCTTTTTTTGCATCATATCGTACATACCCATTATGGTAATAAAAACAACGATGCCAAGAACAATAACCCACCAAAGACTTACAAAAAATGTTAGAGAAGCGGTAATTAAAATCGCTATAATGGCTGAAATAATAAATCCCTTACGCATTGGAATTTAGTTTTGATCAAATACAAATGTATTAAAATAGATGTGACAAAAATTAACGAAAAAAGGAATAATAATTTCAAAACATATTGATAACTCTTCTCTTCAAAAAGATATTGAAATGAATTGCTAAAATGTAAATATTCAGACAGATATTACAATAAAATCAATATCAGAATCCAAAATAGTAAATAAGTTCAATTAAATTTGTTACATTCAGTTAAGTCATATTCATTCAATATCATTAAGGAAACGATTGCATGATTTTTAGCAATCAATAAGCCAATAACCTTGTTATTTAATCGGTAAGCTTATGAGACAAGATATCATTGATTTTTTTCAGCAGTTCATACATGAATTTCAGCTTCCGCTCAAAAACCCTGTATTAATTTTCTCGCTGATATTATTTATCATTTTGCTTTCTCCGATTTTGTTAAAGCGATTAAATGTTCCAGGAATTATCGGATTGATAATCTCTGGTGTTATCATAGGGCCTCATGGTTTAAACATTTTGGCAAAAAATTCTGCTGTTGATTTATTTTCAACTATCGGACTCTTATATATTATGTTTATTGCAGGTCTGGAATTAGATATGAATGAATTTAAGGCCAACAGAAACAAAAGTATCGTATTCGGCTTCTTTACATTCATTATTCCGCTGGCCATTGGCTTTCCTGTATGTTATTATTTGTTGCAGTATGATTTTGATGCAAGTTTTCTAACGGCAAGTATGTTTGCCACGCATACGCTGGTAGCCTATCCTATTGTAAGTAAATTGGGAATATCCAAAAACCAGGCAGTAGCCATTACCGTAGGTGGCACCATCCTCACCGATACAGCTGTACTGATTATTCTGGCAGTCATTATGGGTAAAAGCCAGGGTACATTGAACCAGGAATTCTGGGTACAGTTAGGCGTTTCACTTTCTATTTTCTCTATTATTATGTTTTTGATAATTCCAAGAATAGCCAAATGGTTTTTTAGAAAATTGGAAAGCGAAAAACATTCACATTACATCTTTGTTTTATCGGTCGTTTTTTTTGCAGCCTTTCTGGCCGAAGTGGCAGGCGTAGAAGCCATTATTGGTGCATTCGTAGCCGGACTGGCGCTCAATAAATTAATTCCACATTCATCAGCATTAATGAACCGCATTGAATTTATAGGCAATGCACTCTTCATTCCTTTCTTTTTAATTAGTGTAGGAATGTTGGTAGATATAAGTGTGTTGTTTAGCGGGCCAATGGCATGGATTATTGCAATTACATTATCGGTAGCTGCCATCTTGGGCAAATGGCTGGCCGCAAAGATGACACAACTTGTATTCCGATATTCAAAAGCACAGGGCAAATTAATTTTTGGCTTAAGCGGTGCACATGCCGCCGCTACATTGGCTGTAATATTGGTAGGATATGAAGCAAAAATTTTAGATGAAAACATTTTGAATGGCACTATTATCCTTATTCTCATCACCTGCATCGTGGCTTCGCTGGCAACCGAAAAAGCAGCCAAAAAAATTATTTTGGAAACCGAGGAAGATCCATCTGCTTTGCTTCAGGCCGACCATGTACGAAATGAACACATCCTGATTCCAATTGCCAACATTGAAAATCTGGAAAAACTGCTGGAGCTTTCTATTTTTATTAAAGACAAAAAATCGGTAAACCCAATTTCGGTATTATCAGTAGTTTCTAATAATGAAGAGGCAGAATTAAAAATTGTGAATGCGAGAAATAAATTAGAATCGTTTGTAAAGACAGCTTCAGCAGCCGAAACCAAAGTAAATATTATTACTACTATTGATCACAATGCCATCAGTGGTATATCAAGAATTTCAAGAGAAATAATGGCCGATCTCATCATAAGAGAATGGCCGGTAAAAACCGGATTTCTTGATAAGATTGTGGGAGAAACAGTAGATAGCGTGTTGACCAGTACCGAAAAAAATACTTTTATCTGTTATTTGAATAAGCCACTTGTATTGCACAAAAGGATCTTTATAGCTGCACCCCCACTGTGTGAACATGAGATAGGGTTTGAACTATGGGTTACTAAGCTTTCTCGTCTTTCTCAGGAATTAAGCATTCCTGTTCAGCTTTATTGCAACAGTATTTCAGCAAAAGCAGTTAGTAAGACAATGGCAAAGGCAAAATTGCCTGTTCCATTTTCTTTAATACAGTTTGATGATTGGGACGATTTTTTAATTCTTGCCAGAAACATTCAGGACAGCGATCTATTTGTATTGGTATCAGCAAGAAAAGGAACCGCTTCATATTCCCAGATATTGGACAATCTTCCTGCAAAACTTGAAAAGCATTTTGCCTCCAACAGCAGGATAATTATTTTTCCACAACAACATAAAACCGAAGAAGGACTTGAAGTGTTTGATGAAATTGATACAGATCCTTTCAATAAAGGAATTGAGTCTATTCAAAAAATAGGGAAAGAGATTGGAAAAATTTTTAAATAAATCAACCACAAACCTTACAAACAATATTTGCACAAATTGTAAAACAGGCTGTCCTTTTAATAGATGGATGCTCTGGAAATAATGCTGCTTTATTGGGAAAGTTTTCTAATCATGAATTGGCTTATCGTTTCATTATTTGCTGCATAAATATACATTGAAGGAATATTGGTAACATGTGCAAGCCCTATTCCAGTAGCTTTATCATGTAATGCTTTTGCCTGCAAAGGATGGTGTATAGCCTCGCTCCTCATAGTAGGAGCTGCATTTGGGTTGCCGTTGCTTACATAAAACTCTGGATCATCAATACTCATCCACGCCAGCATATCTAATTCATGTCGTTGTGCAATTATTTCCGGGTCGGTATAAAGTTGATTTAGAGAATCTAATCCAAAATCAGATAACAATGAAGTGGCCACACCCGGAATTGCAAAAAAATCAATTCCGGCTGGTGCAAAAATATTCTGCATTTGCACAGGATCGTATGAGCACTGACTTGTTAAATGACCTGCGGCTGCTAAACGTGTAGATTCTCGTAAAATGGGGTCAGCATTTGATACATCAGCCATTTCTGGATGAAATGCCAGATAGATGGAAGCACCTCCACCAGCAGAACCACCATAGCAAGCCAATTTATTCTTATTGATATTAAAAGAGGCCGCATAATAACGAATAAACTGAATACAACGCTTGATATCATTTAAACTTAATAAGACGCCGCTATCGGGATTGCTTGTACGAAACTGATAATTTATAGTTGCAAAAGCAAGATTATTTTGAAGATAAGCTTGAATATTATCAGGGTTGTTTGTATAAATCTCAGATTTATCGCCCCCTACAAAACCGCCTCCATGAATAAACACAACAATTGATGTTGGGACTCCAGATGGAGGAAGGAAAATGTCAAATTTTGAGTTAGGACTGTTATTATAGGAAATATCTGCTGCAAATTTTACACCAGTTGGAACACTGAGGGGTGCCGTGGTAAAATTGAGGTTTAGTGTCGGTGCCGGAGTAGGTGTTTGTACACTCTCTTTTTTACAACCCAAAACGGTTATGGAAATAATTAAGGTTATAATAGAAATAGTTCTCATTGCAATTGCTTTATTACATTGACTGTTGCTAATCAATAAAGTTAAAATCCCGATCCTGCTTTTTTTAAAAAACTACCCAACGTTTGTAAATTGAATAATATTCGCTCAAAATCTTACAGCAATTATTTGCTTTATCATCTTCTATGATACATAAATCTGAAATATCTTTTTGCCTTAATTTTTTAAAATACTATTCTGAAACTTGATGATAAAATGCTACTTCTTCATATCATTCATATTCCATTTCTTGATCAGATATGCAGCACCGTATCTTCAAAATTTTAAAAAAATATGTTTGTAAATTTCATTTTATAAAATGAACTCCTATATTTGCGTCAGAAACAACCTCATGTTGAACAATAATAAATATAACATTCTCTCCTCTGCATCTGCAATAATTATTGTGGTGATTATTATTATTACTTCTTCAACCGGAGGTGGTGCATGATTTTAACATAATAAAACTAACATAAGCAACCCGCCTCAAAAAGGCGGGTTTTTTTGTCTTTATACAAAATATCATATAAAAAAAATAAAAACTATGTCAGGTTATTACAATGAAAAAACGATTATTTATTTCAATGGTCAATTTATAAAAGCCGTTGATGCAAAAACAGATTTATATGGTCAGTCATTACACTATGGCTATGCAGTATTTGAAGGAATCAGATCATACCCAGTGAATGGAGGCACTAAAATGTTTAAAGGGAAAGAGCATTATGAAAGACTTCAACGCTCAGCAGCTATGATGAAGATCCCATTCTCTTATTCCACTGAGCAACTTTTGGAACTCACCTATGAAACTTTACGACTCAACAATTTTAAAGATGCGTATATCAGACCCATTGTTGTTTGTTCTCCCAATATGTCACTTTCTAAAGGGAGAAAATCATATCTGGCAATTGAATGTTGGGAATGGACCAATGGTTATATGTGTAATCAAATGAGCGTTATGACATCTTCCTATCGCAGACCCAACCCGGAAGCTTTTCATGTAGAGGCAAAAGTAAGTGGGCACTATGTAAACTCAATACTTGCCTGCCAGGAAGCAAAAGACAAAGGATTTGACGAAGCACTTGTTTTGGACAGTAAAGGATTTGTTGCGGAAAGTAGTGGCGCAAATATTTTTTTTGAAAAGGATGGTGTTTTGCACACTCCCCCAAAAGGGAATATACTACCGGGCATTACAAGAGAAACTGTTTTGGAATTATGTACTGATCTGCAGATTCCTCTTAAAGAAAGTTTATTTACTCCTGATGAAATGCAGGGTGCTGACGCTGGTTTTTTTTGTGGCACTGCTGCAGAGGTGGTGGCACTAAGTTCACTGGACAATATCCCTTTCAAAAAGAGATGGGAAGATACATTCAGCCACCTAATACAACAGGCTTATAAAGCAAAAGTGTTGGAACAAAATTTTGAAATGCCCATCAGCAATAAAGTAGCAAGTGAAGAATTGTTGACAGTAAATTTCAGTTAAAAAATACAATTGAATTAGATGCCGGAACTAAATAAATATTCAAGAACACTTACACAGGACCCTTCACAGCCCGCAGCAATGTCAATGTATTATGCAATTGGTTTTAAGGAAGAAGATTTTCAAAAAGCACAAGTGGGCATTGTAAGTATGGGATGGGATGGGAACCCTTGCAATATGCATTTGAATGATTTGTCGGTAAAAGTTCGGAAAAGTGTAAATGAAACCGAGGGATTATTGGGCTTACGGTTTTATACAATTGGAGTTAGTGATGGCATCAGCATGGGAACTGATGGTATGCGCTACAGTCTGGTAAGCAGGGAGGTGATTGCCGATAGTATAGAAACCAATACTGCTGCACAATATTATGATGCGCTGATTGCAATTCCAGGATGTGATAAAAATATGCCCGGCGCCATCATGGCAATGGGAAGACTGAACCGCCCTTCCATTATGTTATATGGTGGCACAATTGCACATGGTAGTTATAAAGGGCAAAAACTTAATATCGTTAGCTCGTTTGAAGCACTAGGTCAAAAACTTGCCGGACAACTGAATGAAGAAGATTTTAAAGGAATCATTCAACATAGCTGCCCCGGTGCAGGAGCCTGTGGCGGTATGTACACAGCCAATACCATGGCTGCCGCTATAGAGGCATTGGGCATGAGCCTTCCCTACTCATCTAGCAACCCAGCCATGAGTATTGAAAAAGAAAATGAATGTTCATCAGTGGGTGCTGCCATAAAAATTCTATTGGAAAAGAATATCAGGCCAAAAGATATAATGACCCTCAAAGCATTTCAAAATGCGATTACAATAGTTATGATACTTGGCGGCAGTACCAATGCGGTGCTTCATTTAATTGCGATGGCAAAATCAGTTAGTGTCACATTAACACAAGATGATTTTCAGAAAATAAGTAATGATACTCCTGTGTTGGCTGACTTAAAGCCATCCGGAAAATACCTGATGGAAGATATACATAAGATAGGTGGCATACCAGCAGTTATGAAATACTTGCTTAAAAAAAAGATGCTGCACGGTGATTGTATGACAGTAACGGGCAAAACAGTGGAGGAAAACCTAATGTCAGCCGCAGATCTGGATTTTGATAATCAGCAAATAATTTCCCCTTTAGAAAATCCAAAAAAAATAACAGGCCATTTACAAATACTATATGGCAATTTGGCTAAAGGAGGAAGTGTAGCAAAAATTTCTGGCAAAGAAGGTGAAGTTTTTGAAGGAAGAGCCAGAGTTTTTAACAGTGAAAAAGATTTTATTGATGGACTCACCAATGGAAAAATAAATCAAGGAGATGTAGTAGTGATTCGATATATAGGCCCCAAAGGCGCCCCCGGAATGCCTGAAATGCTGAAACCCACCAGTGCAATTATTGGCGCAGGATTAGGCAATGATGTGGCATTGATAACCGATGGAAGATTTAGTGGCGGCACACATGGGTTTGTAGTGGGACACATTACACCGGAAGCATTTGATGGTGGTCTTATTGCGCTGGTCCACAATGACGATATGATTAAAATAGATGCAAAAAGAAATAAAATAATATTACAAGTAAGTAAAGAAGAAATAAAAAAACGTAGAAAAAAATGGAAGCAACCTGACTTAAAAGCAACTAATGGAATTTTATACAAATATGCCCATCAGGTAAAGCCGGCAAGCGAAGGATGTGTAACCGATGAATAATATTAGCCATCAATAAATTCATTTGAAGAGAATTAAAAAAATATTTCAATGAAAACTTTAAAAATAGATAAGGAAAAAATTTCATCTGTAACAAACGCAAATGAAGATACTGGTAAAACAATTAGTGGTGCAGTAGCAGTACTGGAAGTTTTGATTGCAGAAGGAGTTGATACCATATTTGGATATCCCGGCGGTGCCATTATTCCTATCTATGATGCATTATATGATTATCATACCAAACTGAAACATATACTTGTAAGGCACGAACAGGGCGCTATTCATGCAGCACAAGGTTTCGCAAGAGTAAGTGGTAAAACAGGTGTTGTGTTTGCAACCAGTGGCCCAGGGGCTACAAATCTGGTAACAGGAATTGCCGATGCGATGATTGACTCCACCCCTGTCGTTTGCATCACAGGTCAGGTATTTGCAAGTTTGCTAGGAACAGATGCATTTCAGGAAACGGACATAATAAATATAACAGCACCTATAACCAAGTGGAACTATCAGATTACAGATGTAAATGAAATTCCTGAAGTGCTGGCAAAAGCTTTTTACATAGCAGGCAGTGGAAGACCAGGTCCTGTACTTATTGATATAACCAAGGATGTACAAATGGCAACCTTCAATTTTAAAGAATACAAAAAATGCGAGTATATCCGAAGCTATAGACCCAAACCAGTTGTAAGAAAAAACTATGTGGAAGCTGCTGCTCAACTCATAAACAATGCTGAGCGACCTTTCGTAATTTTTGGGCAGGGTATTATTTTGGGAAATGCCGAAAACGAATTCAGGCAGTTTATTGAAAAAACAGGTATCCCTGCTGCATGGACTATCATGGGCATGAGTGCTTTGCCAACAGACCATCCTTTAGGTATGGGTATGCTGGGAATGCATGGCAACTACGGACCAAATTTATTAACCAATGAGTGTGATGTGTTGATCGCAGTAGGAATGCGTTTTGACGACAGGGTTACAGGCCGATTGGATAAATATGCGAAACAAGCAAAAGTAATACACCTGGATATTGACCCAGCAGAAATAGATAAAAATGTAAAAGCCGATGTACCGGTCTGGGGCGACTGCAAAGAAACCCTGCCCCTATTGACCGAACTGGTAAACAAAAAAAACTACAAAGACTGGATTCAAAAATTCAAAGATTTAAATCAAAAGGAATATGAAACGGTAATTCAAAATGAACAAAATCCAAGTGGTGAAGAGTTGACTATGGGCGAAGTAATAAAAACGATGAATCAACTGACAAATGGCAATGCAATCATTGTAACTGATGTAGGGCAGCACCAAATGGTAACCTGTCGCTATGCTAAATACAATAAAAGCAAAAGCAACATAACCAGCGGTGGTTTAGGCACCATGGGTTTTGCTTTGCCTGCCGCTATTGGGGCAGCGTTTGGAGACAGCAGCAGAACCACAATAGCCATAATAGGTGATGGTGGTTTTCAGATGACCCTGCAGGAGCTGGGTACTATCATGCAGTTTAAACCAAATGTAAAAATCATCATACTCAACAATCAGTATTTGGGAATGGTAAGGCAATGGCAACAGTTATTTCATAATAACAGATATTCTTTTGTTGATATTACCAGTCCCGATTTTGTTCAAGTAGCAAAAGGGTTTGGAATCCCAGGTGAAAGTATCTCTAAGAGGGAAAATTTAAATAATGCAATATCAAAATTGCTCAACAACAATGGCAGTTATTTATTAGAAATAATGGTAGGAAAAAACGATAATGTTTTTCCAATGGTACCTCAGGGCCGAGGCGTGGCCGATTGTGTATTGAATAGCGATGAACTTTAAACTTACTATCAAAAGAAAAAAACCATGACTAAGAAAGAATTTACGATAACAATTTATACAGAAAATCAGGTTGGACTATTAAACCGTATTGCTATCATCTTCTCACGCAGGAAAACTAATATAGAAAGCATGAATATTTCCCCCACGGAGGTGAGCAGTATGACAAGATTTACAATTGTCGTTAATGAATCAGAGGATGTGATAATAAAGCTCTGCCGGCAGATAGAAAAACAAGTGGAGGTTTTTAAATCTTATTATCATAATGAGCATGAAATAGTGTGGCAGGAATTAGCACTATATAAAGTACCAACTGATATCATTGCTACACAAATAAAAGTAGAAAGACTTTTAAGAGAGAATGGTGCTAATACAGTGGTCATTCGTAAAGATTATACAGTTTTTGCCGTTACTGGGTGCAGAGCCGAAACAGAGGCATTGTTTAAGGTTCTAAAGCCTTACGGGTTGATTGAGTTTGTAAGAAGTGGCAGAGTAGCCATCCTCAAAGGCAGTAATGAATTTTATGACCGCGTAAAAGAATTTCATCAAAATATTCACGAATGTTCTCAATCTAAGCACAACTATATTGAAGAAAATGAGAAGGTATGCTCACATTAAAAATTAAAAAAAGATTTAGCTATAAATCTATGCTGACAAAAAACAAATTTTTAAAATCAATTAAATAAGAAAACAAAATGGCAAAATTAAATTTTGGTGGTATAGTAGAAAATGTGGTAACTCGGGAAGAGTTTCCACTTAGCAAAGCGCAGGAAGTATTAAATAATGAAACAGTAGCTGTGATTGGCTACGGAGTACAAGGACCCGGTCAAGCTTTAAATATGAAAGATAATGGCATCAATGTCATTGTAGGTCAGCGCAAAAAATCAAAATCTTGGGACAAAGCTGTAACGCATGGTTTTGTACTGGGAGAAACATTATTTGAAATTGAAGAAGCATTAGAAAAAGCATCCATTATTTGCTACTTGTTAAGCGATGCTGCGCAAATTGCTATATGGCCTACTGTGCAAAAACATCTTACGCCTGGCAAAGCTTTATATTTTTCACATGGATTTGGTATCACCTTTAATGAGCAAACCTCCATTAAACCACCGAAAGATGTGGATGTAATATTAGTAGCGCCGAAAGGCAGCGGCACCTCACTCCGAAGAATGTTTTTGCAAGGACGTGGATTAAATAGTTCATACGCTATTTATCAGGACGCAACAGGAAAAGCATTTAACAGAGTAATTGCTCTTGGCATTGCAGTAGGCAGTGGCTACTTGTTTGAAACTGATTTTAAAAAAGAAGTATACAGTGATTTAACGGGCGAAAGAGGCACATTGATGGGTGCTATACAAGGAATTTTTGCAGCACAATATCAGGTACTTAGAGATAATGGACATACGCCCAGTGAAGCTTTCAACGAAACTGTAGAAGAGCTAACGCAATCGCTAATGCCGCTAGTTGCCGAAAATGGAATGGAATGGATGTATGCCAATTGCTCAACCACTGCACAACGTGGAGCATTGGACTGGTGGAAAAAATTTCGTGATGTTACTACTCCAGTCTTTAAGGAGCTTTATGAAAGTGTAGCATCAGGAAATGAGAGCCAAAAATCTATTGACAGCAATAGCAAATCCGATTATCGGGAAAAATTGGAAAAAGAATTGAAAGAGTTGAGTGAAAGCGAACTATGGCAAGCGGGCAAAACAGTAAGAAGCCTACGCCCCGAATATCAGGACAACAAAAGCCAAATGAACAAAGCGACATCTTCCACAACAGAAGTATTTAACAAACTTACTTTAAATACAGCAACGTCAATGTAACATGAAAACGACAATCAATCATACGCAACAATTAGATTTTATATCAGCTTATAAGCGATTGAGAAAAGTAGTTAAACAGACACCACTCACTTTCAATTACAATCTTTCAAAGAAATACAATTGCAATGTATTTCTAAAACGAGAAGATCTGCAGATTGTTCGTTCTTATAAATTGAGAGGCGCATATAATATGATGAGCAATTTATCCAAAGAGCAAATGGAAAGAGGCGTAGTATGTGCAAGCGCAGGAAATCATGCGCAGGGATTTGCATATTGCTGCAAGAAGTTAGAGATATACGGTATCGTTTTTATGCCCGTCATCACTTCTAAACAAAAGATAAACCAAACAAAAATGTTTGGAGATGACTTTATAGAAATACAATTAATTGGTGACACATTTGATGATTGTTCGCAGGCTGCAAAAGAATACGCCGAAGAATTAAATCTCAACTTTATACCTCCTTTTGATGACTATAGAATCATTGAAGGTCAAGGTACCGTAGGTGTAGAAATATTGGATGAAAAAAATGATATAGACTATCTTTTTATACCAGTAGGTGGTGGTGGCTTGTGCGCAGGCGTGGGCTCTTATTTTAAAACCTTTTCACCACACACTGCAATTATAGGTGCTGAGCCAGAAGGAGCACCCTCTATGCTTAAGGCATTAAAACATGGCTCACCTGTTACATTACACAATATTGATTGTTTTGTAGATGGCGCAGCAGTAAAACGTGTAGGCGATCTAACTTTTTCTATCTGCAATGATGTATTGGATGAAATGCATTTGGTCCCTGAAGGAAAACTATGCACAACCATTTTAAAGATGTATAATGAAGAAGCAATTGTAGTAGAACCGGCTGGTGCTTTATCTATAGCCGCATTAGATGATTATAGTGAAAGAATAAAAGGGAAAAATGTTGTATGCATCATCAGTGGAAGCAACAACGATATTGACCGCATGCAAGAAATTAAAGAACGCAGCTTCCAATATGAAGGTCTAAAACATTATTTTTTAATCAACTTTGCTCAACGCCCGGGTGCATTAAAGGAGTTTGCGAACAATATATTAGGCCCGACAGACGACATTACACGTTTTGAGTATATAAAGAAAAACAATAAAGAAAACGGTCCTGCTTTAGTAGGTATTGAGTTACAAAATCGTTCAGATTATGATTTGCTTCTGGCAAAAATGAAAGAATCTAAATTTGGGTATGCCGAGGTAAATAAAACAGATCCTTTGTTTGGATATCTGGTTTAAAGCAAATGCATCTATCTCATTTAAATCCTGAAATTAATTCTATACGTAGCAAAGGCACAAAAGAGAAGCTATAGTCCGATGAATTTAAAGATGCATGTAAGCATATTAAACCTCCATTTATTCAAAGGGAGGTGAATGTAAACATCCACTTCGCTGGATTTTGCCAGTCCTTTCCTTTGAAGGATGAAACAGGAGCTTTGATTAAAACATGATTCCATCCTTTATTTAAATAGATTTTGGTGGGCTGTCGATATTCATATCCTTCATCAACCAGAGGCCATTCACTGTTCCCCTTCATGCCTGCATGTTTCCATTTTGGCGGGTCAATTAATTTTCCGTTTACCCACACTTCACTGTTTTTATTATCCCAGGCGTCCGGTGGCGGAGAATCGGTGGCTGGTGAGCGGGAAATATTATTAAAACCGATCCAGAAGCTTTTCTCACCTGC
Organism: Chitinophagaceae bacterium; assembly: GCA_037045195.1. Lineage (GTDB taxonomy): Bacteria > Bacteroidota > Bacteroidia > Chitinophagales > Chitinophagaceae > JJ008. Next base: position 209,295 of record JBAOIB010000005.1, read on the forward strand.
TTTATCAGTCCAGATTTTTGTGGTGGCATAAAATGTTGAATTTTCTTTTGGCTCGTCAACAGCACCTTTTATTAATGGTGCCCACCAGTGGCGCAATATGATGGTACCTCCAATTACTTTTTTATAAGGAGTGGCTTTTTGTTCGTTCCATTTTTTGGTTTCGGGTGGAAATATTGAATCGGTTGTTCCATTATTATCAAATGGGCCATAAAGATTCCATTCAGTACCGCTTTGCCTTACATAGGAAAAAGGCATTGCATTAAAATAAAGTTCTTTATGTTTTAATAAACGATTTTCAAACGCTTCAAATGCCAATACATTGCCATCACTGATATTTGAAATCCATCCTTCCAGCCCTCCCCCACACCAGCTTCGTTCTGCAAATGCAAGCATTGCCGGATAAACAGGGTTCATTTTCAAAATGTCTTCATCCTTATTCACCGCTCTGTCGTGCCACATACAAATCGTACCACCGAGAGTAGAAGAATCGCCCTTTTCTTTATCAGCAATCCTTCTGTTAAAAATGGAAGTGACCGCTTCCAAAGGATCCATGTGATTGAGATATAAATGCCGTGAATCTATAAACTGAAGACTTTGCTGATTGCTGATGTGTGCATTATCATCCATCCACAATTGCCGAATAGTGCTGCTGGTAAAATTGCCGCCCGGCTGCCAGCCAATTACTTTCTTGCCAAAACTTTCAATGTATTTTGTAATCTCTGGAACAAAATTCTTATTCGTAATCTTCACTTCATCTGCTCCAATATGAATGTAGGGTACATCATAAGTTGTGCAAAATTCTTTTAGAATATTTTTGAGTATCACAATACCTGAATCGCTTTGCATATCCACTCCCATTGCTCTTTTAAATGCTGCACTATGTCCGGGCATATCTAGCTCGGGAACAAAAGTGATATGTCTTTCTTTGCAATATGCAATGAGTTCTTTTATTTCTTCTTCACTGTAATACTTGCCTTTGTTGCGCATCATAAATGCGGGTGACGTTAGCTGCGGGTATTGTTTAATAGCAATACGCCAGGCAATATCTTCGGTAGCATGAAAATGAAAGACATTGAGCTTGTAGGCAGCCATTACATCTATTTGCTGCTTCAGCAAATCCATTTCCATATAATTTCTTCCCACGTCAATCATATAACCACGCCAACTGAAAGCAGGCCAGTCGGTAATGGCGCAGGCATTCACACTGTTTCCATCAGTCAATAATTGTTTTAACGTCTGAATACCATTGAAAATTCCATGTGCTGTGCTAGCGGACAGGCTAATTACCGATGAGGTGATGTCTAATTTGTATGCTTCAATACTTTTACCAGACAAGCTCGGTTTTCTCAATGAAATTTCAATGTAAGACTGATTTTTTACTGCTTTCTTTAAAACCTTCGTTTGTATTCCTTTTGAAAGCATCCATTTTTGCAATTGCTGTATTTCAATAAGTAATGTACCGCTATCAGCAACAATTATTTTAAATTGACTCAACCCGAAACTGCCTTGCCCCTTTTTATACATCTGCGGCATTGGGATCAAATTGAAATCACCAGTTTTTTGAAATGTATTTTTAAATAAAAAAGAATCAGAAGTTTCTGAATTTAACTTATGAGCATTTATTTGAAATAAGAATAGGGAAGCAACTATTGAGAAAAAATATTTCATTCTAGATAAAATCATTTACTTCAAAACTATTTCATTTCTCATATAGTATTTAAACTTAGTTTATTCTAAATGTCACCAAAAAAAATTAATAGATTCAAGTTTCATTTCGTCCTTTAATTCTTCCAGTTAATCATTCGCACATTTGAATCACCGCATTCAAGAAACAACTAATGCTTAATCAACCGATCGGACAATTTTGTGCTGTTTGTGTTTATCGTTACAATATAAAGACCTGATGGTAAGTTGCCAACATTAACTGTCAGTTTATTTAATCCTTTAACTAAGATTTGCTCACGAGAATATACCAGTAATCCATTTGCAGAATAAATCTGCAACATCGTTTTGAACGTTGTGCTACTTTGTATAAGAACATTAACATCATTCTTAGTGACATTTGGATATAATAAAATGCTTTCAGCATTTTGTAATACAGGTTTCAATTTTACGATTGGCGAGTATTGTACAGAGCCAAGAATACTCACTGCCTTTACTCGGTAATAAATAACACTTGAGGAGTTATTTAGAGAATCAATAATATCATAAAATTGCTTTGTACTGCTATTGCCACGGCTAATTACTTTTTTAATAAAAAAGAAGTCATTTCCATTATAACTTTTCTCAACAATAAAATGATCATTGTCGATCTCCTGCTCTACCGACCAGCCAACAAATGCCATATTTCCAGTTTGTCTCGCTGAAATATTTAAACCCGTTATTGGCAAAGTGGAAGGACAACTCTTTATCAGAATACTATAAACATTGGATGTGTCCTTACATCCATTGGGCGAAGTAACGATAACAGAAAGATTATGATTACCCAATGGCAAAGAGCTGAGTGGAAAAGAAACACCGCTTCCAATAATAGTAGCGTATGGAGGAGCATTATTATACCAATCTATTGTATATCCGGAAAGGTTCCCATTAAATGAAGCTAGTGGCATATACACTTTAGATGTATCACATAATGTATCGCAACCTACTGGAAACAGGTTTACGAATGGGCTTTGCAGAATAACTTGTGATGCCTGTTTTCTACAACCAGTTGTGCTATCCAGAACACTGACAGTATATGTGCCATTAGCAGAAGCAGTTAATGTATTTGTTGTACCCAGAATAAAACTGCTATTATTAAAATTCCATATCCAGCCTGGGTTTGCTGCACTGCTTGAAGCAGTAAGTGTATATAAATTATTAGAACAAACCGGCAATGGCCCAGCAACAGAAATTGAAAGGCTAGGCAAAGCATTAAATGTAACAGAAATAGTATTGATATCTGTACATCCTGTAGAAGGGTCTGTAACCGTTATTTTAATAATATGTGTGCCCAGCGTATAAGGAGCAAAGCCGACAAAAGCGGAATATATATTATTGGTACTCATGGGTACACCATCTACATCCCATTGATAAGTGCATCCTGTGCAACTTGGGACTGAAACTGTATATACGTTTTGATCGCAAGCTTTGCCGCTTGTGGTAATGCTCACATTTGGCCCTTGCAAAACATTAATTGCAGCTGTATCAGAATTTACAAAACAGCCATTAATATCTTGTGCTGTAAAGTGGTAATTTCCTGTTTGAGATACGGTATGAGTTGAATTTGTAGCACCACTTACTACAGCACCATTATTATACCATTGATATCCTACAAGTCCAGAACAAGAAGAGCCTAATGTAACTGAGCTGTTGGAACAAAATGTTGCCGGGCCAGATAATGTAACAGTACATACAGGTGCTGCTACTATTGAAATTGATTTTACCAAAGTATCCTTACATCCATTAACATCGGTTACGATATGTGTTACAGAAAAAATACCGGCAGCACTATAAGCATGGCTTGTTGGATTTACATAAGAAGTGGATGCATCTCCAAAGTCCCAAAAATGAGTAGGTTCAGATGTGGGATCATTAAAAGCAACTGGGGTGCCTACACAGGAATTACTTAACGTAAAATTTGCATCAGGAACAGAAATATTGAACGTGTCTCTTACCGTAATTGTACAGCTACCAGATGTAATAGTATGGTTTACTATATATGAACCACTTTGTGTAAAAGTCAATGTTGGGCTAGCAATCGCATTATTATTAAAAGTTGCTATGGGAGGTAAAACTGGAGTATTTCCAGGATTAGTACCAACCGACCAATTGTAAGCGCTTATCACTGCGGGAAAAACAACAGTTGATGCGTCAAATAAATTAATTTTATTACAATTTACAACACTGGTAAAGTTTGGTGCTACAGTTACATGCACTACTGTATCCTTGCATACTCTGCAAATACTAGCATCGGGTAACAATACATCTGCACAAACTTTGATTTGTTTATACCCAATTGAAGTATAAGTTCGGGTTGTTAATCCACTTACAATATAGTTATCCTCCAAATGCTCAATTGTAGGATTGCCTGATCCATTTAATACTGCACCAGGAGGTGCCGTAGCAGCAATTGCTAAATTAAATGGATTGCAGCCTGTAATACCTGTAACATTTATGGCAGCCGAACAACCACCGCCTGAGCAATTGGCAATGACAATAGTAATTGTATTTGATGTAACTACACAACTGCCAAGTGTAACCACACAATAATAGCTATATGATCCAACTGAATTAAGAGTATTAATAAGTAAAGTTGCATTTGTTTGCCCTACTAGTAAAGTACTTGGCGCCTGATACCATTGAAAAGTATAACCGGGGCTATTTACTGCTACCAGGTTCATATTGGGCAAGTTGGGAAAACAATAGTACAATACATTATCAGCAGAAATGGATGCTACAGGCCTGCCAACATCTGGTATGTTATAATTAGTATTTACCGTACATCCAGAACCATTGAAGTTTTGAATTTGAACTGTATAATTTCCTGGAATATTTATCCCTGTAATACTTGACGTATTGCCGGGTATAGGTCCACCTGGACCTGCCCATGTAAAAACACCTGTTGCTCCTGTACTTAATGTAATTCCTCCGGGACCACATAATGTTCCACTAGCTGTAATTACAGGTATTGCTGGTTCGTTAATAGTAATCGCAACCGAGTCTTTTCCGCATACACCATATTTTAAATACACTATATTACTTGCTCCCGGGCTATTATTCCCATGCCAGAGTATAGTAACAGTATTAGTACCTTGTCCGCTTTGAATAGTTCCAAAATTAGCTGGCGACACAGCCCATTGTAAATTTGCATTTAAAATATTTGTGATTGTATAGCTCACTACTGCATCTGCACATACACTTACAGGGCCTGATAAAGCAGGAGTTGGCCATAGAAATACATTCTTCAAAAAAGTATTACTTGGGCAACCAAATGGACTTGATGTCTGACTAACAGAAATATTATAAGGGCCTGCTGCACCCCATGTTATTTGTACTGAGTCGTTATTAATACCTAATAAACTAAAAGATGAAGCATTATTTATAGACCAGCTAAATAGCCCAGCCATATTTGATGTAACACTATAAATATGAGTACTACTTGCACATATTGAATCTGGCCCGTTGATACTACTGATGATTGGCAATGGTAAAACTGTAACAGTGTAATTTGCAGTATTACAGGTAGTATTTGGCGTAATAGGAACAGCTGATACTATATAACTACCAACCGTTGGCCAACTTACATTTATATTTGGCGTTCCATTTCCACTGTTGATTGTAGCAGTTCCAGGATTAATAGTCCAATTTGAAGGCACAGGTAAATTGGTGGGCATTGTGGAAATAAGATTGGTTGATTGCCCCTCGCAAACAGTAGCCGGACCAGAAATGCTCAAATTGGGTCTGACCTTTACAATATAGGTAGCGATGCCACCACAGTTTAAAGATGTGTCAAAATAAGAACAAGTTATCGTATGATCGCCAATAGTATTCCAGTTAATATTAATCTGATTTGTATTGGTATTGTAAGGAGTAATTAATCCACCGCTGCCTAAAGACCAGCTATAAGTAGTTCCCGGCCATGATGGAAGCGTATAAGTTGCAATTGTATTATTGCAAACAAGTACAGGGCCGCTGATGGTGCCTGTTGTGGGAATGATAGGCACAGTTACTGTTGCACCGGATGCACAATATGGAGTAGCACAACCGGAAGCTACCAAATTAATTGCTCCCTGAGGATTACCTGAGCCCCATTGTATTGTAACACACGATGTACCCTGACCACTTTGAATGACGCCTCCGGTTGCCGTCCATATATAACCGGAGCAAGTATTATCCGCAGCACAATATTGCACTATATCGCCAGCACATACTGTGGCGACACATTTAATTTCAGGTGGGGGTAAAACATCAATAGTGATATTATGTTTAACGCTATCTATACAGGTTGGGCATACCGGATTCCCGTTTAAGAAAGCATTATTAGCTGCATACATCGTAACCGTATAAGTACCAGGGCTTGAATATGAATGTGATGGATTTTGGATATTCGAAGTATAGGAATCACCGAAATTCCAAAAAAAGTTATTGCCATTTGTTGTTGCAGATGAATTAAAATTGATACTCGTTGGAAGCAAATTACAAACCCGGCGTGAGGCGCAGCAGTAAAAGCAGCTACAGGTTTCGGAACTAATGAAAAATTGATTGTTATAATATCTGAACATGGTGCTAAACCAGGGCTACCTGGTGTTGTAAAAGCAATTTGCACTTGTCCAGAATTTGCAGCACCCCATAAAATAGTGAAACTGTTTCCACTCAAACTAATAAAAGTACCCCCTGAAATACTCAAAAAATTATATGTGGTGCCCGCATAGCAGGTTTGATTTACATCAATGAAGTATTTCATTAATGTGTTTTGGCAAGAACGAACTAAACTAAAACTATTAGAATAGCCTGGGCCTGGATTATTCCTCATTATGTCCACACCTATGTTACAATTAATTGTATCACGCATTGTAAATACACTAGGGCAAGAAATAGTACACTGCCCTATTAAGGTTTTTTGAAATAAACTAAAAATAAGAAAGGCCAAAATCAATCTCGCAACAAATAGTTTCATGTAAAGCAATTTTATTTGCCTTTTGGGTCGCAAAAAAACACTACTATTAATGTCAACCAACTCAGTCGACTATTGAAAGCAACCTAAAAGCATTTATGAAAATAATCCTTTTATCCAATTGCCTCCAAATGATTAATATAGAAATATTCTGTTTTGTATAACCTTATGGGGAATTCATCCTAAAATATATCATTTCAGAGCCAAAAATTTCAAAAAAACAGGTTTATGCTTCACCATCAAATTAATCACTTATTTCGGGGAGATTATCATCATTTCTTTCGCCTCCAAATCTTCATACTCATTAATCAATTTAAGCAACTGCCGCTTCATCTTCGCCTGTATTTTTTTATAATGCTTATCTCCATACAAATTGTTCATTTCATTTTTATCGGCTTTCAAATCGTACAACTCCCAACCGTTTACTCTTTTGTAAAAACGAATGAGCTTATATCTGCCTGTGCTGATACCGAAATGCGGCGACACGGCATGCTCCCCATTTTCGTAATAATGATAATACATTGCTTTTCTAAAAGTGCCCAGCTTATTTTCTACCTGCCCTAAAAATGATTTGCCCTGCATATCTTTTGGAATGGCAACTCCTGCTGCCTGCAACAAGCTGGGGCCTATATCTAAGTTCATCACCATATTACTGTCAATGCTTCCGGGTTTAATGTGCCCGGGATAACGCATTACCATAGGTGTGCGGAAAGATTCTTCGTACATAAATCGTTTATCAAACCAGCCATGCTCGCCCAGATAAAAACCCTGGTCGCTCATGTAAATAACAATGGTATTTTTTGCAAGATTGTTTTTATCCAGATAATCTAAGGTGCGGCCAATATTCCTATCCAATGAAGCTGCTGTGGCTAAGTAATCCTTCAAATAGCGTTGATACTTCCACTCGGTTAACGCATTGCCTGATAAGTTTTGTTTTTTAAAATCGTCATACAGTTTTTGGTAGTAAGCATCAAAGCGGGCACGTTGTGCAGGGTTCATCTGTGTGATGGCAGCTAAAGTAATTACAGTGTCATACATTTTTAAATCGTAACCCAATTGCATGGTATTTGCAATGGTCATATCCTGCACCTTTGCGGCATCTCTACCTGAATAGTTGTCATAAAAATTATGTGGCAACGGAAAATTAATGTGATCATAAATACCAAAATCGCAGGTATCGGGCAACCAGGTGCGGTGTGTATTCTTTTGACCTATAACCAAACAAAATGGTTTTGATTTATCTCTGTTATTTAGCCATTTTTCTGATTCATCTTCCACCACATTAGCCGCATATCCTTCTACTCTTTTTTTGCTGCCATCCATCATCAAAAAATCAGGATTGTAATATCGCCCCTGCCCCGGAAATACCTGCCAGTAAGTAAAACCTTGTGGAGTTGTTTCCAAATGCCATTTGCCAATCCAGGCGGTTTGATATCCTGCTTTAGTAAGTTCTTTGATAAATGTATTTTGACTGCCATCAAAGCTGGAATGTTCATTATCCTTAAATCCATTTTTATGACTGTACTTTCCGGTGAGGATTACAGCACGGCTGGGCCCGCAGATAGAATTGGTAACATAAGCTTTATTAAACAACACTCCTTCTTTGGCAATGCGGTCAATATTGGGCGTACGTATTTGTTGGTTGCCATAAGCACTGATGGCCTGGTAAGCATGATCATCCGATACAATCAGCACTATATTTGGTCTTTGTGATTTTGATATGCCAAAAAATAAAAGTGCAACAATGGCAAGAAAACTTTTTTTCATCTCAACTAATTTGGGTGTTTATAAAAACTGCTTGTTCCACTCGTTTACAAATTTTTTATCGGGGTCGTATTTATTTACCAGTGCAATAAAGGATTCTAACATAGGATATTGATTTTGCAAATAGACTTTATCCATTCGGGCTTCTTTGCCCCAGTGCGGTCTGCCACCATTTTTTAATGCCCATGCTTCAAATTTCTTCAACTGATTGTACCAGTTTTCAGGGGTATCCATATTGTACATGCTTAGCCAAATGCTGTCTCGCTTGTAGGCCGGACTTAGCCAAAAATCATCTGCCTTAGTAAACCTTACTTCCTGCACAAAGTTATACGTATCTCCATGCTGCAGTAAGATGTTTTTGTATTCCTGCAAAAGTCGTTTGGCATCTTTGCTGTCAAATGCCCACTCAGTTTCCCGGTGCACCGGTGGCAGGGGCGTTAAAAATCCGATATAACTTTTGCATATCCTGTCAAAATGCTTGCCGCCTACCTTGGTTAAAAAACGATTGATGGCAGGAATAAATTTTTTGCGATTGAGTTTGCCAATAAAAACCAGCAAGCGATATAGGAGCACCGAAATCACATCATCTTTCAGAAATCGTACCATATCGCTATCATTTCTATTTTCACTGGTACGATTGTTTTTAAAAACCATTACTTTCTTTGATGGAGCCAGCCACCAAAATTTAAAGTGATCGTAATCACTCACATATTGTTCAAGATTTTGAATCACTTCATCAAAATCGGCAGTATCCGTAATGGCATGCATTTGAAATGCATTGACCACATTCAATGTAATGGTATGAATGATGCCACAACAACCCATACCGGTTAACAAGGCATAAAAACCTTCATCCGCTTTTGTAAAAGAATGATTGCAACCGGTGCCATCCAGCATTTCAAAACTTTCTACCTGTGCGGCCAGGCATTGAAAATTTTTACCAGTGCCATGTGTGCCGGTACAAATAGCGCCAGCCAAGGTTTGTGCATGTATGGAACCCAGGTTGCTTAAAGCCAAACCCTGCTGCTCAAGCCATGCAATCAAAATTTTTAAAGTAATGCCTGCTCCTGCTTTTACCTGCAATCGTTCCTTATCTAATTCATAAATCTTGTTCAGGTTTTCCAACGATACCAGCACTTCATCGGTAACAATTCCTTTTGACCAGGAATGCTTAGCACCTACTGGCCGCAATGAAGCAGCGTTTTTTATTACCTGCATTAATTCCTCTGTAGATGCCGGTCGGGCAAATTGCATTGGAGAAAACTTCCATGTTCTACCGAAATTTCTAATGACCATATTTATTTACAGAATAAAAAATCCAATCCTTATTACTAAAAAATATTCTATCGTACATCTCTCGCACACCTGAACCCGGTATGCTCCAAACCCGTATCCGGGCTGCTCTTCATTCTTCTTGCCACCCGATAGCCGCTGCAATATTCATCGTTGCACAAAAAACTGCCGCCACGCAAACTGCGTTTGGGTGTATAGGGTTCATCGGGGTCATAACTTTTGGATGGGCCTTTTGGGTTGGCCGTAATTCCATTTGAAGAAAATGTTTTGTAATAATTATAATCGTACCAGTCGCTGCACCATTCCCACACATTGCCGGCCATATCAAACAAACCATATCTATTACATGTGTAAGTTTTTGCCGGTGCAGATTTTACAAAGCCATCTTTTTGTTCGTTGAGATAAGGAAATTTTCCTTCCCAGCTATTTGCTTTAGGATTGCCGCTGTTTACATGTTCATTACCCCAGGGATAAATATTGTTAATTAGTCCGCCTCTTGCTGCATATTCCCATTCGGCTTCTGTAGGCAACCGCTTGCCCGCCCATTTACAATAAGCCATGGCATCAAACCAACTCACCTGCACAACAGGATAATTTTCTTTTCCAATGATGTTTGAATTAGGGCCTTCAGGATGTTTCCAATCAGCGCCTTTAACCCAACTCCACCATTGCGAATAATCATTTAAATCCTCAGCATTGTTACTTTGTTTAAATACCAATGATGCAGCCACCAATACACTATCCGGTGGTTTGGGTGTACCGGGTTCCACTGATTTTTTTAACTCTTCCCAATCAGGTTTTCGCTCTGCAGTAGTAATATAACCGGTTGCATCTACAAATTTTTGAAACTGTGCATTGGTTACTTCTGTTATATCCATGTAAAAAGAATCAACCGTTATTTTGTGTTTGGGATATTCATCAGCCGATGCTTGTTCATTGTCACCACCCATATCAAAACTGCCTCCTGGTATCAATGTCATGCCTGTGAGTGATGTATCATTGCTTACTGTTATATTACTGCTATCGCCAGATGCAAAACGCTGCGGCACACTCATGCAACTGTGTACAGTATCCTTTATTCCATTTTGCTGCATTGCTTTTTCATCAGCATTATTACAAGCTGATACAAGGCATATCATTATTAAAACCGGTATTAATGAAACTGTTCTCATTCTCTCATTTATTCTCTTTGATTTTTACAAGCAATGCAGCCAGCTCTTTTACTTTCTCCGGGTATTTTTCTGCCACATTATTTTTCTCAGCAACATCATCTGCCAGGTTGTATAATTGCGGGGCATTCAAATTACCCAATTCAATATTAGTAAGCTGATTTATGGCCGGCCCAATGTTGGGTTCAATATATTTCCAACCGTTTTTTGTAATGGATAATGCAGCGCCTTGTTTCACCAATGTGGTACGCCCCTTATCCGTTTTTCCCAGTAAAGCGGCAAGCCTATTTTCACTGTCTGTTGCTTCGTTCATTGAAATACTTTGATTCAACAATTTAGAAAATGAAGCAATAAAATCTACCTGACAAATAAGTGCTTCAGCAACATTTGGCTGCACCCTACCCGGCCAATGCAATATCAACGGTACCCTTGTACCTGCTTCAAAAGCGCTGTACTTGCCACCACGCAAAGGCCCCCGGGGATTATGTCCATTGAGTTGCGTTACTGCTCCATCCACATAGCCGTCATCCAACACTGGCCCATTATCGCTGCTAAAAATGAGGAGGGTATTTTTTTCAATGCCTGTGGCTTTTAGTTGTTTCATTATTTCACCTACCGTCCAATCCATTTGCAAAATGGCATCGCCTCTAAAACCCAGGCCACTCTTGCCTTTAAACATAGTAGATGGCATTCGGGGCACATGGGGTTCGGTGAGTGCATAAAAAAGAAAGAAGGGCTGCTTTTTATTTTCTTCAATAAATGTCTTGGCTTTTTCTAAAAATGTCAATGGCATTTCTTCATCTGTCCACCGGGCGGTTTTGCCCCCACTCATGTATCCTATACGGCCAATGCCATTAATGATAGTGTTGTTGTGCCCATGATTGGGCGATGCTTTCATTTTTAATAATTCAGGATTTTCCAAACCGGTTGGCTCGTTTCCAATTTTTTTATTATAATCCACCTCAATAGGGTCTGTAGAATCTAAACCTATCACATGATGGTTTTCTAAAAACACCGTAGGTACCCGGTCGGCAGTTGCCGGAAAAATAAAAGCATAGTCAAATCCTGTTTCATTGGGGCCGGGTTTTATTTCGCTGTTCCAGTTTTTTTCTATTGCATTGCCCAGGCCCAGGTGCCATTTGCCTACAATGGCTGTTTGATACCCTGCCTGTTTAAAAACTTTTGGCAAGGTGGTTTTATTTGTGGGAATAATCAATGCAGCATCGCCGGGCAAAATATTTGTTCCGCTTTTACGCCAGGGATATTGCCCCGTCATCATTGCATAGCGGGAAGGTGTGCAGGTAGCAGATGTGGAATGGGCATTGGTAAAACGAATGCCCTGCTTTGCCAATTTATCAATATTGGGTGTTTTAATTTTTGTGGCGCCATAGCAGCTTAAATCACCATAACCCAGGTCATCAGCATAAATGATGATTACATTGGGGCGTTGTTGCGCCATGCATACAAGTGCTGTTGTAAAAAATAAGGTAAAAAAAAATGCCTGCTTCATTCAATCTATTTAAATGGGTTTATTCAAATACCTTCTGACTCACCACATATCCCGTTGGCCGCAGTACGGTTATCACTGCCCGGCCATTGAAACTATCATCCACTTCAAAATTTACTCTTTCGCCCGGCGCTATTGTGGGCAAATCATATACTTTGCCATTGCGATAATTAGCTGTACCATCGGAAACATACAGCTTATACCCTTGTACAATATGCTGCGGCAGGCCGATGCTTCCGAATATCAACACATTTAATTTTCCTTTTTTCCAGTTGCGTACCCCCTGCACTTCCACCGGCGATGAAAGCTCACGCAATATTTTCATGGATGGTTTTGGCTTGCCATACATATCGTAAATGCCGTGTATTCTTCTGCGGTATTTAGTAGTATCCGATGTGCCGGGATAATGGGTACGGTAATCCGTTAGGTCAAAGTAAATGGCTCCCTCTACATAAGGTTTGCTTTCGTAAATAGCCATGTGGTAAATTAAATCTTCCACTCTCCTTTCGTCGCCTCCTTTAAAGTTGGGTTCGCACAATCCAAACTCCGAAATAAAAAAGGGCTTATCGGGATAGCTCATGTGTACACTGTCTAAATAATTATGAATTTTCCCTGTTGGCAAATCCCACCAACTGCCACCGTACTCATTCATCATCAGGTAATCGCCACCTGCAGCCGCATCGGGCACAAAGTTTGGATTATTATAAAACCCCTGCGTAAGTGTATTGCTCACATAAGCAGTATTGCGGGTGGGGTCAAGCGCTCTTGATTGTTTTAATAATATTTCAATCATGCCCTTCATATCGGCATCTCTTGCCCGCAGCTCGTTGCCCACACCCCACGAAAAAATGGATGGATGATTGTAAAAATTATTTACCATCCGCTCCAGTTGTTTTAAGGAAATATTGCGAATGCTATCATTGGCAGGAGTTTCGGGTCCCCATAGGGGTACTTCCTGCTGAACTATAATTCCATTGCGGTCACAGAAATCATAAAACAATTCATCCTGCTGAAAATGCTGCCGGGTAAAAATGGCATTTACATCCTTCATCAGTTTGCAATGGCGAATAATCTCCGCATCGGTTTCGGCAAAACCAAAATCAGGATTACTTCCGGCGGTCCACTCCACACCCATTAATTTTACATGCTCGCCATTTAGGTAAAATTTTCCGGCCTTTAATTGTATATCTCTAAAACCGGTAACTGTAGCAATTTTATCAATAACTGTATTGCCCTTTAATACAGATACCACTATACGATAGAGATTGGGCCTATCAAAATGCCAGGCATTTATTGCAGGCAAATTTATTTGCATAGTAGCAGCATTGCCATTCCACACCGCATTGGGGCTGGCGTTATAAATAACCGCATTACCCGCCTGATTTTCTTCTTGTACACTCACCGCAAATTTCAGTTTACCATCGGGCTTATCAAATTTCAATTGCAAGCCCAGGCTGCCAGAATTGTCTTGAAGATTTATTTTGGGAGTAGCATGCAAATATTGAGCAGCTGGCTTGCCCGTTACCAGCAGGGCTACTTTGCGAATAAGGCCACCATCATTGGGCCAGTCAAACGAGCTGCCAAAGGGCACTTTGTTTGTTCCATATTCGTTGTTCACTGCTATGGTTAGTACATTCTCTTTACCTGCCTGTAGTTTTCCGGTAAGGTCCACATAAAACTTGCTGAATCCATCACCTATATTTTCATCTATCTTTTTTCCATTGAGATAGATATAGCAGGTGTGATTGACAGCGCCAAACTGCAAGCGCAGCGTTTTATTTTTCCATGCTGCGGGTGCATTTATCTTGGTTTGATACCAACCCCATCCATAATGGTTTTGGGTTGCTGAATGAATGTTCCAGGTATGAGGCAGACTTACGGAAGTAGCATTGGGCAGGGCTTTGGCGAACCATTGCTGTTGCAATCCAACCGCATTTTTATCAATGGCAAATTGCCAATCGTTGTTTAATGCGATGGTATCTCGCTGTGCGGATGTATTCTGGACAGCTACAATACAATATCCAAACAATATGTATTTTTTTAGAAAATTTGTCAATCTATTATTTTTCATTTTTCTTGCATTAGTAGTCTGAAAACTTTTGTTTCATGTGGTGCTATGCTTCCCTTCCATTGCGTGCCGCTTCCAGTTTTTTTGTGCAGCCACAAATCTCTTAGTTCATATTTATCTGGCAGGCCCAATGCCGAAAAATTGATGGAGAAAGTTTGCGCCGCATCGCTTCTGTTTAATATTGCCAAAGCAACATCTCCATTGGCCAGCGGCTTTACAAATACATTAATGGAATCGTTGTGTATTTTTCTAACTGCCTGTTTTCCCAATGCATCCTGATTGAGCTCAATGATTTCTTCATTCAATAAAATTTTCCTGGTTGCTTCATTCATCCTGCGCAAATCGTTGGTAGCATACAATGGCGAGTTCATCATAGCCCATAGGCTAAACTGGGTTTGATATTCTACATCGGTGCAGCCCGTGCCGCCGCCATCGCCGCTGGGGCCTTTTTTTCCATACAGGCCGGCTATCAGCATATCAGCATCGTTCCAATGTCCGGGGCCGGCATAAGCATGTAGCCCTGCATTAATATCCAAAATATCCAGGATACCATCGCCCCAGGTTTCGGTGGTTTTTCTCTTCCATTTATCCCTTATATCGTAAGTGGTGCGCCAGAGTTGCCCACCTACTTCGGCTCCCCAAAGCCAGGGTTTGCGGGGGCCCCATTCACAAATGCCCATTGCAATTTCTCTTCCCGATTTACGCAACGCATCGGCCATTTTTTTGTAACGAGCCTTGGCAGTTTCTACATCTTCGGGTGCATTGCAATAATCGTATTTTAAATAATCAATATCCCAATTTGCAAATGTTTTGGCATCCTGCTCTTCAAATCCCAGGCTGGCGGTGTAGCCTGCACAGGTAAGCTGTGCCGCATCGCTGTATATGCCCAGTTTCAAGCCACGGTCGTGCATGTACTTTGCTAGCGCTTTAATACCCGATGGAAATTTTTGAGGGTCGGCAATCATATTGTTTTTGTTATCCCGGCCACCCTGCCAGCCATCATCAATAAAAATATAATTGTAACCTGCTTTGGCCATGCCACTGCTCAGCATGGCATCGGCCATTTCCATCAAATCTTTTTCATTGATTTTATCGGCAAAAAAATTCCAGCTCATCCAGCCCATGGGCGGTGTGGGTGCCAGCAACTTACCATCTCGTCCATTTATCTGAGATTTAATCTGATGCGAGATGATAACTAATGAAAAGATAAAAATGAAAAAGCGCTTCATTTTAAAAATAGTTTCTTGCGTTACTTTAATGTAAGCTGGAAAATTGTATCTGTATCATCAAGCTTCACTCCATCCAGATAAATAAAAACACCTTCAGGCTGTTGTTTAAAATTTACTTTTGTTTTTCCACCAATCGTTGATGTAGAAATTATTTTTTCTTTCAAACCTGGAAGGAAAATATAATTTTCATCGGGCTGCACCAACAAATGCACATAAATGATTTTATCTTTTCAAATAACGGCACCCCATTTCTGCTGCGGTATCACATTTCCTCTTGTACCATAAATCGCTTCTCCATTCACCTGCATCCATTTTCCAATGGATTTTAGTGTATCAATAAACTCAGGCTGCACACTGCCATCAGGCATGGGGCCAATATTTAAAAGAAAATTGGTATTCAATCCTGCTGCATTTACAATATAATGTACCAACTGCTTTACCGATTTGTAATTATTATCTGTAATATTAAAGCCCCAGGAGCCATTCATGGTTTCGCAGGTCTCCAACGGCATTTCTTCTGAAGGCGCCTGATAGCTCAGCCCGCTTTTATTGTGACCGGGTAAATCTTTTTCAAACATTTGAAAATCTTCGCCAGGCATGGGATCCAGATGATGATTGTTGCCAATCAAACAATTGGGCTGCAATTGATGAATCAATGAATAAAGTTCATTATACTTCCAATCAATTCTTGCACTCATATCAGCACTGCCTTCCGGATTGGTTTGGTCCCAGTGACCATCTAACCAAATAGACATAATGTCGCCATAGTTGGTCAACAACTCCGTTAACTGATTTTTCATAAATTGCAAATAAGACGCATAATTACTTTTTGCAGTACGGCCACTCGCCTTTCCAGTGCGACCGGTTTCATAAGGATAATCATCGCGGTACCAGTCCACCAGCGAGTAATACAAGCCTAACTTCATGCCCTGTTTGCGACATTCGTCAGAAAGCATTTTCAGAACATCTTTTCCATATGGTGTATTGGTTATTTTCCAGTCGGAATATTTGGTATCCCAAAGCGAAAAACCATCGTGATGGCGGGTGATGAAAACAATATATTTCATACCGGCATTTTTTGCAGCGCTTACCCATTTGGCTGCATCAAAATGAATGGGATTAAAAACAGGCAACAGTCTTGTATAATTCTTTTTTGAAATGCCTCGGTTATTCATCACCCACTCACCATTTCCCAAAATACTGGAAAGTCCCCAATGGATAAACATTCCAAATTTCTTATCCTGAAACTGATGACGGGCTTCTATATTTTCTTTAGAAGGTTGATAAGGCTGCGCATAAACATTTGTAGATAATACACAGCAACTCAAAAAAATAAAAATAAACTTTGGCATTCGCAATAAATATTAAAAAAGAAGAAGAAGATTAAAGTATCATTATAAATCTACTGCAATAAAATGAAAAAAAATGATGCAAGTTTAATCAATCGTTATCGCAGTTTTTTCTGCCTTTATTTTTGATACCAATAAACCGAAAATAACCAAAGCAGTTCCTACAACAGTATATTTACTTATTACATCATGCATCCACCAGGCAGCTATCATAAACCCAAATAAAGGACATAGAAATAACCATAATCCAGCTCTTAGCGGATTGATACTGAGCAACCATAGCCAGAGCTGTACAGCCACAATAGAAACCGGTATGGCCAGCCAGCTTGTAGAAAGCCAGAATGATGTATTAAAATGATTTTTCTCATCATTATAAAACAATAATGCAAAAGGCAATAAAAATAATCCTCCCAATAATGTTTGCCATCCGTTTATGGTAAGCAACGATAACCCATTCCATTTTTTTGAGGCAAAATATATTGCGCCTACAGAGTAAGATAGCATACTAAAAACTAGTATGATGAGACCCAATGGTGTAACCAAAGCATCACCAAATAAAGGCCAAGATGCACAAACCACACCTACCATACATACAACAATAGAGATAAAAACGGTCGTGGTAAGTTTGTGTTTTAAAAAAACTACTGACAAAAAACTAATGAATACCGGATTGATAGCAACAGCCAATGCGCCAATGCCTGCCGTGATGTTTTGCATGGCAACCACATAGCAACCTAAATAGATTGTGATATTCAGCAAACCATAAATCGCAATTTGTCTCCATTCTTCTTTTCGTGGTAAACGATTTTTTAAAAAGATATGAGAAATTACTAATAGAATTAAACCGGCAATTGCAAATCTTAGTTCGGCAATCACCAGGGGTTGGGCAAACTGCAGTCCCACTTTAGTAGCAGTAGAAGCCGATGGCCAGAGAATGGCAAATAAAATACCTGCAGTCAACCACTTCCATTTTTGATCCGATGGTATATTCATTTGATTAATGGCTTCCGGTTATTTTTATCAGTTCAAGATTCTTGTCCAATATATTAAACGCTGCTTTATAGCCGGGTGCAATTTTTCCATATCTGTCATCAATTTTCAAAACCCTTGCTGGGTATAGACTGCACATACGAATGGCTTCACCAGTTTCTATTCTGGCTTTGTTCACCAGATTCTGAAAGGCCTTTATCATATTCAAAGCTGAGCCGCTAAGTATGCCGGCAGCTTCATATTTATCGCCGGCCAGATAATGTTGGTAGGCGCCGGTAACTGTATCGGTAACCGCATCGGTTATTGCAAACAATCTTTCTCCCAATATTTTTTTGGCAATACGAATGGCTGCAAAATCTACATGATACCCATCGGGGATGATGCTGGCCATTACCTTATCGTCATCCAAAATGGCACCTACCAATCCGGGATTGCGGTGTTGCAATGGACTCATGGCATTATAAAGATGTGTGGCTGCTGTTATTCCTTTTTCAAAACTCTGACGGGCTTCATCATAAGTGGCATTGCTATGCCCGGCAGAAATTACAATGCCGGCATTAAGAATATATTTTATTATTTCATCACTACATAATTCGGGTGCCAGTGTAATCATTTTGATGACATCCTTTCCATAATCCAGTATCTCTTTTACTTCATCAAATGTCGGTGAATGAATAAAAGTTTCAATATGTGCACCTCTTTTGGCAACATGAATCCATGGCCCTTCCAGATGAATGCCCAAAATACCCTCACCACCTTGTTTCCAATAATCATTTATGGCGTCTATAGAATGACGAAATACTTCATAGCTATTGGTTGCCACCGTAGGCAGACTGACAACGGCACCGCCTTTGCGGCAATAATCATTTAGCTTGTAGAGTGATTCAGCTTCAGGATAAACGGCAAGCAATTTACCATAGGCGCCATATATCTGAAGATCAATAAAGGCAGGTATAAGTATGCACTCTTCAAAACCAACAACCTGCATTTCGGAGCCGATAGCAGATATGGGTACAATTTCTTTTATTATATAACCATCCACCACTACTGCATAATCGTGCAGCCATTCATCTCCTGTAAATAATTTGTCGGCGTAAAAAATTTGTTGATTGAGCATATTAATTAATGCGCTATTTGAAATTTTATTCGATCGTATTTAAAAAAACATTAAAATCATTTCCATCTAATTGTCGTAAAAACTATTCTTGAATAATTTTCTTTCTCATACAGAATACCAATTTTTTTCTTGTTAATTAAAACTAAATCGGAATAAGCCGTATTATCAGATTTACCGCTGGCGTCTATTAGCCATTCCTTTTTCCATGTGCGCCCTGCATTAAAGCTAATACGCAAAGTCAAACTATCTCGTATGATTTTACTGGCAGCATTACAAAAAGCCAGAATAGCACTTTTTTTCCTTAATCTTATTGGCAAAATACTTCCTTCATTTACCGGATCGGGTAGTTGAAAGTCAAAATAGGTAGTATCCCAACTGGCGCCACCATTGCTACTAATAGACACTATTCTTGCTTTCACCTCTCCATCTTGATTGCGGCTGTTCATTATCAAACCTCCGTTGTATAATGGAGCTGCTGTAGATTCATTGCTGCCCGGTAGATTTACATTATCACTCAGTTGAAATGTTTTGCCATGATCATCAGTAAAAAAACCATGTGCATAATAATCAGTGAACTGTGGCTTGGGATTTCCTTCAGAATGATTGGCAGCTACAAAAATTCTTCCTTTGTATTTACCTCTTTCAAACTGCATGGCATGGCCAGGAGTATTAGCATAGCTACGCCAGTCTTCTTTAAAATTATAAGCAGGATTAATTTGGGGCTGATTAGGCCGGTGTACTTGGGTAGTGATATTTACGGCATCACTCCAGGTATTTCCACCATCAATTGAAGTCTTGTACCACACTTCTCGGTATCCTTTTCCTTTTCTCACTTCGCCTTCATGATTGTTGCCGGTATTATAAAAAAGAAAAATCCGACCATTGGGATAGAGTGGGTCGGAAATATCAACAACAGGTGCAGGATTACCAGCTTGTAAGCTATCGTAATCTACTACTGATAGAATGGGGCTCCATGTTTTCCCTTTATCCTTGCTTTTTTTCATTACAATATTCACATCGCCAAAATCGCCTGCATGATGCACTCTTCCTTCAGCAAAGGCCAATAAATCTCCATTTTGTAAATTAATGATGGCAGGAATGCGATAACTTTTATATCCTTCTGATTTTGAAGAAAAAACAACAACTGGCTTTGTTTGGCAAAAACAACTATTGAAAATAAATAATAATATGAAACTTGTGAATATCAGATATTTCATTCCATGTTCATTTTTTTTTACAAACGATGACTTGAAAATAATATATTTCAAGTAAAATAAAATTTATAATGCAAAAGAAAAATGCCCCCAGAAAAATCTGAAGGCATTGTGCCCGAGACTGGATTCGAACCAGCACACCCTTTCAGGCGCCACCACCTCAAGGTGGTGCGTCTACCAATTTCGCCACCCGGGCTTCTCTTTTCCTGTTTTTTTAGAGAAAGGAATGCAAATGTAAGTGGTTTATTTTTTTAGAACAATTCTGAATGTAGTTCCTTTGCCCCATTCAGATTGCTTTATAAATATTTCACCTTTGTGATATTGCTCAATTATACGTTTTGACAAACTCAACCCCAACCCCCATCCTCTTTTCTTAGTCGTAAAGCCAGGCTTGAATAAAAGTGAAATATTTTTTCTGGCGATGCCCTTCCCTGTATCAGATACATCTATAAATACTTTTTTTTCATCTTCAGATATAGTAACCTCAATGGTTCCTTTTCCTTCCATCGCATCTAATGCATTTTTCAATAAATTTTCTATAACCCAATCAAATAAAGGTGGCGATACTAGAGCCATCACAGTACCCTTTCCACCGGAATTCAATACAAGTGTAATTTTTCCGGTTGCTCTTTTACGCATGTAATCCATCATCCTGTTTATTTGAGTTACCAGATTGGTTAACTCAAGATGTGGTGAACTTCCGATTTTTCCAAACCTGTCTGAAACCAGCCTCAGCCGATCTACATCTTTTTCCAGTTCCTGAACTATCTTTTGGTCAGCGGGTTTGTCTTTTAACATTTCAACCCAGCCTTCCAATGATGATACGGGAGTCCCTAACTGATGAGCAGTTTCTTTAGCCATGCCTGCCCAAACCTGATTTTGAGTGGAACGAAAACTACTCCTGATTGAAAAAATAGTGATAATAATAAACAAAGCCACTATACAAAGCTGAATAAGCGGATAATATCGAACTTCCTTTAACAACTTAGAATCTCCGTAATAATATCGGTTGTGTCTGGTAGAGTCCTTTGGATCTGTCCAATCTATTGGTGTATGCGTTGATTTAAAATGTTGCAGCTTTTGTTTAACAAACATTGGATCATTAGCAGCTTTCGCAGAATCCAGATTTACATATGAAAAAATACTGTCCTTTTCATTGGTTTCAATGATTGGAATGGTTTTATTTTCTGTTAGAATCATAGAAGCCAGCCGGGTATCAGCATCTGGGGGTGAAACAAATAAAAATTTGCCCGCTTCTACCCATTGTTCTACTTTCAACTTTTCTTCTTTCGCAATCTTACGGGCAAGATATTGAGAATAGAAAATAGTGCCACTGACAATTAATACTCCTATCATTGCCAGTAAAGTCTTCCAGTTAAGTATTTGACGAAACATAATTCAAATGTAAACATCATAAACCGGCTTCCCTTATTTTTGAATAAATATTTTATCCCAATTGAGTATTGAGCCCAAAATTGCTATCGTCATTCTGAACTGGAACGGACAAAAACATTTAGAAAGATTTTTGCCTTCTGTTACTGCTACACAATACTCCCATTTTGAAATTATAGTTGCCGACAATGGCTCCTCCGATAACTCTATTGAATTTCTTGAAAAAGTATATCCACAAATAAAGCTCATTCGCTTTACTCAAAACTATGGTTTTGCAAAAGGATATAATGAAGCTTTAAAATTAATAAAAGCTGAATATTATGTATTGCTGAATTCTGATGTAGAAGTTACTTCAGCATGGCTGGCACCACAGGTTGCTTTATTGGAAAGTGATAAAACTATAGCTGCCTGCCAACCCAAAATTTTATCTTATGCAAATAAAAACATGTTTGAATATGCAGGAGCAGCCGGTGGTTGGTTAGACAAATACGGTTATCCTTTCGCCAAAGGAAGAGTATTTGATATTTGTGAAGAGGATAAAGGACAGTATGACCAAACGGAGCCAATTTTTTGGGCAAGTGGTGCTGCACTTTTCATCAGGTCATCGGTATTTCATGAAATGAAAGGATTTGATGAATACTTTTTTGCTCATCAGGAAGAAATAGATTTGTGCTGGCGAATTCAATTAGCTGGATTTAAAATTTATTCCTGTCCTGCTGCATTAGTATATCATGTAGGAGGAGGCACATTACCTCGAGGCAATTCATTAAAGACATATTTGAATTTCAGAAATAACAGAATCATGCTGTCCAAAAATTTACCACTTTCAAAAAAGTTGTGGATTACATCGGCTCGAAATATTTTAGATGGCGTTTCCGCTTGGAAGAGTTTGCTATCGGGTGATGGGGGCTATTTTCTTGCAATACTTAGGGCAGAGCTTTCTTTTATCAAATGGTGGCTTTTTTATAAAAGAAAAAGTATTTTCCCGGTCAAAAAAACCGGTAACCTATCAGGCTATTATCGCAAAAATATGACCTGGCAACATTTTGTAAAAAAGAAAAACCGTTTTTCGGATATTGTAAAAAAAACGAACTAATTTTTTCAACTGAACCCTTATTTTTGCATCATAATCTTTATTTATGGATAAGCAACTGGAATACCACAAAGAACTTAAAAAAGTACAAGACACAGATTTTACACATAGCTGGGTTTCATCCTCTGGTTTTTTATTTTATTTACAAATGACATGTATGATAGCCTTTTTGGTGGGCGCCAGCTTTATGCTTTTTTCAAAGCGTTTTCATAAAATACATCCACCAGTACAAGAGAGTACTTTATATACTCCCAAGTATAAATAAGTATAGTTTTAAATTTTTTTAAAAGGGACTGTTGCCTTATTTTTGCAACCCTTTAGATCTTTGTATATGCTGATTTGAATCAGTAATATTTTCAACCTGCGGAAGTAGCTCATTTGGTAGAGCACGACCTTGCCAAGGTCGGGGTGGCCGGTTCGAGCCCGGTCTTCCGCTCTCAGCAATCCTTCCTCCTTTGGTGGAAGGATTTTTTTTGATTGCCCTGGTGGTGGAATTGGTAGACACGCCCCGATTAGAATCGGGGTCACCAGCAACGCTTCAGGGTTAACTAAAGTTCTTAAAAATGTTTTTGCCCTGGTGGTGGAATTGGTAGACACGCCCCGATTAAGATCGGGGTCACCAGCAACACTTCAGGGTTAACTAAAGTTCTTAAATTATTTTTGCCCTGGTGGTGGAATTGGTAGACACGCCCCGATTAAGATCGGGGTCACCAGCAATGCTTCAGGGTTAACTAAAGTTCTTAAAAATGTTTTTGCCCTGGTGGTGGAATTGGTAGACACGCCCCGATTAGGATCGGAGTCACCAGCAACACTTCAGGGCCAACTAAAGTTCTTAAATTATTTTTGCCCTGGTGGTGGAATTGGTAGACACGCCCCGATTAAGATCGGGGTCACCAGCAACGCTTCAGGGTTAACTAAAGTTCTTAAAAATGTTTTTGCCCTGGTGGTGGAATTGGTAGACACGCCCCGATTAGAATCGGGGTCACCAGCAACACTTCAGGGCCAACTAAAGTTCTTAAATTATTTTTGCCCTGGTGGTGGAATTGGTAGACACGCCCCGATTAGAATCGGGGTCACCAGCAACACTTCAGGGCCAACTAAAGTTCTTAAATTATTTTTGCCCTGGTGGTGGAATTGGTAGACACGCCCCGATTAAGATCGGGGTCACCAGCAACGCTTCAGGGTTAACTAAAGTTCTTAAAAATGTTTTTGCCCTGGTGGTGGAATTGGTAGACACGCCCCGATTAAGATCGGGGTCTACAGCAACGCTTCAGGGTTAACTAAAGTTCTTAAAAATGTTTTTGCCCTGGTGGTGGAATTGGTAGACACGCCCCGATTAAGATCGGGGTCTCCAGCAACGCTTCAGGGTTAACTAAAGTTCTTAAAAATGTTTTTGCCCTGGTGGTGGAATTGGTAGACACGCCCCGATTAAGATCGGGGTCTCCAGCAACGCTTCAGGGTTAACTAAAGTTCTTAAAAATGTTTTTGCCCTGGTGGTGGAATTGGTAGACACGCAGGACTTAAAATCCTGTCTGCAGCAATGCGGGTATCGGTTCAACTCCGATCCGGGGCACTTTTTAAAGCGGCGAGAGCCGCTTTATTTTTTTTCATCATGTTCTACGTTTACATACTTTATTCAGCAAAACTCAATCGTTATTACACCGGATCTTGCGAAAGTATTGAAGCAAGACTTCAACGTCATAATTTGGGCACTGTTACCTCAACCCGTTCAGGCAAGCCATGGGAGTTAAAATATTTTGAAGATTTTAATACACGACAAGAAGCACTGAATCGTGAATTACAAATAAAGAAAATGAAAAGTCGTGCTTATATTGAAAATCTGATTACACGAAAGGGAATTGATTGACACGCCCCGATTTAATTCGGGGTGACCCGCAACGGTCGTATCGGTTCAACTCCGATCCGGGGCACTTTTTACTCTACTTTCATTCTTAAATATTTACAAATTCAAAATTATTTAAAAATTGAAATAATTTTAAAAGAAATAGACCTGACTTAATTCTTTACTTGATCACTTTCCATGCTTCCAAAGGCCTGTCTGTGCTCATGATATCTGCCCCCAGATTACTCCACTTTTTATAGAGACTATCACTGCGGCTTGCAGCCATTTTGTCAAGATTACCTAGTGTGCCCAAAATACAGCGAATGCCTTTGTTATGCAGAAATTGTAAAAAGCCTGAATCAGGTTCCCGAGTACCCACAAAAGCGACCATCCTGTTATCAGGTATGCCCAGGTCTATGTGGCGATTGTATTCTTCCTGATTACGAATAGTAACCGATATCATCACCTCATTATCTAACTGATGTACTTTTGCCGCATCGTCAGCAGTATAAGTAATGACGGCTGCAAAATTTTCCGCCTTGTGTTGTTGAATCAATGTAATTACTTTCTCAAATGGCACTCCCCTTTTTATATCCAACGTATAGGCTACTTTATCTTTTCCCCATTTCAACACCTGATCAAGCGAAGGAACTTTGTATTTTGTAAGTGCGCCAAGATTGTCTTTCAAAAAAACAGTTTGGCTATATGCAAATGTTGAATCTGAAATTTTTCCATATCCGGTGGAAGTTCTGTTATAACTGTCATCGTGCATCATCACGAGCATACTGTCTTTTGTCATTCTGACGTCACATTCAACAATTACTGGCATTTGCTTAGCCAGCCAAGCAAATGATTCAATACAATTTTCAGGGTAGCCTTTATAGTCGCCACCACCACGATGCGCACTAATGGCAGTCTTGGAATTATTTTGATATTGAAAATAATTTGAAGGTAATTTATGTAAATAGGTCCCCGGAACACAGGACGAAAACAAGAACACAACAATTGTAGTAATTGCAATGAAGTGATATGAAATTGAATGACGTCTCATGCTTTATATTTTAGAATTCAAAGATGAATAAAAAAAACAATAAAAACGATGCACATTCATGTGTGGAGATTATCATACTTTTCAAACTACGCAATCAAGTGAGGTATTTGACCTGCTTTGCAAAGGTGTCAATGGTTTCAGCGGGGGTAAAAAAGAAAAGAGCAGCGGTAATGCTGCTCAATCCTGTGTGGTGACCCCGTCAGGATTCAAACCTGAAACCTTCTGATCCGTAGTCAGATGCTCTATTCAGTTGAGCTACGGGGCCATTCCGCCCTTTGGGGCGGCAAATATACTGCAAAATCAATTAACGATTTCTCCAATCAGGAAGATATTTATCTAGCAAATCCTGAAATGTCTTTATGTTTTTTAAGCTTTCCAGATCAGGGTCGGTTAATAGCGCTTCTTTATTTTTATATCCACGAGCATAGGCTTGAGTAAGAAAATTTATTGCTTGTTCAGGTTGATTACTCATAGCATAACTACAAGCCAATTCAAAATAAACCTTTCCCTTTGTTGGTTCAAGTTGAATGGCCTTTAAAAAATTGGGAATTGCTTCATTGTATCTTGTCAAAGCATGGTATGTAAGTGCAATATCCCTATAAGCTTGATGAAAATTTGAATCCAGACTAATTGCCTTTTGCAAATAAACAAGAGCAGAGTCATACATTTCCAGACTTAAAAATGCATTTCCAATATTGTGATACGTTGGCGCAAATTTGTTATTTAAAAAAGTTGACTTTTTAAAATAAACAATTGATGAATCAAAAAGCTTTAAGTCGGAGAAAAAATCACCCATATTATTAAAAGCAGCGACATCCGGTTCTCCCTTAAAAATTAATTTCTTCATATAAAATGAAGCAGAATCAAATTTTTTCAAATGTCTAAAAATATTTGACAAATTTTGTAATACGGCTCTGTTGTCTGGTGATAACCGATTTGCCTTTTGTAAATTAACTCTTGCAGAATCATATTGCTTTAGTCCCTGAAATGAAAGTCCCAATATATTGTAATACTGAACATTTTCCGGGTCTTGATTTACTGCTTTTCGTAAATAAATACGGGCTGAGTCATACCTTTTCTGATCAAAAAAAGTTTTTCCCATGCCAGCCAAAAATGATGGACTATCCTCATCGTATAAAGAAGAAACTCTGATAAAATTAGTTATTGAATCCAACTGATTTAACTCACGGAAAATTTTCTGAAGATTATTTGAAGCAGGTTTGTAATCAGGCTTTATGTTCAAAGCTCTTCGAAAATATTTTTTTGCAGAATCAAAACTTTTTTCAATACCAAACTCGACTCCCAGGCTGTTTAAAATGGAAGGATTACCCGGCTCGAGTCCGATGGCTTGTTGAAAATAGAAATAAGTTGAATCCGATTTTTTTTGTGTTTTGAATATCTTTCCGATATTGATATAGGCGGCTGCAGAAGATGGATTTGCAACTAAAGCTTTTCTAAAATAATATTTAGCTGAGTCAAATTCATTTAAAGCTTCACTGATGTGGCCCAGATTATTAAATGCATCTTCATAGGACGGGTCCAGATTTGCTGCCATTCTGAAATACACTTTTGCAGAATCAAATGCTTTCAGCTCATTAAAAAATTTACCTATGTAATTATTCACAATTGATTTATCCTTATAGTTCGCAAATGCTTTTGAATAATAAATTCTTGCTGAATCAAACTCGCCTTTTCCAAAAAATGTTTTAGCCAGCCCATTATATGCATTAAAGAAACGGGGGTCAGCTGCTATGCTCTTCTTAAAATAATATTCCGACTTTGCAAAATCTTTACGATCTTGATAAAGCCATCCAATATTATTGCTTGCATAAACGTTTGCCGGGTCAAGCGCCAGTGCTTTTTGATACTTGGCAATTGCAGAATCTGTTTTGCCCATACTATAATAATAATGCCCCAAATTGACCCAGGCATCGGCATAAGTAGGATCCAAATCAATGGATTTATAATAATATTTTAAAGCTGAATCTTTTTTGTTTAATGATTTATAACAAAATGCAAGTGAAACATAAGGGTACCTCCATTTAGGCGCAGCAACTATAGCCTGTTTTGCATAATAAATAGCACTGTCAATATTATTGTTATCCAAATGCAAATTAGATAGTGTATTGAGTATATACGCTGCCTTTTTATCGGATGCATAAGCTGTATATGCATAAGAAAATGCCTGTTTTCTGTTAAACTGCTGATTATTTCTGTCAAAATATCCCCTTGCTTTAAAAAAAAACATCCTACCCATTAATGATTTAGCAAAATCCGGATCATCTGTCTTAATAATGTTGATTGCCTTTTCCAGCATCACACCTATTTCACTAAATTCCTGACGGGCAACTTTTTCCATTCGATCTAAACTACTCATTACATCATCCGATTTTTCTTCTTCATCTATCTGTGCTCTTAATTTCTGAATAGAAGCAGCATCTCTGCAATCCAGATATAAATTGATTTTACTTTGAGCAAAATTTATAAACTCAACCGCCAAGGTAGATTGCGCATCAATGGTATATGCGTTGCCAGGAAACTTACGGTTCATTATATCATAAAAATATTCTGCTGACCCATTTCCTGTTAGTTTGCTTTCTTTTATAGCCTCATTAAATTGATTATATGTTTCAATTAATAAGGTATCTGCACTTCGTCCCAACCCCCTGCCCTTTGGCGATACAAATGAGGAGCTACCATTTGTAGCCTGTATTTTTTTCATGTTTAACCACTTGCGCAAATATGCAGTATCAACAATACTTACAACTTTACTGCTGTTATCTTCACAGCAGAAAAAAGGATCCTGCTTTCTGCGAAATCTTTGTTCCGCTATTTGTGGTACATTTTTATCAACATATTTCTTTATTTCCTCTACTGTTATTTTATTATCCTTAACGCCATCGACATCTGCAAGTCCACTCAAACCATCAACCAGATAATAAGTAAATAATCCATGCCCTGACCCTATGCTTGCATCTTCCAAAGATTCCTGACCGGCACCGGTTGCCAGCATAATAATTTCTCCAACCCTTTTTTCAGAGATAGCAGAATTTAAAAAACCCTGACCTTCAGCCCCACCGGGCAACTCATTGCTTCTACAAGCATCCATAATAAAATATACTTCAACACCTTTTGCAGTTTCTTTTGCAATTTTCAATTTTAGATTATACAATTGAATAGCTCCACCCACGAGATAATTATTTTTATCGCCTGCAGGATTACAATCATAAGTCAGATAGAAAAATTGTTCTTCATCAATTGCATCACCATGCCCTGCCAGATAAATAAACAACCTGTCTCCTTTTTGCAATTTCTTCACTTTTAACCACTGAAAACCTTTTTGATAAAAATTGGCGAGTGTAGCTTGCTCATTTAATAAGGAATATATATTATCATCAGGCAATCTGCCGCCGGCGGGTGACTTTAGAAAATCACGAAACATTTCAGCATCCTTATCCGCATAAGTTAATGGCCTTACATATTTGTAATTAGAAATTCCCATAATCATTGCAAATGTTTGAGGCCCATTAATAGTAGTATCTCTAGGCTTGGGCGGTGCTTGCGCAAATGATCGGCTTTCCGTGCATAAAAAGAATGCAAGGCAAATGAATATGGATAAGGAGCGATTCATTAAGTTGCACAAAATAACAAATTTCAAGCTAAAATATACCCCATAATAAAGTAAAAGAGGGGTTAAAAATGGTCAGTTAATAATAAAGTTGGATATTAGCTTACAAAAGTTGCTTTTTTAATAGCCTATTTTAAAAACCTTACAATTTATGTCAGACCATCACGAGAATTCAGATCATAATGCTGAGTCGCATCAAAAATCTAATGAACCAAATAAAAAAAGACCCTTTCATAAACTTATTGGTCATCATGCTAAAAAAGCAGGAAGTAAGTTTACAAAATATCTTACAGAGAGAGACACCATTTTTGCCACAGTATGGGTTTTTATTTTTATAATTCTGCTTGGCAAAATTCCATTAAATCTTGGTGTTTTAAATCCGCTCAAACTCGGTCTCAAAGATTTTGATTTTAATGATGTTTATTATTCACATGTGGGTAATGAACAACGAAACGATATTGACAAAAACATTATAGTTATTAATATCGGCGATGCAAATAGAGAAGGTATTGCTATGCTAGTTGAAAAAGCAGCTTCATATAATCCAAAAGTAATGGGACTTGATGTCTTGCTGGACGGAGAAAGAGACCCCACACAGGATTCCATAATGCGGGAGGTGATTAATAAAAATAAAAACCTGATACTTGCCGTAAAGTATCAGGAAGATAGTAACGGGAAATTAATTGGCGGACACAATTTTTTCAAAACGGACTCGTCGCTTTTTGGCTTTGTCAACTTTCCTTATAATTCTGAAGCTGAATCTATTAGATATTACTATCCTTTTAAAAAAGACGCTCATGACCAACATAACATACTACCCTCCTTTACCTCAGCTATATTAAAATTATATGACAGCAATGCTTACAAAAGGGTAGAGAAAATGGTGGACAAAAAAGTTACAATCGTTTACTCACGAAAGGTTACAGAAAAGAAAAAACAATATCTGGTAGTAGAACCGGAAACCCTGATGTCCGATGGAGTGGATTCTAGTGCTTTGAATGGAAAAATTGTGCTGTTTGCCTATGCAACTCCATTTAATCCAATGGATATTGAGGATAAAAAATTTACACCCATGAATGAAAAATATGCTGGCAAATCTATCCCCGATATGAATGGAATTATTGTTCATGCCAATATCATTTCTATGGTAATGGAGGACAATTTTATTAAAAAAGTGCCTGCCTGGGGCAACCTATTACTGGCTATTCTTGTCTGCTGGTTACATATGTCTTTCTTTATTCATTATTATCTCGAAAGCCATATATGGTTTCATCTGGCTGCCAAAATTGCACAGGTACTTTCGGCTATATTTTTTATCTGGCTGGGTATTGAAATCTACACCCGTTACCACGTAAAGGTGGACATGAAATTGAGTCTGGTTACCATTGCCTTAGCTGTAGATGTCATCTATTTTTATGAAGCCTGGGCCGTTTGGTTTCACCGAAAATCGGGATATAAAACTGTTTTTAAACCTCATCATCATTAATTATATCTTTGTAGTATAAACCTTTAAACCTATAAATTTTAAAAGATGAAAAAATTATCAATTCTCTTTTTCCTTGTAATGTTTTCTTCACTTAGTTATGCACAGTCTCAGTTTATGCTATACAGTATGAAGGGAAATGTGTCAGTTGTAGAAAACAATGTTACCAGTAAAGCAAAAGTGGGTAAAATGTTAGACAGTAAGGCTATCCTTAAAATTGCAAACGGTGGTTCTGTTACATTAGTATGCAATGAAGCCGCAATGTTTTCCATTGTAAAAGCCGGCAACTACCCACTAAGCAAATTCAATGACTCTTGTCAGGCCGGTCGTAGTTCCGTAAGTGCGAATTATGTAAAATATGTATGGGCACAAATGACTAAAGCAAGTGTAGATGCCGGAAGTAACCGTAAAGCATACATGAATACAGTTGGTGCTGTTACCAGAAACGTAAACAATATATGGATAGATTCTAAATTGGATACAGTGAATTATGCAGGGGGCGATTTTCCACTATCCTGGAAATGCTATTCTGAAGCTAAAGAATTTGAAGTGCAATTATATACTCAAGACAATATTGCTACCCCATTCTTTTCTACGTATGTTACAAAGTTGAAGATTAACATACCTGATCTGGTTGCTAAAATGAAACCCGGCAATTCCTATTTCTGGAATGCAGCAGTTAAAGGCGAAATGAATGATGATTTAAAAGTTTTGAACTATGTATCAAAAGAAAAGTTCGATGAAGTAATAAACATCATTAATAATCAAAAGCCAGGTGGAGAAGCCCCGGCCGAAGAAGCCTACCGCACAGCATTTATGCTTGAAGATGCTCACTATCTTGCTGACGCTTTAAAATATTATAGCAAAGCAGCCCAACTTGAGCCAAACAGTATTTTGTATCGTTCTACTTTAATGTCTTTTAAAAAAGACTATGAAATAAAATAATTGCCCATTAAAAGTTTAAAAGCTGCTGCAGTTACAGCAGCTTTTTTATTTTCATATCTTGAAACATTTAATAACAAATGAAACTTTCCTTCTGGTCGATTGGTAAAGCGCATGAGTCTTTTGCAATAAAAGGAATTGAAGATTTTTCAAACCGAATTTCAAAGTATTATAAACTGGAATGGCATATTATTCCTACTCCAAAAAATGCAGGCTCATTAACTAATCATGAATTAAAAGAAAAAGAAGGTGAAGAAATCTTAAAAAGGCTAAACAAAGATGACTTTTTAGTAGCATTGGATGAGAGAGGAAAACAACTTCATTCTGAAGAACTGGCAGCCTTCATTCAAAAAAGAGCAAACGAAAGTTGCCGTCATTTAATTTTTCTAATTGGAGGTGCCTATGGGTTAGATGAGGCTGTTCTCAAAAAAGCCAATTTTAGATGGAGCCTCTCCTCCTTGGTTTTCCCGCATCAACTGGTTCGACTTATTTTAGCCGAGCAGATTTACCGTGCTTGCACTATATTGCGCAACGAAAAATATCATCATAGTTGAAATATAAAACATGAACGATTTTACGAACTATCCGATTACAATTGCGTTGATTGCCATTAATATTATTGTATCCTTATTGGCTTTTAATAATCAGGATATCTATTCAAAAACGATTATGTGGCCTTATGGTGTAAAAAAATATGGCCAGTACTACCGCTTTATAACAAGCGGCTTTATACATGCCGATTATGTGCATTTGTTTTTTAACATGTTCACCCTGTTCTTTTTTGGCCAGGTTGTGGAGCAATATTTAAAAGGATTTGAACTAGGTGGCACCATTGCGTATCTTGCTTTGTATTTTCTGGGGCTTATCGCATCCGATATTCCTACTTATCTGAAACAAAAAGATAATTACAACTATCATTGCCTTGGTGCATCGGGTGCAGTATCAGCAGTTGTATTTGCAGCCATTGTTTTCAATCCATGGGGGCGAATTTATTTATATGGTGCTTTAGGAATTTCATCAGCGCTTTATGCTGTATTATATATCGTTTATTGTGTTATGATGTCAAAACGAGGTGGAGACAATATTAATCATGATGCCCATCTTTGGGGGTCATTATTTGGTCTAGGTTTTACTATAGCACTTATTGCAGCCATTCAACCCGGTTTATTTGAATATATTCTGGAGCAATTGAAAAATCCCAGTTTATTTGGCAGGTAGAAATTTGAATTGAATGACGGCTGTCGTAGTTGGAGTTAATTTAAACCGTTCATCAATTCTATGTCCCAAAACCCAAACGATTCGTTTGTTAGTTTCCAACACCCAGGCGTTTTCTTTTTGAAGTTTTGATAATTTATTGTCAATAAAAAAACGGGAAAGCTTCTTTTTCTTTTTCATGCCCAATGGATAGAAATAATCTCCGGTTTTCCACTTGCGAAGCAATAAAGGAAATTTGAACTCTTTTGCATCCATACTTACTTCAAAAGCAGACGCAGAAAAATTTTCTGGTACATCGTTAGAAATTTTAAAACTCAATTTGCCTGCATCAAAGTCAATATTACAATCATTTTCATCTATCACCACTGTGGCCGATTGAATATGCTGTAGAGACGAAATAATTAGCCAGTTTCGGTTTTTTAATACACGATGTGTGGATGAGTTTACATATTTACCTGTAGCACTATCAAGCAAAGCAGCTACTTCAGCAGTTTGGCTTGCGGTAAAATTGAATGTTTTTAATAGCTCAAAAAGAATCGTTTCAACAGGTTTAGATTTTTTCAATTTTAATACCGGAATTTGAAATGACTTATCTTTTTGCTCAATCAATTTCTTTTTATGTTGTTCAACTGACTGCTTGTACAACATGGCTGCCTCACTTAATCGTTCTGCATTAGCAATCAGGTTTTGTGAAGTAGCAGGATAAACAGTTTCTATTAAGGGCAATACTTTGTTTCTAAAAAAATTTCGTGTAAACCGATTATCATCATTTGTATAATCTGATACGTATGTTAATTGATTGTATTTTGCCTCAGCTAACAATGCTTCTTTTCTTGCAAATAATAACGGTCTTACAACTTTTCCGTTTTTAGCAAGCATACCACGAAGCCCGTTAATACCAGTTCCCCTGAAAAAATTCATGGCTATCGTTTCTGCATTATCATCTGCATGATGTGCTGTAAGGATATATTGAAAGCCATTGCTCTCCAATAATTCATGAAACCATTGATACCTAATTTCTCTTGCAGTTTCTTCAATTCCTTTTTTTTGTTGTACCGCAATATTTTCAGTATCAAAAGTTTTGGAAAAAAATTTTACACCCAAGTTTTCAGCTAATTGTCTTACAAAGTTTTCATCTCTGTTACTATCTGCTCCCCTCAGTTGAAAATTGCAATGTGCAATGGCAAAATCATATCCGGCATTTTTACAAAGGGCGCATAATACTACAGAGTCCACACCTCCGCTTACAGTTAATAATAGTTTATCCTTTTTATTAAAAAGCTGATGCTTCTTTATATAATCCTGAAATGGTAATGCTAAATTCATTTTTAAAAAGTTAGTTCTTCATAAGCGCTTCTTAGCTCGCCATAAGCATGCTTATCACCAGCCAGCAGTGTTATCTCCATCCCTTTTTCATACCAGAAGATGGCAGCTTCAGTTTCTCCGTTTCGTTCTTTTAATTTTGCTATATGATAATAGCTGCCAACGTATCCGGGCTCATTTGCCAATAAGGCTTCAAATAAAATCCCAGCCTGCTGATCATCTCCCAGTTTGATATATTCAAGTGCTAATGCGTGGTTTAAAAAACTATCATTGGGGCTTGTTCTCAGCATTTCTCTTAATTTCTCTATTCTGTTCACTCCAAAAAAAATTATTAATTATTAATTGTTCATTATTATTTCAGCAGCCTTATCTTTGCATAGTTGCATAAACAACCATTCTTAAATCTTAGATTCAATTTAATATTATGAAGATACTTGTCTGCATTAGTAAAACGCCGGATACTACGGCAAAAATAGCCTTCACCGATAACAACACGAAATTTGACACTAATGGTGTACAATGGATTATTAACCCTTACGATGAGTGGTATGCGCTTGTAAGAGCCATAGAATTAAAAGAAGCAGATGCTGCTACTTCCATTCATCTGGTAACTGTGGGCGGTGCAGATGCTGAACCAATCATTCGCAAGGCACTTGCCTTGGGCGGTGATGAGGCAATAAGAGTTAACGCCGACAGTCATGATAGTTTTTTTATTGCTTCTCAAATTGCAGCAATAGCAAAACAAGGCGCCTACGATCTTATTATGGCCGGAAAAGAAACGATAGATTATAATGGTTCCTCTATTGGTGGAATGGTGGCTGAATTGCTTGACCTCCCTTTTATTTCATTAGCTACAAAATTAGATGTAGCCAGTAATCAGGCTACACTTGTTTGTGAAATTGAAGGTGGAGAAGAAACCTGTGAAGCTTCATTACCCCTGGTAGTAAGTTGTCAGAAAGGTATGGCAGAAGCAAGAATACCCAATATGCGGGGCATCATGGCTGCACGTACTAAACCTTTGAAAGTAGCAGAGCCAGTGGCTGCTGATGTATTAACTACAGTAGCAGGATTTGGATTACCTCCTGCAAAAGCTGGTGTAAAACTGGTGGACTCCGAAAATGTGGGCGAACTGGTAAGATTACTTCATGAAGAAGCAAAAGCTATTTAATAAAATTTAAACAATTTATATGTCAGTATTAATTTTTATAGATCAGGCAGAAGGTCATATAAAAAAAGCCTCTCTGGAAGCACTCACTTATGGTGCAGATCTGGCTGCAAACACAGGTACAACGGCTGAAGCAGTTATTTTAGGAACAGTAAACGATGATTTAGCAGATCTTGGTAAATACGGTGTAAAAAAAATTCATCAAATAACTGGCGATGCTTTTAATCAATTTGATACACAGGTGTACACTAATGCAATTGCTCAGGTTGCTACAACAACTGGCGCTACTGTACTTGTATTTTCAAATAATGTAAACGGGAAAGCTCTGGCTCCCCGCCTTTCAGCAAAAATAAAAGCAGGACTTGTATCTGGCGCAGTGGCATTACCCGATACCTCCAACGGATTCGTGGTTAAGAAAAATGTTTTCTCAGGTAAAGCTTTTGCAAATATTGCTGTCAATACTTCTGTAAAAATAATTGCATTAAGTCCCAATGCATATAAAACAACAGCAACTAATGGCATAGCAGATGTAGTACCATTTCAGGCAAATGCGGCAACACCCAAAGTAAAAATTTTAAGTGTAAATAAAGCAAGTGGCGAAGTACCGCTTACCGAGGCTGAGATAGTAGTAAGCGCAGGTCGCGGTCTCAAAGGCCCCGAGAACTGGGGTATGGTAGAAGAGTTGGCGAAATTATTACATGCAGCCACAGCCTGTAGCCGCCCGGTAGCTGATGCTCATTGGCGTCCACATAATGAACACGTAGGACAAACAGGTATTGCCATAGCACCCAATCTTTATATTGCTATTGGTATTTCCGGTGCTATTCAGCATTTAGCAGGCGTAAACAGGAGTAAAGTGATTGTTGTTATCAATAAAGATCCTGAAGCCCCATTCTTCAAAGCGGCAGATTTTGGAATTGTAGGCGATGCATTTGAAGTAATGCCAAAATTTATAGAAGCAGTGAAAAAACTAAAAGGAGTTGCGTAATACTCCTTATTCAATAAAAGACAACCACAAACATTTTCGTTTGTGGTTTTTTATTGCCAACTTAGAAAAATAATTTATTGATAAATGAAACCACTGCTCCTGTTATTACTTAGTTGTGCTTTTGCCGCGACTACTTTTGCTCAAAAAAATAAAAAAACAAAATCGGAGAATTATGATTCTACAGGAGTAGCCATCCCATCCCCTTCAAAAAAAGGAAAATCCAAGACAGTAAATTTTGATTCTACCGGTGCTCGCACTTCTTCCAAAAACAAGTCAAAAGCAAAAAGTAAAGGAAAACTGCATCCTTCACAGGTCATCACTGATTATGTTTTGCCTGAAGCAAAACCGGACACTACAAAGAACTTTACAGGCATCATCAAGTACCGTATGACTTCAGATGATCCATCTTCCAATGATTCCATCTTTATTATTTTTGGTTCAAATAAAATAAGAGTACGAATTTTTATACCTGGCTACCGCGAAGATCAATTTTTTGAAAACTCAATGATTGCCAATTTTTCCGACAGCAGTTTTATTGAATTAGACACTCGTCAACATACCTATACTATAGAAAAACTAACGGATCGCAACAACAACAGCGAACTCAATCTGATGCCTGATAAGAATTTTATAAACATTTTAAATAACAAATGTGCCGAATACAAGGGTACAATTGCTTCAGCGGATTTAGGCGAATCTGAAACTGCCTGTTTGCTCAGTCCCAATCATTATTTTAATTCTGTTATGGATTATAATTTTATGGGGATTCATCCCATTGTTGTTCGATATCAGATAACACTTGGATTTCGTTCAAAAGATAATGAGAATGAGAGTACCTATATCATGGCATATAAAATTGAGCCAGGAAATACAGATGTATGGTTTGATTTAAGCCAATATAAACCTAAAAAATAAAGCAGATTAAATGCAATGGCTTAAATTCGTGGCGGTATGAAGAAGATAGAATTGGAAATTGTAGCCCTATCGCACAGCATTACACAAACGCACTCTTACGCTGTTGTTTTAGGTGAAGTAAACGGCCTTCGCAGGCTGCCCATTGTTATTGGTGGCTTTGAAGCGCAAGCTATCGCTGTTGCTTTGGAAAAAATGCAACCCAGTCGTCCACTCACACACGATTTGATGAAAAATTTCATGAATGCATTCGCTGTTGAATTGCATGAAATCATCATCAACGATTTGCAGGAAGGCATTTTTTACTCCAAATTAGTATGCTCAACAGAAAATGATACTGTTGAAATAGATTCCAGAACTTCTGATGCTATTGCACTGGCTGTACGTTTCGGTTGCCCTATTTATACTTTTCGAAAACATACTGGAAAGCGCAGGCATATTAATGGAAGACAGTAGCACAGGTAAAAAGAAGAAAGGTAAAAAAGAAGTCATTGTAGAAGACGATTCTCCTACCGGAAAAGAAGACCTTAAAACCATGTCTCTTCC
The DNA here is from genome assembly GCA_037045195.1 of Chitinophagaceae bacterium. Lineage (GTDB taxonomy): Bacteria > Bacteroidota > Bacteroidia > Chitinophagales > Chitinophagaceae > JJ008. Next base: position 247,231 of record JBAOIB010000005.1, read on the forward strand.
AGAACTTAATAATATGCTGGATCAGGTGCTGGAAAGTGAAGATTATATACGAGCTATTGCGATAAGAGATGAAATAAACAGCCGAAGTAAAGGCAAATAATCGTTACGAATTAATTTCATTCCATTGATAGTATTTCCCAACTGTAAAATCAATATCGGGCTTCAGATTTTAAGCAAAAGAAATGATGGCTATCATAATCTGGAGTCAGTGTTTATGCCAGTTCCACTTACTGATGTATTGGAAGTTATACCCGCACCACCTCAACAGCCTTTTTCTTTTTCACAATCAGGGTTAAAAATTCATGGAGCCGTCAATGATAATATTTGCATTAAAGCTTACGGGCTTTTGGCAGAAAAATTGAATATCCCACCAGTTCATATTCACTTGCATAAAATAATTCCAACCGGAGGCGGATTAGGTGGCGGCAGTTCAAATGGCGCTTTCACTTTACTGGCGCTTAATTATATTTTTAATCTGAATCTATCTGAAGATAAATTATTAGCATTCGCATTACAACTTGGCAGCGACTGCCCATTCTTTATTAAAAACAAAACATGTTTCGTTTCGGGGCGAGGCGAACTTTTGGAACCCATCCTTCTGGATTTAAGTCAATATAAAATAGTTATTGTCAACCCTGGAGTTTCTGTAAGTACTGCGGGTATGTTTGGCAAAATAAATTCTTACAAAAAAGGAAATCACTTAAAAGATGCGATCCAACTTTCACCTGAGCACTGGCAGAAAAGCATCACCAATGATTTTGAAGATGTAGTATTCTCTTTATATCCTTCATTAAAAATGATAAAAGAAAAACTATATTCCACTGGTGCGACGTATGCATCTTTAAGCGGCAGTGGTAGTACTGTTTATGGAATTTTTGAGAAGAGAATTAATACCGATAAAATATTTTTCTCTGATTGCTTTGTTTATCAATTTTGAGATAGAAAAAGGCTGCAATATTACTGGCAGCCATTAAAAATATTTTATATCATCCATTACCTTGTAAGTCATCGTCCCATTTCGGCACCGCTTTCGCTGACTCCGGTGCATTAGACACCTCATTGATGACAATAGTTTCTACAACCAACGTTTCTTCTGGTGTTGAATAAACTTCCTCAGTTCTGCTGACAACTACAGGCTTTGGCACTATCATTTTGGGTTTTTGCGCAGCAACAGGCTTTGACTTCTTAGGCGCAACTCTAGTTATTTTCTTCTTCTTTGCTGCGACTTTTTTGCCTACAGTTGCTTTCTTTTTTACAAGTTTAGATTTCTTAACTGCTTTTTTCTTAGATGCTTTTTTCTTTGTCATCGGTCTTGCTCCAGGTTTGACTTTTTTCTTTACAGATCTTTGCACTGATTTTTTTCCCTTAGAGGCGGGCTTTGGTTTTGCCTTAATCATTTTTTTCTTAGATGATTTTGCGGCTTTTTTTAATTTTTTCTTAATTGCCATAGCTGTAGATTTAATTGTACAAGAATGAGGTTATTAAACTTAATGGGGACAATAAAATTAGCGTATCATACATTCATATCAAATACAAAAACAGGTTTCTGACTAAAATCATCTTTAGAAATTCTTAAAGCACTCTCCTAACTTTGCTTTATGTCAGAAGACTTAACTATCATTTCGGGACAAAAGTCCGAGAAATACGAATCATTAATTCCACAAATAAAAGGACTGTTAGAAGGTGAAAATGACCTGATTGCCAATCTTGGAAATATAACAGCCGCACTCAAAGAACAGTTCGGCTGGTTATGGGTTGGTTTTTACCTGGTAAAAGGTGATGAATTGGTATTGGGGCCGTTTCAGGGGCCGGTAGCCTGTACCCGCATCAAAAAAGGAAGAGGCGTTTGTGGCAGTTGCTGGTCGCAAGGGCAAACAGTAATAGTACCTGATGTAGAAAAATTTCCCGGGCATATTGCTTGCAGCAGCCTGTCTAAATCTGAAATTGTAATCCCTTTATTTAAGAATGATGAAATAGCTGGTGTATTGGATGTTGACAGTCTTGAATTAAACAAATTTGACCTCACAGATCAAAAATACCTTGAACAAATTGTTAGCCTGATTCAATTTTAGTCTGGTTGAAAAAAACATTTTCCATAATAGTGAGCGGAAAAGTACAAGGCGTGTATTATCGCCAAAGTACAAAATCAAAAGCTATAGAATTTGGCATAGTGGGTGTTGTACAAAATCTCAAAAATGGGGATGTACACATCTTTGCTACTGGAACAGATATTCAGTTGACTCAATTAACATCGTGGTGCCGGCAAGGCCCAGCTGCTGCCATTGTTAAACATGTGGAAGTAACAGAAATTCCCTTACAGGAATTTGACAATTTTAAAATAATACGATTTTGATTTAAGACATCTTTGGAAGATTCTCCAGCATATCCTTAGTCATGGCTGCCAAATCATATTCTTCCTTCCAGTTCCAGTCTCTTCTTGCTACGCTGTCATCTATACTTTGTGGCCAGCTATCGGCTATAGCCTGACGATAATCAGGCTTATAAGAAATACTAAAATCAGGAATATGTTTTTTGATCTCTGCTCCTATTTCTTTTGGAGAAAAACTCATGCCGGAAATATTGTAAGAGGTGCGTATTGAAATATTATCGGCGGGGGCTTCCATTAACTCAATCGTAGCACGAATGGCATCCGGCATATACATCATAGGCAAGTAAGTGCCCTCGTTTAAGAAACATTCATATTTTTTTTCATCCAGTGATTCATGAAAAATTTCAACAGCATAATCGGTAGTGCCACCACCGGGAGGTGATTTATACGAAATCAAACCGGGATAACGAAGACTTCTAACATCAACACCAAAACGCTGATGAAAATAATGACACCAAAATTCCCCCGCATATTTACTGATTCCATAAACAGTTGTTGGTTCTATAATGGTTTGCTGAGGGCAATTTTGTTTGGGTGATGTGTGACCAAAAACTGCAATAGATGATGGCCAATAAACCTTATGTAGTTTTTCTTCACGAGCTATGTCCAATACATTCAACAAACCTGTCATGTTGAGGTTCCAGGCCAGTGAAGGATTTTTTTCGCCAGTGGCTGAAAGAATAGCAGCCAGCAAATAAATTTGCGTAATGCCCTGCCTGATGACCTGTACATGCAACATTTCTTTATTCATTACATCCAGACTTACATAAGGCCCTGTACCTTCCAAAAGAGGGTTTTGTTCCCTCAAATCAGAAGCAATCACATTTGCATTTCCATAAATCTTACGCAGCGCCATAGTAAGTTCAACACCTATCTGGCCGCTGGCACCTATTACCAAAACTTTTTCCTTTTGCATATAAAATATAAAAGTGCAAGATACAGTAATCAATGAATAAACAGCAGCCTTCAAGCATCCGGCTTCTCTCCTATCTTTGCCAATATGAAGCAGTTTTTAAAAGAGATATTTACCAGCCAGCAATATGATGAAAAAAATTTCTTTCTTATGGCCGGACCCTGTGTGGTTGAAAATGAAACATTGATTTTTGAAGTAGCAGAAAAGGTTTCACAAATCTGCAAACGATTACAAATTCCCTTTATTTTTAAAGCCTCTTATCGCAAAGCCAATCGTACCAGTGGCAATTCTTTTACCGGCATTGGTGATAAGGATGCACTTGAAATACTGAAAAAAGTAAAAGAAAAATTATCCATCCCAGTAGTTACTGATATTCATACTGCTGATGAAGCAGCAAGAGCCGCTGAATATGTGGATGTATTACAAATTCCTGCTTTTTTATGTTGACAATCAGATTTACTGATTGCTGCTGCACAAACCGGGAAAATTATTAATGTAAAAAAAGGACAATTTGTAAGTGGTGAAGCCATGCGGTTTGCTGTCAAAAAAATAAAAAATGCGGGAAATGAAAAAGTGTTGCTAACAGAAAGAGGAACTACTTTTGGCTATCAGGATTTAGTGGTGGATTATCGCAATCTGCCTATTATGCAACAATATGCACCAGTGGTGATGGATGTTACTCATTCATTACAACAACCCAATCAAACAAGCGGTGTAACAGGAGGCAATCCTCAAATGATAAGTACCATTGCAAAAGCTGCCATTGCTGTAGGGGCTGACGGATTGTTTATTGAAACGCATCCACAACCGGCCAAAGCGCTGAGTGATGGTGCGAATATGTTGCAATTGGATTTGCTTGAGCCCTTGCTGGCGCAATTGATTACTTTAAGAAGAGCGGTTTTATAATCGGTTTTAATCTGTAAGACACTGCAACACCAACCACATTCATTTTTTATTGCATGAGACCTATTCATTTTTCTTTATTTGTTTTGTTTTTATTTTCTGTATTAAGTGTAAAATCGCAAATAAGCAACGACTCCATTCCGAGGCATGATTCTTTTACCATTACATCTCACCAATTATCCGAAATCAGAAAAATCAATATCTGGACACCTGCTAATTATAAAACAAACTACGACTCCCTTCCAGTATTATATATGTTAGATGGCGGCATACAGGAAGATTTTCCACATATTGCCAATACCATTGCGAAGTTGATCGAAGAGAAAAAAATAAACCCACTCATTTTGGTGGGAATTGAAAATACACAAAGAAGAAAAGACCTGACCGGACCCACCAGCGTAAAGCGTGATAAAAAAATTGCCCCTGTAGTGTGCGGTTCTGCATCTTTTAGAAATTTTATAAAGGACGAATTGATTCCGGAAATAAATAAACGTTATCATACCAAAGAAAAAAAAGGAATTATTGGAGAATCTTTAGCCGGGCTGTTTATTACCGAAACTTTTCTTTTAACACCCGACTTATTTGATACCTATATTGCTTTTGACCCTTCGCTTTGGTGGAATAATGAATATCTCGTTAAACATACAAAAGCAATTTTAAAATCATTTACAACCAAAAGAAAAATATTTTGGTTTGCAGCATCCGGTGAGGAAACGATTGCTGACAATGTGAAGCAGTTATCAGAAATATTAAAAACAAGCAACAAAGAAAATATTCTCTGGAATTATTTGCCACAACCCAATGAGAAGCACAGTACTATTTTCAGAGCAACTAAAGAGAAAGCATTAACCTGGGCTTTGAATCAATTATAAAAAAAGGGTCAACCATTTTGATTGACCCCATTTATGAACGATCACAATTAATATTATTTCAAATCCTTCATTACTTTACGGCAACCTTCCTGCAAGGCTTCTCCTGTAGCAGTATCAATTTTACCATTATACTTTCCGCTTACAGTTGGCTGCGATTTTATTGAACCATCACCTAATGCACGAAGAGTAAAATTTGCATCAATATTATATGACTGCGATGCAGATGGATCTGCATTTTTTATTACTTTCAGCAAACCGCCAACTTTACTGGCAGCTTTAGCTTTGGTTATCTCGCTACTCAAAGTATAATCACAATTATATTTTCTAGCCTCCGCTTCATCCACTACCGCAATGGCTTCAGTTTTACTACTCATCAAGGAACTCAGCATCTGTTTTTGTAATACAGAAGCCTGTATCTCTTCGTTGCCGGCAGGAGCAAAAACACCAATACGAATGATACCTTCTTTTTTTTGTTCACTTGTAATGGAAACAGGATTGGGATTATCATTCATGCCTTTCATCGCATCATTCATCATATCCATTACATTTATTTTATCCATCAGGTCATCTTCATTTTTGGTTTCAGTATAGCCTGGCGGAATTTCAAATAACATAGAATCCAGTTTGGCTGTAGAAAACTCAATGGTATTCACCGTAGTTGTCATTTCTTGCCCTCCCATACTACCCATGATGATGGTCGTTTTTTCTTCTAATGGAAAGCCCAGCTTTCCTTTTCCTTTACGATGTGTAATCATCCTGTCTTTACAATCAGGTTTTATCATTTCACGATCGCCTTGTGGCTTGTTATACTGTGAATAATGAACAGGACAGTTGAACTGAGGCAGGTCAATATACCAACCATCTGTTTTAATGATCATACTATCCTTCATATAACAGGCATTGGCAGATGGTTTCATTTTTTGATAGGTCCACACATGACGAGCGGTAAAGCCATACATTTTTTTTCTTTCGCCTGTGTCCGTTATGGTGTACCACATTTCAATCACTCCTCCGGTTTGTGTCGGCGCTGTCTTCGTTTTAGGTGCAGGTTGTTTTGCCGGCTTTGGTGCATCTTCATCTATTATTTCTTCCTGCTGCTTCGCAAATGGCTCAATTAAATAAAGCTTCTTTTTATCGTTTATCTTAATTGTTCTTTGCAAATCACATTGCTCAATGGTGGTCGGCTGCTGCATACCCATCATTTTACCAGGCTCCGTTCTTTTACGCATACCCTTTACATAGATAGTAGGCTCACTGTTCATCCCCATCATCCCAGAAGATTGACGGATTTTATACTGTTGTGCCAATGATGTTTCAGAAAAAAACAAAGACATAAACAGTACAAATACAGAAAGCCGAAATGTGGTTTTTTGAATCATAAATTAAGGTTTTAAAATATAAAGATATTACAGCGGTTTTACTGACGGCAAGAAATATTTATCAGTTGGCTGTTGATGCCAAAATCAAAAAATAAACTTACAAACCCTTCCTTATACGACCAATGATTTAAATCAATAATCAACTATCAGCCCTTTAAAATTCTTCCGCTCAAGTCCAGATTATTTTCCTTTGCTGTTTCTATTGCAAGATCATAACCCGCATCGGCATGTCGAATAACTCCCATTCCCGGGTCATTGCGAAGTACACATTGTAATCTTTTGGCTGCATCCTCCGTTCCATCGGCTACAATCACCATTCCGGCATGAATGCTGTAGCCCATGCCTACCCCACCACCATGGTGCAATGAAACCCAACTGGCACCACCTGCCGTACTTACCAGCGCATTTAACAAAGGCCAATCGGCCACCGCATCGCTGCCATCCAACATAGATTCGGTTTCTCTGTTTGGCGAAGCTACTGAGCCTGTATCTAAATGATCTCGCCCAATTACAATGGGTGCTTTTACTTTTCCTGTTTTCACCAATTCATTAAAGGCAAGTCCTGCTTTTTCCCTTTCACCCTGTCCCAGCCAGCATATACGTGCTGGCAATCCCTGAAAAGCAATTTTTTCTTTTGCCATTTTCATCCAACGTATCATGCCTTTGTTTTCTGGAAACATATTCATGATGAGTTCATCAGTTACTGCAATATCAGCAGGATCACCACTCAATGCTGCCCAGCGGAAAGGACCTTTACCCTCACAAAACAATGGACGAATATATGCAGGTACAAAACCCGGAAACAAACTTCCGGTTTCTCCTTTTGGCGACCTTGCTTTTAGTGTTTTAAAATCTCCATTTACACCTACATGCTGTGCTTCATACTCTAGTGCTCTTGCTCTAATGTTGTTTCCATAATCAAATGCGATGGCACCCTTATCCATCAACACTAGCATGAGTTGAACGTGCAGGTACATACTTTCATAACTCAGTTTAATGTATTCATCTGCATTTTTTTCGCGAAGGACATTTGCCTGTGCATTGTCCAATGTATGTGGTACATATCCAATCAATGGGTCGTGTGCCGATGTTTGATCGGTAAGCGTATCAGGAATAATATTTCTGGCTATCAATCTTTCTAATAAATGAACAGCATTGCATAAAACACCAATGCTTTTTGCTATGCCAGCTTTTTTATATGCCAGTGCTTTGTCAATTGCCTCATCAATTTCATTATATTTTTCGTCAAGGTAGCGGGTTTCAATTCTTTTATCAATCCGCCATTCTTCTACTTCAGCTATCAATGCAACGCCCTCGTTCATGGTAATGGCCAATGGTTGTGCGCCACCCATGCCACCCAATCCGGCAGTTACGTTTAAAGTTCCTTTCAGGCTTCCGCCAAAATGTTTATCAGCTGCGGCTGCATAAGTTTCATAAGTGCCTTGTACAATGCCCTGAGATCCGATGTATATCCAGCTTCCGGCAGTCATTTGTCCATACATCATCAACCCCTTCTTTTCCAACTCTTCAAAATGCTTCCAGTTGGCCCAGTTAGGCACAAGCTGACTGTTGCTTATAAGCACCCTTGGTGCATCTTTATGAGTTTTCAAAATACCAACCGGCTTGCCTGATTGTATTAAAAGTGATTCATCATTTTCAAGCACCTTCAATGCGTTGATAATATTATCGAGTGCTTCAAAGTTTCTGGCAGCTTTCCCCCTTCCACCATATACAATTAAATCTTCAGGTCTTTCAGCAACATCAGGATCCAGATTATTCAACAACATGCGCAGTGCGGCCTCCTGTATCCACCCTTTACAGGTTCGTTGCACTCCGGTAGGTGTTTTATATTTTACAGGATCGTATTTCGCTTTTGTAGTAGTTGACATAAAGTTTCAATTTCAGCGTTAATAAAAATTTGAAAACTGAATTTATTAGTTTTCGGTGTTTCTGCAAAAGTCGCAAATATTGTATAAATAAATTATCTTGTCGTCAAAACCAACTTATTTATGAGTGTTCACATAAGTGCCAAGCCCGGTGAAATCGCCAAGCACATTCTGATGCCAGGAGATCCGTTGAGAGCAAAATATATTGCCGATAATTTTCTTGAAAATGCAAAGCTGGTAAGTAGTACAAGAAATATTTTTATGTACACAGGCGACTATAAAGGGAAACAAGTATCAGTTGGCGCAAGTGGAATGGGCTGCCCCAGTATTGGAATTTATTCTTTTGAATTGTTTACCGAATATGAAGCAGATTGTATCATTCGTATTGGCACCTGTGGTGCTTATACTTCAAAAATGAAACTTTTTGACCTTATAAATGCCGAATACGCCTGCAGCGAATCAACTTATGCCGAATGTGCTTTTGGATGGAAAAAGAAAGACCGTTATAAATATCAGGGTAATGCCTTTGAAATAATAAATACTACCGCAAAAGAATTAAATCAGCCTTTGATTGAAGCTCCTATACATTCAAGTGATGTTTTTTACAGACAAGGAAAAGGCAAACCTGAAATTGTAAAAAAGCACAAAGCTGTTGCCGTAGAAATGGAATCCTTTGCACTTTTTTCAAACGCAAGATTTCTTAAGAAAACAGCTGCTTGTTTGCTCACTGTTTCAGACATTATACCTACACATGAAAAAATTTCGGCTGACCAAAGAGAGAAAGCCCTGGCACCAATGATGAAGCTGGCACTTGAAAGTGTTTTGAAGATGTAATAGAAATACTGTTTATAAATCAGCACCTGCAAACTCATTTACTTTAGATACAAAACTGAAGTCTTTTATTAAATTTGCCACCCTGTTTATATCTTTAGCAAAAATGCGATCTTCTTCTGCAAAGCTCACAAAATCACGTACATAGTCATGTGCAAATTCCAAAATTTTGGAGCTTTTCAATGGCCTTCTAAATTCAATTGCCTGGCAGGCGCTCAGTAATTCAATAGCCAGAATATATTCTAAATTATCCAATACTCTGTTCAACTTTCTGCCGCTGATGCTGCCCATACTTACATGATCCTCCTGCCCCAGAGAAGTAGGAATACTATCGGCACTGGCAGGAAAACAAAGTGTTTTATTTTCTGATACTAAAGCCGCCGTCGTGTATTGCGGAATCATAAAACCACTGTTCAGCCCTACATTTTTCATCAGCAAAACAGGAAGCCCCCATTTGCCTTCAAGCAATAAATAAGATCGTCTATCTGAAATATTTCCCAGCTCAGCGGCAGCAAAACAAGCATAATCTAGCGGTAATGCTAAAGGCTGACCATGAAAATTACCACCACTTATGGTATCATTGGCCGATAAAATGATAGGATTATCTGTTACCGCATTAAGCTCAATTTCTGTAAGCTCTCTCAAATGCTGCCATGCATTGCGACTGGCGCCATGCACCTGCGGCATACACCTAAGTGAATAAGGATCTTGTACACGACCACAATCCACATGACTTTGCATAATTTCAGAATCCTTTAGCAATAGCCTCAGTCTTTTTGCTACTATAATATTTCCTGCAAATGGCCTTAAATCATGCAGTCGCTCATCAAAAGGTGCTTTTGTTCCGGTAAGCGCTTCCAGACTCATTGCACCAATAATATCTGCTGCATCTAAACAGTTATGCATTCGCTGCACTGCTTTTACAGAAAATGACAAAATAAATTGTGTACCATTTATTAAGGCCAATCCTTCCTTGGCACCCAATTGAACCGGTGCAATTTGAAAAATAGTAAATACTTCAGAAGTCTGTATTTTTTGCCCCTTGTAAAAAACTTCTCCCAGACCAATCAATGGTAAAAATAAATGAGCTAAAGGTGCAAGGTCACCACTCGCTCCCACACTCCCTTTTTCAGGCACAACCGGAATTACATTGTTTTCAATATGCCAGATAATACGCTCAATGGTGGATAATTGAACACCACTATAACCCTGCGCCAGAGACTGCACCTTGGTTATTAGCATGAGCCTTGCCACTTCAACAGGAATGGCATCGCCCACTCCCACACTATGGCTTTGTAAAATTTTATATTGAAGTGTTGCGGTATCTTCCTTTGAAATTCCGGTATTGGCCAAAATTCCAAAGCCGGTATTCACACCATAAACAGTGCGACCTCCTTCAACAATTTCACGAACCTGAGCAGCCGATTGATTGATTTTAGAAATAGCCTCGGGACATAAAATGCCTTTCAGTTTTCCATTGGCAATTTCCAAAGCAGTTGATACTGTCAGTTTATCAATACCATATTTAAATTGTGATACCATGCTTCCTATTTTAAACCGGTGCAAGTTAAAATTTTTAACGCTGCAAACTCTTCCGATTTTTTTGCACCTTTGCAACGGTTTAGGGCGACGATTTATCATAATAAAAACTACCCATGAAATTATTTGCAGCATTCTTGTCTTTTATCCTTCTGACAGGAACTACAAACGCACAGACGCTTAAAAAGCAATCAGTAGATAATACAGGCTGCTCAGTTTATTCCTATTGTGAATTAAAGTTTGATAAATCTTTTAGCCCCGATTCATCTGCTATATATGTTGCTGAATGTGCTTCCGGAGAAATGAACTATGGCGTTATATGTGTAAAGTTGAGTTTGCCAACAGATAGTCTGGATATTGCAGAAAACACTTTGATATCCTATTTAGATTATTTAAAATCCAATCTCAATATAACAGAAGCTGCCGGATATGGTAAAGGTCACAGGCTTAATAATAATGAGAAAACCCGTGGTGTATTAGATTATTGGGAAGACACTGAAAAAAACAACTGGAAAATAAAAGCCTGGACAGATGGAAAGTTTTTTGGGGTGCTTTACGGATATTCTTTAAAGGAATTGCCAGAAGCAAAACTCAATGTGTTTTTAGAAGGATTTCGCTTTCCGGGGATGAAGTGAGTTTTTAGAATTGGATAGACTAAAGAATTTCAGTTATTCTCAAACTTAAAATAATCCTTAAGATTTTAAAATAACAAGCGTTCAACCCCATTCTTGTTTAGTTCATTATACCAATGCTTCCTTTTTTTTTCACCTTAGAAGATTCAAATAAAAAAGGGCGAAACCTTAAGTATTTGCCCTTTTTTGTGATCCGGATTGGATTCAAACCAATGACCTACTGCTTAGAAGGCAGTTGCTCTATTCAACTGAGCTACCGGACCATTCCCAAATTGAACGGGGGTGCAAATGTAATTTTTTTTAGCTTGCAGGCAAAGTAAAAATTGAATGGAAGTTAAGATTGAACCAGGATGGAAGAAATTGCTAAAAAAAGAGTTTGGTCAACCCTATTTTGAACAACTGGTACTACACCTCAAAACCGAAAAACAACAAGGCAAAATTATCTATCCTCCAGGTGCCTTTATCTTTAATGCATTTAATTCAACTCCTATTGATAAAGTAAAAGTGGTGATACTTGGCCAGGATCCTTATCATGGTGCAGGACAGGCACATGGTTTTTGTTTTTCAGTACAAAACGGAATTCAGCCTCCCCCTTCTTTAATAAATATTTTCAAAGAATTGAATACTGATATTGGAATGCCGGTTCCCGATCACGGCAATCTTTCGGCCTGGACTAATCAAGGTGTATTTTTACTTAATTCATCACTCACAGTAAGGGCTGCAGAGCCAATGAGCCATTCAAAAATAGGCTGGTCCAATTTTACTGATGCAGTTATCAAAAAAATTTCATCAGAAAAACAACATATCGTTTTCTTACTTTGGGGAAAATTTGCACAGGAAAAAAAAATATTGATTGATGAATCAAGACATTGTATTCTTAAGGCAGCCCATCCTTCTCCCCTTTCAGCACATGCTGGATTTTTTGGTTGCCGTCATTTTTCAAAAACGAATGAATATCTTGTTTCAAAAGGAATTGATCCTGTAAATTGGAGTATATGATGGCAACTATAAAAAAAATATTAGGCCCAATATTGGCTTTTTGGGCGCTGCTTACTTTTATCATTACATTTCTGATTATTTATATCCCTTCTATGCTTTGCTGGTTGATACCCGAGCCAGCAGGACAAAAAATTTTTATTGGCATTGCAAGAGTATGGATGTCTGTCTGGCTTTTTCTTACCGGTTGTCGTTTTAGCGTTAAAGGCCGCCATCATTTTAAAAAAGGAGAAGCCTATGTGGTAACCTGCAATCATAATTCATTACTAGATGTACCACTATCATCCCCTTTTATTCCGAGTGGAAACAAAACAATTGCCAAAGCAAATTTTGCAAAAATTCCTTTATTTGGTTTTTACTATATGAAAGGTGCAGTTCTGGTTGACAGAAATAATGAAACCAGCCGTCGTCAGAGTTTTGAGAAAATGAAAACAGTTTTAAAAAAAGGTATGCATATGTGCATTTATCCTGAAGGCACGAGAAACCGCACTACTGAACCATTGAAAAAATTTTATGACGGTGCATTCAAACTTGCTGTGGACTCGGGTCATTCAATTATTCCTGCTGTAATTTTCAATACTAAAAAGGTATTGCCACCACATAAATCATTTTGGTTTTGGCCAGGTCGTATTGAAATTCATTTTCTTCCAGCAGTTGCTTCGCAAAATGAAACAACAGACTCTCTGAAAGAAAAAGTTTTTGAAATAATGAAAAATTATTATGTGCAACTTTCCCGTTAGAAATTCTGAAACGACCTTGAACGATTAATCTTTAAATCCTGCAAAAGTGGAGACTTGGGGCTGATTGAAAAACTGAAAAACCGATACAACCCAACCGGCGTTACACTTATTGACAATTGCCAGCAATGCATATCTCGATTGATGGACATTTGAAAACTTTGTAATTTTTTGGTGTCAATATCAAAAAAACCATTAGCACTAAAATTCCATTTTGAGGTAAGATTAAAACTGCCATTAAAGTTGATATTGGAAGTAAAGTCTTTTGTAAATCCACTGTAATCGTCTTTAGGCCTCTCATAAAATGATAACGAATATCCCAAATTCAATTGCCAGGGGATATTAAAGTCAACAAAGTCACCGGGATTTTGTTGCATATAGTTTAACAGATTTCGCTGGTCATTTACAAGATTGGGATCATTTAGTCTTTGTTCAACCATTTTTTTTCTAGTCTCGGCTTTCTTAGCATCTTTTGGTTTGCTGCTAAAGTTGCTGCTGATGGAAATACTTCCGGAGGTAAGCCGGCCCAGTTTGAATTTGCCCCCGCCCTGCCACATATATTTATTTATACTTCTTCCATATTTATCGCTTTGGTAAGGATTCAGTACACTACTGGCTGTTATACTTATTTTGTCAAACAAAGTAGATCTTAGGTATAGATTTATCAAATCAAGTTTTAAGGAATCTCTTAAAAAATTATATCCGGTACTAAGGCCATATCCATCAATGAGTTTTTTGGGTTGAATTTTTTCCTGAGTGGTGTCATTCTTTTTTCTCCATTTATATTCCAGATTGTTATCAATCTGTAAACCGATTCCTCCTGTTCTACCCTTTCCAAATCCCGAATACAAAGCCCCTTCAAATTCCGAAAATTCAACTTCATATGCTGTTGTGTCAATATGTGTTTTATAAAAATGATTTTTGGACAAATCAGGTTTATAATTGATACTTAAAGACGGACGGATAACATGACGCAATGCCTGTAAGCCTTTTTTATTTTTAAATTGTAATGTGCCAAATAAGGCTGTATTAAAACTGATGCCAAATGCCAGGCTATGATCGGTAAAAAATCCTTTGGTGATACTGGTGTCCATTTTTTTTGTAACAGGGTTCCAGCTGCGTTGAAATTTCTGTGCAATCCACACCTGCTGATAAGAAATATTGGGCGATACAATAACGGCGCCTCCTAATATTGGGGGCAATGCAACCGACAGTGGGAAATTGTGCATGGCTCCCCATTGCAAAGTATCAATGAGCTTGCTTAATTGAAATGCGGTATCATAAAATGAAACCTGATTTCTGAAATTGCCATAATAACCCACACCCAGTTTCTCATACCATTTAGTACTACCCATACTGTTTTTTCTTTCAAATGGGTAAAGTGTATTCACAGTAAACCCTACATCTGGCAAATTCAAATTGATTAAATGATTATAGTTATTCTGACTATGATTGGCACTCAACGTAAGATTATAGGGCTTGCCAGCCCACGATTTTGCGTAGGTAATAGAGGATGTTTGAATGTTTTGAAAATTTAATTGAGGGCTATTCGGAACATAACGGTTAAACCTGGTAGAACTTGCATTTACAAAAGCAGAAAAAGAAGTTCCCGGTCTTGCTCTACTATCCACTGTATGGCTCCAGCTAACCGAAAAAGTTTTAGTTTTTTCATAATCCGGATCGCCCTTAAAATTCAACTTATTGTTTTGCATACTCAAAGTAAATGCGCCACTATACCGGTATCGTTTACGATAAGTTGGATTAAAATTGATCGACCAGCCACCATAAGAATAAATATTTCCATAAACCCGTGCATCCCAATAAGGGCTAAGCACTTTGTAATAACCCAATCCTTCTAAACCCAATCCAAATGATTCATTCGTTGTAAACTGGGGTGGCAAAAAACCTGAATGTCTTCCTTTACTTAATGGGAAAAAACCAAAAGGTAATGGAATAGGTACAGGCACTCCTTCAAATTCTAATTGCGTAGGGCCTGCAACAGCCACTTTATTATTAACCACTTTCATTTTCCCGGTTACAAAATCAAAATGTGGCTCATCGAGCATACAAGTCGTAAATCTTGCTTTTTTTACAAAGGTCACATCAGCACTTACTTTCTTTGCCACTTCACCTATTATCAAAATACCATCCTGCTCAGTATAAGTGTTTTTTGTTTGCCCTATTTGTGTTTTAAAATTATACCGGATGGTATCGCTTGTAAACTCACTGCCATTTCCTTTAAAATGAGCTGTTTCAATAACTAAACCTGTACTGTCTTTTCTGTTTACGGCAGTTACAATCTGTGTTGACTGATCTACTTCAACCTTTGGTGCTTCCAGTACTATATCATTATATTCAGTTTTTGTTTTACCATAAAGAATTATTTTCTTATCCTCTATCATTATAACTGCAGAGTCAGCCGCTTTGTAATGCAATGGAGCATCTAAAGTATCTTTTGAAATTTTCAGCGTAAAGGTGTCTGTTTTAGCAATTAAACCTGAGGAATCAATACCTGGCAATGGCAAAGTATCATTAGCATGAAGAGGTTTTTTGAAAAGAGTATCCTTAATTAATAGCGGTTTGCTAGTGTCTGCAACTGGTGTTAATGAATTATTAAATTTTTTGGATTCAATTTGCTGAGCCGTTGTTTTCCACGTCATTGTGCAAAAGATAAGGGCAGACAAAATCCCTTTCAGCAAGTCGTTTGGTGTAAATTTGTAAAGTTGCCTCATCTTATCGGGCAAATGTAAATCTTTATCCAAAGGCTTCCTATCGGGCTGCCTCAATTATTTGTGAAGATTTAAGAAACAAAAATTTCTGGAAAGCCATGCTAAAACGGACATTGATTGTATTATTATTAAGTGTTATTGGAATTGGAATTTTTTCTTTCACCCAAAATATCAGGAAAAGCCCATCCAAACAAAAAATCGTACGCACTATTATTGTTGATGCCGGTCATGGCATTATGGCCAACGGAGGACATAACGGTGCAAAGGGAGCCTACTCGTATGAAGATGAAATATGCTTGGCTGTTTCCAAAGAACTGGTAAAAATGTTCAAAGAGGAAATGCCTGAAATTAAAATTGTAGAAAGCCGACCTACTGAGAAAATTACGGCTATTCATCGTCGTGCAGAAATTGCTAATGAAAATAAAGGAGATTTATTTATCTGTATCCATGTTAATGCCGCTGTACCCAAAAAGCATACTGAAATCAGCGGATACAAAACAGTAACTTATTATGAAGGCAAAGGAAAGAACCGAAAGAAAAAAACCAAACGGGTTCCGGTTTATAGAACCTGGACAACACCCAATCCAGCCAAAGGCGCTGAAACATACATCTGTGGTGCACATAAAAACGATGACAAGGAACTGGCAGTAAGAGAAAACGCACCAATGATGCAGGAAGAAAATTATAAAAAAAATTATGGAGATATTGACCCGAATACTCCTGAATTTATTGCGCTATCACTTTTAAAAACAAAACAATACTTCAAAAGAAGCACTGCGTTGGCAGGATATGTTCAGGATGAATTTGCAAAAGTGGGTCGTGTGGACAGAGATGTAAGACAAAGACAAGTGGGAATATGGGTACTGCAGGCAACAGCCATGCCCAGCATTTTGGTAGAGACTGGATATATTACCAATAGAGAAGAAGAAGATTATTTAAATAGTAAAAAAGGTCAGGAAGAAACGGCTGCTTGTATTATCAAAGCAGTGAAAACCTATGTTTCGTGGTTAGAAAAACAGCAGAAAGAATCTGGTAATACCGACAACACATCAATTCAAACAAATAAAAGTTCACTCAACACTTTTCTGCAAACAATTGAAGACCGTGAACAATTGAAAGCCGTAAAATAAAATACATTTTATAACTTGCATTAATCAGTTACTAATCAATAACATTCCTATGAAAAAAATTGCAATTGTTGTATTCTTTTCATTTTTAGCGATTGGCCTTTTCACTTTTGCAAAAAAGAAAACCAGATATGTCGATGCTGCATACAAGCCCCTTAAAACCCTGATAATTGATCCGGGTCATGGAGGAATGGATCCTGGAGCCACAGGTACATTTTCAACTGAAGCCAATGTAAGTCTGGCCGTTTCTTTAAAATTAGGAGATGCCATCCAAAAAGAATTTCCAGATATAAAAGTTATTTATACACGTACAACAGATATAGTACCAGGCAATAAAAACTCTATTGAAGGAGGCCTGTTTTACAGGGCTGATCTTGCCAATCAATCAAATGGCGATTTGTTTATGGCCATTCATTGTAACAGTGCGGGTAAAGCTCCCGGCGGATGGTACGGCAAAAGAGTTTCACATTATACCACGGCCACCAAAAAAGTAAAAGTGAAAAAGAAATGGGTAACTAAAACCATTAAAGTACCTGTTTATGAAAATTATTGGATTGAGAATACTCCAAAAGGAACTGAAACTTATGTTTGGGCTATCAGCAAAAATGATTCTAAAATAAAATCAGTTGCAAAAAATGGAGAATATTATGGTGAGATGGATTCCACTTTAAATATTCAATTACCTGACCCATCCGACCCGGCAGAAAAAGCCAGAATGTTGATCTATGCACAAAATTATTTCAGAAAAAGCCTTTCTCTGGCAGATCTGATTCAAAAGGAATTTGCCGTAACGGGAAGAGTAGATCGGGGAGTAAAACAACGGAACGATAAGGGAATATGGGTGCTACAGGCTACAGGTATGCCCAGCGTATTGGTAGAAATTGGTTTTATTTCAAATAAAGCCGAAGAAGAATATCTAAACAGTGAAAAAGGACAGAATGAAATAGTAAAAAATATCCTGGACGCTTTTCGTTCTTACAAACATAAACTTGATGAAAAAGCAGCATCCTCTGACAAACAGTAGCATTATCCTTTTAAAAATAATTAGCTAACTTGGCATTTTGAAACCGGTACTCTCCAACAAAACTTTTTTAGATGAAAGTCAGCAATGAAACCAAAGTCGGCATCCTTACCATTTTTGCACTCACCGTGCTGGTGCTGGGTTTCAATTTTTTGAAAAATAAAGATCTATTCAAAAAAAGAAAACTCATATATGCTGTTTTCCCAAATCTTGGTGGGCTTTCACGTTCTAATGAAGTTAAAGTAAACGGCTATTTGATTGGCACAGTTTATAAAATGACAAAAAAGGATATGAATGCTGATCAATTTATTGTTAGCATAAATTTGAACGAGGAAGTCAATATCCCGAAAGATTCAAAAGCCATCATCTCCTCTCCTTTAGTTGGCTCCTGGTACATTAACATTGAAAAAGGGAAAGACTCTGATTTTTTAAAAATTGGCGATACACTGCAATCCAAATTAGACATGGGCATTTTGGATGATGTAAAAGCGCAATTAACACCCACGTTGGAAAAAGTTCGTGGATCATTAGATACATTAAATATTTTATTGAATAATGTAAACGGGCTACTCAGTTCTGAAGCTAAAGCCAACTTGCATCAGGCAGTTGCCAATTTAAATCAATCAAGCAGTGCCTTAAAAACTTTATTGGATGCAGAAACAGGATTAATTGCCAAAACAATTAATAATGCCAATGAGTTTATTAATGGCATAAAAAAGAATTCGGATAACATCAATGCCACTATTTCTAATGTAAAAAGTGCCAGCGATAAATTAGCCAACCTTGAAATACAGCCAGTAATAGATTCTTTGCAAGCCACTATTTCATTGTTGAAATCATCTGCTGAAAAAATAACCAATAAAAATGGCTCACTTGGAGCACTCATGAACGACAAATCACTTTACGACAATTTAAACAGGACCATTATCAAAGCGCAAACCTTAATTGATGATTTAAGGGTACACCCCAAACGTTACGTTAATTTGTTGATCTTTGGAAAAAAAGATAAAGGCGACTATTTAAATTTGCCAATCGGCGATTCTGCCTTTATAGAGAATAAACAATAACAGCTCTGAAAAGGTTTTACATATTTGTATTTTCAGTTTTCATAATTGCACCATTTACTTTATGGGCGCAGCCAGTACCTGTGCCCCTAAGCCCTACTACAGATAGTATGCTTACAGTTGAAATATTAGAAGGTGTTAGAAAATTGGAAATCAGAAAAGTTAATGACTCTACAACACTTCAGATACTTGCAGGTAACGTTAAGCTTAAACAAGGCACCGCACGATTCTGGTGCGACAGTTGTGTGATTAATAATAATACCAAAACTTTTGAAGCCTGGGGTCATGTACGCATCAACGATGCAGACACTGCAAATTTATACGCTAGTCATCTTCGTTACCTTATTGACAAGCGACTGGCCTATATGGATGGTGGTGTACGTCTGAATGACGGCAAAGGAGAACTTACAACACCCGATTTGGAATATGATATGACAACCAATATCGGCATTTACAAACATGGCGGCAAGGTTGTTAATAAAAAAACGGTACTCACCAGTCGTGAAGGTTATTACTATGCCGACTTAAAAGATGTTTACTTTAAAAAAAATGTAGAACTGCGTGATCCAAATTATTATTTAAAAACAGATTCTCTACTTTATAATACGGAACAAGGGTTGGCTCGTTTTATAGCAGAAACATTTATTAAAGACAGTAGCGGCAGAACGATTGAGACAAAAGAAGGTTATTACAATCTTACAACAGGCAAAGCAGAATTTGGTCGACGACCAATCATTCGCGACCCAAAATCAAAACTATTTATTACTGCTGATTTTATTGAACGCAATGACAGTTTACAGGTTTCACATGCCCGCGGAAATGTCATCATAAGAGATTCGATTAATAATAATACCATAATAGCTGGCGATGTATATAAAGATGATAAGCGAGACATTATGCTAGCTACAAATAAGCCGTTGATGATTATAAAACAAGATGCTGACTCTATTTATATAACTGCCGATACATTATTTTCTGCACGGCTTTCAGATCTATATAATAAAAAAGACACGATTGTAAAAGAAAAAATTGCTGGGACCAAGGTAGTTAATGTTGAAAACAAAGACAGCACAAACAGGTATTTTGAAGCCTACAGACATGTAAGAATTTTTTCTGATTCACTTCAGGCAATAAGCGATAGTCTGTTTTATTCTTTTAAAGATTCTGTTTTTCGTTTATTTCAAAACCCGGTAATCTGGTCAAAAGAAAGCCAGATAACAGGAGACACTGTTTATGTATTTACAAAAAATAAGAAAGCTGACAAGATAAAAGTATTTGAAAATAGCTTTATGATTAACAAGGTTGCTCCCGGCATCTTCAATCAGATAAAATCATCAAGAATGGATGGCTATTTTCGTGAAGGAAATATTGATTCTGTAAGAGCAGCAGGCTTTGCGGAATGTATTTATTATATACAGGATGATGACAGCGCTTTTACAGGAGTTAATGAATCAAAATCGGATATACTGGATATTTATTTTGGCAATCAAACATTACAAAAAGTTGTTTTTAGAAGTGAAGTTACCGGCACCGTTTGGCCCATGAGAATGAAGAAACCGGATGAAATGCGCTTACCGAAATTTCAATGGCTGGAAGCACGCAGACCTAAAACCAAGTATGAACTTTTTGAATAACTATTTATAAAATCTGATGTTGTAAAATATAAAAAGCAGCACCGGCCAAATATCCAATCAAGGCCAGCCAGCCAATCTTTTTTAGATACCAGATAAAATCAATTTTCTCAATTCCCATAGCGGCTACACCTGCAGCCGAACCAATAATTAAAATACTGCCACCGGTTCCGGTTGTATAAGCAAGCAATTCCCAGAAATAATGATCGGTAGGATAAACATCAAGGCCATACATTCCTTGTGTGGCTGCTACCAAAGGCACATTATCCACTACCGCTGAGAGTAATCCAATAGAAAGTCCAATAGTGTTTTGATTTTTTAAATGATCGTCCATCCAACTGGCTGCATGATGAAGCTGCCCGGTAGCTTCTAATGCTGAAATAGCCAATAGTATGCCCAGAAAAAATAGAATACTGGGCGTATCAATTTTTCGTAATGCATAAGACACCGTAAATTGTTTTCTATCCTCTTCATCTTTATTACTGTGAATAGTTTCTGTTATCATCCACATCAATCCAAGCCCCATCAATATGCCCATAAAAGGTGGTAAATGCGTTATCGTTTTAAATACCGGAACCATTAACAGCACCATCACACCCGTTACAAAAACGATGATTCTTTCTTTGTTGTTACTGGGTGATTCGCCTCCCATTTCTTGCACAGCAACAGGTTTTGCAAATTGTCCTTTAAATGTAAAACGAAGAATAATTATTGGAACCAAAAGGCAAATAACTCCGGGAATAAAAAGTTTCAATATAATGTTTGCCGCAGTTATTTGGTTGCCTATCCAAAGCATTGTTGTAGTAACATCACCAATAGGCGACCATACACCTCCTGCATTTGCTGCAATAATAATAGCCCCGGCCAAAATCCACCTGTCATTTTTATCTGCCACTAATTTTCTTACCAAAGAAACCATTACAATGGTAGTTGTAAGATTATCCAATATTGCAGAAAGGAAAAAAGCAAGTATAGAAACTATCCAAAGTATCTTCCGTTTCTGTGTTGTTTTGATACGGCTGGTAATGATTTCAAACCCATCGTGTGCATCTATCAGTTCCACAATTGTCATAGCTCCCAAAAGGAAAAATAAAATTTGTGATAAATCGCCCAGGTGGATGCTCAATTGCTCCCCTACCATTTCTTTATCTGGAACAAATAAGATATAGACCGTCCAGCATAGTACACCGGTTACCAATGCTGTAGCCGCTTTATTAATGTGTAGCTTATGCTCAAATGCAATACCGGCGTACCCTATTACAAAGATGCAAAGTATCAAAATGCTCATGCCCTAAAAATACAGCAAATGCTTAAAGGAACTTTTGCATTTTGTTTACAGTCAATTGGCACCATTTTTCGTTTAGATAGTTACTAAAATTTATACTCATGAAAAAGAAATTGCTTTTTGCAACAATTTTACTCAGTACCATATTTGCGAATAGTCTAAATGCACAGGATTATAAAACAGCACTGGGTGTGCGGCTTAGTAGTGCAGCGCCGATGATCAACAATTCCATTTCGCTTAAGCAATTTATAAGCGATAAAACAGCCATTGAAGGTCTTTTCTCATTTGGAGATCCACTGGCTTTAGGTGCTTTGGTTGAATTTCATAAACCACTTGCATCAGCAGGTCTTACTTACTATTATGGAGGCGGCGGTTATGTTGGTTTTGTTAAAAAGACGAACGCAAATACTCAAAAAACTTCCACTGAGCCCAATTTTGGTGCACAAGGTGTGATAGGGCTTGATTATAAATTTGCAAATGTGCCTCTCAATCTTTCGCTTGACTGGAAACCAGAACTCAATATTGTAAGCGATATTAATTTTGAACCTGCAGCAATTGGTTTTACAGCCAGGTTTACTTTTGGCAAATAAATATTTAACTCATCTCTATAATATTATCGCTCTGCATTAGAATATAATGCGGGGCGATTTTATTTTAAGTCGTTGATACTTATTCAGTAGTAATCCACATTTTGCAATTTTTATCCAGATTGTGCAATATTTTGCGGCAATTACTATATATTTAGCACACCAAAACAAACACATGCTAAAGAAGGAAAGACAAGCATATATCCTTCATCAGGT
This sequence comes from Chitinophagaceae bacterium, assembly GCA_037045195.1. Lineage (GTDB taxonomy): Bacteria > Bacteroidota > Bacteroidia > Chitinophagales > Chitinophagaceae > JJ008. Next base: position 269,968 of record JBAOIB010000005.1, read on the forward strand.
AAACTTGCATAACAAAGTGTTATCATCTACACTTTGCACAGAGATTAATGTCTCGGAAGATACTATACGCCGCGACCTGCAGGAACTTGCCGATGAAGGAAAAGTAATAAAAGTACATGGCGGTGCTTTGTCCCAGTCATTTAATGAGGTGCATTTTCCTATAAATGGGGTTTATTCCCAAAATCAAAAAATAACAATTGCCAAAAAAGCTGCTAATCTTATCAGCAATGGGATGTTTATTTTAACAAGTGGTGGTACTACAATTATTGAGCTAGCCCGTTCGTTGCCACCACAATTAAAAGCAACATTTATTTCCGGAAGTATTCCTGCCATTTTGGAATATATGCACCATCCAAATATTGAAGTGATTTTAGTAGGCGACAGAATTTCAAAAAATTCAAAAATTACAGTGGGGCCTGAAGCTATTGCAAAAATAAAACAGGTAAAAGCAGATATATGTTTTCTTGGCACAAATGCAATTGACGCCGAAAGCGGCGTTACTGATAGTGACTGGGAAGTAGTACAATTAAAAAAAGCAATGATTGCTTCTTGCAAAAGAGTAGTTTGTCTGGCTATCTCTGAAAAAGTGAATACGGTTCAGCCAATACAAATTTGTGGATTATCTGAAATTGATACCTTAATTACTGAATTAGATGCAGGTAACCCCTTATTGAAACCATATGCGGATGCCGGTATTGAAATTTTATAAACTTTGAAACTGCTTATTAATTAACATAAAAAAACAGCTATGAGAAAAATTCTCCGATTGTTTTATGCATGCTTGCTGATTTTTCTTTTGATACCTGCTGCTGTGCAGGCACAGGAGAAAACTATCACCGGTACTATCGTATCGGATGATAACAAAACTCCACTACAGGGAGTTACCATAAGAGTAAAAGGAACCAGGCGCACCGCACAAACGGACGCCAACGGTAAGTTTTCGCTTAAAGTTAACCCTGGTGAGACTTTGTTAGTTACATACGTAGGTTATCAAACCTATGAAGTAAAAGCTGATGGAAATACCGTTGGCATCAATCTAAAAGTTGCTGATAATACCATGAATGAAGTAGTGGTAACAGCAATGGACCAAAAAAGAAATCCAAGAGAGTTAGGGTTCTCAACACAGGGAGTTTCTGGAAAAGATATTGCAGAAACTCAAAGAGAGAATTTTATGAACAGTCTTCAGGGTCGTGTTGCAGGTTTAACAATCACACCTACAACAGGACAGGCCGGAGCTTCTTCTACAATTGTATTAAGAGGTTTTAACTCTTTGACTGGTAGTAACCAGCCCTTGTTTATTGTAGATGGAATCATATTGGATAACTCTACTATTGATGAAACTTCAAATGGTGGATCTTCATTAGGTCTTGCATCAGACAGGCCCAACAGAAACAACGATTATTCTAATCGTATTTCTGACCTTAACCCAAGTGATATTGAATCAGTAACCGTATTGAAAGGACCCGAAGCAACTGCATTGTACGGAAGTCAGGCAAGCTCCGGTGCTATAGTTATTACAACTAAAAAAGCAACAGCTGGAAAAGTAAGCTTCTCCTACGATAATAGTTTCCGTGTTCAAAGTGTATCCAGATATGCAGACCTTAATAATGATTTTGGACCTGGTGCTAATGGTGTACCCAGCGCAAGCTACAGCACTGTTTCCTTTACTTACTACGGACCTAAATATCCAGATGGGACACAGAAGTATAATAACATAAAAAAATTCTTCCGTACCGGTTTCTCTCAAACGCATAATGTGGGCGCCGATATCGGATTTAAAAATGTTGGCTTTAAAGTAACAGGCTCCTATTTCAACAATAAAGGAGTTGTCCCTGGTAATGATTTTAAAAAATATAATGCCAGAATTACTAATACTACTAAAATTGGAAAATGGATAGAGATTCAACCTTCCTTCCAATATATTTATCAAAATAATGATAAGCCTATTAGAAGCGCCGGTGGATATTTGTTGGGCCTTTACTCCTGGCCAGTAACACGTGATGTAATGACTTTTGAAGACGCTGATGGGAATAAATTAAATGTGTTCCAGTCTGACCCTACTTTAGAAATTGATAACCCAATGTATAATACACTTCGTAATCATAGCTATGACAAAACTAAACGTATGATAACAAGTGGTGGTATCAATTTAACTCCATTTAAATGGCTGACAGTGGCTGGTCGTTTTGGATACGACACTTATAAGAGTGAAGGTTACACTTTTTACCATCCCCTGTCAAGTTTGACCTCCAAATCGCAAAGAGGTGCTTTGGATAATTACTGGAGGAAATATGAAGGATACAATCACACAATTACTGCAACAGTAAAAAAGAATATTGGAAAATTTTCTGCAAGATTAATGGTGGGAACAATGTGGCAGGATTATAAAACAATGATGTACTCTATTTATGGAACTGGCTTAGTTGATTCTGTTAGCGGTACTGATGGCAGAATGTATATGACATTTGACAGAACTACTGGTATTCGTCTTCCCTCACCTGTTTTAGTTACAGAACAAAATTTTGAGCAAGTAGTTGGCCCCAAGAATGATAGTAGCATTACATCTCAAGGAACCAGAGTAAGATTACTTAGAAATAATTTCGGCCTTTACAACAAATCAGAATACCGTCAGGTAGCCTATTTTGGTGAGGCTGCAATCAGCTATAAAAATTTAGTCTTCCTAAGCTATACGCATCGTTTTGAAGAATCATCACTATTCCCCAAAGCGAATAGACAATATGATTATCCAAGTTATAGTTTGAGTGTAATTATGTCCGACATTTTTCCAAAACTTAAAACAAAAGTGTTGAACTACTGGAAACTAAGAGCCAGTCGTGCAAGCACTGCCAGGGCTCCTTTACCTTACAAAAACCAATCTGTTTTTGTAAATAACTTTACAAGTAGCAATGTAGGTCTTATTTATTCTTATGGTTTTGATAACAACAACCCTAACCTAAGACCAGAAAGACAAAAAACTTATGAACTAGGAACTGAAATCCGGTTATTCAAAAGCAGATTATCATTTGACATTTCATATTATAACACACTCTGTACTGATCAGATTCAAAATGGTTTCAGAGCAAGCTATGCAACAGGCTTCATCCTGAATACTCAAAATGCTGCCAGTTCAAGAAATGAAGGTGTTGAAGTAGTAGTAGATGTAAATCCGGTTAAACAAAAAGATTTTAACTGGAATATCCGTTTCAACTTCAACCATATGTGGAGCAAAATTTTGACATTGCCTGATGCCATTGCTTATGAATCTTATATCGCAGATACATGGCTTTATGGAAATGCCCGTGGCGGTATGATTAGAAATATGCCAGCTACCACAATTACAGGATATGGATACCTTAGAAACAACAATAACCAAATCTTAATCAGTCCTACTACAGGTTTGCCACTCAATAATGGACAGTTTAGAGTAATAGGAGACAGAATGCCCGACTTTACTTTGGGTATGCTGAATAGTTTCCGTTACAAAGCCTGGAGTTTGAACTTCCTTTGGGATTTAAAAGTAGGTGGCGATGTCTTTAATGCAACAGATATGTACCTCACCCTTGCAGGTAAAAGCCAGCGTACTGCTGACAGAATGACTCCGAGAGTAGTACAAGGAGTATTGCAGGATGGAAAAGAGAATACAGCAACACCTACTATTAATACCATAAGTGTTGTTCCTTACTTCCAGCAAACCTTTTTTACAGCTATGCCAGAAGAAGAGTTTATTGAGCATAATGTAAACTGGTTCCGCTTAAGAGATATTTCTTTGAACTATACATTACCACAACGCATGTTGAATGGCATGAAGTTCTTTAAATCTCTAAGTGTATTTGTAACTGCAAATGACCTGGTATTGATGACCAATTATCGTGGTGCCGATCCCTCTACAAGTGGTAATACCGCTTCAGCAGGTGGTGTAGGTGGTATGGGTTTTGACTACGGTAACCTGCCTACCCCAATGGGTGTAAATTTTGGTTTCAAAGCAACTTTTAAATAATAATCTTTAAAAGAAAACTTAATAAGATGAAAAATAAATTAAAATATATAACAGGAAGTTTGCTTTGTGGAGCTTTGTTTTTTAGTTCCTGCAGCAAAAAAATTGACGAGGCTTATGCCAATCCAAATGCCAACGTTAGGCAGCCTGTGGAAGTAATATTTCCTAGTCTGATTGGCAGTATTGTTGGTAGTTCTTCTGCAGCAGGCAGTGCATATGGCTTAGCAGGTGATGCATTGCTTATAGGCAGGTATATTCAGTTTTGGGGAACCTACTCCACTACTTCATCACCTGTTTCTCCCACTTCTTCAAATACTTCTAATTACGACAGAATGGGTGGAACAGTAGGAACCAGTGATAACCTGGGTTCTATGTGGGCATCTCATTATTATGGAATGGGTCAAAACTTAAACCGTATAATACAATGGGGTGAAGAAGAGCAAAAATGGGACTTTGTTGGTGCTGCATGGGCACTTAGAGCCTGGAGTATGATGGAAGCTACCAATGAATATGGCGAAATAATACTTCGTCAGGCATTTAATAGTAGCTTACAACAATTCAATTATGATCCCCAATCGGAGGTCTATGATTCAATTCGTGTTATTTGTTTCAGGGCTTTAGACTATTTAAACAGAACGGGTGGAAATATGAATCCTGCCAACTTTGCAAACAGTGATTTTTATTTCAATCAGGGCGATCTGGGTCGTTGGAAAAAATTTGTATATGGAATATTAGCCCGCTCTTATGCTTATGTTAGCAATAAAGGCTCCTATGATGCAGATCTTGTAATACAATATGCTGACCTGTCCTGTACTTCAAATGCTGATAACATAACTTGTAAGTTCGCAAGTGCAGGTACATCTGGAACAAACAACTACTTTGGACCATTCAGAGGTAATGTCAATGCTTCTACAACTGGTATTCGTCAAAGTGCATTTATTGCAGATTTGATGAGTGGCGCAAATGCTGAAGCATTTACTGGAGTATTTGATCCAAGAGCATGGTATATGTTAAGACCAAACCCAAATGGAACTTTTAAAGGTATTACACCCTGGCTGGGTTCAAGTGGTTTGGCTACTAATGACAGACCAGAAAGTTTTATGGGAACATCTTTCCTTACTTCTGGTTATCCAACAAATCCAGAACTAGGCAGATATATCTTTAGAGATGCAGCAGAATGGCCGGTAATGACAGCTTCTGAAATGCAGTTTATTAAAGCGGAGGCATTGTTAAGAAAAGGTCTAAAGCCAGCTGCATTAATTGCTTATACAAATGGTATCAGTTTAAATTTTGATATGCTTACTTCAAAGTATAATGTCAATATTCCAATAGGAATGGAAATAACCCCGATTAACAAAACAGCTTATCTCACAGATCCTAATATTGTTCCTCCCTTAGCTTCAGGATTGACCAGAACGAAAATTATGTTGCAAAAATATATTGCAATGTATGCATGGGGTGTGCAAAATGTATGGGCTGATATGCGTCGTTATCATTATATAGATATTGATCCGGATACTGGTTCTCAGGTATATGCTGGTTTTACACCACCTCCAACTGTAGATCTACATGCATCTAATCTGGGGAAATTAGTTTATCGCTGCCGCCCCCGTTATAACTCGGAGTATCTTTATAATATTCCTTCTTTAACGGCTATTGGTGCATATCCAACTAATAACGATTATCACACATTAGAGTGCTGGTTTTCCAAGCCATAAACAAACCCCATTCTTAACAGAAAAAGATTATTAATATGAAAAATATTTTAAAAATAACAACAGGCTGTTTCGTTTTGGGTTTGATTATGCTTGTTTCATGTAAAAAAGAAACAGGACGTGAACATTCGCCTGATGATTCAGACTTCACAAACAAATCATTTGTACAGGTGTATAATGGTATTGTAAACAGTACCAGGAATTATGTATATGTAGATGCAAGCCAGTTGACAGGTTCATTGCTTGCGTTTAATTCTACATTCCCATCTACACCGTCAAATGCCGCAATCACTTCTGGATATAAAACTTTTCTTGTAAAAGACACACTTCCTACATCCACTCAAGTGCCTTTAAGTTTTGCTGAAGTATTGCAGCCAAAGAGCTACTATACCATTTTTCTTTATGACTCTCTAAATAGTCCAAAGAAAAAGATAGTGCAGAACAATATCGTAATCCCCGATGATACTACTGCGAGAGTGCGATTTGCCAACTTTATTTACAGCTCAACCGCTGTACCAAACGTTGACATCTTCTCTTTGAAAAGAGGTGCAAATGTGTTTACAGATATACCGGTTACAGGCGTTACCGATTATCTTCCTTATGCATCTTCACTAAACGATACTTTGTATGTTAGAGAAGCGGGTACCATGACACAGCTCGCTGTTTTAAATGGTTTTAACCCCACAAGACTCAGAAGTTATACATTAGTATTCAGAGGTCGTTATCAGACCACAGGAACAACGGGTATTGCAAGATTGCTCACATCGTTTTCAAGTAACTAAGACAATACGTTATTTGTAATTTAAGAGGCTGAACATTCAGCCTCTTTTTTATTGCCACAAATTCAAGCAATCATAAGTATAATAATGCTATCCGAAGAACAGATATGCTAATGCTATTGAAGTAAGTATTCCTACAAGATCCGCCAATAACATAATTCCAATTGTATAACGGGTATTCTTTACTCCTACTGCTCCAAAATAAACAGCAATTACATAAAATGTTGTTTCACTACTGCCATTGAGGATACAACTGAGTCTTCCTGCAAAACTATCGGGGCCATAGGCCTTCATGGTATCAACCATCATACCTCTCGCACCACTGCCACTCATTGGTTTTACTAATGCTGTGGGCAATCCATCTACAAATCGGGTATCAGTTCCTAAAGCTGCAAAAAGATTTTTTATCCCATCAATAATTACATCAAAAGTACCACTTGTACGCAGCAGACTAATGGCAACTAGGATTCCAACTAAGTATGGAATAATTTTAACAGCCGTTTCAAAACCACCCTTTGCCCCTTCAGCAAAGGCTGAAAAAATATCAATCTTTTTATAAACACCACCCAATACAATTATTAAAAAAACAAAAAGAATTAAACCAGTGCTCAATTGTTCAGAAAACATATTGACTCCTATTGTATTTAACGACACAATAAAAGTTACTAACCCCGCAATAATAGCTGAGATACCCAGTAGCCAGGCAAGAATAACGGGTTGCAATAATTTAATCCGCTGCTTGAATGATACTATAATCATTGCCGCCACAGTAGCAACAAAGGTGGCAATTAAACTGGGTAGAAAAATATCAGTCGGATTTGCTGCCCGTAGCATCTGTCCATCTATAGTCGCAGTAGTACTTGCTCTTATCGCAATAATGGAAGTAGGGATCAACGCAAGCCCTGCAGCATGCAAACACAAAAACATGATTTGTGCATTACTGGCTCTGTTCTTATCTACATTTAGCTCCTGCAAACTCTCCATAGCTTTTAATCCAAATGGAGTAGCAGCATTATCTAGTCCCAGCATATTGGCACTAAAATTCATCATCATGTGGCCATGTGCCGGATGCCCTTTAGGAACATCGGGGAATAGTTTTGAAAAAAATGGTCCAACAATTCTTGATAAAAAACGAATACCACCGGCCTTTTCTGCTATACCCATAAAACCCATAAACAAAGCCATGATACCTATTAAACCAATACAGATTTCTACTGCCACTTTACAGGTGGCAATTACGCCATCAACCGGCTTATGTTTTCTGCCCAAAATATAATCAAATGGAACAGCTCGTAATGCAGGAAATTCGCTCTGTAATTTATTTAAAGTATCTGCTTGTAAATTGTCGGTTACAATGTACTTTGTTTCTTTATCAGCCTTTGACTGCCGGGTATATGCAAAATTTTTCATTGCACTCTCCAACTGTGCACCCTTTGTACTATCGCTAATGGTAATATATTTGAACTCATCTTTTGAGGTTCCCGTCACCATTCTTCCAAAAATATCATCCTGACTATTGCTAAAAAAGAAACGAAAAGCGGCTACTAAAATGGCAGTAAGAATAAATGCCGACCAAATCCTGCTTAATGACATAGACTTTAATTAATTGTAGTTTATATTTCCCAATGTGAAAGATAAGTTATTCTGATTATTTGATGAGTGCCAACTTTGAATGGCTTACCTTTGCGGCTCTCAAAAATTGAGTCATCATTCAAAAATTATAAATTAATCATGGCTTTACAGGCAGGTATCGTAGGTCTTCCTAATGTAGGTAAATCAACGCTCTTTAATGCGGTAAGTAATAGCGCCAAAGCACAGGCAAGTAACTATCGTTTTTGTACTATTGACCCAAATGTTGGTCTGGTAGATGTTCCCGATCCACGATTGAATAAACTGGCCGCATTGGTAATTCCTGACCGTATTGTACCTACACAAATTGAAATTGTTGATATTGCTGGCCTGGTAAGAGGAGCTAGTAAAGGCGAAGGTTTGGGTAATAAATTTTTAGGCAATATCCGCGAAGTCGATGCTATCATTCATGTCATTCGTTGTTTTGAAGATGAAAATATTTTGAGAGATGAAGGTGCTATTAATCCCGTAAGTGATAAAGAAATTATTGACACTGAACTTCAGCTGAAGGATTTAGAAAGTGTAGAGAAAAAAATTCAACGTTCAGAAAAACTAGCAAAGACTGATCCCAAAATAAAAACAGAACTTGAAACACTGAATCGTTGCAAAGATCATCTTGAAAAAGGAAAAAGCATTCGTGAATTAAATCTATCAAAAGAAGATATGCCTGCCATTGCAGATTTATTCCTGCTTACTATCAAACCGGTGTTATATGTTGCCAATGTTGATGAAGCTTCCATGCATACCGGAAATAAATTTTCTGAAGCATTAAAAGAATCAGTAAAAAACGAAAAGGCGGAAGTTATTATAATGAATAATTCCATTGAAGCGCAGATTTCAGAAATGGAGAATCAGGAAGACAAACAACTCTTTATGGATGAATATAAAATGAAAGAACCTGCATTGGATCGTTTGATTCACGCTACTTACAAATTATTGAATCTCTACACCTATTTCACAGCTGGTGTGCAGGAAGTAAGAGCATGGACAATACAACAAGGCTGGAAAGCTCCTCAGGCTGCTAGTGTCATTCATACCGATTTTGAAAAAGGCTTTATTAAAGCCGAAGTAATAGGCTACGATGATTTTATTAATTTTGGTACTGAAGCCGCCTGTCGCGAAGCTGGCAAATTAAGAATTGAGGGAAAAGAATACATTGTAAAAGATGGCGACGTAATGCACTTTCGATTCAATGTTTAAAAAAACTGTTTTTCAAAATAAAACATTTGCTCCTACAGTTCCAATATGAACTGTTCTTGAAGAGCCCGATTTTCAACCATTGTATTGAATTGTCAAATCCAAATTATTCATTAATCGTTTTCTTATTTCCAAAGACCACAAATAATTTGTGCCAGGCAATAATCCATTAAGCATAATATAGGCAACAGTGGTATTAGCAGCATTAATTGGAGTAGTATTTGCATCACGGTATTTAATACCATTTACGGTAAACTTGCCTCTTAATGAAAATCGTTGCAAAGAAGAATAAACTGATTCAAGCGTCAAAGAATGCGAGGTAGATTTTTGATCGCCAAATTGTGGATCATTTTTCCGGCTATCAAATTTATATGAAGCAGTAACTCCAAACTTTGTCATTTTATTATAGACAAATGCAGGTTCCAGAGTATATACTGTAAGCTGATAATTACGATTATTAAACTGAGGTGTAATCAATGCTGTTAATCCGCGTTTGGCATTCAGAGAAATTGATATGGTTCTTCCCATATTCATCCGCCACTTGAGAAGCCAGTCATTCAATCTGTTACTTTCATAACCATAAGTCAGTAATGATTTCCCATTTCGCCTGTGATTACTGAAATCGAAAAACCATTTGCTGCTCCCACGATTAAAAGAAAAATTGTTAAACAAATCTGTAAAAACAGTAATCAATGCTGCATTATTGATACCGTACTTAAATGGATTAAACTCAAAACTTCCAGTTGATAAAGATTTTTTACTGGTTTGCAAAGAGGTTGTCAACATTATTCTTGATATAAATTTTTGAAAAGGTTTTATATCCTTCATTTTTAAAACAGCTTTGGGGCTGATATCAAATCTATAGCTGAATGTTATATAATTGGCTTTTAAAAATTCATTTGTAGGAGTAAATATGCGAATGAATTTTGCCTGATCGGGAAATGCCGCTAGCTCAAACTCATTTAGCTGTTGAACACCATCGCTATTATAATCTATCCAGGCATACTGTCCTGTACCTGCAGGAACTTCCAGATAAGCAAAATCTCTTCGCTGCTCCTGCCCTGCTCCTGTTTCATATAAAAGATTTCCAACTACTAATCCTTTCCATTCATTCATACTGTATTCGGCTCTCCCCAAAATTGTTTCATCTCCTTTTTGTAACGAAATGGTTGAATCAAAAATTTTCAACTTACGGAAAGTGGCATTCAGATAAAACTGTCTTTTGGGATTTGCCAGCAATTCTGTTTGTAAGTTCAGATTCAGACTGCGATCACCTTTTTTAAACGATTGATAAACCGGGTATCTGTCAGTACGGGTAAAGAAAGTAATTCCATATTTATTTCTTTTGGCATCATCAGATTTTATGTAAACCGAATAACTATCAAAATAAAATGATAAAGGAGTTAATGTATCAGTTTGTTTAAATCTGGGCGCATTTTGCTCCAGTGCATATCGGAACCCCATACGCCAGTTCTTTAATTGCTTAAACTGTCTGTTAACATCCAACACAGGCCGAAAAACAAATCCTTTGTCATTGCTATTATTAAACTGGGTAAGTACTATCTGGTTATTCATTTGCCATCCTTTTATATTTCCGCTTTGTAGTACTGAATTTTGTACGCCATTATAATTGTCACTTCTATTATAATTTATAAACTGATAGGTAAATGTATTTTTTGAGCGAGAGGTCAATATGGCTGCAACTTTGATGATGTTTTCATCAGCAGGTAGTTGAATCAATGGCAAACCCCAGTCTCTAGAAAATTCTACTGATCGCAAACGCTCTAATGGCTTAAACTTCTTTTGTACATACTCATAATCTAAAGAAGTACTTAACTGATTTCCTTTTTCTGATTTTAAAATTTTATTGTTGTTGTACTGAAACTTGGCAGCCCACCCTCTGTCATCACCATTATCTTTAACAGAAAAAGTATTCACATCATTATTACTACTTGCCAGTTCGGCTTTTACGGTTGAATTATTATTGATAGCATACTCCAATCCGAGGTTAATGATTTGTTGTTTCTTAGGAGTTACTAAAATTTGAGCAGGCTCATAACTGCCTTGCTTTTGTGTACCAATAGGTGGTACATATTTATACACTTTTCCATTGGCGCCGTTAAAATCAGGAATATAATTTCCATTTCCAGTTCCAAAGTTTACAAAAGACAGGTTATATTTTGCCGCCGCAGGATCAGTTGAATAACTATAGAAAGAATCAACACCAGGAACTACGATTATCTTTTCATATAATATTTTGTTGGCAGAAAAGGTGTCCGTTGTTACTGAAGGATAAAGTGCCAACTGAATGCTATCGCCGATACTGGAAAGAAACTGTCTTTGTTTATCATCCAGCGTTTGTTGAATGGTTGAATTTTTTGCATCAGAGTTATTAAAAAAGCCCAGTCTTAGCTTTAGTCTTTTATCTATTTCAAACTCCTGTGATAAATATAGATTTGAGTTCAGATAACTTCTGTCAGCATATTCAAATTCAATTTGAATTCTACTGTCCTTTGTAATCATGCGTTTGGGAGTGAAGCTTACCTCTGCTGTATTATAGTTAATTACATAATCCTGATCCTCTCCCCTTTGCAGCAACTGTCCGTCAATAAAAACCCGTTCAGTATTTGCCAGTACAATAAAGAAAAACTCATTGTTGGCACCTGTAAGCCTGTATGGACCCTGATTGCCTTCCAAACCCTGAAAGACATTACGTGTAAACTTTCCTTTTGCAATGGAACCGCTTATTAATGTAGCAGCATCAACATTCTTGCTCAGCCTGTTCTTTGTTTGAAAAGAAACGCCCTGCATTCTTTTATAAAAATTCAGAAAATAATCTTTGTTTTGCCGAATGTCAATATCACCCAAGTTCAGTTGCCAGTTTTTCTTTTTAAACTGAAGATATACCTGATCAAATTCATTTAATTGCTGTGTAGTGCCATCAGGTTGTATAGGAATATTATTATCAGTAATGGCAGCCTGTATTTCTATACTATCACCCAGCATGCCACTCAACTGCATATTGAGTGATGAATTTAAAACAGGATCCTGACTGTTCCCAAATCCAATTTGTTGACCCAGACTGCCTTCGGCCTTCAGTTCCCCAAAATTGAAAATACCTTTTTGGGCAGCACTTGCACCATCATTAAATACAAAGGGCTTAGAATAAAAAAAATTAACCACACTGTCATAACTGATGCGTTGTTTGGATGCATTTAAATTAAAAGGGAATACCCGATACTGTACTTCTACACTATCAGTCGTAGGTTTTTTTTTCCAGTACAGCTTGGCATTAACAAAATCTAAACGGTAATAAGAACTGTCAACTTTTTTGATAAAAAATGTAGTTGGCAGAATGCTGACAGAATTGAGCTTTATACTATCAATAAGTGTAGAAACAGACTTTATCTTCAAATTGGATTGGGGGGAAACAGGAATTTGTGCCCTGCTCATGAAAGAAAGCAGCAACAAACTAACTGATACAAAAAATTTTGCCGATAAACTCAAAAGCAACTGGTTTTAATAAAGTCGGAAACAAGTTCGTAAAGTTCGCAAATATGTAAAGATGAAAGTTATTCAACACTGTTAATTCCGAAAAATGACGCAATTTTATTGCTTAATAAAGAAACCCGCAACATATGAGAAACGGATTGATGCTTTTTGCTTTAGTTTCTTGCTTTTCTATAACGCTTCAAAGCCAGACGAATACTGTTGTCAAAAAAGGGGCAACTAAAAAAGCAAGGCTTGTTGTTTCCACCTTTATTAATCTTCCTATTGGAATATTTGCAGAAACACATTTTGCAGGTGCAGGGTTTGAAGTAACAAAAGCAAATACTTTACTACCGAAACCAAATAAAAAAATTTCATTTTCTTACAATGGAGGATTCGATTATTTTATCGGCAAAAAGGAATCCACAAGCAATTATTCTTATAAATACCCCGGTTTCACTGTTGTACATCTGGCAGCTGGAGTGAATTACTTTTCACATCCCCGCTTCTCAATTGGAATGAACGGCGGTACTGGCCTCCGTATTTATAACGGCAATACTCGTTTTTGTATCGTTGGAAAAATTGCAACAAGGTTTGATGCAAAGAAAAAACTAAGCCTTTTGGCGGGCTTTAAAATGAATTCAGAATTTACTACTCGCAGTTTGTGGAATCTATATGCAGGGGTTTCATTTAAGTTGTAAGTTCAAAAACAAAAGACCCCTTGGAGATCCAAGAGGTCTAAAGTATAGCCATGAAAAACAAAACCTGAAGCTTTCACTTCAAGCTCTGCACAATATAATAATTTTATTATTTTTTTGCGTACTTCTTTTTATACTTGTTGATACGGCCAGCTGTATCTACCAATACATTCTTACCTGTAAAGAAAGGATGTGAGGTGCTTGAAATCTCCAGCTTTACCAGTGGATATTCATTACCATCTTCCCACTTCAAAGTTTCTCTTGAATCAGCAGTTGAACGGCTCAAAAATGTATGGCCATTACTCATGTCTTTAAAAACTACTAACCGATATTTATCGGGGTGAATTCCATTTTTCATAATAAGCGATGTTTTAAAACCTACTGCCCGTCTATTCCCTTTATTTTTTTATACTAGGGAAAGAGATGAACCGTATCAATTTCACTATTTTTTACCCGGTATTAACTCCGGAGGGCGGCAAAGATAGGCCGAAATATTTATCTGAACAAGTGCAAAATTTCAAAAAAGAGAAAGCGCCAAGTGAACTTATTTCAGGCCTAAACCCTATTTCCGCTTACCCGACGCTTTCAGGAGTCAATTTCCACCTTTTGAGGGGCTTCTTTGCTCCATGAGCATAGTTTCCTTTTAAGGGGATTCTTTAGCTCTAGCACTTAGTTTTATTTCTAAAACCAGTGCAGTTGTATGTCAAATATAAATTATAGAAATACCCATTTCCAAATTTCTATGCCAATTGATTTACACCCCTTTCGCACAGAATTTTCCACATAAAAACGTTGAATTTTGAGGTTTATCAACCATTTAGTCCCTCATATTCACATACTGGAGTGGGAATCCTAAATTTCCATTTCGGCAAATTGCAATTACCTCCTGCAAATCGTCAATCTTTTTACCCGTAACTCTTACCAAATCATCATTTATGGATGCCTGCACTTTTAAGCCAGCATCCTTTATCAACTTTACAACCTTTTTGGCGTCTTCCTGTGCAAGACCATTTCTCACTTTTACTGATTTTTTCCAGGTTTTTCCGCTTTGTGCCCCTTCCTTACTCAAATCAAAAGCTTCTGGTGCTATGCCTTGCTTATGAGCACGACTAATTAAAACATCAACCAACTGCCGCATCTTCATATCATCTTCGGTTTCGAGTTTGATTACAAACTCTTTTTTGTCCAGTTCAATAAGTACGTGTGAGCCTTTAAAATCAAAACGGTTGGTAATTTCTTTTGAAGTTACATTCACAGCATTATCCAATGCCTGTGCTTCTACTTTGCTTACAATATCAAAAGATGGCATAATATTTTGGTTTGGTGTTCAACAAATATAAATAACACCAGCCAAAAAATAAAAGACCCTGCATTTGCAAGGTCTTTTACTGATGAGGATATCGCAAATATTAATTTCCGGTATTTACTCTGTTTTGTTCATCTGAAGCACCACCCTCTCTTCTGCCACCATTAGCTTTCAATTTTCCTTTATTAAATCTCCAGTTAAAACTTAGTATGAATGATTGTTGAAAATTAGTGTTTGTAAAATCAGCATCTACCGCTCCATATTTAATATATCCGCTATAAACAGAGCCTTTAAAAATATCTTTGAAATTAAGTTTGATATTTGCTTTTCCTTTTAGAATCTGCTTACCAATACCTGCATCTGTCTGAAAAATATTCTGAATAAAAATTACACCTTCTAATGCTTTGGTTCTGAACATTGCCGATACTTCTGCTTCCCATCCCTTACCCCATTTAAACTGTTGTTGCGTTTGAGAAGTAAGCGAGGTTACGCCTATAGAGATTTGATCATTATTTACAATGCCTTTAAAATGATTGTTGGCAACATTTGCATAAATACTACCACTCCACCATTTTGTGAATTGCTTAAATGCGGTAACAGAAAATCCATACTGTGTTTGTGAAGCTATATTTGCTTTCTTGATGTATGTTTCATTGGTTGCTTCATTTTGCTCCATCACTTGTTGAATAATGTCTGTTGTTTTGCTAAAATTCAAAGTGCTGGTAAGAAAACTATTATAGGTATGGCTCAGCTCAATGTTATGACTGAACTGTGGTTTCAAATCAGGATTGCCTTTTTCAAAAGTATAACGATCAAGAAATTCAATAAAAGGATTGAGATCTTCATAATCGGGCCGCTCAATTCTTCTGCCATAATTAATTACAAACTGATTTTTTTCATTTGCAGCATACTGAAAATATACTGTGGGAAAAAGTTGAAGATAATTTCTATTAAAAGAAATTCCGGTGGTTAATTGATTGCCTTCTGCATGTGTGTTTTCGGCACGCAAACCAAACTGGCTTGTCCATTTTTTGCCCAAAGGCATGCTTAGATTTACATAAGCTGCACTCACATTTTCTTCATAAACAAAGTGATTGCTACGGATATAATCATGATATTGCTGACCGTTTCTAAGCGTATCATAATTTGCATTATTATCTGTTTTTACAAAACTGAATTTTAACCCTGCCTCCAGTTTAGCACCATTCTTAAATGGTTTTGTATAATCCGTTTTGGCACTATAGATTGTTATATCCTGTGGCAAATTGCCATTTAAGGTGTCAGGTGTTTTAGTAAGCTGTCCATTGTTATCGTAATAGAAACTAATCAATGGCTGTATGTTGGTTGAGCGATATTGAATATAATCAAAGTCTGCCGAAATTTCCTGACCGGTTGAATCCAGCACAGTTTTAAAATATCCATTCGCACTAAAGTTTCTCCATTTTGAATTAATGTTAGACAAGGCTGCCGTCTTTTTCAACAAAACATTTTGAGGATCAAAAATATCAGTATACGTTTTATTTTCATTCAACCTGTTATTGCTAAATCCGCTTAATACAAATCCTAAAGTCGTTTTCTTGCTGGCATAAAAATCTAAACCTGCTTTTGCACTGAAGAATTTACCATTTCTTTTCATTATAGCATTTTGGTCAAAAACAGAAAGTATTGCTTTTGTATTTTGATCAAGAAACTTTCTGCTAATATCTAATCCTTCTCTTTTATTATTTGTGCTATAGTTCAAACTGGTAAATAAATTAAATTTACCGTTGCGATAATTAAAATTGGCACTCTCCTTTACACTTGCAAAATATGCTTGCCTGAATGCTGATGTAAGATTTCCATTAAATCCAAACTGTTTTGTCTTCTTTGTTTTAATATTGATGATTCCGGAATTTCCTGCCGCATCATATTTCGCAGGAGGGTTAGTCATTATTTCAATCTGATCAAGTTGGCTTGCACTCATACTACTTAATAAATTGGCAAGATCTGCTCCGCTTAAATAACTGGGACGACCATCCAGCATTATTACCACACCCTGCTTTCCTTTCAAACTTATGTTTCCATCTTTATCAACAGTAACACCAGGCGATTTTTCCAATACTTCTAATGCCGTATTTCCAACAGCGGTAACAGATGCGGCAACATTTACAATGGTACGATCAACCTTTTGCTCTATTAAAGGCTTACGAGTAGTTACTGTTACTGCATCTAGTGACTTTACAGTTGGCTTAAGTTCAATCACCGGCAAAACAACAGACAGGTTATTTTGGTTTATTTCAAACACTTTGGAAAAAGCTTGTGTGTGGCCTACTGCCGAAATAGCAACTAAGTAATTGCCATCCACAACTCCTTCAAATAAAAATTGTCCGGTTTTTGAGGCAACAGAAATTTTTGCAACTGAGGAATCCTTACTTCTAAGCAAGGTAATTGTAGCAGATTCAATTGTCTTACTATTTCCATCAATCACTGAACCAGAAACTGTTCCGGGTCTTGTCTGTGCCTGACTATCAATGGATAACACTGAAATCATGAGGATAATTAAGGTTAAAGTCTTTTTCATTTTTGTTATAGTTTGTACTTGTTGTTAAATATTACAGGTCAAAATTCAGTACTTTGCATTACATAGAACATTGTTTTAAAATAAACGGCCAAAATCCGTGATAAACGGTGGCCGTTTAAAACTTATATATACTTGGGACGCTTAGGCTATAATGAGGTTACAGCTTTAATAAAACCATTGATAAATGGAAAATTTCAGTGATAAAAGGAGTATAGATTAAAACTTAAATCCGAATTCTTCTTTAATAGATTCATTATAAGTTCTGCCTGAAGTAATTTGAGTCGCATTCTTATCGTTCATAACAAATAAAAACCGGCCATTAAAATGCTTATGCATTTCTTTTATCAATTCTTTGTTGATGATAAATGATTTTTGTACTCTGTAAAACTGTTCAGGAAGTTTTTCCTCAAGATAACTTAACGTATGATCGGTAAGAATACGCTGACCATCCATTGTGTGTATGTACACATATTTATCGTTTGCTTCGAGAAAGCAAATATTTTCAAACCTTATTAAGTTAATTCGATCACCAGTCTTTATTGGAAGCGCAGTTGATTTTTTAGGAGCTCTTAACTGTTCTATCACATCTTGAAGACCTTTCAAATCAATAATAGAATTCAATTTCCCAAATTGTTTTAATTTTTCAATGCTGATTGCAAGTCGTTCTTCCCTTATAGGCTTCAATAAATAATCAATGGAGAATGTTTCAAATGCTTTCATAGCATATTGTTCGTAGGCAGTAGTAAAGACAATATTTGGTTTTTTACCCAGCTTTTCTATTACTTCGAAACCAGTCATATCCGGCATCTGAATATCCAGAAAAATAATATCAGGCTGCAAGGTTTCAATTTTCTGCACGGCCTCTCTCCCATTTGAAGCTTCACCTATTACTTCTATTACATCTTTATACTCGCTTAATAAGCTAAGCATTAACCGACGGGCTGCTGGTTCATCATCTATTACTATTGCCTTAAATAGCTGGCTCATGCTTCATTAATTTATTTATGAAAATGACAACCTGTTTTGTTGGCTCATTTAAAAATCTTACCGAATACTGATCAGGAAAAAGTAAGTCCAATTTATCAAAAATACTTTTCACACCGTATCCTGGATTAATTTCGTCTGGAAAAGAAGGTCCATTATCTGAAACAATTATTTCCAGTCCTGTTTCGTATAAATTCACAGAAATTTCAATCTCTGTTATAATTCCGGTTTTTTTCAACCCATGCTTTACAGCATTTTCAACTATAGGTTGAAGTAAAAACCTTGGAATTAAGAAATGAGTTGCATCTGCTAGTGCATGTATCTGATAGTTAAGCTGGTCTTCAAAACGAATTTTTTCAATTTGCAGATATACTTCAGCCATGCCCAGCTCTTCTTTAACAGTTGAAAAATTATTATCACTGTAATTAATACTGTATCTGAACAAATCAGCAAGTGCAATGGTCATTTTGCGTGCCTTTTTCCCATCGGTAACGGACAAGTCGGCTATTGAGTTGAGTGAGTTATAAAGAAAATGTGGATTAATTTTTGAATGTAGGGCATCCAGTTCTGCTTTTGTTTTTAGCTCACGAAGTCTGCTCAATTCCAATTCTTTTTCATCAAACTTGCGCTGTCGTTCAATATCAAGATAACTTAATACAGAATATATCAACCCTGTGGTGGCTCCAATGTAAATCGCCGATACATACGAAAACTTTATATAGGCTTTCATCGTATCATCATAAATCATATATGCAAAAGGTACTGTTACCAATAAAGTAGTAATGGTAACAACAAGTACAACAAGGAGCTTATGCTTAAAAAATGTTAATTGCTTTATTCGTTTATGTTCTATTACATAACGGGCTGCATTATATGTAATTAATGTGCTTACAGAAGTAGAAATAATGTGCCCCACAATAACACCCACCCATCCATATTTAAACAGCAGATAGAAAAGATTGCCACTTATAGGCATTAATGCTCCTGAAAGGCAAAAAATAATCAGCCAAACCAAAACATTTCGGCGAAGCCAGTCATCTTTTATTGTTTGTTTGAAAAGTGTTTTGAATCTGACTAAAAAATAGCCCCCTGCTACTACCAATAAGAGGCAGATAACGATAAGGACAGAATAAAAAAGAAAACCCGGTTCTTTCATAGTATGCAATTTATTTGCATGGTCAAAAATATAAGTATATCATTCGCAAACTGCCAAAAAAAAGGTATGAACAGACTATATTGCATAAAATAGAAAAAATGAAGATTATAGATTTCAGGTCAGATACTGTTACTAAGCCAGGCAAGGAAATGCTCGAGGCTATGATGAGTGCTAAAGTGGGTGATGATGTTTTTGGAGAAGATGAAAGTATAAATGAATTGGAACAAATGACTGCCGGCATGTTTGGAATGGAAGCCGCTTTATTTTGTCCTTCTGGCACAATGACAAATCAAATAGCCATTAAATGCCACACACAACCTGGTGATGAGGTAATCTGTGACGAAAGCTCTCATATTTATCAATATGAAGGTGGTGGTATTGCTTTTAATTCAGGAGCTTCAGTTAAACTCCTCAATGGCGACAGGGGCAGAATATCAGCTACTCAGGTTCAATCCGCCATACAGCCCAATGATCCGCACCGACCAAATAGCAGTTTAGTTTCTTTAGAAAATACCAGCAATCGAGGCGGTGGCAGTTGTTATGATTTTGAAGAGATAAAGAAAATTCAGAATGTATGTAAAGCAAATGAACTGGCCTTTCATTTAGATGGGGCAAGACTTTGGAATGCCTTAGTTGCAAAAAAGGAATCGCCTTTACAATATGGGCAGACATTTGACAGTATATCTGTTTGTTTAAGCAAAAGTCTGGGCTGCCCTGTAGGAAGCTTGCTCTTAGGCAAAAAATTGTTTATAAAAAAAGCAAGGAGAATCAGAAAAGTATTTGGTGGTGGAATGCGTCAGGCTGGTTTTTTGGCAGCAGCAGGTATTTATGCTATTAAAAATAATATTGAGAGATTAGAAGAAGATCATCAACATTCAAATCAAATTGCAGATACTTTGATTTCTTCAAAATATGTAAAACACCTATTGCCTGTAGCTACCAATATCATCATATTTGAAACTAATGAAAACATTACAGCACCAGAATTGGTTGCCCGTTTGAAAGAAAAAGGAATATTGTGTTATGCAATTGCTGCCAATCGGGTTCGTTTAGTGCTACACTTAGACATAAGTCAGCAAATGGTAGATCAAACCATAGAAACCTTTAAACTTTTATTGTAACTTAGGATTATGCTTCCTAAAATAAACCCTACCGGCACAACAGCCTGGAAAGCCCTCCTTCAACATTTTGAAGAAATGAAAGAAGTACACATGAGGGACTTGTTTCGTAACACTAAAAATCGTTTCCAAAAATTTTCAATAATTGAAAAGGATTTTGTTTTTGATTATTCCAAAAACAGAATTACTGAGCAAACCATACAGCTACTACTACAACTGGCAAAAGAATGTAAAGTAAAAGAATCCATTTCTGCAATGTTTAATGGCGATCTGATAAATGAAACAGAACATCGATCGGTACTACATACAGCATTGAGAAATTTTTCGGGCAATCCAGTTTACTCAGAAGGAATAGATGTGATGCCTGAAGTAAAAAAAGTATTGCGAAAGATGAAAGCTTTTTGCAATGCAGTACATACAGGTAAAACAAGGGGATATAACCGGAAAAAAATAAAATATATCGTCAATATTGGAATTGGCGGCAGCGATTTAGGCCCGGTAATGGTTACTGAAGCTTTAAAGCCCTATTGGATTGATAATATACAACCTTATTTTGTTTCCAATGTGGATGGCACACATATAACAGAAACACTAAAAAAAGTTACTCCCGAAGAAACTTTATTTCTGATAGCCTCAAAAACATTTACTACACAGGAAACCATGACTAATGCGCATACAGCAAGAGATTGGTTTCTGAAAAAAGCAAAAGATAAAAAACATATTGCAAAACATTTCGTGGCACTCAGCACCAACGAAATGGAAGTTGTAAAGTTTGGTATAGATAAAAACAACATGTTTGAATTTTGGGACTGGGTAGGTGGTCGTTATTCACTGTGGAGTGCGATTGGTCTTTCTATATCACTGTCAATCGGATATAAAAATTTTGAGCAGCTACTTAAAGGCGCCCATCAAACAGATTTACATTTTCAAAATACAGATATTGATAAAAATATTCCTGTATTAATGGCTTTGATAGGTATTTGGTACACAAATTTTTTTGGTGCACAAACAGAAGCTATTTTACCATACGATCAATATATGCACCGGTTCCCTGCTTATTTTCAACAGGGTAACATGGAAAGTAATGGCAAATTTTGTGATAGAAACGGAGAAAGAGTAACTTATGCGACAGGCCCTGTCATTTGGGGTGAGCCTGGTACAAATGGACAACATGCATTTTATCAATTAATACATCAAGGCTCCATATTAATTCCCTGCGATTTTATTGCGCCAGCAAAAACACACAATCCGTCTGGCGATCATCACAAAAAATTACTAAGTAATTTCTTTGCACAAACGGAAGCTTTAATGAACGGGAAAACTGAAGAAGAAGTAGAGAAGGAACTGGAAGAAAATGGTATGAGCAAAGAAGCCATTGCCCAACTGATGCCTTTTAAATTATTTGAAGGGAATAAACCTACCAATTCATTTTTGGTAAAGAAAATCACACCTGCTACTCTTGGGCAATTAATTGCGCTTTATGAACATAAAATATTTGTTCAAGGTGTTATATGGAACATCTTTAGTTTTGACCAATGGGGTGTAGAGTTAGGGAAACAGCTCGCCAATAAAATTTTACCTGAGCTGTTACATAATCAGTCTATCAATTCGCATGACACTTCAACAAATGAACTTATTAATCTCTGGAAAAAAATGAAATAACAGGAAAGCCATTCTATCCTCAATCCTGCAATTTTCTTTGAACATGCTAACAGGTGAAATTGTAATTCATCTAATGTATTAACCATTTTATTTTTTTTAAAACAGTATCAAAATATTATAAAACAATTCCAACAAAAAAATGCCGCCCCATAAATGAGGCGGCATTGATATTATTTTGAAAACTACTTTTCTTATTGAACTACAACAAGACCTGAAGTAATTACTTTCGAATGAGCATCAACAACTTTTACAACGTAAGTAGCTGCTGAATTACGGCTAAGATCGAAGTCCATTCTCATATAAGGGTAAGTGGTAGTAACCATATCAAACTCCTTCTGAGCAACCAACTGACCGCCAATTGTATAGATGCGTACAATTCGTCTTTCAGCCATTACACCATTGTAATACAAGCGTACTTGGAATTGTCCATTGTTTGGATTTGGATATATCCACAGACGATCTGATGCTTGAGCACCCAGTGTTAAAGTATTAGAACTGTTTACACAACCGTTAACATCAGTAACAGTTGCTTGATATGTACCCAAACCATCAATGTTAGCAGTAACACTATTTCCAGTTGCACCGGCTATTGTAGAACCATTTAAAGTCCATGAATAGCTAGTTGCATTCAATGCAGCAGGAGTACTAGTAGCAGTAAAGCTAGCTGTGCCACCAGGAACTAACTGTAAAGTACTTGCTGCGATTGTAACAACAGGAAGCGGGTTTACTGTAAGTTTTCCAGAAGTAGTAACTACACTTCCACAAGGAGCAGCAGTGATAGTACAACGATAAAGGTTATTGTTCATAACCTGAGTTACGGCATTCAAATTCAAAGTAGAAGCAGTACCAGCAGCACCGCCAATGTTAGTATAAGTAACACCACCATCTACACTAACAGACCACTGATAAGTCAAAGGACCACCAGAAGCACTTGTTGTAAATGAAGTATTGCCACCTACGCAAACTGATTTGTTTGTAGGAGCAACCACTGCAGTTACAGGGTTTGTAACATTTACAGGAACTGTAGTAGTAGCTGAAGTACATGGTGTAGATGTAGTAAAGCTAACTTGATAGTTACTAGTAGCAGTTGGGTTTACATAAATAGTGGTTGCAGGTGTACCAGTATATGCAATTGTAGCACCAGCGTTTGTCCACATTGTACCAGCAGGGCCAGTCCAGATACCTTGAGCAGGACCACCAGATGATGTGTATGTAACATTATCAATTCCGATATAATCAGAGTTTGAGCCAGCAGGACCACCGTTTGTTACAAAATATCTGAATGCAATACGGCCAGGAGTAATACCTGCGGGTAGGCCAGATAAAGTAGCTGTGTATTTAGTCCATACTGTAGGATATACTCCAGTAACCAGAGTTGGGTTAACAGACAACAACAATGTTGTAAAATCTCCAACACTTGTTCCAGAACCGCCAGCATTTACACTAGCACCATTTGTACTTAATCTAACTTCTAAACGATCTGGGAAGGCGTCTGGATCAACTTTTCTTGTCCAGAAAGAGAACATATCACCATTCTTCATATTTGTTTGAGGAGCAAACAACCAGTTACTGATTGTACCAGCACCTGAAGTATTATTAAAGTTTGCACCAATATAAGAATCATCTGGACCGCTTTGTGCATTAAATACAGTTGTATTTCCCTGGAACCATGCAGTAGTACCAGCAGGAGCACTCAAATTTTGAGAAGCCCAGCCAGCAGGTAAAGGAGATACAGTATTGAAACCTTCATTATAAATATCAGTATTACCTAATGTATTGGTAAGTGTAAGAGACTGTACAGTACCTACACAAATAGTAGCAGAAGATGGTGTAACAACCGGAACAATAGGATTAACAGTAAGTGTTGCAGCAGCAGAGAAATCAACAGCTGAACAACCACCCGTTACTAATGCACGAAATTGATAACCACTGTAAGCTACAGAAACATTAGTTAAAGTTAATGTTGCAGTATTCACGCCTGAGTATGGTGCTGCATTTGGTACCATTTGCCATACACCAGCCGAGCTTGTTCTGTATTCCCATGAATATGATGGTAAGCTTCCGGCAGTTGCTACGGTGAAGCTTGCATTACCACCACAAACAGTTGAAGTGCTTGAGGGGCTTGTCGTAATCGTTACAGGAACGCAAGGTTGAATATTTACTGCATAATCTTCTGTTTCACCAAATCCCAATCCAGTGCAAGGATCGGTAGGGAAACCAGCAAATCTAATTCTTACTCTCATTCTGGTAGTACCAGTTAATGCACTGCCAGGTATATTAATAGTTCCAGAAACTGAAGGCAAATTATTAACTAAGCCAATAGCTGTTCTTTCAGAAGCCTCAAACTGACCATTTTGGTTATAATCAATCCATACTGCGACTCCTTCAGTCCATGATGTAGGTTTCTCAACTGTCATAAAATTACCAGCACCAGAGAATAAATTAGCAGCAGGAACAGATGAGGTAAAGTCAGAATAACCAGCAGGAGGACCTGCACTGCAAGTAGATGAATTATCCAAATTGCTGATTAAAACTCTTGTAATCACATCATCATCTGTACAATCAGATGCAGGAGGAATACAATAGCAAGCGGAAGGAGGATTAATATCTATTTGAATAGGATTAGATGCAGTTGTAGAAGGACCGGCAGAGCAGGTTACATTACATCTGTATGCAGTAGAAGTTGCAATATTTGTTGTATATGTAGAACCTGTAGCACCGCCAATATTTGACCATGGACCAGCTGTTGTTGCAGCACTTTGCCATTGATAAGTAACACCAGAACCTGTTGTTGCATTTTGCAAAGACAATGTAAAGTTTGTTCCTGGGCAAACCGGATCGGCAGTACTGTTTGTATTTCCCGGATTTGGTGTGCCAGCACAAGGAGCTGAGGAACATAATGGGAAATCAATAGTGATTGACCATGCTGAAGCAGGTGTACCTAAATCAAATACTGCAATTGCAATTGTTGCACCAGAAGCAATTGTAGCCTGACAAGTAAGTACATTAGTTGCTACATTACTAACACCAGGATCTGCTAAATAATTGGTTGCAAGATTAGCAGGGTTAAAACTGTTGCTATAAATTGCGAACTGTGCATTAGAGCCTGCACTGGTAGGAGCCATTGTAAAAGTTCCACATTGTGTTAACCCGGTATTGTTTGTATAAGTTACAACACGGTAAGGAACAGTTTGTGCAATTGTACCTGGGAAAGTATAAGGAACTGTACAACTTGAAGTGGCACCTGGTCTAAACAAACGGTTAGACATTGTAGGCGCACCTGCAAAATCTCCATTAAATGTCTGACACACGGCATTGGGGCTCTGTGTTCTTAAATTAGACTTTGATGTAGGAAGTCCTGCATCATTGTTAGCATTGGGGTCATTTGTACCTCTGTGACGTTGTTCATAGTTTTTCAACTTAAGTTGAACACGTTGATCCTGTGTAAGTCTGCTAGACTTAGCAGGACTCTGTTGGGCAAAAGTCATAAACGGCACTGAAAGAAACAGTGCAATTGCCATGATACCCGTACAGAAGAACCTTAAATTCTTTCGAGTAAAGTTTGGTTGCATAATAGATTTTTTAAATGATTGATTATTACCGGATAACCCGGCAAAGTCCAAAAACCGGTGGCTAAGGTAGATATTTTATGATATTTTTAAAAAAAAATAATCCCCCAAATAAGAAAAAGGGGGATAAATAGTTTTTTCTGGTAAAAAAAGAGAAAGTCGGTAATAAATCAGTCTTACCATTTATCAACGTCTTCATCCAATTTCGCTTCGATAGGTACCGCAACATCCGCAGCAATTGCAGGATTTTCAGATGCTGAAACCTCATTTTCAGTAACAGCCACTGCTTCACTCTCCTGACGTACTCCTTCTTCTTGTTCATCATGATTGAATGCATTGAAGTCAAAGTCGGGCATTAATTCTGTTTTTACATAGTCAACAGCTTCATTTAATGCTTTTACAAACTTATTAAAGTCTTCTTTGTAAAGAAATACCTTATGCCTGTCATATCCATTGTCGTCAAATCTTTTACGACTTTCAGTAATTGTAAGGTAGTAGTCATTTCCACGGGTAGCTCTTACATCAAAAAAATAAGTCCTTCTTTTACCAGCACGAATTCTTTTGCTGTAAATGCTTTCCATTTTTTTCTCATTGTTCTCGTAAGCCACTTTAGTAGGTTTTAACGGTTAATTAATTTCAACAAATGGGAGTCAGTTTTTCCCTGCAAGCTCACAAATATAGAGATGTTTTTGACACAGCCAAATGTCATTTCCATTGTTTTACTTTCAAAATTTTCTATACAGCATCATGACTATTAGAATTGGTTTCCATTTTTTGTTGTCTGGCAAATAAACCAGCATAATAGCCTTGCTTCGCAATTAACTGCTTGTGAGTTCCTTCTTCTATTATTTCGCCTTCGTCTAAAACCAATATCCTGTCAAATTGCAAAATTGAAAAAATTCTATGGGTAATGATGATTGCTGTTTTTCCTATCAAATATTCATTTAAACTCTGTGTAATTTTCTTTTCAGTGCGGGCATCTACTGCACTAAGGCAGTCATCTAAAATAAGCAACCCGGGATTTTTTATTAATGCTCTTGCAATCGTTACCCGTTGTTTTTGTCCTCCACTAAGCGTAACCCCTCTCTCTCCTATTGTCGTTTCATACTGCAGCGGAAATCCATCAATTTCCATGGCCACATTGGCTTTTTGTGCGGCATTTTTTACTTGTTCCAAACTGGCATCCGTATTGAATGAAATATTATTTTTTATTGTATCACTAAAAAGAAAAACATCTTGTGGTACATAGCTGATTTGCTCCCGCAGCGTTTTTAAATCTTTCTTTTTAATATTTGTTCCGTCAATTAATATTTCACCATTGGAAACGTCGTACATTCTTAAAATAAGTTGAGCAATGGTAGATTTGCCCGAACCTGATTTGCCAAGAATTGCAATTCTTTCGCCTTTTTTTATTTCCAGGTTAAAGTTTTTCAATGCCTCAATGCCTGTATGCGGATAAGTAAATCCAACTGCCCGAAAACTTATATTACCTTCTATTTTTCCTTTATCGGCGTTTTCAGCATTTTTTATAGCAGGTGCTATGTCTAAAAATTCATTGATTCTTTTTTGAGATGCAGAAGCTCTCTGTATCAAACTTGCTGTCAATCCAATGGCACTAACCGGAAAAGTGAGCATGTTTACATACATTACAAATTCAACAATTGTATCTAATCCAATATGATGTTGATTATTGAGGTAATAAAGACCACCTATCATTATAGTAAGCAGTGTACTCAGTCCTATTAAAAAAGTAATAGAGGGAAAATAAATGGCTTCCACTTTGGCAAGCCCTATTGCATTTCTTTTATAATCTTCACTATTCTTTTTAAAAAAACCCAACATGGCATTTTCCTGAACATAGGATTTAATAACCCTGATACCAGAATAAGATTCCTGTGCATTGGCAGTAAGTCTTGAAAGTGATTCTTGTATTTTTTCACTTTTCTTATTGATGGTATTGTTTACAAAATAAATGGTAATTGCCAATACAGGTAACGGGAGCAATACATATAATGTCAGCTCCGGACTTCTTTTCCACATAAAGAAAACGCTAAGTGAAATCACCGTAATCAGATTCACCAAATACATGATAGCCGGGCCTGTAAACATTCTTACACGGCTTACATCTTCGGTAATGCGGTTCATTAAATCGCCGGTGCTTGCCGTTTTAAAGAAAGCGCTGTCAAGTTTTTGGTAATGGTCAAATATTTCATTCTTTTGATCGTATTCAATAAAGCGGCTCATAACTATTATCGTCTGCCGCATAAGAAAAAGAAAGAAGCCCCTTAATAAAGCCAAAACAAGGATGGTAATACCACAAAGTGCAACCACTTTTAGCCAATTATCAGCATAATTATTGAACCATTGTGTAAGTGCTGTAACCAAGCGGTCATAGTTAGCCTGACTGTTTGAAGCATTGCCGGCATTAGAAGTAATTCTCTGTACATAATCAATTACAAAGCCGGTAACCTGTGGTGCCAGTACATTAAAATAGTTGGAAAGAAAAATAAAGGCAATGCCCATTAACAGGCGGAATCTATATTTCCAGAAATATTTATTAAGTGCATTTAAGTGCTTCAACAAAAAAATATTTTTACGAAGATAAATGATAGGTTATGAATAGTTTGGGTAGAAACTTTTGCATCCTTACATTTGCGCCGGAGAGATGGCAGAGCGGTTGAATGCGGCGGTCTTGAAAACCGTTGACCCAAAAGGTCCGGGGGTTCGAATCCCTCTCTCTCCGCACAGTGCCGGCAAAAATTACCGGCATTTTTTTATGCCCTTTTTTACCTACATATTATACAGCCAGCAGCACAAAAAACATTATTATGGCTCTTGTAGCAATCTAGAAATTAGACTAAAAAATCATAATGCGGGAAAGGTAAGATCAACTAAACCTTACAGACCTTATGCAGTAAAATATTTTGAGCAATACGAAACCAAAACCGAAGCATTACAGAGAGAAAAATTTTTTAAATCCATTGATGGTTATCGCTTTTTAAAAGAGAAAGGAATAATCTGATTCACAAAATAGGTTTTGCATCGCAGTGATGGCAGAGCGGTCGAATGCGGCGGTCTTGTCCCATAGGGATCCCTTGGGGGAAAAATCGTTGACCCAAAAGGTCCGGGGGTTCTGCCAAAGGCATCCGAAGGAGAATCCCTGTTCCCACTTTATGGGTCCCCACTTTGTGGGTTCCCACTTTGTGGGCTCCCACTTTGTGGCTCTCTCCGCACAGTGCCGGCAAAAATTACCGGCATTTTTTTATGCCCTTTTTTACCCGCACTAAGAAAGCTTCAACTAAAACTTAAACGCTATTATGTAAGCTAAAAACCTTTAAGAACGATTAAAAAGGGAAGTTGAAAGCGAAGCAAGATCCATTCAAAAAAAAATCAGAAAAGAAATAGGAAATAAGTTCAGGTATTTACAATTACCCTGCTTTCCAAAACAATTTTTTTAGGGCTTTGTTCGCTATCCTCCTGATTAATTATACCAAGCAACAAGTTTACTGCCTCTTCCGCCTGTTGTGTCGGGAACTGCTCAACTGATGCTACAGGTGGGTTTTGCATATAAGTTGTTATAGGCAGGTTTGCATAACTAACAAAGAAAATATCTTTATTAATCTTCACTTCCTCCTCTCTGGCAAACTTGATCGCATCCAATGCCACATAATCATTAAAAGAAATAATTGCGTCTGGAAGATTTTTTAACGCAATTAATTTTTGGATTGCTTCTTTTGTTTTTTCAGATGTCAGGTCAGTACTTACTATCAAAACATTGTCAACTTTTATTTTATGTTTTTTTAGACCTTCCAGATAACCTTCTAATCTTTGATTAGAGTGTATAATTGCATCAGGCCCTTTAATAAATGCAATACGCTTGCGTCCCTGCCCCACCAGCCAATCTACCAATTCTTCAGAGCTTTTCTCTAAGTCACAAGAAACAGTATTGAAATTTTCTCCATTCGGAATTCTGTCAAAAAACACAACCGGAATTTTAAACTTTCCCAATTGTTCAAAATGTTCGTAGGATTTGGTTGTTTTGGCTAGTGAAACAATAATTCCATCTACACGATGCCGGCGCATAGTATCGGCTATTTGTTTCTCTCTTTCTACATCATCATGCGACTGGCCAATAAACACAGTATAGCCATTCTTAATTGCTATTTCTTCAATGGCGCTTATTGCTGTTACAAAAAAATCCTCATACAAGCTGGGTAAAATAACTCCTAGAGTATGTGTTTTACCCAGTTTAAATGATATAGCAGCCTGATTGGGTTCATAATTAAGTTCTTCAGCAAGTTTCTTTACCTGCATTTTAGTTCTTAATCCAATACTGGGATGATCGTGAAGAGCCCGTGAAACAGTAGAAACTGAAACATTTAATTGCCGGGCAATTTCTTTTATAGTAGCTGGTTTTTGACTCATTTATATACTTAGGAAAGATAATAAAAAAGAAAATCAAATAAAAAAGATAAATAAATTGAATTCCAGAACTTCTGAATATATATTTTTTGAACAGGAATTTATAAAACGTAACTTTCAAAAAACCAAAGAACGATGACCACCGTTGCTGCATTACTTAAAAGAAAAAACAGATCGCTGATATTTGTTTCTCCGCAAACGCCTGTTGCTGAGGCTTTACGTATAATGGCAGAAAACAATATTGGTTCAATCATTATTTCGGAAGATGATAAATTTAAAGGTATTGTAACCGAAAGAGATTATTCAAGGAAAGTGGCACTTATGGGCAAAAATTCTGCGACTACTCCGGTTTCAGAAATAATGTCAAAAGGGCTTGAGGCTGCTTCACTTTCCGATTCTATTGAAAAATGTATGCAAGTAATGACAGATCAAAACATCCGGTATATGCCCGTATTTGAAAATGGAAAACTTTGTGGAATTGTATCAATGAGTGATGTGGTTAAGGAAACTATTCTTGCTCAAAAAAATACGATTGACCATCTACAGACTTATATTCAAAGTTAATAAACAACATTTCGTTTTTCTCCTTAATGCCCATTGCCCGTTTATTCTTTCCTAACGTTTCGCAATTCCAATAAATTCAAAGCATTTGTACTAAAATTTTTTACATTGGGCTGTACCAGTCTAATTACTTTATCGTACCATAACGGAATGACAGGCGCATCATTCACAATAAGCTGGTCGGCCTGTTGATATAAAAGATACCTTAGCGAATCATTGGTTTCCATCATCGCTTTTTCATATAAAGCATCAAAAGTGGGATTGTTGTATCTGGTATAATTGGGTGGAGCGGGATTTTTTGAATAAAAAACGGATAAATAATTTTCAGCATCAGGATAATCGGCAATCCAGCTGCCTCTGAAAAAAATGGCTTTAGAACCAGCTGTCATTTCCAGTAATAATGACTTCTGAACAACCTCTACCTGTACTTTTATTCCGGAAGCTTCTAATTGCTTAGCAATAAAATTGGCAATCTCAGCATAAACAGCAATCGTAGTTAATTTTATTTGAGGTAATCCCCTCCCTTCCGGATAGCCGGCTTCTTCTAAAAGTTGTCTTGTCTTTTCTGGATTATAATAGTAGCCTTTTACTTTTGAAGAATCAAAAGATGGAAGCCCTAGTGGAATAAAGCCAGATTCTGCAGCGGTGCCTAATGAATTGCGGAGATATAGCACCATTTTTCTCCTGTCAAATCCATAATTAATTGCCTGTCTTATTTTTAAAATACGCAAAGGAGATGTTTTGACCAATTCATTGTGTAGGTCAACCAAAATTCCAAAATATTCTGTATTGAGATATGGGCCTGTTTGGAGTTCAATACGTCCCTCCCAATCTTTTTTTAATGTTCCCCTTTTGGTCAGAACTTCATCTTTAAATGAAGCTTCTATATCATTTATAAAATCAACTTTTTTCTGACGATAAAGTAAAAATTCTGTTGCACGACTGTCGTAAAATGAAATATGGACACCGTCCAGATATGGCAACCTATTTCCTAAACTGTCTTTTTCAAAATATAGTGCGTTCTTTTTCAAAATCAAAGCCTGGCCTTCCTCCCATTCTACAAAACTGAAAGGTCCCGTACCAACCGGATGACGACGAAAATCGATCCCATAATTTTTAACTGCTTCCTGAGGTACAATTGAGCAATATTGCATAGAAAGAATTCCTAAAATTGGATGAAAAGGCTTTAATAATTTTAATTGAAATGTAGAATCATTCAAAGCAATAAACGGAGCAATGGTATCAACTCTTCTATTAAATATCCAGGCACCGGGACTAGATGTTTGTTTGTCTATGATTCTGTTTAAACTAAAAGCTACATCAGCAGCTACCATTTTTCTGCCTTTCCCATTAACAAAACATTTATCATCATGAAAAAAAACATCATTTCTGAGATGAAAAATAAAAATTTTACGGTCTTCAGATATATCCCATCGTTGAGCAAGCGCCGGTTTTATGTTCAGTTGATCATCCACTTCTACCAATGTATTGTAAAACTGATGTGCTGCCCACATTGTGGACTGACTTTTGGCAAAAGCAGGATCTAAGGAGGCAATGCCATTATATTCATTATAACGAAATATTTTTTTCTCCGTCTTATCAGGCCTATAACAGGCTGAATGCAGTAGGATTACCGCTGATAAAATTAATGTTATTGTAAACAGGTTTTTAACGTTCATCTTCATTTGCAGGCCTTAAATTTACAGCAACAATTCTTACTATGTCAAAATACATTTCCGAAAAATCAATAGCCCTCTTTTTTGCTTGTGTTGCACAATTCACATTAAAGGCACAACCATTAAATCATAAAAAAGATTTTACGCATCAGGACACTTTAAGAGGCAGCATAGGTGCCGGCAGAGACTGGTGGAATGTGGTAAAGTATCATATCAACACTTTACCCGATTATACAAAAAAGACAATTCAGGGTAATGTGGAAATTGAGTTTGATATCGTAAAACCAGGTGCTAATAAAAAGATGCAGATTGATTTACAACAACCTCTTGAAATTGATAGTATTCTTTTTTTTGGCAAAAAAATTCAGACTTACGTTAGAGACGGGAATGCTTTTTTTATAGATTTCGGATCATTTGATTTTCAGATCGCTGCAGATGATACCAAAGTTGAAAAAGGAAAGCAAGCAGGTTTTTCGTTATACATTTATTATCATGGTAAGCCAAGAGAGGCCGTCATGCCACCATGGGATGGAGGTTGGATTTTTACAAAAGACGCAAAGGGTCGTCCGTGGATGACAGTAGCCTGTCAGGGACTTGGAGCCAGTGTATGGTATCCCTGCAAAGACCATCAAAGCGATGAACCGGATGCGGGCGCCACACTTACTATTACGGTAGCTGATTCATTAACTGGTGTAAGTAATGGACGGCTAAAAAATAAAACCAATAATCACAACGGCACAACAAGCTGGGAGTGGGAAGTAAAATGCCCTATCAACAATTATACAATTGTTCCATATATTGGAAAATATGTAAACTTTACAGATACCTTACTGGGCGAAAAAGGAAAACTGGATATTAGTTATTGGGTACTGGATTACAACTTGGAAAAAGCCAAAAAACAATTTGGAAGAGATGTGAAAAGAATGTTACATGCTTTTGAATATTGGTTTGGCCCCTATCCTTTTTATGAAGACAGTTATAAACTTGTTGAATCTCCTCATCTGGGAATGGAACATCAAAGCGCCATTGCATATGGAAATAAATATCTGGACGGATATCTCAACTCAGATTTATCTGGTACAGGCTGGGGACTGAAATGGGATTATATCATCGTACATGAAAGCGGGCACGAATGGTTTGGTAATAATATTACTACCAAAGATATAGCCGATATGTGGGTACATGAGGGATTTACTATGTATTCAGAAGCTTTATTTATAGAATATTATTATGCCAAAAAAGCCGCTGACGAATATGTGGCGGGTCTTAGAAAAAATATTAGTAATGATACCCCATTAATAGGGCTTTATGGAATAAATAGAGAAGGTAGTGGTGATATGTATAATAAGGGTGCCAACTTAATTCATACCATTCGGCAGATTATTAATAATGATTCAATTTTCAGGGAAATACTTCGTGGGTTAAACAAACATTTTTATCACACTACTACCACCACAAAAGAGGTTGAAGCATATATCTCCAAACATTCAGGAAAAGATTTTAGCAAAATATTTGATCAGTACCTTAGAACAACTCAAATACCAGAATTAATAATAATTGGCAACAAAAATAATATCACTTATAAATGGGCTAATTGTATCAAAGACTTTGAAATGCCAGTTAAATTAAACAACGGTCAGTGGATATATCCTTCGGAGAATACTAAAAATCTGAAATTATCTTCAGGAAATTTTGAAAGCATTTTACCAGATAATAATTTTTACATCAAGTTTCAAAAAAGCAAATCATAATAGTACCGTGGTAATTCCTATTTTTAGGTTATGGCCAACATAAGAAGACAAAGCATTATCTCCTCTCTGGTAATTTATGCAGGCTTTGCAGTAGGCTTACTCAATACCTATTTTTTTACAAAACAAGGGCTTTTTACAGAAACCGAATATGGCCTCACCACCATCTTTTTGGCAATAGCCACGATGATGATGGCACTGGCATCTTTGGCAATGCCCTCTTTTATTTTTAAATTTCATCCATATTATCAGGACAATCTGGAGCCAAAAAAGAATGACATGATTACCTGGGCTTTAGTAGTCAGTACTATTGGGTTTCTTTTTGTAATTATTTCAGGCCTTGCTTTAAAATTTCTGGTCATTAGAAAATTCGGCGCCAATTCTCCACAACTCGTACAATATTTTTACTGGGTTTTTCCAATGGGATTTGGTCTTACCATCTATACTGTGTTAGAGGCTTATGCATGGAGCAAACACGCTTCCGTATTTACAACTTTTTTGAAAGAAGTTCAATGGCGGTTGTTTACAACTATCTTAATCTTACTGCTGTCATTTGGTATTATAAATGACTTTGATCTCTTTATTAAGTTATATGTATTTGGGTTCCCTTTTATCGCACTTACACTCTTAATCTGGTTAATAATTAAAAGAAAAATTCACTTCACTTTAAATGCAAGTAAAGTAAGTCGCCGTTATTTTAAACACATTGTAACGCTTTGCACTTTTTTTTATGGAGGAACTCTCATATTTACACTATCCCAGGTATTTGACACTTTTGTGATTGCTGCTGTGTTGGAAAAAGGAATTGATCTGGCAGGAGTTTTTGGTTTTGCTACAGTGATAACCAGCATCATTCAGGCACCTCAACGTGGTATTGTGGCAGCATCCCTCCCACACCTATCAAAAGCATGGAAGGATAAAAACTTTCCACTACTTCAGCGCATTTATCAACGATCTTCTATAAATCAATTGATTTTTGCCTGTGGAATTTTTTTGTTGATTTGGATGAATTTTTCAGAAGCTATAAAAACATTTGGCATCAAAGCTACTTATTTGGAAGGGGCCTGGGTATTCTTCCTGCTTGGGCTTACAAAAATTGTTGATATGGGAACAGGTGTTAATGCGCAGATTATTGCGACATCAACAAAATGGCGTTTTGAACTAGTTAGTGGCATTATCCTTTTACTCATCATGCTGCCGCTTACCTATTTCTTTACAAAAAGTTTTGGGTTAACAGGGCCCGCTATTGCAACATTAATTTCAATTACGATTTATAATTTCTTACGTATTATTTTCTTGTGGAAAAAATTCAAACTATTCCCTTTCACACTTCAAACACTCATTACGCTACTACTCGCCATTGTTTGTTATGGAATATGTTATTATGCATTTAATCACCTGCAAGGGTTTACAGGAATGATTCTTCGCAGTCTGGTGTTTATTGCACTGTATGCAACGGGTACAATTTTATTAAACCTTACACCGGATATAAAACCAGTATTAAATGCGGTTTTGGAAAGAATTGGGAAAAAGAAAACTTAATCGTTAGAAACTAATTGCTTGTCATCAATGCGGCCGGCTCCCAAAAAACGTTTTGCATAATAGGATTCAAAAAGGTCGTTTACCATCACTCCTCTTGAAACAGATGCATGTATGAATTTATTGTTGCCCAAATAAACGCCGACATGTGATACCCCCGAACCTCTTGTATTAAAAAATACAAGATCTCCTTCCTGTAGTTCAGCCGTAGAAATTTTGCGGCTAATTCTATATTGTTCTCTTGATACACGAGGTAAGCTCAAACCATAGGCAGCCGCAAAAACTGCAACAGTAAAACCAGAACAGTCAACACCGGTTTTAGTATTGCCTCCTGTGCGATAGCGAACACCATACCATTGATCTACTACATCAAGCAATGATTTACTTGGAAGATTTTCTACTTCAGTTTTTAATAACACTGAATATTTAAACTGCACAGCAGCAGCAGACTCAATTGCACTTTTTGATTCTGTTTTTGTTTTATTTTCAACCTTAACAACAGGTGCCGCAACAGTTGATTTCACTTCATACGTCATCGTTTGCTCATCAATGCGAGGACCACTTACTGTCTTTTTTGGCTTTTGAGAAGGTTCAGTTCTTACAATAGTTTTTTCTGTGGTTGTGGTTGCCGTCACCGAAATATCATTAATAAACTTTGATGACTGTATATCAGTCTCAGCAGGCGCATTTAAGGTCTGTTTATTATTGCTAAAATTCAATGACTTTAACGCTGAACAACTGCTCAGGAATAAAACAACAGCAATAGCTGGAAAAAAATTTTTAACCATCGGCTTCTTCTTTAGGATGACTTCAAAGGGGGTGGTTAATTTTATTCGTCAGATTACTAGCTTGAGCTTTGCAACTATTGACAAATAAACCTTCCAAAATGGAAGCGGGCAAATATAAACATATAAACCCAAAAAAAACCACCGATTTAACGCTAAAAAGTGACAATAATTGCACCAAATTGCATTTAACTGACTGAACACAATTTTTTTTTCTTTGAAAAAATATAAATACTAAGAAAAACCTTCAGTGTTCTTACTTAATTTTATTTTTTTCAAATACTATTTTACCAACTATGCAAACTTTAATTTCACTTATCACCATTTTCTTTTTAGCTACCAGTTGCCAAAATTCAAGCGGAACAAAAAAAGAGAAATCAGATACATTGGCGCAGGTTATTCAAAAAAAAGATTCCATTCCCATTGCGCTTCCTCTAAAACCTTATAATGAGATTGTATATGAAAAAAAAGAAATTTTGCTGGCCGCACCAGGCACCAAATCAGTCTTATTCAATGCCACAGGTTCAAAGCTGTATGCTATGAATCTGGAAGGAATGAGTGTGTATGAGTTTGAACAATCCAGCAGAAAAATAAGCCGTGAATTTAAATTCACACCTACAAAAGGGACAGGATGGGATTATAATAAAAGCCGTCCTATTGCATCTTTTCAGGAAAAGCCTGTTGAGGCCTGTTTTAGTCATGGCGATTCTATTCTTTGGGTTTCATTGCACAATGCTGATGGTATTGTACCCATTTGGATAAATGATTTTTCAAAGAATAATGCCGTAACAACCACCACTCAAAAAACAAAACCGGTAACCGTTATTTATCCGCAAACCAATAAAAAAGATTCCTTCAGAGTACCGCTTATAGAAACCGGAAAAACTCCCAAAGTAATAGCCCGTACTGCGGACAGTAAATATTTACTGGTAAGTAACTGGCATAGCAGAAACAACAGTGTTTTGGAAATGAATACAACGGTATCGCCTTATGGAAAAGTAATCAGCACGATTCCTGTTTCTGCAATACCACGTGGCATTGCTGTGGACGATGAACATGGTAAATCCTATATCGCTATCATGGGTGGCAGCTCAATTGTAAGAGTGGACAACCATACATGGAAGGCAGACAGCACCTTACAAGTATGGAGCAGCCCCAGACATATTGTAATGGACACCAGTGGACATCTTTTTGTATCGTACAATAGTCTGGGTACCATTGCATGTTTAGATGCTATTTCAGGAAAACAATTATTTACTGCAAAAACACACTCACAGCCAAGAACAGTTGTGTTGTCAAAAAATCACAAATTTATTTTTGTAACCTGCTATACAAGCGACTATGTTGATGTTTATAAAATCAATGCCGATAATTTTGAAAAGGTGGCATCTTTGCACTGTCCTGGTCACCCTGTAGGTGTAGATATTTTTGAAGATGATCAAAAATTAGAAGCTTGGGTGTGCAGTTATAGTAATGGGGCGATAAACGTTTATACTTTTAAAAAGAAATAGTGATTAAGTCCACATGAAATTCTCTCATCTCCACGTTCATACACAGTATTCATTACTGGATGGTGCTGCTTCCATCAAAGGGCTATATAAAAAAGCAATTAAAGACGAAATGCCTGCATTGGCCATCAGCGACCACGGCAATATGTTTGGTGTTTTTGAATTTGTAGCAGAAGCCTATAAAAACAAAGATGAAAACGGAAATGTAAAAGTTAAACCTATTGTGGGATGCGAGTTTTATATAACTGCCGACCGACACCAAAAAACTTTTAGCAAAGAACAAAGAGACCCACGCCATCATCAAATTTTGCTTGCAAAAAATGAAGAAGGTTATCGGAACCTTATTAAACTTACTTCACTTGGGTACATTGAAGGCTTGTATAGCAAATATCCACGTATTGATAAAGAACTGATACTGCGATATCACAAAGGATTAATTGCCACCACTTGTTGTCTGGGCGCACTGGTACCGCAAGCCATTTTAAAAAAAGGGGAAGAAGAAGGAGAAAATGAATTTAAATGGTGGCTCAATATTTTTCAACAGGATTATTATGTAGAACTGCAGCGGCATGGCATGGCCGAACAGGACAAAGTGAATGAGGTGCTTATAAAATTGGCCCGTAAATACAATGTGAAAATAATTGCCAGCAATGATTCGCATTACGTAGAGCAGGATGACTTTAATGCTCACGATATTTTACTTTGTATTAATACAGGCGAAAAAATCAACACTCCCGCTCTTCGAAGAGTTTACTGATGATGATGTACATATAAAAAATAAACGTTTCGCATTTCCCAACGATCAGTTTTTTTTAAAAACAACCGATGAAATGGGAAAGGTTTTTCCCGATTTACCCGAAGCGTTGGATAATACCAATGAAATTGTAGATAAAGTTGAACTGCTTAATTTAACCCGTGATATTTTACTTCCCAATTTTCCCATAGAAAAAAAATACCAGATTTATTCCAAAGATGAAATTATAGGTAAAAATGTGATCAGTGCAGAATCGCTCAACCAATGGGAATATCTAAAGCATTTAACTTACGAAGGGGCAAACAAACGATACAGCGAACTGACAGCAGAGATAAACGAACGAATAGAATTTGAATTGTTCACCATCAAAACAATGGGCTTTGCGGGGTATTTTTTAATTGTAGGAGATTTTATAAAACATGGCAGAGATAATGGTGTGTTTATAGGTCCTGGTCGTGGTTCTGCAGCCGGCTCAGTAGTGGCATATTGCATTGGCATTACCAATATAGATCCTATCAAATATAACTTGCTGTTTGAAAGATTTTTGAACCCCGATAGAAAATCAATGCCGGATATTGATACCGATTTTGATGACGAAGGCAGGCAAAAGGTAATTGACTATGTGGTTGAAAAATATGGCAAAAATCAGGTTGCACAAATAATTACCTACGGCACAATGGCGGCCAAAATGAGCATTAAAGATGTAGCCCGTGTAATGGATTTGCCCATTGCAGATTCCAATGCACTCACCAAACTGGTGCCCGAAAGACCCGGAATTGAATTGAAAAGATTATTACACGCACCACTGAAAAAAAACAAAGACAACGACGATTCTCTTGAAAGTAAAGACAACCTGAATTCCGACGATTTAGAAAATGTAAAAAAATTGCGGAATTTTTATAAAGACGAAAATACTATTACAGGGAAAATTTTGCATGAAGCCGAGAGGCTTGAAGGCTCCGTAAGAAATGTAGGAATACATGCGGCAGGCATCATCATTGCGCCAAAAGATTTAACAGACTTGATACCGGTTTCCATTTCTAAGGAATCGACATTGTGGGTAACACAAATAGTAGGAAACGATATTGAAAGTGCCGGCATTCTCAAGATGGACTTTCTGGGATTGAAAACCCTTTCCATTATCAAAAATGCTTTAGTTTTAATTAAACTGAATTATGATATTGATATTGACATTGATCAAATACCATTGAATGATACGAAAACTTTCGAGTTATATCAGAACGCTGCTACGATAGGTACTTTTCAGTTTGAAAGCCCCGGTATGCAAAAATATCTGCGTGATTTAAAACCGGATAAGTTTGATGATTTAATTGCGATGAATGCTTTGTTTCGTCCCGGCCCCATGGCTTATATTCCCAAATTTATTGATCGAAAAGTTTGGACGGGAAGCTATAGCATACGATTTGCCAGAAATGCAGGAATATCTGGAAGAAACTTATGGCATTACTGTATATCAGGAGCAAGTAATGCTGGTGGCACAGAAAATAGCAGGCTTTAGCAAAGGAGATGCAGATATGTTGCGAAAAGCAATGGGTAAAAAGCAGATACAGGTGTTGGATAAGATGAAAGAGAAGTTCATGATCGGAGCTTCTGAAAAAAATCATCCGGCTGATAAATTAGAGAAAATTTGGTCCGACTGGGAAGCATTTGCACAATATGCTTTCAATAAATCTCATTCCACCTGCT
The DNA here is from genome assembly GCA_037045195.1 of Chitinophagaceae bacterium. Classification (GTDB taxonomy): domain Bacteria; phylum Bacteroidota; class Bacteroidia; order Chitinophagales; family Chitinophagaceae; genus JJ008. The sequence goes on from JBAOIB010000005.1 coordinate 310,524, forward strand.
ATGCTTATGTAGCATATCAAACAGCCTATTTAAAAGCACACTATCCATCTGAATACATGGCATCAGTACTCAACAATGCTGGCAGTACTGATAAAATTACCTTCTTTATGGAAGAGTGTAAACGAATGGGTTTAAAAGTACTGGGGGCTGATATTAATGAATCATTAAAAGGCTTTGCCGTAAACAAAAAAGGTGAAATCCGTTTTGGACTCAATGCTCCTAAAGGTGTAGGCGAAGCTGCTGTTGAAAACATAATAGAAGAAAGAAGAAAAAACGGACCTTATCAGAATATTTTTGATTTTATAAAAAGAGTAAATCAGCGATCTGTAAATAAAAGAACTTTGGAAAGTCTGATTTATGCAGGTGCATTTGATTGTTTTCCAGAATATCATCGGGCACAATATTTTGCAATTGCACCTGGCGACACTTATTCAGGGATCGAAAAAATAATCAAGTACGGACAAAATCTTAATACACACAACGCCGCCACAACCAATACACTTTTTGGCAATCTAGCAGACGCAATTAAAATACCTCATCCAAGGTTAATTGATTGTGAGCCTATGTCTCTTATTGAAAAATTGGGACATGAAAAGGAATTGACTGGTATGTACCTTAGTGGACATCCTTTAGATCACTATCAATTTGAAATTAAAAATTATGGCATTACGCCTATCAGCGATTTGCTGGAGTTTAAAGAATCAATCAAAAGTCAGCCCAACCCAGGCAGAGCATTTAAAATAATAGCGCTGATTGTAGAAGCAAATCATAAAATAGCAAAGAACGGAAATAAATATGGCAGCTTTGTTATTGAAGATTTTACCGGCCGAACAGAATTTCCTCTTTTCAGCGAAGATTTCCTTCGCCTCTCACCCATGCTTGTAAAAGGTGCATCAGTGATGATCAACTGCTATTTTAGACAGCAGTACAACAAAGATGAATTTGTTCTTAAAATTACTTCGGTAATGCTGGCAGAAACAATAAAGAAAACCCTAACCCGACAACTTACAATTCATTTGCAGCCAGCACATATTAACAAAGAAATGTTATGGTTTGTTGAAAATTATTTAAAGAAAAACAAAGGCAAAACCAGCTTTAAAATAATGTTAACTGATTTCCCTCAAAGACTGAAAATCAGCTTAGTAACAACCGGGACTGGAATTGAACTAAACGATGATCTTATTCTTTTTCTTGAGTCTAACGTACAATTTGATTATCAGGTGACTACTATTTAATTTGATATTGAAAACAAAAGATTATTATTTGATATAGTTGAAAAATATACAGAGCCTGACAATGTAGTTCATTTGATGACAAGTTTTACACAAATCCACGACAAGTCTGCATGTTAACTGTAGCGGTCTTAAATTTGCAATCCCCTTACAACAAAAAAAAGGAGAAAACAATGGCAAAAGAATTTACAGATGCAAACTTCCAATCAGATGTACTGTCTTCTGATAAACTAACTCTAGTCAATTTTTGGGCAGAATGGTGTGGCCCTTGTCGTGCTATCGGCCCAGTTATTGAAGAACTAAGTAAAGAATATGACGGAAAAGTGAATGTAGGTAAGTTGAACGTGGACAACAACCCTGAGGTTTCTATGAATTTTGGTATCACCTCTATTCCTGCAATACTTTTTATTAAAGATGGTAAAGTGGTTGACAAATTAGTGGGTGCACAACCAAAAGGAAATTTTGTTAAGAAAATTGAAGCACATATTTAAGCTTTAATTCATTGCATAACTAAAAGGCCGTGTCATTATTTAATTTGACACGGCCTTTTATATTTATTGACAACTTCTAAATAATTACTTCACCGTAAACTCAACCTTTCTATCACCCCAAAGCAAGGTTACCACACCTGCCTCAGAAATATTGATGGTAAATTTTTCAGCATAAGGATCAGCTTTAGTAGCCTTTACATTTACACGCAATACATCATCATCGCTTTTATAACTAAACGCTCCCCACTGGTTCCAGTTTTTATTAAAGATAATTGTCCAGTCGTCGCCATTTACAATTGTAAATAATCCATATTTTCCTTCTTCCAAGGATTTACCTTCTACTGTTACATCTTTGTCAACCTCAAAAATTGTCGCTTCATTTGCTCCGGTTCTCCACACTTGACCATCCATTGGTTCCAAATCTTTACCAATGGTGCGACCTTTTATTGAAGGTTGGCTATAATCAATAGTAATGATAACATCACCCACTTTTTGCTTAGCCAAAGCTGGCGGGCTGGGTCTTGTGGACTTATCAGTCTGGGCATGTGTGGTTGTTGCCAGCATTAATACAGTAGCCAGCGTAGCCAATTTTAATAATGTTTTCATATTGCAATACTTTTTTAAATTTTATTAATAAAAATTTCAATTTAAAGCTACACCAAAAAAACGTAGATGGCTTTCCGTTGGTGTAAAATTGGATAAAAGAAAACTCCAAAGGTGGATTGGGTAAATGACCTGTATCTTAGTATGTTAAACCAAAAATCTTAAGAAATGAAGCAGCAATTATTAAACCAAAAATCATTTTTCTAGAATATACCCGCTTTTGGTGCCACCATTAATCAGGTAAATGCTTTTCCAAAAATGAAATCATCTCACCCAACTCATCTGGCTGAAACCAGCTGATAGATTTGTCTCTTTTAAACCAAGTCGTTTGACGCTTGGCATATTGGCGGGTATGTGTTTTTATTAATTCAACAGCTGTGGATTCATTTAATTTTCCCTCCAAGTATTCAAAAAGTTCGGAATAGCCAACAGTTTGCAAGGCATTTACTTGCTTGTATTTTACCAGACTTTTCACTTCTTCCAGCAAACCTAGCTGCATCATTTTATCTACTCTTAAATTGATACGTTCATTCAAGATTTCTTTTGGCACTTCAAGCCCTATTTTAAGAATATTAAACCCCCTTACCGCCTTCTCTCCTTTTTCGAAAAACTAAAGATACTTTTACCCGTACCAATAACTACTTCTAATGCACGCATCATACGTTGCGGGTTTTGAGTTTCTCCTTCATTATAAAATTTCGGGTCCTTTTCTTTTATTTCTTTTTGCAACCAACTGATTCCATTTTTTTCATAATTAGAGATAATTTCATTTCGTATAGCAGGATTGATTTCTGGAATCATATCCAATCCTACTTCGAAAGCTTTGATGTATAATCCAGTGCCACCCACAATCACAACGATATCTTTTTTATTAAAAAGAATTTCAAGCTTTTCTAAAGCATACTGCTCAAAAGTGGCGGCTGTTACATCTTCCTGTATGGAATGGGATGCAATAAAATGATGCGGAACTGATTGCAATTCTTCATTGGACGGTCTTGCTACGCCAATATTTAATTCCATAAAACATTGACGGCTGTCTGCAGAAATAATTTCGATACCAAAATGATTTGCAATTTGAATCGCCACAGCTGTTTTACCTACTGCAGTAGGACCACAAATAATAATTACCGTTTTTTTATGGGGGACAATCAAGAAAGAAAAATTAAAAATCAAAAAATTGATCAGGCTTCTTCTTCTTCGCTGCTTATTCCTTCTTCTCCTAAACCAATATCCTCACCATCTGCATCTTTTTCTGCAAACCCTTCACTGGCCTTTGTGAGGTCATATTTTTCTTCAATATCTGCAAACTTATCACCCAGCAATCCTTTGGTGCCATATTGGCTGGGGGCTATACCTTCCACTCTGGATGTAGCAGGATAGGCTATTTTTGGATTTTCTTCTTTTGATACATTTATCAACTCAATAAGGAAACTCCAGTTTTTATTAAAATCGTAATGATAAATAAATCGTTGGCTGGTATCTTTTATTTCGGAACCAATAGTTGTATCGGCCATTAACAAAGGTGGTACTTTGTAAACCTTATCATATACTTCAAGAGAAATTTCTCTTCCCATTTGCCAGGCTTCATTGCTTCTAAAAAAAGTTGCCTGATGTTTATTGTCAAATTCATATGCTTTTAAGATTGCATCATGCAAATCTTTAAAATTTTGAGTATGTTTAATCACTACATCACGATAAACCGTATCGTCAACTTCAAAATAAATCCTGAATTTTAATATTGCCATAAGCGAATTTACGAATAAGATTTAAGTATCAAGATTTTACAGGTTCAATTCCCAGTTGTTTGCCTTTCTCAAGCATAAACTGATAAGCCGCATCAATATCGTTTGGAATAATTCCATCCAGCATGGCATCTTTCACAGCATCTTTTATTTCACCTACCTGTTTTGATGGAGCGAGCCCAAAGGTTTCCATTATGATTTCACCAGTTATGGGTGGCTGCCAGTTTCGTAGATGATCTTTTTCTTCCACTTCCTTGCACCGGCTACGTACCAATTGAAAATTTTCTAAAAATCGTTTTACTTTTTGTTTGTTTTTGGAAGTAATGTCAGCTTCACATAGCATCATCAACGATTCAAAATCGTCACCGGCATCAAATAATAATCTGCGAATGGCAGAGTCTGTAATATTTTCCTTTGTAAGACTGATTGGCCGCAAATGCAACTCAACCATTTTTTTGACAAACCGCATTTTTTCATTTTGCGGCAGCTTCAGCTTCGCAAATATTTTAGGTACCATTCTGCCTCCTACTGCTTCATGACCATGAAAGGTCCAGCCATGGCCTTCTTCAAATTTTTTAGTTGCAGGCTTGGCAATATCATGAAGAATGGCTGCCCACCTTAGCCAAAGATCAACTGATTTTTCTGCAAGATTATCCAGCACCTGTAGGGTGTGGTAAAAATTATCTTTATGACCATAGCCATCAATATATTCGGCCCCTGCCAGTTCGGTCATTTTAGGAAAAATAATATGCAGCAAACCGCTTTTATATAATAAATCAAATCCAATAGAAGGCTTTGCTGTTGCAATAATCTTATTTAATTCTTCCGTAATTCTCTCCTGTGAAATAATTGAAATACGATTTGCAGTGTCAACAATTCCCTGCCAGGTACATTCTTCAATTGTAAATCCCAACTGTGTTGCAAACCTGATAGCCCGCATCATCCGCAGCGGATCGTCGCTAAAAGTTTGTGCAGGCGCTAATGGTGTTCTAATTATTTTATCTTTTAAATCCTGAATACCATTGAATGGATCTATCAGTTTCCCAAAATCTTCTTTGTTCAAACTGATGGCCATGGCATTGATAGTAAAATCTCTGCGGTTATGATCATCAGCCACAGTTCCAGGCTCTACTTCCGGTTTGCGAGACTGTCGGCTATAGCTTTCTTTACGGGCACCCACAAATTCCAAATCAAAATGCTTACTTATTTTTATATGCGCCGTTCCAAAATTCTTAAAATATTCAACTGATGGTGTAGGTGAAAATTTATCGGCAGTCAGTTGTGCAAGTTCCAATGCATCTCCCACACAAACAAAATCTGCATCCGTAGTAGGACGGTTCAAAATTTTATCTCGCACAAAACCACCTATCAGATAAGTTTCTCTGTTTAACCCTGCTGCAGCTTCCGCTACTTTATTAATAATTGCAAGTTCCTCTTTTGATAACTGAATTTCCATTGCGACAAAGATAATTGGTACTGTGTGAAGCATTAAAACTTTAAGGTCTTAAAATTTCAACTTTTCCATTGTTCCATTTAATGACTGAGGATGGTGTTGCAATAGCATAATCGCTTTGACGGTATTGTACAATGTAATCTATACCACTTTTTATTTGTTGATCTATTTCAGAGAAAGTTTTTGCCGTTGGCCTCCCTGCCAGATTTGCTGAAGTAGAAACAATGGGTTTTCTAAACCTTTTTATGAGATGTTTGCAAAAAGGCTCTTTGCAAATACGAATGGCAACGCTACCATCTTTTGCAATTAGGTTTCCGGCCAGACCAATGGCACCATCATAAATCACGGTTGTAGGTTTTGAATCGCCTGCCAAGTAATCAAAAACAGCCAAATCAGGCGCAGCAGTGTACTGTAAAATGGCGGCCTCATCGGCTACCAATACTATCATCGCTTTTTCATCGGGTCTTTGTTTTAAAGCAAAAATTTTCTCAACCGCTTTTGTATTGGTGGCATCGCATCCAATGCCCCAAACGGTATCTGTTGGATACAAAATCAATCCGCCCTGCTTCAACACTTGAAGACATTGTTCAATATCGTTTTCAAATCCCTTCATTCAATTAAAATAAAGATACAATCTGGCTTTTTTAAATATTTAGATAAATTGATTGCCCAAAAAAATCAAATAACAGAATCGTAAACCTGCATTACCGATTCCGCATGTTTTTGGGGCATAAAGTTTTGAGCATACTGCCAACCTTTTTCTTTTATCTCCTTCCCAAAATCATTTTCATAAAGAATCCTTTTCATTCCCACAGCTATTTCTTCAGGGCTTGCAGGGTTTATATAATAAGCACCAGGTCCACCGGCCTCAGGCAAGCAGGATACATTAGAAGTAATAACCGGCAACCGGCTCCACAATGCTTCCAAAACCGGAATGCCAAATCCTTCAAAATAAGATGGATAAATCATCGCTATTGCCGACTGATAGATTGCAGGAAAATCAGCAGCCGAACGATAAGAAGGCAATGATGCAATTTCTGGATCATCAGACAGGAATATCACCTGTTGCTGTATGCCGTTTTGCAGAATATATTTTTTTACTTCGTCTTTATATTTTTTTCCATCACCGATAACAACCAAAGGAATCTTCAAATCATCTTTCAAAATTTTTATTGCTTTACAGATGTTGAGCAGGTTTTTCCTTTCAATTAATGAACCTACATATAAAAAGAAATGATCCGGCAAATTGTATCTTTTCTTTATTATTTGTTTTGCTTCTTCGCTGATGGTTTTTGCAAAAATCGGGTTACAACTTTGATAGCATACGGTTATTTTATCTTCTGGTATTTTATAAAAATCAACAATATCTTTTTTTGTTTGCATGCTGATGGCGATTATTCGATCGGCATGAAGGCAAGCATATCTGATTTTTTTTGAATAAATTTTTACATCTATAGGATTGTATTGCTCTGGATATCGTTCATGTATCAAGTCGTGAATGGTTACAACCGATTTTATTCCAGAAGCTGCTATTCCAACAGGTATCTCATGACTGAGACCGTGATACAAGTTTATATTTTTTTGCTTTAAATCTTTTACAACATTTCGGCTACGCCAAAGTGAGCTGAATGTTTTATTGATTAAACCCGAGGGCAATATTTCATGAATATTTTCTCCTTTTATTGAAAATGAATGGGAAGGCCGCGGGTTAAATAACCAATATTGATGCTGAGGATAATTTTCCGCAAGAGCATGTATTAAACTTCGGCTGTAATGCCCCAGTCCGGTTCCATTGTGAAATGCCCTTTTAGCATCAAAGCCGATATTCATAAAACAAAAATAATCAACCCGCATCAATACTATACATAAACAAGACAATCATTATTTTCGCAACTCAACTAGTAAAAATGAAAGAACTGATACTGGATGCCTGGTCAAACCGTGAGTTACTTAAAGAAGCTAAATATGCTGATGCAGTAAGAGCTGTAATAGAAGAAGTGGATAAAGGAAGATTAAGAGTTGCATCTCCCGAAGTAAGCTCGGATGAAAAAAGCAAATGGCAGGTAAACGAATGGGTAAAGCAGGCCATACTTTTATACTTTGGTATTCAGCAAATGCAAACCTGGGATGTAGCCCCTTTTGAATTTTATGATAAAATGCTGCTGAAGAAAAACTATGCTTCATTGGGTGTAAGAGCTGTACCACATGCTGTTGCCCGCTATGGTGCTTATCTTGCAAAGAATGTTGTACTCATGCCCAGTTATGTAAATATTGGCGCCTATGTAGATGAAGGCACTATGGTAGATACTTGGGCAACTGTGGGAAGTTGTGCGCAAATAGGCAAAGGTGTACACTTGAGTGGCGGTGTTGGTATTGGCGGTGTATTGGAACCATTGCAAGCTTCGCCGGTAATTGTTGAAGATGGTTGTTTTATAGGTAGTCGCTGTATAGTTGTTGAAGGTGTGATAGTGGAAAAGGAAGCAGTGCTGGGCGCCAATGTGGTGCTGACGCAATCAACCAAAATAATTGATGTAAGTGGCAGTGAGCCGATAGAAATGAAAGGCAGAGTGCCTGCCCGCAGCGTTGTTATTCCAGGTTCATATTCTAAAAAATTTCCTGCAGGAGAATATGGAGTGGGTTGTGCACTCATTATAGGTAAACGCAAACCCAGTACCGATTTAAAAACCAGTCTGAATGATGCACTGAGAGATTTTAACGTAAGTGCTTAAATAAAATTTTCTTCTAAAAACAAAGCCCCGAACTAATTGCCGGGGCTTTGCTGTTTTTACAAGATCCGCTTATTGTTTGATAATCTTAATCGCAATTTCCTGCTCTGCATTTTTAACTCTTACAATATAAACTCCTGAAGTAAGTTTTGAAACATTCAACTGTGTCAATTGCTGACTGCTGTTTTGCTGCATTACCATTCTGCCATACATATCAAATACTTTGATGTTGGCATTGCTTTGCAGATCAGGGATTTTTACAGTTACTACATCTTTCACCGGATTGGGGAATACTGATATTTTCTGTGTTATCAGTTCCTCGCCTTTGCTGGCTGTACCCAGTTGTACTTTTAAAGTATAGCAGTTGGTAGCATTCATGGCACCGCTGTAACCATACACACGAGCATAGTAGGTACCTGCTGCCGCAGTGTAGCTGATGGTTTCGCTGGTAGTACCTCCATTTTGAGATGTTTTCACAGATTTGCTTCCTTTATATAAGCGTAAATCATAATCGGCTGGCAGGTTGGTGAGTGTAAGGGTTATGGTGCCCGAACTTGAAATTACAAATATGTAATAATCGGCTATCTGCAATATTTACAGGCTTGATATTTTGCCACAAAGGCACGAAGGCACAAAAGTTCGCTAAGGTTTTTTCTCTTTTATTTTTTAGGGCTAAGGGAGCACTTTCCAGTTTTAAACATCATATTACAATACCTTTAAATGCTTACAAATTTACAAGATACATGAGGAAAAATTATTAAAACCAAAAATTCCTTTTTTAATTTCATTGTTCAATTCTAAAATAATAAAACCAAATGCAGAAACTAGTGATTTCAATTTTGTTTATTTTTTTTCAAACAAATATTTTTTGTCAACCCGAAAACGCTAAACTCAAAATAACACCCCTAACCGGTGATTTTTATATTTATACCACTTACAGCATTTATGAAGGCAGTCCAGTGCCAGCCAATGGAATGTACTTAGTAACCAATGATGGCGTTGTCATTTTTGATACACCATGGGACACTACACAGTTTCAACCTTTACTTGACAGTATAAAACTGAAACACCATAAAGATGTAAAAAATTGTATTGCTACGCATTGGCATAGCGACAGAACCGAAGGTCTTGAATATTACAAACAAAAAGGAATTAAGACCTACACAACATCGCTTACAGATGAATGGAGTAAAAAGAACAATAAAAAAAGAGCCGAATATTTAATGACGAAGGACACTGTTTTTAATATGGGTCAATATACATTTAAAACTTTTTACCCCGGCGAAGGGCATACAATAGACAATATTATTGTGTGGTTTAAAAATGAAAAGATATTATATGGCGGTTGTCTCATAAAAGGTGCCGATGCAGAAAATCTGGGATTTTTGGGCGATGCTAATAAAACGGCTTATTATGCTACTTTAAAAAACGTACAGAAGAAATGCCGCCATCCAAAATATATTATAGTTTCGCATAGCGATTGGAACAATAACCATTCACTTATCCATTCCATAAAATTGGCTAAAGCTTTAAAAAAAGAAAAAGAACAGTAAAAGACAGATCATTTAAAAATATAAATTCACATTAATGAATAGTAACCTCTCCTACTCTTCTATTTCTGCAAACAGTCGTGTCAGAACTTTGTGTTTTACTGTTCTTGTCATTTGTATTTTCGGAACCTTGGGTTTAGACTGGCTAACCGCTCGGCTCAACCAATCTTCCTTTTATATTTCTGAGTCGTTTATGTTCAGCTCCTTTTGGTGGTTGTTTGTACCTGGGCTGTTGCTGCAATTTAGGCTGGCTCATCGTTTTAAATCAATTGTTGCGTTAATTATACTCATTGCCCTGCCTGCATTATTGCATCTGTTCGCTTATCCGGCATTGGTTTGGATGCTTTCATCAGCATTTTATAACCATAGTTTTGCCTACCGGCAAACATTGCATTTTGAGCTACAGGCTTATTCCTTCGTTTTATTATTTGCCTATACACTTCCCTTTATTTTTTTCAAATTATGGAACAAGAAAAATCAAGTACCGGAAAAAGCCGAAGCTCCCGTATTGGTGCCAGATGCTGTTGTTTCCATTACATCGCTTTGGGTAAATGATGGCAAAAGAAAAATACAAATTCAAACCCAGGATATTTTTTATATCTCCAGCAGCTCTCCCTATATCCACCTTCATTTGCATCAAAAAAAATACCTACACAGCCAATCGCTCAAATCTATTTTGCAGCAATTAGATGAAAAACAATTTGTACAAATTCATAAATCATGTCTGGTAAACATAAATACGATTGCTTCCCGTAGTTCCAGGCTTAATGGCGATTATGATCTTACGTTAAACAATGGTATTGTGTTAAGACTTAGCCGAAATTATGTTCCCGTTTTTCGTCAAAGAATGGAGCAAGCACATCGGGTTGCAATATAAACTCATCGGGTAAACCTATTTTATTTGTAAAACAGGCCTTTGGGCTCCGAATTTTGTAAATAAAAAAATGATGAAGTCTCAAGCCTTACTATTTCCAATACTGCTCATGCTGCTACTCATTAGTTGTAATGGTCAGCAAAAAAACAATCCATCGCCAACGCCCATCCCCACTGGTAAAGTAGGTGGCGATTGCGAAGTTGGCTATTGTGAGCTTATTTATAATGGAATACCCGATCAAATAAAGGCTACTGATACCAGTGCCGGCTGGTACGAAGCAGGAAGAAAACTGCTGGTAACCGGAATTGTATATCAGTTAGACGGGAAAACACCGGCTCCCTATGTCATTGTTTATTATCATCATACTGATAACAAGGGCTACTATTCCCCTGGTGATGGCACACCACATAACAGCACAAGACATGGACACATCAGGGGTTGGGTAAAAACGGATGCAGAAGGTCGTTACAGCATCTATACCATTCGTCCCGGTGCATATCCGGGTGTTGAAGACCCTGAACATATTCATATCATCATTAAAGAACCGGATATTGCAAATGAATATTGGATTGATGATTTGGTATTTGATGATGATCCCCGTTTGCTTCCTTATCGTAAAACACATCCCCAAAAAAATCCCCGATGTGGCAGTGGCACTCTACGAGTATTGCTAAGCGATAGCTTGCAGGTAGCTGAGCATAATATTATTTTAGGGTTAAATATTCCCAACTATCCAAAAAAGAATGAAAATAAAATTTCATCAGGCTTAAATATTGGTGATGAACAACCTTCCTTTGGCCCCTATCATGTCTATGGCCCCGATAAAGGTTCTACCACCTGCCCGGTATGTAAGTACGGACGTTATCAAGGTATTATTTATTATACAGGTAACAATCCAAACTGGGATGAAATAAAAAAATGGCTGCAATTTTTAGAATCTGAAAGCATTCGCCAGGGAAAATATTTAAAAGTTTATTTTGTGTATGGCAGCCAAAAAACAGCCAACCGCAATGAACAACAAGCTACATTAGAAAAAATAGGCGAAGAGTTAAACATTCAGCACACAGCATTAACATCTGTACCATCCTGGGATGATAAAGCATCGGATATGTATCTCAATAAAATAAATCCGGATGTTGAAAACACTTTTATCGTTTATAAGCAAAGAAATATTGTTGACAAATTCATAAACCTGAAACCAACAACACAAAATTTTGATGCAATCATTGCTACATTAAACCGTACCAAAAGCTCATTTTTAAATTTACTGGAGCCAGCACATGAGTAAAAAAAGTTTAATGAGTTTACAAAATATGAAATGTAGCCAGGAGATCGTTTATTTCAAAACCAGCTGTACTGGCTAAAGTAGAAAAAATGAAGCCTCAAAAGTTTGTTCTTTTAAGGCTTCAATGTGCCCGAAACTGGATTCGAACCAGCACACCTTGCGGCGCCGCCACCTGAAGACGGTGCGTCTACCAATTTCGCCATCCGGGCATTTTTTGGCAGGGCTGCAAATGTATTACTTCAGGTTGTACTTATAAAATTTTTCAGATAGTCATCAGACTACAACCTCTCAAATCACTGCCATCTACCCTTCCTCTTACTTCAAAACTTCCATTCGCATTTAATATACCTGCATCATCCGTAGCAATAAAGGAGCAGGAATATAGATTTGCTAAATCAATAACATTAATTATTCCAGATCCTTCTTGCTTTATGAAAAAGGGATCTTCATCATCTCTTATTAAAATACGCATCCACACTGGTGGAACAAAAATACCTTCACCCACTGAGTAAGCCTGCGATAATAATTCCGTCATTCCATATTCCGAATGAATGGATTGTAGTCCCCAGGCTTCTTTTAAAACTTGATGTACCTCTTCTCTTATTATTTCCTTTCTTCTCCCCTTCATTCCTCCAGTTTCCATAACAACGGTATGTTGCAATTGAAAGCGGAATTTTTCAGCCAAATCCAATAAGGCAAAGGTTACACCTATAAGCATTGTTTTTTTTCTTTTCTTTTCCAAAGCTTTTAAAGTGGTAACTAACTTTTCGAAAATCATCTAAATAAAAGTCGCTTTCGGAATTTTTAGATTCGTCTATTAGTTTTTGAACCATATAAACCAGTGAAGCGTTTTTTCTTTCCAGATAAGATGGCAACAAACCTATGATACACCAATCTGAGATTTTGCCATAGAATTGCTCAAATCCTTTTAAAAAACTTTCTTCATACAATGAAATGTCTTTAATAAAATGCCGACTATTTAAAGTTCCGGTAGTGCCGCTACTCTCAAAGAAAAGTTCGGTATTAAAAGTAGTCGTTTTTATTTCATGTGATTTAAAAAAGCGAATGGGCATAAATGGGATATCGATCAATGCTGTAACCTGATCAGGAGTTTTGTTCACCTTTTTTGCATAATCGGCATATAGCGGGTTATTTTCATACTGAAAACGGAATACTTCCAGTGCTGTTTTTTTCGAAATCAACCTTCTTTAAACCAAAAATTTTATGATTCCATTGCAGCGGCACGATATTTTGTGTTGTCAAATTAATTAAATTTGTTACCAATCAAACTCATAATATGAAGGCCGGAATTTTGATGCTGTCAGTCCTTATCTTCATTTTTGCTTGCAACAAAGATAAGTTTACAACCATACCACAAGTAAAGGTCAGTTCTATCTCACCATCGATTGTGAATAATGGTAATATTATTACACTCAAAGGCTCCTATACAGATGATGAAGGTGATATGGATTCCGTACTCATTGTGTATAAATGGTACAATGGATTGACTGTAGTTAAAAATGATACTTTTAGATACAATTTCACCAGTTTGGGTGTACCCGATAAAACACGTGAAGCAGACATCAAAATTACTTATCAATATAACACAGCCAACCCCGGACCACCTACCCTGCCCGGAGTGATAAAGGATACAACTGCTACATTTGGTCTGATTCTAAAAGATAAAAAAGAAAACCGTAGTGACTACAAAGAATCAGATCCAATACGGCTTAAAAAAATTTAATGCTTGAAGCTTAAGACCATTCTTCATTTTTTAATATTCAGCAATATTTTTATCGCTTGCTGCGCATTAGCACTTACCTATTCCACCTTTTATCTTTTAAATATTCCGGCCGCATTAAACTGGTACCTGCTACTCATTTTCCTTTGTACACTTTTTGTTTACAATCTTCATTATTATATTAAAGGCTTGAGTAAAACTGACCTCCGGCTAGATTGGTGTAAACGCCATAGCCGGTATGTAGTTATTTCAATATTTGCCTGCGCCTTTTTTATTTTGGGGGGAGTTGCATGGCATTATAAAGCAATCTTTATACATCAGGGAGGTTTCAACTACCGCAATCTTTTCTGGTTTATTATCATTCCATTTGTTTCATTAGCCTACTCACATCCACTCAATCCCTGGAGCCATAAAAGTATTCGTGATATCGGATTGCTCAAATCAGTTTCTCTCAGTTTTGTTTGGGCTTTTACAACAGTGGCACTTCCTGTTATTATGTGGAGTGAAGCTCCTGCAGCAATTCATAGTCGGGTTTTCTTTTTATTTCTGCATCATTTTTTCTTCATCATGGCCTTATGTGTATTATTTAATATAAAAGATTTTGAAGAAGATAAAAGAGATGGTGTTAATACATTAGCAGTAATGGCAGGCCCCGCAGCTACTTTAAAAACAGGTAAATGGATTTTCATAGTATTGATTGCAATTACCGGTTCGTTGCTTTTACATTCATTTCAAATGTTGAATATTTATGGCTGTGCAGCCATATTGATTCCGCTGTTTCTTGTTTTTCTTTTATTTCAAAGGTTTAAGCCTGGAATGGACAGTGGGCTGTTTGTATTCCTTCACGATGGGATGATGATAGTTCAGGCGCTGCTGCTTATCTTCGCCTTAGCATTAATCAATACTTAAAAACTATTCAGATGGCAAAAGCAGCAAAAGCAAAAAAATCTATTATTACAGATCAGGCTTTTGAGTTTTTTAAATCATATATCAATAATGCATCACCAGTAGGATTTGAAACCTGGGGGCAAAAACTCTGGATTGAATATATCAAACCTTATGTGGACTCTCATTTTTTAGACCCATATGGAACTGCTGTAGGAGTAATAAATGCCGAACATCCATTTAAAGTAGTGATTGAAGCTCATGCAGATGAAATCAGTTGGTTTGTAAATTATATTACTACCGATGGATTGCTATATCTTAAAAGAAATGGCGGTGTAGATCATCAAACCGCTCCGGCTTCAAGGGTAATAATACACGGGAAGAAAGGTCCTGTAAAAGCGGTTTTTGGCTGGCCTGCCATACACACCCGTATGAGTGCCGATAAAGAAACACAACCCAAAACAGACAACCTTTGGCTCGACTGTGGTGCCCGCAGCAAAAAAGAAGTAGAAGCACTGGGTATTCATATTGGTGCAGTAGTTACTTATCAGGATGGATTTGATGAATTGGCCAATGACAATTACATAGGCCGGGCATTTGATAATCGCATCGGAGGATTTATGATTACACAAGTAGCAAGATTGCTCAAAGAAAATAAAAAGAAACTGCCTTTTGGTTTATATGTCGTCAATGCAGTGCAGGAAGAAATAGGACTCAGAGGAGCCGAAATGATTGCGAGAAGAATAAAACCCAATATTGCAATAGTAACAGATGTAACGCATGATACCACTACTCCCTTAATTAATAAAAATATTGAAGGCGATGTAGCTACCGGCAAAGGGCCTTCACTATCTTATGCTCCTGCTGTACACAATAAACTGCTGGGCATTGTAGAAAAAGTGGCGGCTGATAAAAAAATACCTGTACAATGGCGGGCACTCAGCCGAAGCACAGGAACCGATACTGATTCATTTGCATATTCAAACGATGGTTGTCCCTCAGTTTTAATATCCATTCCTTTGCGCTATATGCACACAACCGTAGAAATGTTGCATCGTGATGATATTGAAAACACCATCAAATTGATGTATGAAACTTTGTTGACATTGACACCTAAGACTAATCTGAGATATTTATAATGCTTCACCATCTTTTATATATTGATCCGGGTAGCGGAAGCTATTTAGTGCAGGTATTAGTAGCAGCAGTGCTGGGTGTAGCCTTTTTTTTCAGAAATATTAAAAATGCGGTGATTGCATTTTTTACCCGCAACAGAAATAAACAGGATGATAATACCAAAGCCTGATGTCAAATCCAATCAAACGGAACCCCTCATCATATCGTGACCCATCAGGGTATATTTTTGAAAAAGATGGTGTGCTTTTTCGTCAGGTAAATAAATGTTTTAAGGAAGATTTTGAATTTTTCATACAGTCTGGACTGTATGACAGCCTTGTAAATCAAGAATTGTTGTTACCCCATCAAACAATTGAAGAATGTATTACTGGTGATGAAAATGGATATCTTACACTATTACCAGAAAGAATTAATTTTATCAGTTATGCATGGGAATGGAGTTTTGATATGCTAAAAGATGCAGCATTGCTCACACTCCGTCTGGCGAAAGAATCCATTCAATACGGTTTATCATTAAAAGATGCTACGCCACACAATATTCAATGGCACAATGGAAAATTAATTTTTATAGATACTTTATCATTTGAAAAATATAATGAAGCAACACCCTGGATTGCATATAGACAATTTTGTGAAAGTTTCTTAGCGCCATTGCTTTTAATGCATTATAATAAGCAAACATTAAATCAACTACACCTAGCATGGCCTGATGGAATTCCCTTATCGGTGACAGCAAAACTGCTCCCCACAAAAACAAAATATTCTTTACACACCTATTTGCATATTCATTTACACGCAAAAATTTCAAAAAAGACAGCTGGAAAAAGTGAAAGAGAAGTGCGATTTTCTAAAAATAAATTTCTTAATCTGATTCAAAGTCTTGAATTATTGATTCGTAGATTGAAAACACCAACAATTCCTACACAATGGTCTGCTTATTATGATGAAGCAATAAACAGAAACGGTTACCTGGAACAAAAAAAGAAGATAATCACCAACTGGTTAAGTCTTAATCCGCAAATAAAATCGGCTGCTGATATTGGTGCAAATCAAGGTGTGTTTTCTTTATTATTATCCGAAAAAAAAATTAATACACTGGCAGCAGATTTTGATCCTTCATGTATTAATAATCTTTATCAGCAAATAAAAAAACAAACATTACAATTTATTCAACCTATAATTTTTGACTTATCAAATCCCTCACCGGCAATTGGAGTTCAAAATAACGAAAGAGAAAGCTTTACTGAAAGATTAAAAGTAGATTTAGTGATGGTGCTGGCAATTTTGCACCATCTTGCAATCGGCAAAAATATACCCTTTGCACAACTTGCATCCTACTTCTCCACTATTGCCCCGCTACTCATAATTGAATTTATTCCAAAAGAAGATGAGAAAGTTAAATTAATACTGAGTCAGAAAAAAGATATATTTTCAAATTATTCTCAAACAGCATTTGAAAAAGAATTTTCATTTTTTTTCAGACAAATTGAAAAACAAGAGATAGGTACATCCGGTCGTACACTTTATTTCATGAAAAGAAATGAAGAATAAGTTCATACATATAATATCAAAACCGTTTTTCCTGGCTTTACTGCCATTATTCTATTTTCAACATGCGATGTTTGAAAACTATGCGCCTTCTTTAGTCCCCGATTTTTTGAAATTAACGCTATTGTATTCAGGTATCACTATTTTGTTAGCAGGTGTTATATTTCTTTTCTTCAGAAATTTTACAAAAGCTGCACTGGCATCATTGACAATAATAGCCTTAAACTTTTTTTATACCAGCATACAAAACTTGCTGACAAAAATTTCAGGCGGCCCTATTTTTTCCAAATTAAGCATACTGCTACCCATTTCCACTCTATTTGTGCTGATAATTATATATATAATTGCGAAATCAAATAAAAGCCTTTTTACATTTTGCAGGTACTTGAATTTTTTATTATTTCTACTGATTATTATAGATTTTGTGCAAATCATTCAGGCAAAAGATCAATTCCAATCCAGACTGAAAAAACATACTTTCCAAAATCAAAATTTTGCAAAATGTGACACATGCAGCCACCCCGACATTTATCTGATTGTGGCGGATGAATATGCCGGAAATCAGGAATTAAAAGATATTTTCAATTATGACAATTACAAGTTTGATTCAGCGCTGACGCAAAAAGGGTTCAATGTTATCAAAAACACGAATGCAAATTATAATTCCACCGTTTATTCAATGGGGTCATTCTTCAGTATGAATTATCTTAACGGGCTTAATAAAAACTTAACTGAAAATTATAAAGACATATTATTTTGCAGGGAGCTCATCAAAGAAAATGCGCTTACTAAATTTTTAGAAATTGAAAATGGATATGAAATTCACAACCTCTCATTCTTTGATCTTTCAGATCATAAAAGTTCAGTTCAAAATATTTTAACGACCAACACCAATATTCTTGCAGGCGCTACTTTGTTTAATAAATTAAGAAATATTTTTGGTGCCAGACTGGTTTCCAAGCAAAAACTTGAAAAGATTAAATTAACGGAGTTGGCCGAAAATTTAAAAACTGAATTATTACTTAAAGAAACCATATACACAGTCAACGGAAAACCAAAACTTGTATATGCTCATTTCAATATGCCACATTGGCCTTATTTTTTTGATTCAGCAGGCAATAAAACTCCTGTTGACAGTCTTACCGAAGCTTATAAAGCAAACAAACAGGCTTATATCCAATATCTGAATTACACAAATAATAAAATACTCGGATTAATTGATGATGTAAAACTAAAATCAAATAAACCTCCAGTTATCATGCTCATCAGCGATCATGGATTTCGGCAATTAACCCCGGGAACTGACAAGAAATATTACTTCATGAATCTAAATGCAATACTTCTTCCAACCACCCGTTATGCTGGCTTTTATGAGGGCATGAGTAATGTAAATTTTCTAAGAATGTTTATGAATACCCAATTCAAGCAATCCTGGCCATTATTGCCAGATTCATCTATATTTATTAAAGATTAATCTTGTCACAGACTATTTTAATATCTGCTTTTAGAAAAAAATCAATGCAATTGCTATCAGGCAAGTCTGCAACAGTTATAATCATTTTGCTAGTAATATTAAGCAGGATATTACAACAATTGTATTTTTTCAATACAAGGAGTGATATGACTTTTCAGATTTTGGGAGTTGAACATTTTTTTCACGGAAATGGATTAAGTTTTGCTCAAATTAACGAGGGCAATCTTTCCACAATTCAATATTTACCAATTTCCAAATGGCCTCCCGTTTTCTCTTTATTATACATCCCTTTTTACATCCTCCTTGGTAAAAATTATATTGCTGCTGCCATTGCACTCGGTATTGTAGCAGCCATTGGATTCATTTTTGTAACAAGAGCAATTCTAAAAATACTGGATATACCCATTGCATATATAAATCTATTCACACTCCTTACCGGATTTTTTGGATATTATTTTTATACCATTCCAAATACAGATCCTGTTGGTATAACGATATTCCTGTTCGCATTTTATTTATGCCTCAAAATCATTAAGAATGGCAAAGCCATCACTGCAAGTTTATTTTTTTTCATTCTAGTACTATTAGCATGCGGCTTATTTAAATACCTTTTTTTGTTACCTGCAATGGCCATCCCTTTCTTTTTAATTTTAAAAGGCCATTTCTTAAAAAACAAAAACCTGTTAAAGGGTGGAATAATTTCATTTACAGTTTTATTATTCGTATTCGGAAGTTTCCTTCTTTTTCAAAAATTAAATACAGGTGATGCCGCCTACATTCAATCAACCGCAAGAGGTTTTTTTCCGGAAAACCTTAACGCCTTCTTCCCTTTTCTAAGTGGCTCGTTTATAAGACCCGATACAGTTGATTATTTTATAAGCAGCCATTCAAATATCTCAAACCAAATTTTTAAAGGTTTTCAAATCATTAGTCTAATAGGGTTTATCATCATCATTGTACTTTTACTTCGTAGCAGACCTTTAAAAACAATAAAAAAAACAAACATTCCATCAGACTATTTTCTCCTGTCATTTTTAATTTCAATTTCGCTGATCGCAATACTTATTTATCTGTCCTTAACTGTAGGCAAAGAGAACTATGATTTTAGCAAATGGACTTATGTGCAGGAAGCAAGATATTATGGTATCATTATTGTTTTGGCACAAATAGCTGGTTTCGTTGCATTGTATCATTTTCAAAAACACAAACAAAAACTTCAAACTACTATTATTTCTTTACTTATTCTTCTAATGGTTCCTGATTTTGTCAGGGGCATTGCATTTACCTCTAACCGAATATTGAAAATAGGAAAGGAAACCTACGGCTGGCAATACGAACTGGCATTTCAAAAAACAACAGACAACATACTTCATCATTTGAAAACTAAAAACCCCGGCGACAAAATCATTCTTACCGGCACATCTGATTGGATGACTCTACGAGCAAGTTTGTACAGCCACTACCCCATATTTACTGATGTGGTTAAATTAAACAGTCACGAAACATTAAAAACTTCATTACCAGTTACACTATTTGCCATAATCCGAGATACGGATTTAAAAGCCTACAATAGTTTTATATCTTTAAACGGCGTCAACAAGGAAGGAGGCGGATATGGATATCATTTTTACAGTTACCGTATATTGCCATAGCATATTTTTAAATTCATGTGGAAAATAATTTTATCCGATAAGAAAACCTCATTCGTCATTGTAACATTGGCAATTGTTGCAAGGCTAATTCAGATTGTGTTCTTTTATAACATTCGGGTAGATGGTATGTATCAAATGATGGCCATGCAAAATTTTGTAGCCGGTCATGGATTTTCTGCTTCTTATGTGCTGCCAACTGATTTGTCAACCATTATTTATGAACCACAAATAAACTGGCCTCCTGGATACTCATTACTACTAGCGCCGTTTTATTTGTTAATGAATCAAAATTTCATCTATGCAGGTATCGCTTTGGAATTGCTGGGTGCCATTGGCTTTATCTTCATCACACGCAGAATCTTGAAACAGTTAAGTGTACCTGACTACCTCAACAATATTTTTACTATCATTTCCGGCTTTTTTATTTATCCGTTTTATTTCATCTGTTCTTCCGATGCTGTTGCGGTTACCTTTTTATTATTCGCAATATCAATCAGTATCAAACTTATACAATCTCAAAAACGTAATTTGTCTTTATCATTAGGCATAGCCTTTTTTCTATTTCAGGCAGCTACCATTAAATATCTAGTCATCCCCATAATTTTCATTGTTCCAATATTGATGTATCTAAAAGCCAATGCTGACAAGAATATGAGGCTTAAAAAAAGCAGTACATACATTTTTAGCTTCCTGGTATTCGCCATTGGCGGGTTACTGCTTTGGCAAAAAATAAACAGTGGTGCTGCCACCTATATCAGCTCAGGAGAAAGAGGCTTTTTCCCTGAAAATATTTTAGGTAGCTATCCGGCAATTCCTGCATCATTTCTAAATCCAGATACAGTAAGCATGGTAATGGGAAATACCCCTAAAATTCAAAATTCTATATTTAGGCTTTTTCAAATATTGAATTTTGCAGCTTTTCTTTTTGCCTGCATAGTCTTCATCCGATACATATTAAAATATGGATTTAAAAACCTGAGTATAATAAAGTATTTTTTTTCAACCACATTTTTAATGTCGACAGCCATCATCGGTTTACTTTCTTTTCTTTCACTTTTTGTAGGCAAGGAAGAAAATTTTCCCGGACATTGGTGGAGCTATGTGGACGAACCACGCTACTATGGCCCGCTTATGATCTTGTTTCAGCTTTCATTCTTCGTTTTTTGTGCTGCCAAAACGAATATGAAAAAAATATATCGCATTGCTATCATTGTAGCTTTTCTTTTACTATCAGTTGAGGCCTTACGTGGTTTTATATTTACTTTCCGTAGGGCAATGAATGCTGGCAATGAAACTTATAGCTGGCAACAGGAAAAAGAAATTCAGGATTATGCAGAAGCGGTTATCAAGTTTCAATTGCAAAAAAATCCGGGTTACAAAGCTGCTGTTACTGGCTCCTCCTATTATATATATTACAGAGTGGGAATGAACAGCAAAATTCCGGTAATGAATGAAACGATACCATTAATTCAGAAGTCCAATCTCACAACAAAAAAACCAATGCTATTATTTATCATTACCAATGATGGTGATGAAATTGATTTTGCTATGCAGCATCAGGCAACAATAGTTGGCAAATCCGGAGGCTACAATTTTTATATGCAAAAAATAGACGCAGCTCATTAAAACTATTAACTGAAATAAACTTGCAAGATTCTTTACCGCAATCTACATTTACAAAATAAATGTTGACCACTTTCAATCATAAAGAAATTTTTGTAGTAGTTCCTGCCTTTAACGAGCAAACTGTAATAAGAGATGTTGTAAGCGAGATAGTTGCCATTGGCTACACTGTAGTGGTGGTTGATGATGGTTCAAAAACATCTCCAGCGCCTTATTTAAAAGACCTCCCCTGTTATTTTCTGCAACATGAAATTAACCTGGGCCAGGGTGCAGCCCTGCAAACGGGAATTGAATTTGCAAGAGAGCATAATGCCAGATATATTATCACTTTTGATGGCGACGGTCAGCACAATGCAAATGATATTGAAAAATTATTAACCCCATTGCAAACAAACGAAGCTGACTTTACATTAGGCTCAAGGTTTTTAAAAGGTGCAGCGCAAAATATGACAGGTGCACGAAAACAAACTTTACAAATTGCCAAATTGATAAATTATATCTTCACCGGTATGAGGCTAACGGATGCGTATAATGGTATGCGTGCATTAAACCCAAAAGCAGCGGCCTTAGTAAAAATCAGCGAAAACGGTATGGCACACGCCACCGAATTGTTGACTTTCATTAAAAAGAATAAATTGCGCTTTCAAGAAGTACCGGTGAATATTCGTTATACTGAATATTCTAAAAACAAAGGACTAACGGTGTGGAATGGATTTAGAATTTTTTTTGATATACTCTTAAATAAAATTTTTGGATGAGCGGAATTCAACTTCTTTTAATTGGCGGCGTAGCAGCCATATTCATTTATTATATTGCCCGCTTTCGCAATGCGCTGGCCGACTTGATTATACTTGGTATATTTTCTGCAGCCGCTATATTTTTTATTATATATCCCGATGAAACTACTGTAATCGCCAATAAACTTGGCGTACAAAGAGGTGCTGACCTATTATTTTACATTTGTATCTTATTTTTCATTTTTATAATTGTCAAATTGTATGCACGCATTCGAAGGCTGGAAACTAAGCTGACAGAAATCATTAGACAGCGAGCCAAAGATGAAGCAAAAAAGACCGAATAAACTTATTTGAAATTTTCTTTGAGAGTGCCGCATTAACTTTTATTTTTACTGCTTATTCAATAAAATTGTTTAACCCGAAGAAAATATTAATTCTCGCACCCCATACCGATGATGGAGAACTGGGCTGTGGTGGCAGCATTGCAAAATTTTGTGCAGAAGGAAAAGAAGTTTACTATGCCGCATTCTGTCTTTGCTCCGCTTCATTACCACCAAATTTACCATCCAATACTTTGGAGCTGGAGTGTAAAAAAGCTACTGCAACATTAGGGATGCCTGCATCAAATCTTATCTTATTTAATTATGAAGTGAGGCATCTCCCGGCAGTACGACAACAAATACTTGAAGAACTATTACAATTGAATAAAAGAATAAACCCCGATTTAGTTTTTCTTCCGGCCGCTTCAGATGTGCATCAAGATCATCATGTAATACATCAGGAAGGATTAAGAGCATTTAAAAATACAACGCTTGCTGGTTATGAACTTCCCTGGAACAATTATAGTTTTCATACCCATTTTTTTATTCCCCTTTCTGAAGAAGACTTAAATAAAAAAATAACATCTTTAAAGGCATACCATTCTCAGGCACATCGCAGTTATATGTGCGAATCTTTTACCAGGTCGCTGGCTACAGTTTGAGGTGTTCAATGCAATACAACTTTTGCTGAAGCATTTGAAATTTATTGATTGATGGGTTCTTGATTTTTTTACCAGCCCATTTTTTCTCCCCATTTGCCCAAACCAAAATATTGGTTCAATTGTATATTTAAACCAATCTGATTAAGTGCTGTATTAGATTGAAAATAAGATCTGGCATACCTAAACCACAATTTACCCAACTTAACTCCTGCACCCAATGAAAATCCATTGAGCCCATTTCCGGAATTGCCAATATTCAGTTCTCTCCTTCTTAAAAAATTATATCCGGCCATCGCTTCAATGTTACTATTAATAAAAACGGTAGCAGCAAATACAAGATGATCGGTTAACTTTCCGAAAGAAAATTTTTGTTGATTACTATTTGTAAAGTTGTTCTCAATATTAAACAATGTATCCTCGTAACGAATATTAAAACGGTTGGATCTTTGAGAAGTTAGCGAGAAAGCAAGAGGGGCATTCCGAAGCTTTATGGTAGCTCCCAGTTGCAAATCAAAAGGTAATTCTTCAGCCTGAGCGTCTGCGTATTTCTTTATTTGAAAGCCAAGATTCTTAACCAAAACGCCTGCGGAAAATAATTTAGAAGAATCGGTATAAATAACTCCCGCATCAAAAGCAATCCCATTGGACTTGTATTGTGAATAACTTGAATTAATAAATTTAACTGTCATCCCATAATTCCATCTTTCCAGGTATTGTCTTGAAGCTGAAAGCTGGATTGCCCAATCACGAGGGCTAAAGCGGCCTAAAATATTTCCGGATGCATCCGTTTCAGAAACATTTCCATAATCAAAATAACTAATGCCTCCGCCAAAGCTGGTATTGATTTTTTTATGATGAAATCCACAGGAAAGATGGTACACCTTTATTCCTGCATAATAATCATTGAACACTACGTTTAGCTGTGTATGCATCTCCGGCCTTAATTGTGCCGGGTTGTTAAATGCAAGACCGATGTCGTTAGAAGTTTGAGAAACGTTTACTCCACCCAATGCAGTCAACTGTGGTGTATTTGAAAGTTTTAAAAAATTAAAAACGGATTGTCCACCCAGGGTTTGAGCTGTTAAAAGACCTGCACTAAACAGAAACAATATTGTGAAGTAGAGACGCATTGCTACGAAAGTAGTTTATTCTGCAACCAGCACCTACTATACCAAAGCCATTTCTAATACCTGGTTCATGGTCTTTACATAGTGAAACTTTATACCTTTTATAAACCCTGAATCTATTTCCTGTACATCCTTTTCATTTTGCCAGCAAAGAATTATTTCTTTTAATCCTGCACGTTTAGCAGCCAACACTTTTTCTTTGATGCCACCCACAGGCAATACCTGACCTCTAAGCGTAATTTCTCCGGTCATTGCCAAAAATGGTTTCACTCTTTTTCCAGTCAAAGCTGAAACAATTGCGGTCATCATAGTGATACCTGCACTTGGTCCATCTTTGGGTACAGCACCTTCGGGTACGTGAATATGAATACTTTTTTTTGCAAATAAAGAAGTATTGATTCCGTATTTCTTTGCATTGGATTGAATGTAAGTAAGTGCAGTGCTTGCGCTTTCTTTCATTACATTTCCCAAATTTCCAGTTAACTTAAGCTCACCTTTCCCTTCACTAAGGCTGGTTTCAATAAATAATATATCGCCACCTACATACGTCCATGCAAGACCCACCGCCACACCGGGCATGTTGGCTGTTTTATATAAGTCATTGCTGTATTTTGGTTTGCCCAAAATCTTTTCTATGTCATTAGGCATGACTGTTGGCTTTAATTTTTCATGAAGTACCAACTGTTTAGCCTGATAGCGCATCAGAGAAGCCAACTGACGATCTAATTCTCTGACTCCACTTTCTCTTGTGTAATTCTGAATAATTTTCTCCAAGATCTTTTCATTAATCTTAAAAGGGGTATTCTTTAATCCATGTAATTCTTTTTGCTTGGGCAATAAATGTCTTTTTGCAATTTCAATTTTTTCTTCAACTGCATAACCGCTCAAATCAATTATCTCTAATCTGTCACGCAAAGCCGGTTGAATATTCTGCAAATTATTTGCGGTAGCGATAAATAACACTTTGCTCAAATCATATTCTAATTCCAGATAATTATCATAGAAGGTATGATTTTGTTCAGGATCCAAAACTTCAAGTAATGCAGATGAGGGGTCGCCTCTAAAATCATTTCCTACTTTATCAATTTCATCCAGTATCATTACGGGATTAGAATATTTTATTTTGCGAAGTGATTGTAAAATCCGGCCAGGCATAGCGCCAATATAAGTTTTGCGATGACCTCTTATCTCACTTTCATCATGCAAACCTCCCAAACTTAATCTTACATATTTTCTTCCAATAGCATTGGCAATGCTTCTTCCTAATGAAGTTTTGCCAATTCCAGGAGGGCCAACAAAACATAATATCGGGCTTTTCATATCGCCCTTTAATTTTAAGACTGCGATATACTCCAGTATTCTTTCCTTTATTTTATGCATACCATAGTGATCAGCATCTAAAGTATTCGCTGCTTTCTTTAAATCATAAATATCAGTGGTACACTCACCCCAGGGTAATTCAAGCATTAAATCTAGATGATTATAAGCCACAGAATAATCGGGTGTGCTGGGATGCATTCTTTCCAATTTTTCAATGCCTTTTTTAAACATCTCTTTAGCAGCTTCTGTCCATTTTTTGTTCTCAGCCTTTTTCTGCATTTCCTTCAGCTCTTGCTGATTGCTGTCGCCGCCCAATTCTTCTTTTATACTCTTCATCTGCTGTTGCAGAAAATATTCCCGTTGTTGTTTATCTAACTCAGATCGGGTTTTCGTAGTTACTTTATTCTTTAGTTCTGCAAACTGCAATTCTTTTTGCAGTAGTTTCATCAACATATCTGCTCGGTCTCTAATCTTATTTAACTCCAGTAGTTTTTGCTTATCCCGTATGTCTGTGTTCAGATTACTGGAAACAAAATGAATAAGAAAAGAAGGATTCTCAATATTGCGAAGTATGATTGAAGCTTCCGAAGGTATATTAGGAGAGAGTTGTACGATATCTGCCGCCAGATCTTTGATATTGGCTACATAGGCATTAAAATCTTCGTCTGTGGGTGATTCTTCTTCTTCTAATTTTTTAATTTTTGCCTTAAAATAGGGGTCTTCTTCAAATACTGACTCAATAACAAACCGGCTTTTTCCTTGTATGATAATAGTGGTGCCCCCATCAGGCATTTTTATCAGTTTTACAATTTTGGCTATTGTACCTATATTTTCAAGATCACTGATAATGGGGTCTTCTATATTACTGTCTTTTTGTGCTATTACGCCTATCAGTTTGTCGCCCCTATATGCATCTGTAACGGCTTTTACACTTTTATCTCTACCAACAGTAATTGGCAGCACTACACCGGGAAATAAAACTGTATTTCTTAAGGGTAAAATGCCTATTTCGTCAGGTACCACAATGCCATTCATGTCATTCTCCTCATTCTCATTTAATGGAATAATAGGCAGAAAATCCATATCTTCTTCAGGCTTCATAATTAACTCGTTCAAATTCATAATCTTTGTTCTTTTTGTATCCCTCAACTTGGGCAGGGCAGTAAAAATATAAAGTGAACCCTGAATTGTCAAGTTTTATGCCTGATGAAAAATTCTGCCAAAAATGGCAGCGGTTTTTTTAATAAAAAAACCTCCCGAATATTGGGAGGTTGTAGTCATAGGGATCATAATATTATTAAAGTGCCAGCCCCAGCGATAACTGGAATCCCTGGTTTTTCCATTTACTTTGATTGTCTATATCATTCAAATTGTTCAAACCAATTACATATCGGCCATTGATGCGAAGTGAACTCAACTTCAATTGCACGCCTCCAACCATTGAAAAATCGCCATCTTTAAATGCATTGCCACCGTTTTGAAACAAGTTTTTGTCTTTGTTGATTAAGACTCCAAACTGTGGCCCTGCCTGTACTGAAAGAAAGTTGCCAAACAGTTTATAATTAAGCAATATGGGAATCGACAGATAATTGAGCTTTACATTGTTGTTGCTAAATGCATGTTGATATATATGACTGAAGTTGCTATCTACAGTTGTATTGTACTGGTTAAAAAGTACCTCAGGCTGTACACCCAACTTGTTGCCAAAACCAATTTCAACAAAACCGCCTACATGATAGCCATATTTAAACTGGTCTTTAAACGACTTGCCATCAATTTTGGTAATATTAGCTCCGGCTTTCGCACCGATATGAAACTGAGCTATTGCCAGCTGACTTAAGCCCATTAAAAAAAACAATGCATAAATTTTAGTTTTCATATTAATACATTTTTGTTTAAACAATTTAATGACTCAGTAAAATTTCAAGTTTAGTGCCACTAATTATCTGCGGCTGTTAATTTTTGTTAACGACGATTTCAAGCCTTAAACAGAAAACAGTAAA
Organism: Chitinophagaceae bacterium; assembly: GCA_037045195.1. Classification (GTDB taxonomy): domain Bacteria; phylum Bacteroidota; class Bacteroidia; order Chitinophagales; family Chitinophagaceae; genus JJ008. The sequence goes on from JBAOIB010000005.1 coordinate 338,709, forward strand.
AGTTATTGTACAAGTAAATACAAGAAATTGTGAAATCAAAAAATCAATCCCATATTCAAGGAGAACAAGCCTGATAGTTTTTTTTCATTGCCAGGGAAATAGTAACTCAACGCATACTGAGGCTGAATAAAAAAACGACCAATTGAATATTCAGGCCTGATAGTAAACTGAATTGATAAAGGCTGAAAATCCAATTGATCATCCAGATACAATGCATCTGTACTGTACAGAACATTATTTCTGCTACGAACTATTGTAGCATAGGTGCTTGATGACTGATTAAATCCAAATTTTTGGGTACCTGCTGTAAAATTAATTCCTGGGCTCAATCTGATATAATCATTTGAGGCCAGAACATCCAACCAGTAAAAATCGTGTCGTAAAGTTGCAGATACAGAAAAATCACGGATAGACTCTGTTGAATTAATATAGGTATAACCTAATCTTCGCAATCTGATATCCTGTATTATTTCCTCCCGTTTTTGATATTCATCACGGCTACCCCAACCATAACAGGCAGCCACTGTTGGTTTAAACCATGACTGACGCCAGGTAAAATAGCCATAGATTTCATTTTGTAATGGGGAATTATAAAAAGATAAATCCCCCTTTGAAAAATATTTTGTAATAGATATGCCAGTGGCAAACTTTTTATTTTTTAAAAAATCAAATGAAGGAGTTAAAGCCAGTTGATAAAAATTTGCTTTGCTATTCTCGTTTAATATATAACCGGTCATTCCAAAACCAAAGCCGCTATGATGATAATATGCAAGCATTGGTGAATAAGTAAGCCGCTTAGAAGCTTCAACAGTATTATTTGTTTTAGAATCGAAATTATAATACCCATTGCTTAGGGATAGGTTCGCCATAAAATAACTATGAGGCGTAAGTATTGAGTCCATGAAATAATCAAAGTCTTGAAACAATTCATCATAGTTAATACTGCTGTCCAAATATTGCTGATCCCTTGCTTTTGATTGTGTAGAGTCCGTGCCGGTATACTGGGAAAAAGTATAAATCCCTGAAGACATTAACAGTAATATCAAAATTCCCTTTTTTATCATCGGCAGCTGGTATGGAATTAGAAAAATTGGTTTTGTATCTGCTTGCTTTTACGACCTGATAAATGCAGCAAAGTTTAAGCCATTGCCCATAACGAATAAGATTAATTATATAAGAAGCGGAATAATTAAGTCAATTCAAATACCGTAATTTCTGGTAAAATACCAACCCTGCCAGGATAGCCCAGAAACCCAAATCCTCTGTTTACATATAGCTTTTGTGCTCCTTCTTCATAAAGACCTGCCCACTCATGATACATATATTGGATGGGGCTCCATTTGAATCCGGGAAGTTCAACTCCAAACTGCATACCATGTGTATGTCCGGAGAGCATAAAAGAAATATCGGGATAATTTTTCAATACTTCTGCTTTCCAATGTGAGGGATCATGGCTCATCAAAATTTTAAAACTTTCTGGTTGACTGCCTTCGTATGCTTTTGCCAAATCACCATATTTGGGAAACCTTGCCTTGGCACTCCAGTTTTCAACACCCAAAATCAAAATATGCTCACCATTCTTTTCTAATTTTATATTTTCATTCATCATCAAACGCCAACCCAATGTAGCGTGTACCTGTTTCAATTTTTCAAGATTAGCGATTTTTTGTTCTGCTGTTTTCCATTGTACATAATCTCCATAGTCATGATTGCCCAGTATGGAATATACTCCCATTGGCGCTTTTAGCTTTGCAAAAATTTCCAGATAGTCATCCATTTCAGTGGCTATATTGTTTACTAAATCGCCGGTAAATAATAAAAGATCAGGTTTCTCTTTTAATATTTTTTCCACACCTTTCATTACAGCATTCTTGTTATTAAAACTACCCGAATGAATATCAGAAATCTGAATCACCTTTAGTCCTTTAAAAGCCGATGGAAGATTGTCAAACTTTAATTTTTGTTTTACAATCTGATACTTGTATTTATTTCCAAAACCATAAACAAGATTGCCAAAAAGTCCTCCTCCAGCTATCATACCTGCCCAGCTTAAAAAAGCAGAACGGCTGATTCCTTTTGGGTCAACAACAGACTCAGTAGAAGCGGATGAAAATTTTGATACCATCCATTGTACTACTCTTCTCAAATCGTCAATAAGAAAAAACAATGAAGCAACCAGTTTGGCAAAAAATAAACCCGCAATAATGGCAAATACCGAACTTTTAAAAATCCTGAACTGTTTATCGCCCTGCATATAGGGCAACAAAAGCAGCACTACAATTGCAGCTATGGAAAGGGCCCAATAACTTATATAAATAATTGCCATTGTTCGTTGAGAAGCCCCATGAGAGACTGATTTTAACGCCTGAAAGAAATAAATATCCAACAGGACCATAAAACCAATCAATATCCACCAAAACGGGCTGTTTCGCATAAAATAATTGTCAAATAGAGGTGGGTAATAAGAGCAGGTTTTCTTTAGCGTAACACTTAAATTTGCCACTCAGCATTCCCCCAATTGTGCAAAATATCTATTTTGTTTACAAAATAAGGAATGGCAATTTTACTTAAATCATTTAATTACTACAAAGGCAATCGGTAAATGGCAAGAATAATCGGTGTAGCAAATCAAAAAGGCGGTGTAGGCAAAACAACCACGGCAATCAATCTGGCAGCCAGTTTTGCAGTATTGGAATATAAAACACTAATGGTAGATGGCGATCCGCAGGCAAATAGTACCACAGGTGTGGGATTTGACTTGCATAATGTAACGCAAAGTCTTTACGATTGTATGGTAAACGGCTCCAAGGCAAAGGAAGTAATTCTGAAAACAGAAATCCCCTATCTCGACCTCATCCCCTCTCATATTGACCTGGTGGGTGCCGAAATAGAAATGATTAATTACCCCAACAGAGAGATGGTTTTAAAAAATACTTTAGATGCCATCAGAGATGAATATGATTTTATAATAATTGACTGCTCACCTTCTCTTGGTCTTATAACGGTTAATGCTTTAACAGCTGCCGATGCAGTTGTTATTCCCGTACAATGTGAATTTTTTGCATTGGAAGGTTTGGGCAAACTGCTCAATACAATTAAGATTGTACAAGGCCGCTTAAATACTGCTTTGCAAATTGAAGGTATATTGATGACGATGTATGATGGCCGATTAAGATTATGCAATCAGGTAGTAAGCGAAGTAAGAAGACATTTTGAAGATATGGTTTTCAGTACCATTGTACACCGAAACTCAAGACTGGCGGAAGCACCCAGTGCCGGAAAGCCGGTTGTGTTGTATGATGCTACCAGCAAAGGCTCGGTTAATTATCTTAATCTTGCAAAAGAAATACTCCAGAAAAATAATATGACGAAAATGAAAAACGAAGAAAAAATTCTGGAACTGTAAATTTTATCCTTTTTTAATAATGAGTACACCCAAACAAAATAAAGACCTGCTGGGAAAAGGAATTCGTTCCCTGTTGCAAAATATTGATGCCGATCTCAAATCTGCCAGTGGTGGTTTAAAAACATCGGTTGTTGAAAATGCAACAGGTGTAAACCGTATAGCTGTTGATGAAATAGAAACAAATCCCAAACAACCCCGAAGAGATTTTAATGAACAAACGCTGCAAGAACTTTCTCATTCAATAAAGCTGCATGATATTATTCAACCCATTACCGTTTCAAGAATGGCAAACGGTAAATACAGGTTGATTTCCGGAGAAAGAAGGCTAAGGGCTTCCAAACTGGCAGGGCTTAAAGATATTCCCGCTTACATCAGACAAAGTAATGATGCAGAACTACTGGAACTGGCTTTATTAGAAAACCTGCAAAGGGAAGACTTAAACGCAATGGAAGTATCGCTGAGTTATAAACGAATGATGGACGAACTGGATTACACTCAAGAGCAGGTGGCAGAAAGAATGGGAAAAGACAGAAGTACTGTAGCCAATTTCATCCGGCTGCTCAAACTACCACCAGATATACAACTTGCCGTAAGAAGTGGCGAGCTCAGCATGGGACATGCCAGGGCATTAATTAATGTAGATACAGTAGATAAACAACTTTATATTTTTAAAGAAATTAAGGAAAAAGGTTTGTCGGTAAGACAAACAGAAGCACTGGTAAGAAATATTTACAGAGAAACCGGTGCTGTTAAAAAACCGACAAAAAGCAATATGTCTCCTGCTTTTCAGCGAATAGAAGATAAATTAGCATCACATTTCAGTACCCGGGTAAAACTAAGACATGGCAGAAACGGAAGCGGACAAATTACTATTGAATATTATTCTACTGAAGAACTCAATAATATTCTTCGGCAAATGAATGCAGAACTTTAATCACCCAACGTGAAGTACAAATCAGGCAAGTTTCATTTTCTAAAATTCTTCTCAAATAAAATTTGTGTTGCTGTTTTTTTATTGAGTGTTTTGCCTGTTAGTGTTTTTTCACAAGCTCAAAAAAAAATTACACCTGTAGAAACTGACTCTATTGCCCCACCACAAAAGAAGGCTTACAAAAACAGATATGATTCTGCAACTAAAGCCCACAGTCCAAAAGTAGCAGCTATCAGATCAGCACTATTGCCCGGTTTGGGTCAGATTTATAATAAAAAATACTGGAAACTGCCAATTGTATATGGCGCACTGGGCACCACAGCCGGTATCTTTATTTATAACCTGGGGTATTATAAAGACACCCGTTTTGCATATAAAGTAAAGTATAACATGAGAGTTTACCATACAGATTCTACTTTATATAATCAGATTAAAAACGAATTAAAACCAATTGATGAGGAGTCACTTCGCTCTTACCGAAACCAGTTTCGTCGTGACCTTGATTATACAGCCATTTTCTTTCTCGTTTTTTGGGGATTGAATGTGGTGGATGCTGCCGTTGATGCTCATCTGAAATCATTTGATGTAAGCCCCGACCTTAGTCTGCAAATAAAACCCGGTTATAGTGATCTTGCTCAAACTACAGGCATCAGCCTTGTTCTGAAAATCGGAAAATAATTTGTTCTAACTTTCAGTCACAAAACTAGTAAATGAAAATTGCATTAATCGGCTATGGTAAAATGGGAAAAGCAATTGAACAAATTGCGCTAAAAAAAGGACATGAAATTGTATTGGCAATTCATCGTGAAAACATTGCTGAATTTACAAAAGAGAAACTGGCTAATGCAGATGTTGCAATTGAATTTACAAATCCACACAGCGCATTTGAAAATATAAAGAAACTACTGGAATTCGGTGTGCCCGTTGTTTGCGGCTCTACCGGATGGACAGATCAATTTTCAGAAGCAAAAAAAATCTGTAAAGAAAATAACGGCAGTTTTATCTATGCCAGCAATTTTAGTGTGGGGGTCAATCTTTTTTTTGAATTAAATAAAAAACTTGCCGACCTCATGTCACCACATAATGAGTATGAAGTGTTGCTTGAGGAAATTCACCATACCCAAAAAAAAGATGCTCCCAGTGGTACTGCCATTACGCTGGCCGAACAAGTACTGGGAAGAATCAAAAGAAAAAAGCAATGGGTGAATGAACTGAGTGACAATCCTGAAGACCTTGAAATTATCAGTCAGCGTATAGACCCTGCGCCCGGTACACATCATGTAAAATATGCATCCACAATTGATACAATAGAAATAACCCATATCGCCCACAGCCGTACAGGCTTCGCTTCGGGTGCAGTTACAGCTGCCGAGTTTTTAAATGGTAAGAAAGGTGTCTATGAAATGAAAGATGTTTTGGGATTATAGTTTTTTCTATCTTCATAATACCAAAACCTAAGATTATGAAAATTCAACTACTTTCAAAGGCTTTCGTCTTTGTACTTCTCTCCTCAACAGCAATTTTCTTTTATGCCTGTAACAACAAAAACGATAAAGCAAAAGTTACTGATGTAAATTTAAGAGACGTAACCAACGAACCTGAACCTCCCCTCCCACCGCATGTATTGCCCGTAGAAAACAAAACAGTAAAAAAATGCTTTGAGAATGACGGACTCAAGTATCATGTAAGTATTGAATGGGAAGCAAAAGGAAAAGAAATAAATGGAAAAGTAATTTCAACAGAATTAGAAAACGACAAAAGTACTGAAGCCATTTTTTCGGCTACTATTGAAGAGGGGGACTTAGTAGTCGCTTTTAAAACCCCTCCACCGGTTGTTGGCGATGCTTCATTATGGACATCAAAACCCTGGAAGCTGGAAAAAAAGGGAAAACAGCAAAAATTACTCATCCTGTTCAATGCAAAAAACTACAAATCCCAAAAATGGCAGGAAATGGAATATACATTTGAATCCTGTGAGAAATAATTGAAATCATCTTATAAAACAATAAAGCCATCCTTAACAGATGGCTTTATCTATTTTGTTCTTTAGAAAATTAAACTCTGAAGTGAGCAAAAGCCTTGTTGGCTTCAGCCATACGGTGTGTATCTTCTTTTTTCTTAAAAGCAGAGCCTTCACCCTTACTTGCTGCTACAATTTCATTTGCAAGCTTATCGGCCATGCTACGACCATTTCTTTCACGGCTGTAACGAATTAGCCATTTAATACTCAAAGATATTTTTCTGTCGGCACGTACTTCAGCAGGAATCTGAAATGTAGCACCACCAATTCTGCGACTACGAACTTCAACAGCCGGAGTAACATTGGCTAAAGCTCTTTTCCAAACTTCATAGCCATCTTCATTGGTTTGCTTAGCCACTTTATCAAGTGCATTATAGAAAATGGTAAAGGCGCCGCTTTTCTTGCCTTCCCACATCAGGTTGTTTACAAAACGGGTTACCAGTTTATCACTAAACTTAGGATCGGGTGCCAGCGGCAGTTTCTTTGCTTGTGCTTTACGCATGATTTATTATTACTTTATCCGTGATTATTTTTTTGCTTTCTCTTTTTTAGTACCATATTTAGAACGGCTCTTCTTTCTGTCCTTTACACCGGCAGTGTCTAATGAACCACGTACAATATGGTAACGTACACCTGGAAGGTCTTTAACCCTGCCACCGCGAATCAAAACAATAGAGTGTTCCTGAAGATTGTGTCCTTCACCGGGAATATAGGCTATCACCTCTATTTTATTAGTTAAACGAACTTTAGCAACTTTACGAAGTGCAGAGTTAGGCTTCTTTGGAGTTGTTGTATAAACTCTTGTACAAACACCACGGCGTTGTGGACACTCATCCAGTGCTCTGGATTTACTTTTAGCCCTGATGATTTCTCTTCCTTTTCTTACTAATTGTTGAATAGTAGGCATTTTGACCTTTTAATTTATCCCGATTTTTGGGACGGCAAAGGTAAAGGTGAAAGGCCTATTACCCAAAAATTATAAGCGTTTTTTTCGGGTTGTGGATATGAGAGGGAAAACGAACCCTATTTTTGAGGAATCAATACTAACAATAATAAAAATTAATTGCTTTTTGCACTCTTTCAGCGCAAATAATTTTTACAGAAAACTAAATTTAATTTACTGATTATCAGCATTTAGCCGATTTTTTGCATCCAACCATATTTATCCACTCTCCTGCCTTCTCGTATATCTGTCAACCAGCTTTTAAGCAAGGGTGCCGTTTTCCATTTTTCCACATCAAACTTTATTTCAAAGTTTTTATACTTCAATTCTTTGATAAGGGATATTGTAGCAGCCGTGCCGGTTCCAAATACTTCATATAACTGGCCGGATTTATATGCGGCTGTAATTTCATCAATACCTAAATCTCTTTCTTCAACTATAAAGCCCATTTCCTGTAAAAGCGTAATTGCGCTTTGACGGGTAACGCCATCAAGTATAGTACCTTGTTCAAGACCCGGAGTGATCGCTTTATTTCCAATAATAAAAAAAACATTCATCGTACCACATTCCTGAACATATTTATGTTCAATTGCATCCATCCATAAAACTTGGTCGTAACCCAATGTTTTAGCCTGTGCCGTTGCATACATTGCCGCACCATAGTTGCCAGCAGCTTTTGCATAACCTACACCACCGGGTGATGCTCTTACAAATTGCTCTTCCACATAGATGCGCATGGGTGCACTGTAATAAGGACCAGTAGGACTAAGGATAATCATAAATTTATAAGTCTCCGAAGGACGAACACCAATAACCGGATCGGCCGAAAACATAAACGGACGGATGTATAAAGAATGATCAAATTTTGCAGGTATCCAGTTTTTATCAAGCGCAATCAGTTTATTCATGCCCTCCATAAATATTTCTTCGGGCACAGCCGGCATCTGCATTCTTTCTGCAGAAATATTAAACCTTCTAAAATTATCCTGAGGTCTGAAAATATAAGCATCGCCTTCACTGTTTTTGTATGCTTTAATACCTTCAAATATTGCCTGACCATAATGCAATGATGCTAACGAAGGTTCTAGGAGCAATGGCTGATAAGGTTTTATCTCTACATTCTTCCATTCACCATTTTCATAATCAGCTTCCAACATGTGATCAGTAAAATAGCGCCCAAATGGAAGATTTTCCAGATTAATGTCTTTTAATTTACTTGCTGATGCTTTTCTGATTGTAATATCCATAGCTGCTGTCATATACCTTATTTTTACAGGCCAAAGAAACGAAAAAAACTAACACCTGTTATTATAATTACCCACAGAAAAATGAGTATAAATAAAATTGAACTTTCTGATGCAATTATCGCTGGTTTATTCAACAATAAGTTGATTATTGATGATGAAAAAAATATAAATTTCATTGAAAAAGATAATCCTACTTCAGAAAATTCAAATTCAAAGATTGATAATGATAATAGCTTCAAATTTTTAGGTAATAACAATGAGCATATATTAATCGCTTTACAATATGATGACATTCGTTTTTTGCCTGATAAAGATTTGAAATTTTTGAGTGACATTTTATCTGCATGCAAACTAAGTTTAAATGATGTAGCCATTTTAAATATTAAAAACTATCCAGGAACCAGCTTCAAAATTTTTACAACTCACCTGAAATCAAAAATTGTTTTACTTTTCAATATTACGCCAGATGCTTTTGGTTTGCCACTCAATTTTCCTACATTTCAATTACAGGCTTTTGATGGCGCCACTTATTTACATGCACCAGCTTTGGCACAAATTGAAAATGACAAAAACATAAAAACAAAACTCTGGACCAGTTTGAAAAGATTATTTAATATTTAAATAAGCAACAGTTGAAACTCATTTTTGCAACCAACAATCAGCACAAAGTGGATGAAATAAGAACCACTGTTGGAAATGATTTTGAAATTATCACATTAAAAGAAGCCGGAATTGAAATAGATATTCCAGAGCCATTTGATACATTAGCAGAAAATGCTACTGCAAAATCTCAAACAATATTTAAAATGACAGGAATCAACTGCTTTTCAGAAGATACGGGGCTCGAGGTTTTTGCATTGAATGGAGAGCCAGGGGTAAAAAGTGCCCGTTATGCAGGTGAAGAAAAATCATTTGATGCAAATATTGATAAGCTTTTGATTAATTTGGCCGAAAAATCAGACCGCAAAGCTCAATTTAAAACTATTATATCATTGATAATTAACGGCGAAGAACATAAGTTTGAGGGAATTTGTAAAGGGACTATTACAAAAGAAAGATTGGGAGAAAAAGGCTTTGGTTATGATCCTGTTTTTATGCCCGCTGGTTTTAAAACCACTTTTGCAGAAATGACTTTGAATGAAAAAGGAAAAATAAGTCATAGAGCAAGGGCAACAGAAAAACTGGTAAAATTTTTGGAAACCTTAAAAACAAATAACTGATTTTGATACCTGAACGCAACCAAAATATTACTGAAAGCGACTTAATAAGAGGATGTTTGAAAGATGACCGGCGTATGCAGGAAGAACTCTACCGCCGATTTTCTCCAAGAATGTATGCAGTATGCCTCCGCTACGCAGGCAATGCCGAAGAAGCGCAGGATATACTTCAAGAAGGATTTATAAAGGTCTTTAAAAAGCTCGATAGTTTTCGCAGCGAAGGCTCGTTTGAAGGTTGGGTACGTCGCATTTTTGTAAACACAGCCATTGAGCATTTTCGCCGCAAAAAATACCTGATGCCGGTAACAGAAAGAGAGGAAAACACCATTGAAGGTAAATACCTCTCAGTTCTCGATAATCTTGCTGCTGCCGACATTATGGCCTTAGTGCAAGAACTATCGCCAGGCTATCGCACCGTATTTAATTTGTATGTGGTAGAAGGTTATAGCCACAAAGAAATTGGAGACATATTGGGAATAAGCGAAGGCACCAGTAAATCGCAACTATCAAGAGCAAAAGTTATTTTGCAGGATATGGTAAAAAAATATATTGATAAACAGGCAGGCGCAAGAGCAAAATCATGAGTAACAACGTTCAAAATAAAATGCTGGAATTTGAAGTTACTCCTCCCCCATCAGCGTGGAGTAATATCGCCAATGCATTGGATGATGCTGCTTTAACTTCCTCTCTTTCACATAAATTGCAAACAGCAATCGCTGTACCTCCAGCATCCGTCTGGCATGCAATTTCTTCCGCATTAACAGTTGATGAATTAACACCTTTACTTGCGTCTAAGTTAAAAAATGCTGAAGCCGTTCCACCTGTTGCTGCCTGGTCATTTATTGCAGCTTCACTAAATAAAACCAAAGAAACCATTATTTCTCAAAAAAGAGTTTTATCGCCACTTTTGAAATATGCCGCTGCTGCAGCCGTAGCCGGACTTATGGTTTTTGGCGGATATAGTTTATTAAAAAATAAAAACAACGATAATCCAACTGATACAATTGTAAAAATTAATACTGGTACTTCTATAACAGATGAAAAAGCTACTGTCGCAGATGGAAATCCCGACACATTAAGCGAATCTTCCGAGATAGCCGCAACCGATAATGCCATTATTATTGCCGAAGAAAAAAGAAATGATGCAGCACTGGAAGCGAGCAAACATACCTTTGCTAAACTGGAACCACCGGCCGTCAATAAAATAAAACGCATTGCTGCTGCTTATCAGTTTTCAAGTGCATTGGAAGATAATGCTGCCGGTCTTAATAATTTGAAATCAGGAATTGCCCCCACCCATGCTGAAAATAATAACCGGTACATTACTGTAATGACGCCCGATTGTAACCTGATACGTATCTCAAAAAAATTCAAACATCTTACCTGTTGTATTACCGGCGAAGTGGTGGACAAAAGTTGCCAACTCAAATTGGAAAAATGGAGAAAACAAATGGCAAGCGCTGCTGCTCATCCGGCAAATTTTATTGACATTATGGAACTGGTAGATGCCCTGGGCGACGATCAATAAAAGTTTTAATCTTCACCAATATCTTTACCTATATCAAAACTGTACATGGCCCGAATAAAAATCAATCTACCTGATCAATTTCAGTTTCAATGTACACTTACTGTAAGAATAACGGATATTAATTATGGTAACCATGTTGGCAATGATGCCATACTTTCCATTATACATGAAGCAAGAATGCAATACCTGCACCATCTTGGCTATTCAGAAATGAATATAGATGGTGTGGGCATGATTATGTCTGATGCGGCTCTTGAATTTAAGACTGAATTGTTTTATGGAGAAGAGGTGCTTATCTCCGTTACCGCAGGAGAATTTTCAAAAATAGGATTTGACCTTTATTACAAACTGGAAAAAAGAAAAGACGACAAATTAATTGCAGTTGCCTTTGCAAAAACAGGAATGATATGCTTTGACTATGGCGCAAAAAAAATTGCAGCGATACCGGCGGCTGCGTTAAATAAATTGAAAAACCTGCCATAATAAACAGCAGGCTTCTTTAAATTTTTCAAACTCATTTATCTAAGAAACAACATCTCCCGGTATTTTGGTAAATACCATTCCCTGTCATCTACCAGCAACTCCAGCTTGTCGGCATGATATCGGAGATTGTCAAAGAACACATCCTTTACCTGACTTTGATAAGCAATGGCTTTGGTGCGGGTATTTTCCATATTGTTACACAATTTTCTTGCTTCTATCATTTTCTCTACCAAATCACTCAGTTGATTGATGTGTAATGAAATCTGATTGAGCACCTGCATCTGGTTACTATAACCGGTTTCTGCAACGCCAGCATCTTTTAATCCTTTAATATTATTTGCAAGTAAATTCTGATAACGAATCGCCGGGGGCAATATATGACTGGTGGCCAACTCCCCCATCATCCTGCTTTCTATCTGCACTTTCTTGATATACTTTTCCAATTCAATTTCATGACGTGCTTCTAATTCTACATGGCTGTAAACGTCATTCGTTTCAAAAAGCGTTTTTGCTTTTTCGGTTATCATTGCATCCAATGCCAGCGGCGTTGTTTTTACATTGGGTAATCCTCTTTTTTCTGCTTCCTTTTCCCAGGCCTGACTATAACCATCGCCTTCAAACAAAACTTTTTCGCTGGCTACTATATACTGACGAATGACATGCATGATAGCAATTTCTTTCTTCTCCCCTTTTTCTATCAAGGCATCTACTTCCGTTTTAAACTGCTTCAGGGTTTCGGCCATAATGGTATTCAGCACCGTCATGGGGTTGGCACAATTTGCCGAAGAACCCACTGCACGAAATTCAAATTTGTTGCCCGTAAATGCAAATGGAGATGTACGGTTACGATCAGTATTATCCATCAACAGTTCGGGGATGCTTTTATGAATATCTATTTTCAAAAGACTTTCATCGGTTTCATCCATTTTTTCAGAAACTCTTTCTTTAACATCATTCAGTACTTTGCTGAGGTACTGGCCAATAAATACCGAAATGATTGCCGGTGGTGCTTCATTAGCACCAAGCCGATGATCGTTGGGCGCAGAGGCTATGGAGGCTCTTAACACATCTGCATAATCATGTACCGCTTTGATGGTGTTTACAAAGAAAGTTAGAAACATCAAATTGGTTTTGGGCGTTTTGCCTGGAGCCAGCAGATTTACACCGGTATCTGTTGCCATACTCCAGTTATTATGTTTACCACTGCCGTTGATTCCTGCAAATGGTTTTTCGTGCAGCAATACTCGCAGGTGATGACGGCGTGCAACACGTTCCATTACATCCATCAATAGTGAGTTGTGATCTACTGCTACACTTACTTCCTCATAAATGGGTGCACATTCGTATTGACCCGGAGCAACTTCGTTATGCCTGGTACGTAATGGAATGCCTAATTTATACGCTTCGTTTTCAAAGTCACGCATATAGGCATACACTCTTTCGGGTATGGAGCCAAAATAATGGTCTTCCAATTGCTGATTGCGGGCTGAGTTGTGACCGAAAACGGTGCGGCCACACATTACCAGATCGGGGCGGGCATTAAACAAACTCTCATCAATTACAAAATATTCCTGCTCCCACCCAAGTGTAGCAATAACACGGGTAATATTTCTGTCAAAATAATTACATACATCAACCGCCGATTTATTCAATGCCTCAAGCGATTTTAATAATGGGGCTTTATAATCCAGAGATTCGCCGGTATAAGAAACAAAAATGGTAGGAATACAAAGCGTTTTTCCATTGCCAATGTCCATAATAAATGCTGGAGATGAAGGATCCCATGCAGTATAACCTCTTGCTTCAAATGTTGCCCTTAATCCGCCGCTGGGAAATGATGAAGCATCTGGTTCTTGTTGAATTAATGCATCACCTTCAAATTGTTCAATGGGTGTACCATCGCCTTTGACTGTAAAAAATGAATCATGCTTTTCGGCAGTAGTACCGGTAAGTGGTTGAAACCAATGTGAGAAATGTGTAACACCTTTACTTTCTGCCCAGGCTTTAATACCGTTTGCAATCTGATTGGCCATATTGCGGTCAATCTTCTGATTGTTTTTAATGGATGCCTGTAAACTTTTAAAAGCTTCATCATTTAAATATTCCCTTGCTGTTTTTAAAGTAAAAACATGACTTCCGAAGCAGTTGGTAATTTTTGAAGGCACTTCCACTTTTTTTGGCTCTCCGGAAGCTGAGAGGTTCTCAATAGCATTAAATCTGAGCGACATTGTTGATTTTTGTACAAATAAAAATAAAAAATCAAAAAAAATCAAAAAAAATTTTAAAATTTTACAAATTCAAAAGATTTTAAATAAAAAAGTGTAAAAATATTTAAAATACTATTTAAATATTAAGGCATATATCAATATTTAATCATATTATATTTTTTAATAATATTAGTAAAAATGATCTTAATTTTAGCCCAATCAGTAAGTGCTGCCAAAGGAACTACGAGCAATGGCAAAATAATACTACGATACCTGACTATAGCACCAAGATTGTTTACACTAAATCCAATTGTAAGTAACATAGAAATGGAGAAGAAAATACAGAACCAAAATAAAGGGCTTGAGCCTTCCCGTTTTTTTCTAAAAAATAAAAAAATGGCAAACAAAAACAATAAAACAAATACTTCGATAGATGCTGCGAGAGAAAGGATATGTTTTACATCCGTTGGATAAGGTCTTAACGCAGATAAACTAATAGCCTCAAATGAGTTTTTTAAAAAACTTGTTGCTGTAGGCTCCAGTTTTGTATTAAGTATTATACTACTTCCACCTTCCAGCTTAAGAAATTCTTTTTGCTTGTCAACAACTGCTAGAGGAAAATCAAAAATGGGATTGATATATCTTGCATTGAAAAAAATCAAAATAAAAATCAGATACATAATGGAGTAAACCAAAAAACTCCTTCTATTCTGCCACATAGCAACTAGCCAGGCAATAACAGCTGGAACTAATATAATAATGATAAAATTTCTAAGCGTTAAAACCAAAAGGAAACCCACAATAAGACCAGCTATACGTTTTGCACCTAATCGCCTTTCCTTTACAGCAAAATAGATACAATAAATTATCAGAGCTATACCTGTGAAGATTAATCCTTCTTTATGAATACCACTTGTCCAGTATAAAAATGAAGGAACCAGGAAGGATCCTAACATGATTAACAGTTTACGATTAGGGAAAGCATCTGTCATTACTCTGAAAAAGGCAAGTGGTCCCAAAAAAGTGATAAAAGCCAGAAAAATGACATTGACATAATAATTACCAAAACTGAAAATATTGAAAACTGAAAGTATTTTGATAAAGACATTTCCTTTCAAATCATTCCAATAAGAATCCGATGTGTTTAAAAACTGGGTGATGCCGTCTTTGTATGGATTATGAAAAAGATTAGTAAAATATTCATGTGGATTATGAAAAAGTAATTGGTATTCTAATATCCCGTTTTGATGATAGCCCCAGGTATCCCACATTTGAGCCAGCCCTCCATAATAAATACCAATCCACCCATAAAATATTCCAGCAATTATTTTCAGAAGAAAGAAAATAATTAATTGCGACTTACTAAGCCCGGCTGTACGGTAAAAACCAATTTTAGTAATCAGCCATGCAAAGAAAACCAGATAACATACAAATAAAAGATATTCCAATCAATTCGATTTAATCCTGCAAAATAAAACTTATTGGCGCATTGTCAGTACAAAGTTGGAAAGTTCTGTACTTCTAAAAGAGCAATGATGTTACCTTTGCCGTTCAATCTCCTACTACATGGAAGTATCAGCAAAGACTGCAGCACAACTCCGATTAACTGAAGAAGAATTTGAACTTATAAAACAAAAACTTGGTCGCACACCCAACTTTAATGAGCTCTGTGCTTTCAGTGGTATGTGGAGCGAACATTGCAGTTATAAAAATTCAATTAAATGGCTAAAGACACTGCCTCGTGATGGTAGTAAGATGCTGGTGAAAGCTGGTGAAGAAAATGCAGGACTTATGGATATTGGCGACGGACTGGGAGTTGTTTTTAAAATTGAATCTCATAATCACCCTTCAGCCATTGAACCATTTCAAGGTGCAGCTACAGGTGTGGGCGGTATTCACCGAGATATTTTTACAATGGGTGCCCGTCCTATTGCTGCGCTTAATTCCTTAAGATTTGGTTTGATTGAAGAAGATAAAACGCAACACCTTTTATCAGGCGTGGTACATGGCATTGGGCACTATGGCAACTGCTTTGGAGTACCTACAGTGGGCGGCGAAGTTTATTTTGATGCCTGTTATCATACCAATCCATTGGTAAATGCAATGAGTGTAGGAATAGTAAAAAATGGAGAAACAATCTCGGCTACAGCAAAAGGGAAAGGAAATCCGGTAATGTTTGTTGGCAGTGCTACGGGTAAAGATGGTATTGGTGGTGCTTCTTTTGCATCAGCCGATATTACTGAAGAAAGTGCTCAGGATTTACCTGCTGTTCAGGTTGGCGATCCTTTTCAGGAAAAAAAATTATTAGAAGCCTGTCTTGAAGTTATTCAAACCGGTGCAGTAATAGGCATGCAAGATATGGGTGCTGCGGGTATTATATGCTCCACTGCCGAAATGAGTGCCAAAGGTGAAGTAGGTATGCGAATAGATCTTGAAAAAGTACCTACTCGACAAAAAGATATGAAGCCATGGGAATTGTTGTTGAGTGAGAGCCAGGAAAGGATGCTTTTGATAGCTGAGAAAGGCAAAGAAGAATTAATAAAAAATGTATTTGAAAAATGGGATCTCCCCTGCTCAGTTATTGGAGAAGTAACGGATGACGGGCTCCTCAATTTTTATATGCATGGAAATCTGGAAGCATCCATACCTGCCTATGAACTTGTACTGGGAGGCGGTGCACCACAATATGAAAGAGAGTACAGAGAACCAAAATATTTTGAGCATATAAAAAAATACAATCCTGCAACAATTGCTGTTCCCGAAAATCTGAAAGAGATTGCTGAAAAAATAATTCAACTGCCTACGATTGCTTCCAAACGCTGGATTTATCACCAATACGATAGTATGGTGGGCACCGGCAATGTGTCGACCAATGCACCAACGGCCGCTGCAGTTGTGAAGGTAAAGGGAACTACAAAAAGCATTGCCATTACGACCGACTGTAATAGCCGTTATGTATATGCTGACCCTTATAAAGGAACCATGATAGCTGTGGCTGAAGCTGCCCGCAATATTGTGTGCAGCGGCGGCAAGCCGCTGGGCGTTACCAATTGTCTCAATTTTGGTAACCCCTACGATCCTGAAGTATATTATCAGTTTGTACATGCCATAAAAGGCATGGGCGACGCCTGTAGAAAATTTGATACACCCGTAACAGGTGGCAACGTGAGTTTTTATAACCAAAATCCTGATGGCCCGGTGTTTCCCACTCCTACCATTGGCATGGTAGGCTTGCTTGAAGACATAAACAATAAAATGACATTAAACTTTAAAGAAGAGGGCGATATTATTTATGTTTTGGGAAATGTGACAAATGACATAGCATGCTCCCAATACTTATCGCAAATACAAAAAATAAATTACTCCCCTGCTCCACATTTTTATCTTGATGATGAATTTGCATTACAGGCAAAAACGGCTGAGCTGATTGAAAACAAATTAGTCCGCTCCGTTCAAGATATAAGCGAAGGTGGTCTGTTTATTTCCCTTTGCGAAAGTGCTTTTACAAATGAACTTGGTTTTTCCATTTCTACCAATAACGCTATCAGAAAAGATGCCTTTCTTTTTGGCGAAGGGCAAAGCCGTGTAATGGTTTCCGTAAATATTGACCTGGTAAAAGATTTTGAAAAAATACTGAATGGTTTTCCTGCCGAAAAAATTGGTATTGTCACCACCAGCGAAGTAAAAATTGATGGCAACCATTGGGGTAATATTGATACATGGAAAGAAAAATACGATACGGCACTTGAAAATTATTTATCAAAAGAAGAAGCTGGCGCTGCATTAAGTTCTATATAATGAATACAGAGAAAAAAATACTGCTAACGGGTGCTGCAGGTTTTATTGGGAGTTATGTACTCGGTTATCTTAATAGTTGTGGATATCAACAAGTGATCATCGTTGATGATTTTAGCGATGAAGAAAAATGGTGGAATCTGGATGAAAAAAAATATTTGAACAAAATTGAAAGATCACAACTTTTTGATTGGTTAAAAGAATCCAACCCAACTATAGATTTGGCAATACACCTGGGTGCCAGAACTGATACCACTGAATTTGACTATGCCATTCATGAAAAATGGAATGTGGCTTATTCAAAAGAAATCTGGAATTATTGTGCCGAAAAAAATATTCCACTTATTTATGCATCCTCAGCAGCTACTTACGGAGCAGGAGAATTTGGCTATGATGACAACCATGAAATCATCAATCAACTTCAGCCTTTGAATCCATATGGCATTTCAAAAAATGAATTTGATAAATGGGCTTTGAAGCAACAGCAACAACCCCCTTTTTGGACAGGATTAAAATTTTTCAATGTTTATGGACCTAATGAATACCATAAAGGACGCATGGCCAGTATGGTTTTTCATGGCTTTAATCAAATTAAAAAAACAAGAAGTGTAAAGCTTTTTAAATCGCACCGCCCCGATTTTGAAAATGGGGGTCAGCTACGTGATTTTATTTATGTAGCCGATATTGCAAAAGTTTGTTTATGGATGGCGGAAGAAATGTTGAGTATAAAATGGGATGCAAATAAAAATGGACTTTACAATTTAGGCACAGGAAAAGCCAGAACCTTTAATGAATTATTGACGGCGGTATTTAATAGTATGAACCTGCCCGTTGCCATTGAGTATGTGGATACACCCGAAGACATAAGAGATAAATATCAATATTTTACAGAAGCCAATATGCACAAACTGTATTTTGCTGGATACACTGACTCCTTTTATTCAGTAGAAGAAGGTGTAAATGATTTTATCAGCAATTATCTTTCAACAAAAAAATATTTTTAAGAAATGGGACGAATGATTACCATCATTGGAGGCGGAAACTTAGGTGCTTCCATTGCCGAAGGATTATTAAAAAGCAAATTTTGTAAACCTGCTGAGCTTACCGTAACCAAAAGAAATATTTCAACTTTAAAAGCACTGGAGCAAAAAGGTGTACAGATTACTACTGATAACTCAAAAGCTGTGAAAAACGGAGAGGTTATTATTCTGGCAATTAAACCATTTCAAACAACGGCAGTATTGCAGGAAATTAAAAAAGACTTCAATGACAAAAAACTATTGATCTCTGTAGTAACAGGAGTGAGCATTTCAGAAATTCAGGAAATAACGGGAAAAAAAATTCCGGTTTTCAGAGCTATGCCCAATACTGCAATTGCTATTCAGGAAAGTATGACATGCATCAGCCACCAACAAGCTGCTGGCAATGATGTTGAATATGTATCAGCATTATTTGCCAAACTGGGCAAGGTTGTTACTATAGATGAAAAACTAATGGATGCCTCAACCATATTGGGTGCCTGTGGCACTGCTTATGCCTTGCGTTATATACGTGCCTGCATTCAGGGTGGTATAGAAATTGGATTTGATGCAGCAACTGCATCATTAATTGCAGCACAAACAACAAAAGGGGCTGCCGAACTACTGCTTTTAAAAGGAAGTCATCCGGAACAGGAAATAGATAAAGTAACAACGCCAAAGGGCTGTACCATAGCCGGGCTTAATGAAATGGAGCATCAGGGTTTCAGTTCCTCACTCATCAAAGGAATTGTAGCCAGTTACAAAAAAATTGCAAAGGACTGATTCTTTCAATCCTGGCTTGTTCTTTCATTTTATTTTTTGTTTGTAGATTTATAGATGAAATTTTTGTTCATCATCATTTTGTGCTTTGGCTGTATGTATCCGCAGAAACAATTCAAAGAGAAAACTATCACCTTTGGCGCAAATCAATCGATTTCAATAGCGGAGTTGGGTCTTACCATAAAAAATCAAAGTTGTGGAAGACAATGGATTTCAACTAATGGCGAACCCGCTTATGAAAGAGCCTTTTGCGATATAACTGTAAAAACAAAAGACTCAACCTATCATTTTAACACTGCATTAGATAGGTTTTTTATCAAAAACATTCAGTTTGATATTGAAAAAATTAACCCCTGGGGAAAAGAAGAGGATAGTGTACCCGCAGGCGGTTGCCGAATTAAGGTTTTAAAACTGCCAGACAGTTCCCGATAAACTTTTGTCGCGAAAAGCATGAAAATTCTAAAAAATAATTTTCATTTTTTCCACAAACTGAATTTCAATTTTTTCTATCCATTTTTATCTTTTAGCTTTGCATGACCTCCCGGAATTAAATTTAGAAAGTTCGCTCAATTCCGCTGCTGGTCATACGACTGGAATTTTTACAACAGATTATTTTTTTTTGAAATTGATTTAAACAAATAACCATTTTGTATGGCTAAATATGTTTTTGTTACGGGAGGTGTTACTTCATCATTGGGCAAAGGAATTATAGCTGCCTCACTTGCCAAACTGCTTCAGGCAAGAGGTTTAAAAGTTACAATTCAAAAATTTGACCCGTACATTAATATCGATCCTGGTACCATGAACCCTTATGAACATGGTGAGTGTTATGTAACTGAAGATGGTGCAGAAACCGATCTTGACCTTGGACATTATGAGCGATTTCTCAACATATTTACATCGCAAGCCAATAATGTAACCACTGGTCGTATTTACCAAACCGTTATCAACAAAGAAAGAGAAGGCGCCTATCTGGGAAAAACCGTACAGGTAGTGCCACATATAACTGATGAAATAAAAAGAAGAATGCTGCAGCTGGGTAAGGGCAATGAATATGATGTTGTAATAACTGAAATTGGCGGTACTGTAGGCGATATTGAGAGTTTGCCTTTTGTAGAAGCAGTCAGACAATTGCAATGGGAGCTTCCAGATGAAGATACTGTCATTGTACACCTGACATTAATTCCCTATTTAAAAGCAGCCAAAGAACTAAAAACAAAGCCAACACAGCATAGTGTAAAGATGCTGAGCCAGGAAGGCGTACACCCGGATGTGATTGTATGCAGAACAGAAAAACAACTAACTCCTGATCTAAGAAGAAAAATTGCGCTCTTTTGTAATGTAAAAACAGAAGCCGTAATTGAAGCACTGGATGCATCCACTATTTACGAAGTGCCCTTGTTGATGATGCGTGAAAAACTAGACCTCATCTGTCTTAAAAAAATGAACCTGCCGGTAACTGAAGAACCTGAATTGACAAAATGGAAAGGCTTTTTGGACAAATTAAAATATCCTAAAAGCAAAGTAACCATTGGGTTAATAGGTAAATACATAGAACTGCAGGATGCCTATAAATCAATTTTGGAATCATTCATTCATGCAGGCGCCATCAACGAATGTCAGGTGCAGGTAATTAATGTACATAGTGAGTTTATTACAGATGATAATGTTGGAGAAAAACTCTCCGGCTTGGATGGCTTATTGGTGGCCCCCGGTTTTGGGCATCGTGGTGTAGAAGGAAAAATTGTTGCAGTTAAATATGCAAGAGAAAAAGGATTGCCCTTCTTTGGTATTTGTTTGGGAATGCAAATGGCTGTCATAGAATTTGCCCGAAATGTTTTAGGACTAAAAGAAGCCCACTCTACTGAAATGGACCCTGATACTAAAGAACCTGTAATTGACTTAATGGATGAGCAGAAAAAAATTACAGCAAAAGGTGGCACAATGCGATTGGGCTCCTACCCTTGTGATATCAAAGAGGCTACACTGGCCTTTACAATTTATAACAGCAAAACAATCAATGAAAGACATCGTCACCGCTGGGAGTTCAATAATCAATATTTAGAAAGATTTGAAAAAGCAGGAATGATAGCCAGTGGAAGAAACCCAGGAACAGATTTAGTTGAAATCATTGAACTATCCAATCATCCTTTTTTTATTGGCGTACAATATCATCCGGAGTTAAAGAGTACAGTAGAAAATCCACAACCAATATTTGTCCATTTTATAAAAGCAGCCAAAGCCTATGCCGATAAAAAATCGGACATTAAAAACCCGCTTCTGCAAAGTGAAATGATTTAATTGTTTTGACACCGGAGTGTTCTAACACGCTGGTTTTCTTAAATATTTTAGCTCAAAAATCTTAACCGGCAGATAGCTACCGTCTGTCGTATTCCTGTTTCTTTCAACCCTCTTTGCCCTATCTTTGCCCCCCTAAAAACAGATGAATGAAACTTGACAGAAATACCGTCATGGGTTTTGTATTATTGGGCATCTTATTCATTGGGTATTTTGCCATTATCAATAAAGATCAAAAAGCAACTCGTAAACAAAAACAGGAAGAACTTGCAAAAGAACAACATATAATCGATTCAGTTGCAAAATTGCGTAAGCCGGTTGAAGATTCGTTAAAGCATATCAGCGATTCTGTAGCACTGGCTAATAAATCTCAGCTTTTTAAACAAATAGGAGATACAGAAGAAAAAACGATATCATTATCAAATAGTCTGATTCGTGTTACATTTAGTAACAAGGGCGGAAGTATTAAAGATGTGGAGCTAAAGAACTATCGCGGTACCGATAGCAATTGGGTAAAAATGGGAGCTACTTCATTTAACAAATTGGGTTACCAGATTAATGCTGTTTCTTCATCCAATCAGGGAACCGCTTCTACAAGCGAACTTTTCTTCTCAAAAATAGATACTGTTACCAATTCAAATGGCAATCAATCCATTTCTTTCACACTCGCATTGGATAGTGGCAATACCTACATTACACATGAATTTATAATGAAGAAAGATGATTACATGATTGATTTCAACGTAAAAATGGGTGGAGCTGAAAAAATTCTTTCAGGTGGCACTATGAATATGATTTGGCAGTATGCCGCAGCTCAACAGGAAAGCAGCATGAGCTATGAAAGAGAAAATACACAGATTGGCTATGTAAAAGACGGCAGTTTTGATTATCACTCCATGTTTAAACGCAGCAGTAAAGAGTTTAATGATGCGGTAAGCTGGATAGGTGTAAGACAAAGATTTTTTCTGGGAGCATTGGTAGCCAAAAATAATTTTTCATCAGGAAGTAAAATTGTATGGAATAGCCCTGCCGATTCGTTAAAAGAAGTAATAGCCGCCACTGCCAACCTAAAAGTACAAGTACCCGCTGGTAAAGAGGTGTCTATACCATTTAGTATTTATTATGGTCCTTCCGACTATAATACGCTAAGAAAATATGATTATAAGTTTGATAAATTGGTAAACCTGGGTCAGGGATTTTATTCATTTGTGCGACCCATCAATAAATATTTGGTATTTCCGGTCTTCAATTTCTTTAAAAGTTTTATAGGTCAGCTGGGAATAGTAATTGCGCTGATGACATTTTTAATCCGCCTTCTTATTTCGCCACTCACCTATTCCAGTTATTTAAGTGGAGCAAAAATGAAAGCGTTGAGGCCAGAGATTGAAACATTAAAAGCAAAATTTGGCGAAGACAGACAAGCTATGAGTATGGCGCAGATGAAATTATTTCGGGAAGCTGGTGTAAATCCGCTTGGAGGTTGTATTCCAGCAGTGTTACAAATCCCCATCTTCTTTGCACTATATTCTTTCTTTAATGCCTGTGTGGATTTAAGAGGCGAAAGCTTTTTATGGGCTGCAGATCTTTCTGCACCCGATAAAGTGTTACAATGGGGAAATATTCCGGTAATAAGTTCACTGCTTGGCAATCACCTGAGTTTATTTAATGTAACGGCATGTATTACCAGTTTACTTATATCGGTGTATAGTATGAGTATGGCTCCCGATCAAAGCAATCCAATAATGAAGTGGATGCCCTACATCTTCCCGGTTTTTCTTTTGTTCTTTTTCAACAGATTGCCTGCAGGTCTTACATGGTATTATACAGTTTCCAATTTAGTAACACTGGGTCTTCAATTCTTTATTCAACGATATGTAATTGACCACAATAAGATATTGGCAAAAATTGATGCGAACCGTAAAAAGCCAAAAACAAAATCCAAATGGCAGGAACGAATGGAGCAGATGCAGGAACAGCAGAAAAAAATGAAAGATATGCAGCAGCGCAATAAACGCTGATAAACAATCTCATTTTTGGGGCATTACGATCATTGAAAATGCAAAAGCTTTTAAAGGAAACTATGGACTCCTGCAACTAAACAGTAAATTTGGATCGTCATCTTTTCGTTAATTGAAATGAAAAAATTTAATATCATATTAGCGTTTCTGTTAGGGGCTTCCACGCTTTCTTTCTCGCAAAAAAAACTAACTGAAACAACCATTACATACGACATCGTTATTAATACAAATGACAGCAACCCCAGAGCAGCTGATATGCTTGATGGCGCTACCAGTGTTATTTATCTAAAAGGAAGTTCCAGCCGCTCCGAAATGAAAAGTTCGCTGGGTACACAAGCAACCTTGATTGATGGTAAAAGCGGCAATGTTACCATGTTGAAAAACTATGGTGAGCAGCAATACATGATAAAATTTACACCAAAGGAATGGGCCGAAAGCAATAAAAAATACGAACATATCAGTTTTAGTTATTTGAATGAGTTTAAAACTATTTATGGGTACAACTGTCAGAAGGCCATTGGAAAGTTAAACGACAGTACCACATTTACTGTTTATTTTACCCGTGATCTTGTACCTATCAATAAGGATTTTGAATATATGAACCGGAGTTTGCCCGGTCTTGCAATGCAATATGAATCCATACGAAAAGACAAAGTAGTAACCTATACCGTTTCCGACATTAATTATAAACCCATAGCTCCCTCAAAATTTGAGTTGCCAAAAAGTGGTTATAGAGTGATGACTTATGAGGAAAGTAAAGCGGGGGGAAATTAGAAATAGGAAAATTGAAGGCGGAAATAACACTACAAAATATACAGCTTGTTTACTTTGAATTTCGGAGCTTAATAAAAATGACATTCAAAAAGTTTTGGGTTCTCCATAGCTTTCATGCCCAAAAAATTCGGTTTCACACAAAAACTCCTTGACAGCCTGTTCATAACCGATCTCAGAACTGACTTCTGTCTTAACCTAAAATAGGTTGACGAAAATTCGTTACTTAAGTAAGAACAAAATATGAAAGAAAGTGTAACAAACTAAGAGGCTATCATAGCCGAGTATTTAACAGCCGATTGGCTTAATGCCGGGTGCAGTGCTACGAATGATAGTTTTATATTAGGTTAAAGTGCAGTTCTTCAATTGAATCCCGATAGCCATGGGGACGCTACAAATCTGCTTCTACGCCAAGCGGCAAAACTTTCCGCTAATGGTGGGGCGCTTTTTTTTTGTTTGGCAATGGGTTCTTTATATTTAATGGATGGAAAAGATAATAGTAAAGCCGCTGTATCACCGGGAGCAGGAATGCATTGGTATTTATTTTGAAAACCAAGCTAAGATAAACGGCGCCCTGCGCAAGCATACGAATGCCCGGTGGAGCCAGACGAATAAATGCTGGTACCTGCGGCTGGACAAAGAGGCCTACAACAAGATAGCTTTTGCAATGAGGGGGCTAGCCGAAATTGATAATGCGGCACTGCGCCAGTACCTTTTAGAAAAGAAAAAAAATGGCATGGAAGCAGAAAGCAAAGCCACAAAGGTTTTACCTGCTAAAAATGATCCCACACCGGCCAAATGGATAAACCAGCGTACAGTAGTGTACAAAGGGGCCGGTATAAGCCTTGTAAATGCACATGTGCTGCCCGCTATGGAGCAGCGGTTGAAGCTAAAGGCCTATAGCCGCAGTACGATGAAGACTTATCTCAACGAAATGTCGCAGTTGCTACAGGTACTGAAAGATATATCCGCTGATGAGCTGACGCCGGCACACTTGAAACGGTACTTAGTTTACTGCTATGAAAAGTTGCACCTAAAAGAAAACACATTGCATAGCCGGATTAATGCTATGAAGTTTTATTATGAGCAGGTGCTGGGGAAGGAGAAGTTTTTTTGGGAGATACCGAGGCCGAAGAAGCCATTATTGTTACCACGATTACTGAATGAAACTGAGATTGCAAAGCTCTTTAACGCCCTGATGAACAAGAAGCATAAAGCCATGCTGTTTACTGCCTATAGTTCCGGGCTGCGGGTAAGTGAAGTGGCTACGCTGAAGCTAAAAGATATAGACAGCCAGCGGATGCAAATATTAATAAGCAGAGCCAAGGGGAAAAAAGACAGGTATGTAAACCTGAGCCCGGTGCTACTGGATATATTGAGGAACTATATTAAAGGCAGCAAACCAAGGCCAACTGAATACTTATTTGAATCTGACCAGACGAATACGGCTTACCCGGTGCGTACAATACAGCAGATTTTTTCGAATGCAAAGGATAAGGCAGGCATAAAGAAAGATGTGGGCATACACAGCCTGCGACACAGCTTTGCCACCCACCTGCTGGAAAAGGGGACAGATATAAGGTACATAAAAGACCTGCTTGGTCATTTTGATATACGAACAACGGAGAGGTACCTGCATGTAAGCAAAAAGCAGTTAGTAAACATAGTAAGCCCCTTTGATGATTTATGGAAAAAGGAGGCAATAGACTGGTAGCAGGTGAAAGCGGATGTGGTGGATTGTCCTAACGACAATACAAAAAGTATATTCTTAGTTTGTTGATTTTCAGAGGGGATATTTTTTTGATAGGTACGTCTTATAGCATAAATTTACGTGTTGTAGGTAACCAATATTAAGCATCCCGTTCCAATTCAGCAGGACTTGACCCGTAAGTTTCCCTACCTGTTTGACACTCGCTTTTGGTGGACGAAAATTTATATATTGATTTACCCATTTTAAATTATAGACATGGACACAAAAAATATTCCACCGGCTATTCTTGCTCACGCAGACGAAATAAGACTTCGTGGATTTTACTTGTCAATCACGGTTGACTTGGACTTCACCTTGGTCATGCTTATTCACGAATGTTTTAAATCAAATCCGAAAGAAATTAAAACATTTTACAAAGACAAGAAGGGCAAAGGGAAAGACGTTGCTGATTTGACAATGTTTGAACGACTGGGCGTTTGTCAGAAAGGATTAGCCAAGTATCACCCAAAAGCATATAAACAGCATAAAGGCAATTTTGTAAGCATTGACATACTAAGACAAGTTCGCAACAAATTTGCCCACGACAAAATTGATAACCACATTTCGCCAAACGACACAACTAAACTGACATTTCATAAACTAAGAAAAAACTTCCTGTTTGAAATGACAGAATATACCATTGAACATTTATACAAAGAACTTTTAGAATATAGAAACACTATGCAGGACACACTGCGACTTATTGCTAAAGTGATGAATTATCCCGAACCCACATTTTAGCAATCGTTTCGTAGGACTGCTTTCTTTTATTCATATATTCTGGACTTAACCAAATATTTGACATTTTTTTTTAAACTGACGACACGACTTTGGCTACCTACAACATTCGGTTTGGCGTTAGCAGGGCTTGACAATAAGTCCTCGTCTTTTGTGCTGCTATCAGCTTTTGTTCCGGCTGAAAGTTTTTTGTTCAACTTTTTATTCATAATTTCAATTTTAGTAATTCTAATCGGCTGCGGTTCCGGGCTTGACCTTATAAAGCCCTGCCATCGCCAAGCCGCCAACGTTATGTGTCACCCTATTCAACATCATGCACATATTCAAACATCCATGACTATGCCACCCGACCCCACGCTATTTTTAGCACACTACAAGTCAAAAAAAAACAACAAATAGCCAACCATGCAAAGAGTAAAAAATGCCAAAACAACCTGCACACCGGCTGACGAATATCTATCAACATTTGTTCAACAGTTCAGCAATATATCTTTTCCCGACACTTACAACAGCACATCGGTAATAAGTCGTTATTTGCCAACCACGTCGGCTTTATTTAAAAAATTCAGCGACATTCTCAAGGGCTTTATTATAGTCTGCTTGCCCCTTTTTCATTTTTGCAATGGCTTCTTTTTGCATACTGAGCGCTTTTTCAATGAGCTCCTTTTCTTCGGCTTTTAAATAAACAAAGTCTTCTTTTTTACTATATCTTACGGGTATTGAACCAGCGTTATCATCTTTCAAATTCTGAACTCCGATATACTCAATTCCATCTGCTCTTACTTTTAAATACATTTTTGATCCACTGGGAAAATAAATACATGGAACGGTTCACTCTCATCAATATTCTGAGCCGTGAAAAAACAGATACTACTTTATACTTCGGAAGAATTAATGCTGAAAAAATATTGGACCTTGATAAAATGATTGATTTTAAACCGGGAGATCAATTCTTTAAAATTCTATTCTCTTTTTTTATTAAGATTAATGTCTCCTAAAAGAAGAATACTATTCACATCAATACACCAAATACTTCTCTTCAGTTGTGTTATTCAGGCTATATTTCGCTTTTAGCCGGATGTAATTTCCAACAACAAAAAGTTTATAATCGTATATCTCTTTGAACTTAAAGTTATTCATATCCGGCAATAATTGTTGTTCTGCCTTATTGTTGGCAAAGTCCAGTTTGTATAAAGCCCTTTTGTCGTTTGTTTTTTTCAAAACATAATTATACTTGCCTGAGTTCACCCATATATCATATGCATTTTCTGCAGCTTTTATATCAGGATTTGCATTGAGCACATTTGTAAGTGGAACGGCTTTACCTGTTTTCCAGTCAAATAGCATCTTTTCTATGTCCCCTGTAGGATTCAATGTAAATTTTTCAAAAATAAAGAGGCCATTATGTGTGGGGTAAAAATCTGTGCGGATGACTGTATTAGAATCATAAGTTAATATTTCTTTTAAAAAGCCCAGTGATAATGTATACCGGTACAATGATGAAAATGATTTAATGTACAGTTCATCCCCTGAAATAAAATATCCTAAATAATCATCATCCGCTCCTTTGCCAAGGTTGCCGATAGCAGTAAGCTGACCATTTTCTTTCAGCCTAAAAAATCGGCGTCTTTTTATTTTAGAAGCAGGGTCGTCCCAAAAACTTACAATTGCAAATGCGTCTCCATTTGCTTCAAATATTTCATCCACTATCATTGTTTCAGGTGTAAGAGGATATGTTTTTAAACTATCATAAGCAGATTTATTGGAGTTGTACACACCTGTACCGAGTTTTTGATACTTCCCGTCATTGTCTTTGTAAAGATTCAGCAAAACTCTTTCGCTATTAAACCCGGCTGAGGAAACTGAACCAGTATAACTAAATGGAAATTTCGTAAAATCCGGGCTCATTACTTGACGGGAATTAATTAATCTGACAGTAGGATCTTTATCAAAAATGGTATAATATTTTACTTTGGTAGAGCTGAATCCCGAAGTAAGATTTGTTTTACTTACAGAATGATATATCTGGACCCTGTTTGCAAAGCCTTTAATGGTGATAGCAAATTTTTCTCCGGTACTGGAGTTCTCAATGTATTTCAACTCAGCAGTCTGTATGTTTATCAATCCTTTTATTTCATTTGCAGAAGGATCAAAACGGTAGAGTGAAAAAAGCTCTTTATTGGTAGTGGCGAAATAAATATAATTATCAGTAGCTGCTGCAGTTACTATCTTTTCACTCATATCCTGCTGAAAAACAGCTTTTGCCATCCCTGTTTCAAAATCAATTTCTTCAATCCTGTTATCAGAAATATTGGTATGGTACACTTTCTTTTTTAGTGTGAATAAATCATCATTATAAATAGAAGCGTCTTTAAATTCAAAAAAACCATTCCCCAGCGATTGCACACCAATATTCCTGCTTACGAGGGCTGGTGTTTGTGGCACCGCCTTAATAACCTTTACATAATAAGTTTTGTTATCTGTAGTTTTTATGGAACCTGAATAAGTTTCCAAATCGCTGTTTACTTTTAGTCCCCCCGACTGAACAATAGCTCCATCCTGGTTTTTCAATTTTTTATACTCGGCTTCATTTTTTGTAATTCCGGATACTTGTATGGTTTTTCCTTCTCTTATTTCCCATAAAAAATCCGGAGATTTCATTTTGGCAAACTTTTCAGCAAAGGTTAAACCGTCGGGTTTTATATTGTTTTCCGCTTTCCACGCATCAATTATTTTTCCAAAAAGCAGGTAAAATTTTTCAGCACCTTCCTGTCGTAATTCAGTAAAGTAATAGCTTTCGCTGCAATCAAAAGCCTCGTAACAATAACAGTAACCTGTTTTATTGGATACGAATTTTATGGAAGGATCTTTTTTTCCAAAGTTTTCAAAAGACATATTGCCTATCCTGTCCAGTATGAGTTGTGGTCTTCGTTTCAAAAACTCTATTGTTACTACATTTCTCTTTTCGCTTAAAACTATTTTATTGATGTATTCATCATTTCCGTAAGGATAGTCTTTAAATGCCAGGTTAAATTCTGCTACGAGCTTTATCCAGCGGATTTTTTGCATTTTTTATAGCATCTTCTTCAGCAGTTGTAGTTTTGAGGTAAATGGTTTCATCATAAACAAGGGCTGCTGGTATGGATTGTTTTTTCAGGGCAAATAAAAACCGGTTCATCAGGTTGGCCATCACCGAGTAGTTAAAGGGTCGTCTGCCTTTGTCAATATATGCATTCAGCCTGTCGCCGCCATCGTTACTGCCATAGCTTGGCATAATACAATGAATGGTTGCTTCAGCACACTTAATAGACACACATTTGTTATACGCATCTACTTCTGCCCCGTAAATATCTGCTGCTTTGAAGCGGTACCAATACTCACCACCTTTTAATCGGTTATACACCGAATCCTTTTCAACACTAAAAGTTCCATAATAACCATCATTAAATGATTGCAGGTACTGATTTAGTTTGTCCAATTCGGACTGGTAGCCTTTGACCGTAGTTTGCTGTGCTACAACATTAACCGGCGTTGTAATTTTCTTGTTCTCTTCCGGGCAACCTCTATTGGCTTTAGTGCCTTTAGTTGTTGGGCATAAATCTTCGCTATTGGGTACTCCATCGCCATCATCATCCGGAGGAATCTGTGCAAAAAGCATTGCGGATAATAATAAGCAACTTAAAAATGCAAGTAAATTCTTCATATTCACCTAAATAATTTGGAGCGATTATTTTTTCTTTTAAAAAGTATTACTTCCAATTGGAATGGCATAGGAAATTGTCCAACTAAGCATTTTCCTGGTGGTGCCGTCTTGCCTTCCATCAGAAGTCATATCTTTTAAACCAATATAGGCATAAGTTTTTAAATGTCCAATTGCAAAAAGCTATAACCTGCATTGATGATAAAATAAGTATTAATGGTAAATGGTTTTTGATTTTTTCAATAATGCCCCAAATTCAGATTCATCACTCTTGCTCTTCTTTACTAAAATAATAAACTTCAAGTGATAGTGAACTTGTTGTGCTGTAATGCCTAAGCATAATCTTAATTTCTTTCCGTTGTCCATTTTCATCCATATTTATGGAATACCATTGCAGATTGTTTCCCGATTTTTTTGCTTCGCTGGTTTTTACGACACATCCGGTAACAGCATTGATCAATTGTTTGTATTTATTTTCTGCTTCAGTTTTACTATTTATATCGTTTGAAAGCAGGCAACTATAAATAGTCTTTATCCCTTTTTCGTTTTGCATCGCCTTCTCCTCAACAATTCTTATGTATTCAAATCCAAGTTTGGGAAGTTTCGTATCGTAAAAAAAGGTTCCGTTCATTTCTTCGTCTTCCTCTTTATTTGAACGAACATCCTTAAATGCATTTCCACTTTCTTTAATTATTTTTTTCAACCCGATACAAAATTCGTCAGTAGGTTTTTGTACAATAACTTCCGGCTTTGTAACAATTTTAGTGGGTTCTTTTTTTGCAGGTTTAAATGTTATCGGCTTTACATCACTTTCATAGTAGTAAGGAAATTTGCCGATATTAATAATTCAGCCGGTTTTTGGGGCGTTAGTGTTAATCTGTAATACGGCATCTTTGCTTCTGAAACTACGGGCTGACGGATCGTCCATAACATATTTTGTATTTACCTCTACCATGCCTTTTGCTTTTAATACAGGCATTAGTATATCCACTATGGCATTAACATCAACAGGCACTTCTTCAATAAATGCAATAACAGGTTTGCTGTTATAGGTGCCGTACATCAGCTGGTTTTTGTTTTTATCTGCCTGGCCGGGCAAAAGTTGCAGGTTGGATTTATACCAGCTAATCCTGTTTGTTATATCCCAATCTTCATCGCCGGTTTTTAGTTTTTCAAATTTGCCCGGTATATTTTGAAGCACCGTTTGAAAATTCTTTAACAGTATTTTCTTATCATTATCTGGCAACTGGATATATTGAGCCAAAAGATTGCTGCATAAAGATGCAGAGAGAATCAATAAGAATATTTTTTTCATAGTATAATGTTATAATTTTCTTTCTTGAAAGTCAATTATTTATTGCTTAATTATTTTACCCGTGGCATTCACTACTCCATCATTGCCTGTAATAGATTACGCAGCGATGGGCAAAGAGAAGCATTTCGAGAATTTGGAAAATTATCTCAAAGCATTCAAGAACGCATTTGCAACCGCAGCCCCATCCGCCTCAAGCTGGCCGGACAACTGGTTTGAGGAAGATGGCGCTTGGCCCGAAATGACGAATTTGGCCGAGCGGATCGCATCCGCGATGTAAGCCGAGGTGCAGCGTGCCGTTTTACGAGCGACAACCCTACATCCAGCCCTTGTACCAAATCGTCGGCGAGGTGCTGACCGGCGACATCCGAATACCCCGGTTTCAGCGGCCCGGCACCGAGACGACCTGGACGGCGGAGCGGCGTGGCGACCTGCTCGACAGCCTCTACCGTGGGTTTCCGATTGGAACCATCCTGCTCTGGTCTACCCGGATGCCGATCAAGACTCTGGACGTCGTTGGCGGATTTCGGGTGCGGAAGACCGTTTCCAGCGAAGGTCAGCGGTTGTTGCTCGATGGCCATCAGCGACTGTCGACCCTGGTGCAGATTCTCGGGCCAGGGCTGATCTCCGACCTGCAACTCCGGGAGATCGAGCGCGCGCCCAGAGACTTTACGGGATCCGCCGGTGAGGAGGTTTGGGTCTTCGACTTGCAACCGATCAAGGAAAATGCCAAGAGCCGCGACCGGTTCATCCTGCTCAAGAAGGATCAGCAACCGACGTCGAGCCAGCTTCCCTTGAGTACGGCCCTCGATCGCAAGGCGCTGAACCGATGGCTCCGGGAACAACAGCCGCCTCTGAGCGATACCCAAATCACCGAGGCTGACGCACTCCGGGATCGGCTGCGCGAATACAGCATTCCGGTCGCGGTGCTGGTTGCGGATTCGCTTGAAGACGCGACAGAAAGCTTCAAACGGATCAATTCCAGCGGCGTCCCGATGAGCGACTTCAACATGGTCGCCGCACTGGCTTACCAGGACGGATTCGATCCCCAGGAACTCTTCGAAAAATATAACAGCGAGTTATTAGAACCCTTGGGGTGGCAGGATGTGCCCGACTCCCACATCCTTCGGGTGTGCGCCGCCCTGGCCGGACAGCATCCGGCCAAGTTTGAGGTGGACAAGCTGGCCGATCAATTACGTGAAAATAACCATCTGATACACGAGGCATTCAATGCTGTAGCCAGGGCAGCCGAAGCGATCCGCCGGGCTTGTGGCATCCACGGACCCGAAGCCCTGCCTTACTCCTGGCAGCTCATTATCTTGGCGATCAGATTTGGTTCTGACGGCAGCGACCTGTCCGAACCAGAGACGTTGGCGGCAGTGCGGCGCTGGTTATGGTTGACCACCTATGGAGAGGTTTTCGCCGGCGTCAATTCGGCGATTTATGACCGCAGCAGCGCCGCCCTAGCCAACATGATCCAGGGTGGAGACTGGCTCGCGATGGAGCGGGATGTGACCAGGAAGGTCCGTGCGCTCACTCGGTTCGATTTCCGGGCCGCCCGCGCCAAGGCCTCGGCCTTGCTGATGGCGCGCTACCAAGACCAGGATCGTGGTGATTTAGAGGGACCCGCGCACCGAGCCCTGGCCGCCGGCGGGTCGTCGCTGGGTTTGTTGCAAGCCAGTGGGAGGCGTTCGACCTGGTGGCATTTAGCCGTCGTTGACGATCAAGCATCCATCGCTGACTATCGGAATGCCCTCCAGCGCAGGGCCTCAGGAAATTCTTCTGACTCGGATAATCAGTTGCTGACCCGGATCGGCGTGCCGAGCGACGATCAGGGTTCGATCCCGGATCTTCTCGCCGCGCGGCGCGAACTGTTGAAGGCCGAGGAGCAGCGATTGGTCAGCGATTTGGGACTGGAGTGGGCGGACGCGGATGCAGGTGTTGACGAACAGGCTGAGTAGACCAAGCCAGAATCCATATTGAGCCGAACCATGCTCCCCGCCACCCTCGCTCAGGACATTCGCCAGCAGGTTATCCACTATCTGGAAGCCACGTTTAATTTTCGCCGGCGCGACGACGAAGAAGCCCTGCGGCGCTTCATCAATGACCCAGAAAATGGCCTGTTCAAGGGGCCGTGGGTACAGATTCGCCGGCCCTTCCGCCCGGCCGCGGATCGCGGAACCCGGTTCTTCGACCTGCCGGTGCCCTTTCACCCGTTCCGCCATCAATGGCTGGCCTGGCGGCGACTCACCTCCAAAGAGCAGTCCCCAGCATCGACCCTAGTCACGACGGGGACCGGCTCCGGTAAAACCGAGTGTTTTCAGGTTCCGATCCTCGATCACTGCCATCGCGAACACCGCGCGGGCCGGAAAGGCATCAAGGCGATCATCCTCTATCCGATGAACGCGCTGGCCGCCGATCAGGCCGGGCGCTTTGCCGAGGAAATCTTCCGGACCCCGGCCCTGTGCTGGGGAACCGGACCCGGACGGAAGCCGCGCATCCGCGTCGGCCTCTACACCGGCCGCTTCGATCCCGCCAACCCCAACCGGGTCCGTGAAGGCGCCGTCAGCGAGATGACCATCGAGCTGGACGGCGAGGTGGAGAAGGTCTATCGGGCGATCACCGACCAGCAAATGTTGCAGGACCAGCCCCCCGACATTCTGCTGACCAACTACAAGATGCTGGACTTCCTGCTGATGCGGCCCAAGGACAAGGCCATCTGGCGGTTCAACCAGAAGGGCACGCTGCGCTATCTGGTGCTCGACGAGCTGCACACCTATGACGGGGCGCAGGGGGCGGATGTCGCCTGCCTCATCCGCCGGCTCAAGGAACGGCTGGATATCGCCCAAGGGGAGTTGTGCTGCATCGGGACCAGCGCCACGATCGCCGCCGGGGACGACGAAACCACCCAGGATCCGCTGGCGCGCCTGGCCGACTTCGCCGGGCGGCTGTTCGAGGAACCGCTCCAGCCGGAGTGCGTCATCGGCGAAGACCGGCTCACCGTCGAGGAAATCCTGCGGGCGCCGCTGGCCGATTTCACTCCGGTCCCGGCTCCCGGCGACTGCCGGGCGCGCGAGGGCGAAACCGCCCCGGAATTCGCCCGCCGGATCGCTCCCCGGTTCGGCGCGCCCGCCTTTCCGACCGACGACGGGACGACGCTGTTCCCCGGCCGGTTGCCGCCGGGTGATGACACCCCGGAAACGCGCTGGACGCTGGCCCTGGGCCAGTGGATCCGGTCGCAACCGCTGTTCGCCAGCCTGCTGGAAGCCACCCGGGACGGTCCCCAGACCTGGTCCGAACTGGTCGCCCAAGTGACCGCCGCCGATCCCTCCCTGCGCGCCGTTCCGGAGTTTGGCGCGCGTAGCGAGGTGTTGTCGGCATTCTTCGCCCTGGTCGCCCAGGCCCGGGAATCCCGCCGCAAGGCTTCCTCCCCCCTCGCGGGGGAGGGCGAGGGTGAGAGGGCGGAACTGTTGCCACCCCGGCCCCTGACCCCGACCCAAGTGCAGTTGTGGATCCGGGAGCTGCGCCGCCTGGGCCGCTTGGTCAGCGACCAGCCGGTCTTCGGCTGGCTGGATGAGCAGCGCCCCGATCAGCGCATCCTGCCGGTCGCCCACTGCACCGAATGCGGCGAGTCGGTCTGGGTGGCCATGGTCGATCCCGATTCCGAGAATCCGATTCAGGCGCGCGGTGTCCAGGGTTTTCAGTTGATCGCCGACGTCGCCCGGATTTATCAGGGCTGGGGATTCGAACGGCCCATGTCGAAGTGGATGGTCGCCCTCAGTCCCTGGTATCCCGACGATGACGCGGCGCCCGCCCAAGGCGCGCTGGAGATCGCGGAATGGCATTTGTCCAAAGACAGTCTGGTCCTGCGCCTGGGACCGGGACCCTGTCCGCTGACCGGAAGCCCGACCTTCCGAGTCCGGATGAACCGGGACACCCGCACCCATGCCGCCGGGCAGACGGTGGGCGCGGTCAAGTGCCCCCACTGCCGCAGCGACGATTCCCTGATGTTCATCGGCGCCCAGGCCGCCACGCTGGGCAGCGTCGCCATCGATGAACTGTTCGGGTCGGTGCTGAACCACGATCCCAAACTGCTGGCCTTTACCGACAGCGTCCAGGACGCCAGCCATCGCGCCAGTTTCTTCTCGGCCCGCACCTTTCATTTCACCCTGCGCACGGCCTTGCAACGGGTTATCGATGAGGCCGGAGCCGACGGACTTCCGCTCGCCACCCTCGGCGCGCGCCTGCTGGACTACTGGAGCGAACCGGTTCCGGGCCGCCCGGGCAGCCTCCGGGAAACGATTTCGACCCTGCTGCCGCCCGATCTGCGCGAATACCCACCCTATCTCGCCTACCGCGAACAACCGCCGAACACGCCGCCGGAAGACCGGTTGCGCGCCGCCATCGAACAGCGGCTCGCCTGGGAAGCGTGCAGCGAATTCAGCCTGATGCTGACCCATGGCCGGACCCTGGAAGGTAATGCCAGCGCGACCCTGGGCTGGGATGAGGCCGTCATCGAGGCCACGGTGGCCCTCGTGCGCCGGCGGTTGCCGGCCATCGATCCGTCGCTCGTGGCGGGGGACAGTGCGGCCGGCGCCGGACGGCTCCGCCGCTGGATGCTCGGCATCCTGCACCGCCAGCGCGAACGCGGAGGCCTCTATCATCCCTATCTCGACAGCTACGCCCGCCAGCGTTACTGGGGCAAATATCCCTTTGGCAAGGTGGTTCCTGGCCGGGAACTGTTCCCGCCCGCCGGACGTTACCGGCCTCGGCTGATGGCCCTGGCGCCGCACCGGGATCACGATCACCTGCTGGCCCCCTCCCGGCCGGGCCAGATGTCCCCCTGGCAGATCGTCTGGGCGCGGCGCGCGCTGGCGCTGACCCATACTCCGGAAACCTCGATCCTGGACCTGATTCGGGCCTTTCTGGAGGCGGGTTGCGAATCGGGCCTGCTGCGGGAGGTGCAGCGCGACGGCCATCAGCGCCTGATCGCCCTGTCCGCCGACGGTGCACGCCTGTGGGCCGACGGCGTGCAGTATGCGTGCGACGACAACGGCCAGCGGCTGTATCGCCCCTGGCATGAGGCCGCCGACTGGGACGGCGCGCCCACCCTCGCCTACCAGGGCGAGCGAGGTCACTACCGGCGGATCGGCGCCAGCGACCGGCAAATCTATTATCAGCAGCGCTATCGCAAAGGCGCTTTACGCCGCGTGTTCGCGCAGGAGCATACCGGCCTACTGACCACCGAGGAACGGGAAGCGCTCGAGTATCAGTTCAATCACGGCGGCCATGCCGATGATCCGAACGTGCTGACCGCCACCTCGACACTGGAAATGGGCATCGATATCGGCGACCTGTCCAGCACCCTGCTGTGTTCGATCCCCCCCACCACCGCCAGTTACCTGCAACGGATCGGCCGCGCCGGACGCAGCACCGGCACGGCGCTGGTGCTGGCGGTGATCAATCAGCGACCTCACGATCTGTTCTTCTTCGGCCGCCCGGGAGAAATGCTGGCCGGCCAAATCGAACCGCCGGGCTGTTGGCTGGACGCCAGCGCGGTGCTGGTGCGCCAGTATCTGGCGTTCTGTTTCGACAGCGCGGTCAGGGAAGACGTCATCCAGGCGCTGCCCGCCACCGGCCGGCAACTGGTCGAGGATCTGGACGGCGGCCAGGGACCGCTGTCATCGCTCCTGGCCTGGGTGACCCAGCGGGAAGCCGCGCTCCAGGGCGCGTTCCTGGCCCGGTTCAGCGCCGACGTGCGCGAGGACACCCGGGAACGGTTTCTGCGGGAAAGCCGCGCCGAAGCGCTGCGGGAGCGCATTCACCACGCCGCCCGGGATTTCGACCGCCAGCGCCAAGCGATCATCAATGCCCGAAAACGGCTCGCCGACCAGAAGAAGGAAGCGGAAAGCAACGACGACGGGGAAAGTCTGCGGGAAATCGAACAGGAAAACCGGATTCTGCGTGTGAGGCAGACCCAACTGGATCGCACCGCAGTGCTGGAAATTCTGATCGAATACGGCCTGCTGCCGAACTACGCCTTTCCCGAGCGGGGCGTGCATTTCAATGGCGTGCTTTACAACGACCATCGTCGCCGCCCCGGTCCGGGTCAGGAAAATGACGGCGAATTGCAGGCCTATGACCTGGTCCGAGGCGCGGGTTCGGCGTTGCGGGAACTGGCCCCTCGCAATCGCTTCTACACCCACAGCCATGTGTTTGAAATCCAGCAGCTAGCGCTCGGCACACCGGCCCAGCCCCTGCTGGAGCAGTGGGCGATCTGCGGCGAATGTGGCCATCTCCGGCGCACCGATGAACTCAACCGGCCCGATGCTTCCCCGGCCTGCCCGCAATGCGGCTATGCTGCGGACGCGCGCTCGCAACGGGATCGGAGCCAGCACAAGCGGTTTCTCGAGTTCGCCCGGTCCCAGGCGATCTCCTATATGGAACATTACGAGAGCCTGTCCGGCGACCGGGCCGACGAACGGGAACAGCGCTTCTATCGCCTCGTCAACAGCTTCGACACCACCCTCGACGCGCCGAGTGGCGCAGTGGCGGACGAGTCCGAGCCCTTCGGCATCGAATACCGGGCGGCGCTGGCCCTGCGGCAGGTCAATACCGGCTTTGCCGAAAGCCCCGGCAGCCTGCCGTTCGGCGTCGATCAGCAGGTTTCGGATACCGGCTTTCTGGCATGCGTCCATTGCGGGGTGACGGCCGACGGCGACGGCGATCGCAGCCGGCTCAGGCATCGGCGCAGTTGTTCCGGACGGCGCAAGACCGAAAAAATGCAAAGCGAGGGCCGGCCGGGTGATGCGTACCAGTGGGAAGCGTTCTACCTGTACCGCGAACTGCGCTCCGAGGCGATTCGCATTTTGCTGCCCGAGGTGGACGAGGACGATATCGCGACGCTGACCGCCTGCCTCGTGCTGGGGTTCCGGCTGCGGTTCCAGGGCAATC